>JBOHFF010000042.1:0-16508 GCA_050699515.1 Pseudonocardiaceae bacterium
GAGCGGCGCCGCTCGTGCGCCGGACTGTTCCTGGTGAGGTTGCGCATCAGTGAGCGCGGCCCATGCGTCGGTGATGATCTCATCGAGGCTCGATCTGTGCGGTTTCCAGCCCAGCTCGGCGTGGACGAGGGAGCTATCGGCCAGCAGCGTGTGCGGCTCGGATGCCGCTGGGGCGTGGCGAAGCGCGACCAGCCGGCCAGTCACCGTCTCAACAGTGCCGATGACCTCGCGTACGGCGCTGGTCCGGCCGCTGCTTATGTTGTAGGCGCGCTATGTGCCGGACTCGCACGCGTCGAGGGTGAGGACGAATGCGGCCGCCATGTCGGCTACGTGTACGAAGTCGTGGACCGCGCACGCCGATCGTCGACAAATAGACAAATACATCTACACGCTATTCACGCCCGAAGGAACCCGCCTCGTCAACGAACGTGGTTGGGCAGACCTCTACGTCTGCGGCATCGACACCGACGTCTGCGTCCTCAAAACCGCCGTCGACGCCTTCGAGCACAACTTCACCCCCTGGATCCTCAAAGACGCCTGTGCCAGCCACGCCGGATCCCAAGCCCATACCGCCGGACTCCTCGTCGCCGGGAGATTCATTGGTACCAACCAAATAATCCACACCGCAAACCTCCCCGAGTCGGCAGGTAACCAGCAGCTGCACCTGGGCGATGATGTGTGTGATTGACTCGCCCGACGCCGTCTGCGTGGTCGGGTGGCCAGGGTGTTCTCGGAGTGGAGGGGCAACGTGGTTGAGCGGCGGTTGGTGCAGGCCGGGGGTTCGGAGTTCTACGTCGAGCTTAGTGACTCCGGTGGGCCGACGACGATCCGTGACGAACGTCCGTTGTCCTTCGACGGGGTGCGGGCGACGGTGGAAGGTATTGCCACCGAGCTTGCCCAGGCGTGGCAGAAGGTGAAGCCGTCGGAGGCCAGTGTGGCCTTCGGGCTCAAGCTCACTACGAAATCCGGCAAGCTCACCGGCCTGGTGATCGAAGGTGGCGGCGAGGCCAGTCTCATGGTGACCCTGAGCTGGAAATCGCCGCCGGACGCGCAGTGATGACCCTGGGCGCCACGGTGCCGCGCACCGGGGATGAGCAGTTGCGGCGTTTCGTGGTCCGGATCGAAACCCCCGACGGCGCTATCGCGACTGGGGTGCTGGTAGCGCCGGGGTGGGTGCTGACCTGCGCGCATGTCGTCGAGGATTGCGAAGCTGTCCGTGTGGTACCCGACCGGGATGCCGCACCGGACGGGAGTCATGGGATGGCGCCGGAGCAGGTTGACGCGCACGTCCGGGGTCGTTCCGAAGCCCCTGATGCGTCGTCGGCGACGGTGTTCTGGCCGTTTCCGGATCTGGCTCTGCTGGAGCTGGAGGGTTGGTCCGATCATGTCTGCGCACCACTGACCAGGGATAAGCCTGAGCGCGGGAGCGAGCCGCACGCCTTGGGGGTTCGGTCGCCGGGAACAGGGAGTCGACGCGGTGGGATCCGCCGCGTCGTTCAGCTACGTCGGGATAGACGGCGACCGTTACCTGCAGCTCAAGGCCGGGGATGCCCCGCCGGGTCTGAGCGGCGCGCCGCTGTTATGCCCGCAGCGCCGCGCCGTCGCCGGGGTGATGTCGGTGAGCCGGAACCCGTGGGATGCGCGTGGCGGCTGGGCCTCGCCAATTGCTGCGCTGGAGGGCGGGCCGGGCGTGCCGGAGGGGTTGGCCCAGCTCGGTCGTGAGGTGCTGGCCCGCAATCGCGACGTCTGCTGGCGGCATCGCAACGCCTGGCAGTCGGCGCTGCCGATCTCAGGGGCGGATCGCCTGGTGGACCGGCCGTGGGACGGCACCGAAGTGGACCCGGAGTCAGCGCAGCCCTCGGCGATGCTCCGTGCGGAGTTCCGGGTGGTGCCCTACCGGTTCCGTGACACCGACCTCAGTGCCCTCCTGGATTGGTGTGACAGTAAGCCCCGGCTGGCGATGAGTTACCTGGAGGCGGCCGGAGGAGCGGGCAAGACTCGCTTCGCTATCGAGGCGTGCCTGGCGGCGCAGGCCCGAGGTTGGCTGGCCGGACTGCTGCCCAAGCAGGATCGTGGCGCCGATGACGTGCCCCTACCCCGGTTACTTGTGGTCGACTACGTCGAGGAGCGCGAGGCGGCCGGGTTGGTCGAGCGACTGGCGGCGCTGGATCGCTCGGCTACGGTGCTGGCTCCGGTGCGGGTGCTGTTGCTCAGCCGTCCGGTGGCCGGCGTGCTGGCGGGGCGGGCGCTGGAACCGCTTAAGGAGCTGGCCTCTGGGGCGGCACTGGCCGCTGTCGAGACCGCGAAGGATCGCTCGTCGGCTGCCGCTGAACTCGCGGTGGCTGAGCGCCGCCCACTATTCGATACTGCCCTCGGTGAGTTTGGGCGGATCTGGCATGGCCCGACATGGACTCCGTCAGCGATAGCCGAGCTGGACCTGTCCGCTGGGCAGTACGCCCGACCATTGGATGTGCTATTCGAAGCCTACGACGCCGCCCTGTCCGGGCCGGTATGGCAAGCCGGTGGCCGGCCGCCGGTAGACCGGGCGCTTGATCACGAGATCCGGCATTGGCGGTCCCGGATGCCCGATATCGAGCATTCAGTCCTGATTCGGTTCGTGGCGCTGGCCACCCTAGCCGGTGCCCGGGATGACGCCGAAGCCCAGGCATTATTCGATCTTGAATCCACCGGCGAGCCGGTGACCGCTTCGCGGCACCGGTTCGACCGTTGGCTACAGGGGCTCTACGAGGGCACCGATCATTGGAATCCGCTGCGACCTGACCGGCTCGGTGAAGCTTTGATCGCCCGCGCGCTGCGCACCGAGCAGGACGGCGGACGGACACTGGTCGCCGCCACCCTGAATCTGAGCTCGGACGCTCAACTGGAACGGGCGTTGGAGGTTCTGGCCCGCCTCATCGTCGATCAGGCCGTCGACAACGTCATAGCAGTCGTCCTCGCGCAGCATCACGACGTTCTCGTCCAGCGGTGCGCCGAGCAGACTCGTGGCATGACCCAGCGGCCAGGGCGCACCGGGCTCCTCGACGGCTTGACCCGGCTGCATACCAAACTGCTCACAGAACAACGAGTCGCTGACCTGCCGTTGTCCGTGCAGTGCGCACTCAGTTTATCGGCGGATACCTTGGGCGACCTAGCCCGCGCACACGGCCTCAGCACGCGGGCGCTGATCATATTCCAAGGCGCATTCACGATCGACCAGCGCAAGCACGAGCTGGAGCCGGGGAACACCACCTACCGCCGGGACCTGTCCATCTCCTACGAGCGCCTTGCCGACCTGGCCCGGGAAGCGGGGAATCTTGAGATTGCTCTGGATCTTGTTGGCCGTGCGGTCAGCATTCGGCGTGCCATTCTCCGACTCGAACCGCAACGGGTAGATGTGGCGGTTGAGTTCGCCTACACGCTGTATTTGTCAGCCATGATCGCGATTCTTGGAGAGCAAGAAAACGGCGGGCTGGCCGAGCGCCAGGAGATCATGGACATGCTCGCCCCGTTTGAGCGCGCCAGCCTACTCACCGCCCGAGGACACTCGCTGTTTGCATGGGCACGGGAAGGAGACAGCGAACGAGCTGGTCAGTAGCACCCGCGTGGCCACAAGCCAGTGCCGCACTCAAACAAATCATGATCTCAAAGCGAGGGCTCGTAGGCTGTCCCGCACATCGGGCAGCCTCTCTGGCCCACCCGCAATTCATTCGGTGTGAGCCCCTCGCGAGGATCCCAGGTCAAACCGAGGGGGCGGGTCGGGAGCTTGTCCATGGATCTGTCCATGAACTTGCCGCCACAGGTGCCTCTGTCGCACGCTGAGTAGCCAAGCGAGACACCATAATCGCTGGTGGCCTGCCCCTGTCGGGTGAATTCGAAGTCTCATAATCCGTCAGGTCGTGGGTTCGAGTCCCACCCGCCCCACTATCTGAGCAGCGGAAACGCTCCTCATAAGATCCACAAGCGGCTTGGGCATGGATACTGGTCGGGTATGTCGGTGGTCGCTGCTCCATAGGGCGACTCGACCTCCACCCTCGCTCGGCTTCCAAGGTCGGCCTCGCTGGAATCCGGGTTGTGCTGCTACTGACCTGCGGTCCGCAGGCCGATGAGGATCCCCCGCAGATCACTTACGCGCTCGGTACTGACGCGCCAGAGGATGTCGGCGTCGAGCTGGCTGAGAGATTGGTGCGCAAGCCGGTCGCGAAATCTGATCGGTGACGACAGCGGCTCTTGCTGAGCCGGTAACTTCGTGATTTGTGCGTAATCCTTTAGGGCGCTGCCGACCCCGATCCAGCAGAACGCCAGAGCTCTCTGCCGGTCCAGACTCGACGCGACCCGGCATAACCTTGGCCTACGATGGCATCGATCTCATCAAGCGCCTCCAGAGCTCCAGAGCGAAGGTAAGTAGCTCCTCGGGCTCACTCACGCCGCGGCGTTGTTCCGCCGTAGCGGCCCGCGTGGGTGTGCCCCCGGCGCTCCGGCGGATACCACACGTACTCGTGCGCGGAGCAAGTTCTCAAGCTCCATCTCGAACTGCACAAGATCGAAGTAGTCACGATCGGCGGCCACGGTCACCACGAGCTCTCCGGAGTACTGGCCGAGCCGCACCTCACTGAGGCCGTGGTGGGCCGCGAGCGTCTCGACCAGCTCCGCCGCCCGTTGGAATGTCTCGTCATCGGCCAACCTCAGGTCCACGTGCCCATTATTCCCGAGCTACGATCGCGCGTCGAGTCTGATCCACAGCAGACACGGCCGCAGCTGCCCTGAGCCCGGAGTCTCTAACGCCTTAACGCCGGGATGCGCCGGCCCGGACTGGCTGCGCTCATCACCCACGACCGCGCACTCCGCGTCCGGTGCCATCTGATCGGCGAATGCCGAACACCCGTATCGCGATCAAGTACAGCAGTCGGAGAACAGCACAGTCCGAGATCATGTCGTGATCCCCGAGGTGGCCCCAAACGCCAGGTCACGAACCTTGCGTGGAGTTTGGCACGGTACAGGCGGTGACAGCGTTGGACAGCGGCCGCGCACTGCTGCTCGACGGGCCCTGCCGGTCGCGGCGCGGCTGGAGGCAGCGCGGCCAGAGCTGGCGAACCGATACCGAACGGTGTCGGCCGCGTTTCGCCGCGGCGGTCCGCGCCCGTGCGGATCCGCTCCGGGTCGACCCGGGATAGCCGGTCTGCGTTGCCGACGGGCGTACCGTCCCGGTCGTGGCCCTCGGTGTTGTCGCGCAGCCGACCGAGCCGGCGTGAGCGCCGATAACTCGACCGCCGGTCCGGTCAGGCACGACGGGGAGCGCACATCGGGAACCCGTCCGAGCTCTCCACCGCCGTCGACGCTGCTACGAAGCGTCCCTTCTGTGAACGGGTGAGCTTCGCGGTACTGCCGTCGGTAGCCTCGATGAATGCGCGCACCTGATCGTAGACGGCAGCGGCGCTCTCCCGTCCCACTCGGATGTTTCGTCCCAGGGCGAGATGTAGCTAGCTTCCGGCTCACCGGGGGTAGTGTTGCATGACATCGGTAATCCACGCCTCCCGAAAAACACGTCCCTTTCTGGTTGGCAATTTATCTCCCTTGTAAACTGTCCAACGCCTTTAGCTGCGATGTTATGGGTGCTGTAGCGCAAATCATCGTCACGGGGCGGATAGCGGTGTTACTGGGCGGCGCCTCTCTGGGCCGCGACCGCATCGGTGTAAGCCTGGGTGGTGAGGTCGCTGTCCTCGATCCCCAACTCACGCAGCACGGACCGCACTATGTCTGATGCGGCGTCCACGTCGCCTGCATCAGCGAGGGTCTCCAGCTCGATGAACGTCTGTCCCGCTAGCTCTGGGATCGTGACCACGGTGGCGATTTGCCGCGACAGTGCCGAGTGGATGCGCTCTGGGTCGCGTACCAGCGCCTTCAACTCGGCCTCAACCGCCATTATCACCTTCTACGACCTGTCGTGCTGTCCTGAGTAGTTCCTCGGAGAATCTCCGGAACCCGGTCTGCTCGTTGAGCTCGCGCAGTCGGGCGATTGAGAGGCGAATGCCCGAGTCGAAGCAGCGCATGAGGAAGCGCTGGTCAGTAGCCGCTGACCCCAGTGCGCGTGTGGGGAGCAGACGGGCGCCACGGGTCTACGACCGGTGGCGCGACGTGGACGGGACTCACGTTCCTGTGGGTGCCCGGGTAGCGCAGACCGTGACCGATGCCCGCATGGGTGCGCTGGGGGAGGCGCTGATCGTGCTGCACACCGTGGTGAACGACTGGCCCATTTGATCCCCGACCGGCGGGCATGGGAATTTAAAGATCATAAACCCCGATCTTGTCCTCGTTACCTGGCGAGTACGGCCCGTAAGGCATTGTCCACTCCGGCAAGATCACTGTTGATCCCCCCAACGATCGATCCGATTGGCTCGGTCCTCTCGGTAACCAAGTGGAGGCCGGCGGTGACTGCGCGGAGCTTGGCGTGGACACGCCAAAGAACGAGCGCAATACTGATCAGGTAGGCAGCGAGCACCAGCACGGTGAGCACTGCGCCGATAATGGTGATAACAGCGGCTAGCGGCATGGTAGTTCACTCCTCACAGGATGCGGTCAACCGCTTTTACATAGCGGGTGAGGCCAGCGCCCACCTGTTTCACGGCGTCGCGGGTTGGTACCAGCGCCTTCACATCGTCGACTGCGACGACGATACCCCCGGCCTGACCGTGAATGGTGTCGATGTGCTTCCCGACATCGAAAGCGGATCTCGCCAGGCGCTGCAGGAGCACCACCACGACGGGTATGACCACGAGGATAAAGATCGCGTTACCGATCCACCACAGTGCCATCGTCGCCTCCTTGGTTTACGTGCGCCCTATCGCGGGGTCTTGAGCTACTGCAGGTTGCCAGCCAATTCCGGAGGGCTGGGCCCGCCGGGTCTGCTGCGGGATCTGGGGCTGCGTTTGCTTCGACGGCAGCGACTCGGCCTTCTCTGCGATCGCCGGCAGCGCGCCAGCGATGGCCTTCAGCTTCCGGTTGAGGATCGCGGCGCCGGCACCAACCAGAAACACGTCCCCTTGGATCGCCCTGATGGTTCCGCCACTGAGCTGTCCGAGGGTGTTGGCAATGGAGCGCAGCCGGCGAGTGATCAATATGGCGAACAGTGCCAACACGACCACTAGGGCCACGATCTCGATGATGGTAAGTGTTACGAGCAGTCCAGTACTCATTGCGCTCCTACCCCCAGAAGTCGAGCGTGGCGGCGCGCCTCGTCCATGACCTCATCAAGGCTGTCTGCGACGGCGAGCGCGATCTTGATGTTGGCGGTGTTGCCGGCAACTCCCTGCGCCACGTCTCCCAGGCCTTGCACGCTGGCTTCGATGGAGCGGACCAGGTAGAGGAGCAGGCTGAGAAGCGCGATTACGGCAACTAATACCACCGCCCCGACAGCCAGTATAACCTGCCAGAAAGTGATCTCTTCAGCGGCGAGAGCTAAGATCATCGTTATCCTCCCAATGCTTCTCGAGCGGCCCGAGCGCCCCGGAGGATGCTCTGGAGCGTGGCGTTCGTGCGGGCCAACTCCACGAGCGGCTGCGTGGTCGACCGTGTCGCCTCGAGCTCACGAGCCGCTGCGCGCGCCTGCGCGTTGATTCGGGATGCAAGCACCAGGAGCACGCTGACAACGATCACCACGATCACCACGACCACCAACCCGATGATCAAACCCGCCCACCAGCCACCGAGCTGCGGCTCCCCAAACTCATTCAATGTTATCTCCAACCCTGCGAGGAATGTTCTGGCGCTCGATCCAGGCTTGTAATGCGGCCGTTTCACTATTGGGTACGTAACTAGCTTGCTTCCTTCCCGACCGTCGCGGCCGCAAAATCGGGATTTTACAGGGAGTTTACACTTGATTACGAGTTGAGGGAAGTGGCAGTTGAGAAGTGTGGCACCGCGCGGTGCCCGGAGTCTCAGACGTTCGGAGGGGTTGCGGCTACGGATAAATATTGATCATGATTGGGGCGGTGTAGGTGTATGGGGCGGGGGGTCGCCGGGGATGTGGGGTGGGTGGGGTGCTGAGTTGGTCGGTGAGCAAGCCGAGTGCTTGGGCAATCTTGGGGCTGGTGGGTCGGTCGAGGCGCATGGTGATGGTGTGGGGGTATAGGTGATGGTGCAGCCTGCGTTGTAGCAGCTGGCGAGTGGTGGCCGGTCCTCGTTGGGATCTTGTTGGTAGGCGTTGAGTTGGTGGGCGAGCCAGTGGTCGACGTTGGCGGCGAGCGCGTGTAGCACCCTGTGCGGGGCGCGGAGGTGCGCGTGGACCTTTCCCGATCTTGTGTACACCCGGGTCGTAACTGCCGTCGACAGGCAGAGGAATCGCGTGGCGACACGCCGACGCTTCACCCAGGAGTATGAGGACCAGGCCGTCAGTCTCCACCTCGATTCGGGCTAATCGATCGCCCGAGGTGGCAAAAAATATCGGTGTCTACAAGATGACGTTAGGTAAATGGGTGGAGAAAGCGAAAGGCAATGAGATTTATGCGAGACGCTGTTTGAAGTGGAGTGCCCGGGTGGGCCGCGGTTTTTCTTGCGGTCGCCTCCGAGTTGCCCAGCGACTCCACGGTCAAAGCCACAATTGTGGCTCGCTCGCGCGAGACCGGCCAAGGGCGCGACAGGGTTGGTGGATCCTGTAGCACCCGGCGCAGGCGCGCACCCGGCCGCGTTCGAACCCCACCTTGCCACGGCACTGAACACCCTCGGCGCCATGCTGTCGGGCCACCGAGATCCGAGTGCCCAGCGAGGAAGACGCCCACGACAGAAAGGAAACTTGACGCCCGCTACGTAAGGTGGGTACATGCCAGCTGCCGGCCGGGACCGTAGGTATGCCGACACGCCGACGGCCGCGACCAGGCAGGCATCCACCGTTCGCGACCTGCCGGACGCGCTGCGCGATGGAGTGCGGCTTGCCGCGAGGCTGGCCGGTCGTCGACCGGCGGTGTTCCTCGACTACGACGGGGTGCTGACCCCGATCGTCGATCGGCCGCAGGACGCGGTCATGTCCGCCGGCATGCGGGAGGTGGTCCAGGCGCTGGCGCAGCGCTGCTCGGTGTGCGTGGTCAGCGGTCGTGACCGGCCCGTCGTGCAGGAGCTGATGGGTCTTGACGACCTGGTGGTGGCGGGCAGCCATGGCTTCGATATCTGGAGTCCGCAGCAGGGCACCATCGCGCACGCGGCCGCGACCGGCTTCGACGACCTGATCTCCGAGGTCACCGAGCGGCTCAGGGTCGAGGTCGAATCGATTCCAGGTGCGGTGATCGAGCCGAAGCGGGCCTCTGTCGGGGTCCACTACCGGCTTGCCGATCCGCAGTATCACGCCAAGGTCACCGCGGTGGTGGATGAGCTGCTGAACGAGTATTCCGGGCGGCTGAAGCTCACGCCGGGGAAGATGGTGTACGAGCTCCAGCCGAAGATCGACTGGCACAAGGGCAAAGCCGTCCTGCACCTGCTGCGGACGTTGGACCTCGACGCCGACGATGTCGTGCCGCTCTACCTCGGGGACGACATCACCGACGAGGACGCTTTCCGGGCGCTGGCCGGATGGGGCATCGGCATCATCGTCGGTCATCCGGACGACCAGGAGGTGGCCGACCGGCCCACCGCCGCCGACTTCGTCCTGGAATCCACGGTTGAGGTCGAGCGATTCCTCGACACGCTGGCCCGCTGACACGCGACCCTTCGGGAAGGTACCCGTGCCGGAATTCACACTCTGCTATGACGGTTTCGACCCCGCACAGGAAGGTCTGCGTGAGGCCCTGACCTCGACTGGCAACGGTTATTTCGCCACCCGGGGAGCGGCTGAGTGGGAGGACGCCGACGCGATACATTACCCGGGCACCTACGCCCACGGCTGCTTCAACCGGGAGACGACCATTCTCGGCGGCCGCCCGATTCTCAACGAGGATCTGGTCAACCTCCCCAACTGGCTGCTACTGAAGCTGAGGATCGAGGGTGAGGAGGCGATCCGGCTCGACAACGTCGAGGTCCTCTCCTATCGCCACTCCTACGACATCCGCAACGCCGTGGTAGGGCGTGAGATCCAGTTCCGCGACCGCGCCGGCCGCGAGACGACCCTGCACAGCCGCCGATTCGTGAGCATGGCCAACAGCCACCTGGCCGGTATCGAGTGGACGGTGACCCCGGACAACTGGTCCGGCCGGGTAGAAGTGATCTCCGGTCTGGATGGTCGCGTCACGAACCACATGGTCGCCCGCTACCGCGAGCTCGAGGGGCGCCACCTCGACCCGGGATCGCCACGCACCTTCGGCCCGGAGATCATCGCACTGAAGGTGCAGACCCGGCAATCGAACATCTACATCGCCGAGGCCGCGCGCACTCGCGTGTTCCGTGGTGGCGAGGGTGAGAAGCATCAGACGGGCGGCTCGCTGGAGGTTGCCCGCAGCCTCTACCAGATGGAGGACTACATCCAGCAGGTTCTCGCCTTCGACCTCGAGCAGGGCAGCCCGGTTCGGGTGGAGAAGATGATTTCCTTGTTCACCTCCCACGACAACGCGATCACCGAGACCCTGGCTGCCGCCGGAAAGCACGTCGCGCGTTACCCGGACTTCGCCGCGGCACTGACCGAGCACGAGTCGGCGTGGGCGGAGCTGTGGGACATCGGTGACATCCAGCTTCCCCGGCAGCCCCGCGTGCAGCTACTGCTGCGCTTTCACGTCTGCCATGTGCTGCAGGTGTGCTCGCGGCACACTGCGCGGCACGACGTGGGTGTCCCGGCTCGGGGGCTCAACGGCGAGGCTTACCGCGGGCACGTGTTCTGGGACGAGCTCTACGTCTACCCCTACCTGAACTTCCGGCTGCCCGAGATCACCCGGGGGCTGTTGCTGTACCGCTACCGCCGTCTCGCCGAAGCGCGGGCCGCGGCACGGGAGGCCGGTTACCGGGGCGCGATGTTCCCGTGGCAGAGCGGCAGTGATGGTTCCGAGGAGACACAGGTCGTGCACCTCAACCCGCTGTCCGGGCAATGGCACCCCGACCACAGCCACAACCAGCGCCACGTCAACGCGGCGATCTTCTACAACGTCTGGCAGTACTACCAGGCCACCGACGACGTGGCGTTCCTCCGCGACTACGGTGCCGAGCTCATGCTCGAGATAGCCCGCTTCTGGGCCTCGATCGCGCACTACAATCCGGAGCGCGACCGGTACGAGATCCACGGGGTGATGGGGCCCGACGAGTTCCACGAGCGCTACCCCGGCGCCGTGGACGGTGGGTTGCGCAACAACGCCTACACCAACGTGATGGTGGCCTGGATCGCCGGCACCGCTCCGCGGGTGCTCGAGCTGCTCCCGACGAGTCGTCGTGCCGCGCTGCGGGTCCATCTCGGGCTCACCGATGACGAGCTGCGCACGTGGACCGAGATGAGCCGCAAGATGCTCGTCCCGTTCCACGCGGACGGCATCATCAGCCAGTTCGAGGGCTATGCCGATCTCGAGGAACTGGACTGGGAGAGCTACCGTGCCCAGCACCGCAACATCGGGCGTCTGGACCGCATCCTCCAATCCGAAGGCGACGACCCCAACCGATACCAGCTGGCCAAGCAGGCCGATGCGGTGATGCTGTTCTTCCTCTTCTCCGCCGACGAGCTCCGCGGGCTGTTCGAACGACTCGGGTATGACTACGACCCCGACCTCGCGCGGCGGACCATCGACTACTACGACCAGCGCACCTCCCACGGCTCGACCCTGAGCCTGGTCACCTATGCCGCCGTGCTCGGCGCCCTGAACCCGGAGAGCTCATGGGAGCGTTTCCTGGTTGCGCTGGAGAGTGATATGGCCGACGTGCAGGGCGGCACCACCAAAGAGGGCATCCACATCGGTGTGATGTCCGGGACTCTGAATCTCCTGCAGCGCGGCTACGTCGGCGCCAGTGCGCGCGGTGGGGTCCTGCACTTCGAGCCCACGCTCACCGACCGCCTCGATGGGCTCAGATTCCCGATGCTGTTCCGTGGCACGTCGATCAGGGTCAGCCTCTCCGGTGATGAGCTGACGGTCCATGCCCTCGCCGAGGGTTTCAGCCGACCGGTCCGGATCGGCATCGGCGGCGAAGTCCGGGAGCTCTCAGCCGGGCAGGAGTGGGTAGCGTCACTGCACCGGCAGCCCGATCGTCCGGATTCAGACCCCGCAGGGGAAGGGAGTGATCGTGCCGACTCACGGTTTTGAGGGAGCGATCTTCGATGTGGACGGCGTGCTGGTCAACTCCCCGCACGAACGGGCCTGGAAGGACTCGCTGCGTGGACTGATGGAACACGACTGGGCCGGCATCGCAGGCCGGACCTCGTGGTCCGACGATCGTTTCACCCCGCAGGTCTACCAGCGGTTGATATCGGGCAAGCCTCGGATGAGCGGTGCGCAGGCGGCCCTGGAGTACTTCGAGGTTCCCGACGCAGCGCAGCGGGTTGAAGCCTACGCCGCGAACAAGCAGACCATGGTCATCAAGCTCATCGAGGCCGGCGAGTTCGAGGCATACCCCGACGCGTTGCGCTTCGTGCTGGCCGTGCGCGACGCGGGCATCCCGGTGGCGGCGGCGTCATCGTCGAAGAACGCCGGACTGTTCCTGCGCCAGATCCGGCTCGACGCCTTCGCCGCGGAGCAGGGCACGCATTATGACTTCGTGCACCCGGGCCTGAGCCTGCTGGAGTTCTTCGACGCCGACATCTCCGGCCGCGATTTCGCCCAGGGCAAGCCGCACCCGGAGATCTTCCTGACGGGAGCCGCCGAGCTGGGCGTCACGCCGGAGCACTGTTTCGTCGTGGAGGACGCCACCAGCGGCGTGCAGGCGGCCAAGGCCGGTTGCATGGCCGCTCTGGGGGTGGCCCGAGCCGACGACCAGGCGCTCCTGTCGGCCGCGCACGCCGACCTCGTCGTCACGTCACTGGACGAGGTCGACGTCACAGGCCTGCGTGAGCACCGGCTGCGGCTGCGGAGGGCGTGAGCGCTGTCGATTCCGCCTGGCCTGGCACATCAAGCGCCGGATACCGCGACAGGTCGACGCACTATCCTCCGCGGGGTTGGCGCGCCATGGTCGTGGCGGCGGAGGAGGATTGTGGCAGAGCAATCAGGCGTGGCTGGCCCCGTGAGCGTCGTCGGCCGGGTTGTCGGCACTGAGGACTCCACTCCGTTGCTGTTCAGTGTCGCCCTCGCTCAGGACTGCTACTTGCAGCTCGACGATGTGGTGGTCACCGTCCGGGCCGTCCCCGGTGTGGGGCCGGTGATGACCTCGGGTGTGGTGACCGAGGTCCGGGCCCGGCATGAGGGTGCCAATTTCGGCTCGGACGTGTTCTTGATCGCCGATGGGGTGCTCCCCGCGCAGGTGCAGGAGATCGCCGAGGTCACCACGACCCGGGTGGAGCCGGAATGCTATGTCCCGCCGAGGCCGGGGGAGCCGGCCCGGCGGGCCACTGGTGAAGAACGGGCGCAGGCGCTGTATTTCGACCGGATGGAGCAGAAGGTCCCGGTGGGCCTGGGCCGCGACGGTGACCCGATCTACGTCAACCTCGAGTTCCTCGACGGCACCCGCGGCGGCCATGTCTCGATCAGCGGTGTTTCCGGGGTGGCGACCAAGACCAGCTTCGCGCTGTTCCTGCTCAACTCGATCTTCCGTAGTGGTGTGCTGGGCCGGCGGGCGCTCAACGCGAAGGCGCTGGTGTTCAGCGTCAAGGGTGAGGATCTGCTGTTTCTCGACCACCCGAACACCCGCCTCGACGACGAGTTGCGCGGTGACTACGCTCGGCTGGGCCTGCCCGCGGAGCCGTTCGCCTCCGTCGGGTTCTTCGCCCCGCCCACGCCGGAGGACCTCAGCGGGCGCCCGTATGTTGCCGGGCGCACCAGCGGGGTCAGCGCGTTCTGGTGGACGCTGGCTCAGTTCTGCGCCGACGAGTTGCTGCCCTACGTCTTCGCTGACGCCGAGGATGAGCGCAACCAGTACACGACGGTGATCCACCAGGTGGCCCACCGGCTGCGGCGTGACGCCACCGCGACCGGTGACGGGGGTGCGGTCGCGATCGGGGGTCAGTTGCTGCGCACCTACGACGAGCTCGTCGAGTTCCTCTTCGATCGGCTCACCGACGAGGACGCCCGCCGGGATTGGGCGGGCCCGGTCACCGGCACTGGCACGATCAACGCCTTCCTGCGCCGGCTGCGCTCGAGCCTCAAGCCGTTGCGCACGATCGTCCGTGGTGACCTCGCTGACGCGCCGGGTCGCCGGGTCAGCACCGACAACCAGCAGGTCACCGTCGTCGACCTGCACAACCTGCCGGAGCGTGCCCAGCGCTTCGTCGTCGGCGTGGTGCTGGCGGCTGAGACCGCCCGTAAGGAGGCCGCCGGAGCGGGTGGGCTGCTCTTCACCATGATCGACGAGCTGAACAAGTACGCTCCGCGGGAGGGCACCAGCCCGATCAAGGAGGTGCTGCTCGACATCGCTGAACGCGGGCGTTCGCTGGGGATCATCCTCATCGGCGCGCAGCAGACGGCCAGTGAGGTGGAGCGGCGGATCGTGGCGAACTCGTCGGTCAAGGTCGTGGGCCGGCTGGATCCGGCCGAGGCGGGACGACCCGAGTACGGCTTCCTGCCGGCCTCACAGCGCTCGCGGGCGACGCTGGCCAAGCCGGGCACGATGTTCGTCTCGCAGCCGGAGATCCCGGTGCCGATCGCCGTCGAGTTCCCGTTCCCGGCGTGGGCGACCCGCCTGTCGGAGTGCGGTGCGCCGCCGGTGAGCAGCAACGGGCGCGATCCGTTCCGCCGGTTGCCGGCCGTCGACGACGACCCGCCGTTTTAGCCAGATGAGGTTCCTGCACACCGCCGACTGGCACGTCGGCAAGACCCTGAAGGGGCACGGCCGGCTCGAGGAGCAGGAACAGGTGCTGCGCGAGATCGTGCGCGTGGCCCGGGAACACGAGCTCGACGCCGTCCTCGTCGCCGGTGACCTCTACGACAGTGCGGCGCCCTCGGCCCCAGCGCAGAAGCTCGTGGTCCGCACCCTGATGGCGCTGGCCGGCGCGGGTACTCAGGTGGTCGTGATCGCCGGCAACCATGACCACGCTGCCACCCTGGAGGCCTACCGGCCCTTCGCGGGGGCGGCGGGTATCACCCTGGTCGGCTCGGTCCGCAGCGCCGAGCAGGGCGGGGTCGTCGAGTTCACGGCCCGCACCGGCGAGCCGGTGACCGTCGCGGTGCTGCCGTTCGTGTCCTCGCGCTACGCGGTGCGCGCCGCGGAGCTTGTCGCGAATACCCCGGCGGAGCACACCGGTGCCTACGACCAGCTGCTCCGGGACATCCTCGCCGCGCTGACCGGTGGGTTCCGCACCGATGCGATCAACCTCGTGATGGCGCACCTGACCGTGCTCAACGCCACCTTCGGCGGCGGCGAGCGTGCGGCGCAGTCGATCTTCGAATACGCCGTGCCGGCCACCGTGTTCCCGCCTGACGCGCATTATGTCGCGCTGGGTCACCTGCACCGGCGGCAGAACATCGCGGCGCCGTGCCCGGTGCATTACTGCGGCGCCCCGCTGGCGGTGGACTTCGGCGAGCAGGAGTACGAGCCCGTGGTCTGCCTGGTCGAGGCCACGCCGACCACACCGGCGCGGGTCACCGACATCCCCATCGGAGCAGCCCGGCGGCTGCGGACGCTGCGCGGCACCGTCGAGGAGTTGGGCGCGCTGGCCGGGACGGTTGGGGACGACCTGTTGCGGGTGTGGGTGCGCGAGCCCGCTCGCGCGGGGCTGCGCGAGGAGGTGACCGGCCTGCTGCCGGGCGCGCTGGAGGTGCGGATCGACCCGGAGTTCGCCACCCCGGTCACCGGATCACGCCCGGCGAGCGCCCCGGGGGTGGAGCGCACCCCGCTGGAGCTCTTCGGTGAGTACTGCGCCACCCGCAACACCGACGATCCCCGCCTCGATGCGCTGTTCGCCCGGCTGCACGACCGCGTGACCGGGGGCGCGTGATGCGCCCGGTACTGCTGGACATGCACGGCTTCGCCGCGTTCCGCGAGCCCGCGACCGTCGATTTCCGGGCCGCGGAGTACTTCGCGCTGGTCGGGCCGACCGGCTCGGGTAAGTCCACCGTGATCGACGCGATGACCTTCGCGCTCTACGGGTCGGTGCCCCGCTGGGATGACCAGAAGGTCGTCAAGCTGGCACTAGCTCCGAGCGTGAACCGGGGCACGGTGCGCCTCGTGTTCGATGCCCGCGACGCCCGCTACGTTGTAGCCCGAGAACTGCGCAGGTCCGCCAAGGGCGGGGTGACCGTCCGCAACGCGCGGCTGGAACGCCTCGACGATCCCGCCGGTACGGGGGAGGCCGGTGACGGCACCGAGGTGCTCGCCGCCGACTCCGCAGTGACGCGGGCCGTCGAGGAGCTGCTCGGGCTGCCGTTCGACCAGTTCTGCATGTGCGTAGTACTCCCGCAAGGCGACTTCGCCGAGTTCCTGCACGCCAAACCCGCCGCACGCCAGCAGATGCTGACCCGGCTGCTCGGCCT
>JBOHFF010000043.1:0-29098 GCA_050699515.1 Pseudonocardiaceae bacterium
GAGCGGGGTTAGCTGCCCGTCCATAACCCCGCTCAGCCCGCTGAATGCGGCAAGCGGCAGGATGGCTCGGTGGTTCGAGCGCCTGATCGGCATCCGTCGGGTGCCCGGCCACCGGCGCTACCGGCAGGCCGGGTGCCCCGGCATGTGGCGCTGGTGATGGACGGCAACGGGCGGTGGGCGCAGCAGCAGGGGTTGCCCCGCACCGAAGGGCACCGCCGCGGTGAGGCCGTGTTGCTGGACCTGGTGTGCGGCTGCATCGAGCTGGGTGTGCAGTGGCTCTCGGCGTATGCGTTCTCCACCGAGAACTGGCGCCGCAGCCCCGAGGAGGTGCGCTTCCTGAGGGGCTTCAACCGCGACGTCATCCGCCGCCGCCGTGACCAGATGCACGAGATGGGAGTCCGGGTGCGCTGGGCCGGGCGCCGCCCGCGGTTGTGGCGTAGCGTCATCCGCGAGCTGGAGGTCGCCGAGGAACTGACCGCCGGTAACAATGTCATGACGCTGACCATGTGCGTCAACTACGGCGGGCGCGCCGAGATCGCCGACGCGGCGCGCGAGCTGGCCCGCCGGGCGGCCCGCGGTGAGATCAACCCGGAGCGGATCGATGAGCGGATGCTGGCCCGCTACCTGGATGAGCCGGACATGCCGGATGTCGACCTGTTCCTGCGGCCCTCGGGGGAGCAGCGCATCTCCAACTTCCTGATCTGGCAGGCTGCTTACGCCGAGCTGGTGTTCCAGGACATCCTGTTCCCCGACCTGGACCGCCGGGACCTGTGGCGGGCCTGCGAGGTGTACGCGGCCCGGGACCGCCGCTTCGGCGGGACCCTCGAAACCAGGCCATCCGGCACAGTTCGAGTCGACACTCACAACTCCGGGAGGACGATCCGATGAGCCACGACAAGGGCACAACGAGTCCGTCCTCCGCGCAGGAGCTGCTCGATGCCGCCCGGACGGCGTTGGAGCGCTTTCAGGACGTCACGGTGGACGATGACGGCTCGCTGACCTTCCGGCACTCCGAGGTGCCGTGCGCGGTGCAGGCGGTGGAACTCGTCGAGGGGCTGGTGATGCTGAGTCTGACCTGCGTGGTGGCCTGGGATTTGCCCGACGACGGTGAACTGGCCGAGCGGGTCGCCATCCGCGCCGGGCAGGGCCTGTTCGGAACTCTGGGGCTGGTCCGCACCGAGCGCGGCGCTGACCTGATGCTGCGCTACGCGTTCCCAGCGGCCGGGTTGGGAAGCGTGCCGCTGGGAACGCTGCTCATGCTCGTGGTGTCCGCAGCCTCCCAGATCCGCACCGAGCTGCTCCCCACCTAACGACCGTTGGTGCGGGCGCAGTCGGGGCAGGTACCCGAGATCTCTATGGTGTGGTCGATGTCGGTGAAGTTGTGGGCGTGGGCGGTCTGCTCCGCCCAGCGTTCGACCGCCGGGCCTTCGACCTCGATGGTGCGCCCGCAGTGCCGGCACACCAGGTGATGATGGTGGTGGGCCGAGCAACGCCGGTAGACTGCCTCGCCGCTGGCGGTGCGCAGCACGTCGATCTCACCGGCCTCGGCCAACGTCTGCAGGGTGCGGTACACCGTGGTCAAACCGATCTCTTCGCCGTGGTGCCGCAGCTTCTCGTGGATCTCCTGGGCGGATCGGAAGCCTTCGGTGCTGTCCAGCAGCCTTGCCACTGCGGTCCGCTGCCGGGTAGCGCGCAGTGGGGGCGTGCTCATTCCTCCTCCACGTGGGTCACGGCATCCACCACGATGTGCGACAGATGGTCGTCGACCAGCCGGTACACCACCTCCCGGCCGTGCCGCTCGCCGTCCACCACGCCGGCGGACTTGAGCACCCGCAGATGCTGGCTGATCAACGGTTGAGTGACACCCAGTGCGTCGACCAGCTCGTGGACGCAGCGTTCGTGGTCACGCAGCTGCAGCACGATGGCGATCCGCACCGGTGCGGACAACGCCCGCAGCAGCTCGCCAGCCGCCACCAGGGTCGCCCGTGGGCGGGTCGCGGCTGGTGTGGGCGTCGGTCGGCCGGGGGAGTGCTCGTCGAGAGTTGGGTCGGGTATTGCGTCTGCGGTCACACCCGCCATGCCGTCTCCCTTGCTGATTCGACGAATCCCGAGCCATCGTAGGCGCAGGGACATCATCGGCCCGGCGACTCGCTAACGTTATTCTTCCACCGCTGCCCAGAGGACGTCCGTGATCCTGATCTGTCGTTTCGCCCTCGACCCTGCCCTGGCCCAGGATTTCCTGGTCAGGGCCCGGCGGGCGCTGGGTCTGCTGACCGCTGCGCGAGGCTGCCTCGGGGGGCAGCTGGGCCGCTCCCCGGATGACACCACGCGCTGGGTGCTGGCCGTGCAGTTCGAGTCGGTGGTCGCCTACCGTCGCGCGCTGTCGGTGTTCGAGGTCCGCGAGCATGTGGTGCCACTGCTCTCCGAAGCGCTGATCGACGAGCCGGGGAGTTACGAGGTGCTGGCCGACGCGCAGCGTGGCGCGGTGACCGATCACGCCAGCCTGCTCACGATCGACGCCGATCGGGGGTCCGGATCGGGCGATCGCTAATCTGGCTGTGCCCATCACCCGCCCACCAGCCTGACCACCCCCTGGAGTTCCCCAGTGCCCGCGGATCGCATCGAGACCGTCGTCAGCCTGTGCAAGCGCCGTGGCTTCGTGTTCCCCAGCGGGGAGATCTACGGCGGAACCCGCTCGGCCTGGGACTACGGCCCGCTTGGCGTGGAACTCAAGGAGAACCTCAAACGCCAGTGGTGGCGCGCCATGGTCACCGCCCGGGACGATGTCGTCGGCTTGGACTCCTCGGTGATCCTGCCTCGCCAGGTGTGGGTCGCCTCCGGTCACGTGCAGGCCTTCCACGACCCATTGGTCGAGTGCCAGAGTTGCCACAAGCGATTTCGCGCCGACCAGCTCGCCGAGGAGTACGCAGAACGCACCGGCAAGGACTTGCTCGAAGGCGACCTGTCCGACATCCCGTGCCCGAACTGCGGGACCCGAGGCGAATACACGCAGCCGCGCGAGTTCAACATGATGCTCAAGACCCATCTCGGCCCGGTGGAGTCCGAGGAGGGACTGCACTACCTGCGCCCGGAGACCGCACAGGGCATCTTCGTCAACTTCCAGAATGTGGTGATGTCGGCCCGCAAGAAGCCGCCGTTCGGTATCGCGCAAATCGGCAAGAGCTTCCGCAACGAGATCACCCCGGGCAACTTCATCTTCCGCACCCGCGAGTTCGAGATGATGGAGATGGAGTTCTTCGTCGAGCCGGGCAGCGACGAGCAGTGGCACCAGTACTGGATCGACACCCGCACCGACTGGTACACCGACCTGGGTATCAGCCGGGACAACCTACGGCATTACGAGCATGCCAAGGAGAAGCTCTCGCACTACTCCAAGCGGACCGTGGACGTGGAATACCGTTTCGGCTTCTCCTCCGGTCAGCAGTGGGGCGAGTTGGAGGGCATCGCCAACCGCACCGATTTCGACCTCACCACGCACTCCAACCACTCCGGGGTCGACCTGTCCTACTACGACCAGGCCACTGACTCCCGGTACCGGCCCTACGTGATCGAGCCCGCAGCCGGTGTGGGCCGTCCGATGATGGCCTTCCTGCTGGAGGCCTACGCCGAGGACGAGGCGCCCAACGCCAAGGGCGGGGTGGACCGCCGGGTGGTGCTGCGGCTGGACCGGCGCCTGGCCCCGGTGAAGGCCGCGGTCCTGCCGCTGTCGCGCAATGCCGACCTTTCGCCCAAGGCCCGTGACCTTGCTGCGGCTCTACGGCGGCACTGGAATGTCGACTTCGACGACTCAGGAGCGATCGGCCGCCGGTACCGTCGCCAGGACGAGGTCGGCACCCCCTTCTGCGTGACGGTGGACTTCGACTCGTTGAGTGACCATGCGGTCACGGTGCGGGAGCGGGACACCATGACCCAGGAGCGGGTCGCGATAGACCAGGTCGAGGCCTATCTCGCGACTCGCCTGGTCGGCTGCTGAATCCCGGTCTGTTCTGGGAACATGGTCAGCATGGACATGGTGAGCACCGAAGAAACCCGTCAGCGCCGGCAAGCCGGTGACGCGCTACGCCGCTGGGCCACGCAGGGCCGGCCCTCCGGGGTGGTGCGGGTGCTCCAGCGGCACGGTTTCGGGACCGTCGCCACCGGGCAACTGCTGGCCGGTACCGCCGAGGGGGACCGGGCGGGTGCAGTGTTCGAGGGCACCATGGACACCGTCGCGCTGCCGTTGCTGGCCTCCGCGGTGGCCGTGCCCGGTACCGCGAAAGGGCATGTCACCGAGCCGGACGCGCTGGCCGCCGGACTGGCTTGCAGCGGCGGCGCCCAGCTGCTGGGCCACCCATTGCCCGCGCCGGCCGCGGCCGTGTTGGGTTCCGCGCTCGCCGACGGGGAACCGTGCGCGCTGGCCTCCACGGTCGACGGGTTGGCGGTGCTGGTGGCGGCCGGGTCCGGGCTGACCGAGGTCGTCGGCACACTCGGTGCGCCGGAGGTGGACGAGGTGGTCCTGACCAGGCTGCGGGAGCTGTCCCGGATCGGCGCGACGGCCACCGAGCAAGGCGAGGTCACGGGCACCCCGGTCCTGATCGACGTGTGGGTGCCGGTGACCACGATGCTGATCGTGGGCGGTGGCGCGATCGGGGCTGCGTTGTCCGCGCAGTGCGCGTTGCTGGGCTGGGCGGTGCGCACCGAGACCGAGTTGGAGCCCGCGATCGCCGCGGCGAAGGAGTTCACCGCCGTCGACGTGCTGGCGCTGCTCGACCACGGGCCGGTCTTCGACGCCGT
The DNA here is from genome assembly GCA_050699515.1 of Pseudonocardiaceae bacterium. Classification (GTDB taxonomy): domain Bacteria; phylum Actinomycetota; class Actinomycetes; order Mycobacteriales; family Pseudonocardiaceae. Next base: position 4,795 of record JBOHFF010000043.1, read on the forward strand.
ACTGGTGGAGCTGCTGCGCTCGGGACGTGGTTTCTGCGGCGCTCTGGGGTCAAGGCACACCCAGGAGGTTCGCCGCCGCCGGCTGCGGGCTGCCGGGATCACCGACGATGAGCTGACGGGGCTGCACGGACCGATGGGTCTTGACCTGGGCGCGGCCAGACCAGCGGAGACGGCGGTGTCCGTGGTCGCCGAGGTCCTCGCCGTACGGCGAGGCCGCTCCGGCGGCCCACTGGCCAGCGTGGCGGGCCGCATCGGTGGGTGACCGCCGGCCGGTCCTGCCGCTCGCGTTGATCCGGTTGGTCCTCGGTGCGGTCCTGGTGGGTGCGCTGATCGTCGGTGGCACGGTGTTCCGGGTGTGGCAGGTGGCCCGGGTCGATGACCGGGACGCTGCCGATGTGGTGGTGGTGCTCGGTGCGGCTCAGTACGACGGGACGCCGTCAGCGGTTCTCGGTTCCCGGCTCGACCACGCTGCGCGGCTGTGGCGCGCCGGGGTCGCGCCGGTGATCGTCACGGTTGGTGGCCGGCGGATCGGCGATACCTATACCGAGGCCGAGGCCGGTCGAAACTACCTCACGTCCTACGGGGTCCCCACCGACGCCGTGGTGCCGATCGGCGAGGGCCGCGACACCCTGGAGAGCCTGCAAGCGGTGGCGCGCCGGGCGGGGACCGTGGGCTGGCACACCGCGGTGATCGTCAGCGACCCCTGGCACTCGTTGCGGGCCCGCACGATGGCCGATGATCTGGGGCTGTCCTCGTGGACCTCGCCCACTCGTAGCGGCCCGATCGTGCAGACCCGCACCATCCAGGCTCAATACATCGTGCGGGAGAGTGCCGCGCTGTTGCACTACCGGTTCATGCACGCCCCGGCCGAGTCGTTCGGCACCGATCTGGGGTGAGCCTGGTGGGTCACTCCTACACCGAGCACGACCAGGCTCGGCTGGTAACCGAGCCGGCCAAGCGCGCCGTGTTGCCCGGATCGGCCCCGGAGCGCCGCAGTCCCTTCGCCCGGGACCGGGCCCGCGTGTTGCATTCCGCGGCGTTGCGGCGGCTCGCTGGCAAGACCCAGGTGGTCGGTCCGGGGGAGGGCGACGTACCCAGGACCCGGCTGACCCACTCGCTGGAGGTCGCCCAGATCGGCCGCGAGATCGCCATCGAGCTGGGCTGCGATCCGGACGTGGTGGAGACCGCGGGACTGGCGCACGACATCGGCCACCCGCCTTTCGGTCACAACGGCGAGCAGATCCTCAACGAGGTCGCGGCGCGTTGTGGCGGGTTCGAGGGCAACGCGCAGACCCTGCGGATCCTCACCCGGTTGGAGCCCAAGCTGCTTGACGCGGTGACCGGGGTCAGCCGCGGGCTCAATCTCACCAGGGCGTCGCTGGACGCTACCGTCAAGTATCCGTGGCCGCGAGGCAACAGAATGGTCAAGTTCGGCTTCTACGCCGACGACGCCGCCGCATTCAGCTGGTTACGCGAGCGGGCGCCGCAAGGACGGCGATGCCTGGAAGCCCAGGTGATGGACTGGGCCGACGACGTCGCCTACTCGGTGCACGACGTGGAGGACGGGATCCTGGCCGGCCGCATCTCGCTGGAGACCCTGGCCGACCCGGTGGAACGGGCCTTGCTCGCCGAGTTGGCCGCGAAGCACTTCAGCGTGCTGCCCAGCGCGGAGTTGGACGCCAGCGCCATCGGGCTTCTCGCGCTTGCGGCGCTTGACGCGCTGCGCCGGTATGACGGCACGTTAGCGGATCAAGTTGCATTGAAGGAGCTCACCAGTGAGCTGGTGGGCCGGTTCGTGTCGGCGATCGTGTCCGCCACCCTGGCCCGGTTCGGACCTGGTCCTTGGCGGCGGTACCAAGCGGATCTCGTCATCCCGGGTCAGGTGGCCGCGGAGGTGGCGCTGCTCAAAGCCATGGCATTGCGGTTCGTGATGAGCGACCCGCAGCGGCTTTCGGTGCAGGCCCAGCAACGGGAGCTGGTGGCCGAGTTGTGTACGGCCCTGGTGCACCGGGCGCCGGAGCCACTGGACCCGGCACTGGGCCTGGCATGGCGGCAGGCTCGCACCGACGACGCTCGGCTACGAGTCATCATCGACCAGGTTGCCGCCCTCACCGACGCCCAAGCGGTCCGTTGGCACGCCCAGCTGCTTCGGCGGTGATTTGCGAGCCTGAGACCCGGCCGAACCTGCGCAGCCGCAGACTGTTCGACACGACGAACAGCGAGGACAGCGTCATCGCGCCGCCGGCGATCAGGGGGTTGAGCAGGCCGAACGCCGCTAATGGCAACGCGGCGACGTTGTAGCTGAACGCCCACCCGAGATTGCCGCGGATGGTGCGCAGGGTGCTGCGGGCCAGCTTGATCGCGCTGGGCACGACGGTCAGGTCGTTGCGCATCAGGATCAGATCGGCGGCGCCGAGGGCGACGTCGGTGCTGGAGACGACCGCCAGCCCGAGGTCAGCGCGGGCCAGCGCGGGTGCGTCGTTGACGCCGTCGCCCACCATGGCCACGGAACGACCCTGCGCCTGCAGCGCCTCGATCACAGCGGCCTTGTCGTGCGGCAGTACCTCAGCGATGACCTCGTCGACGCCGACCTGCGAGCCGACCGCCCGAGCGGTGGCCTCGTTGTCGCCGGTGAGCAGGACCGTGCGCAGCCCGAGCCGGTGCAGCTCGGCGACCGCCGCCGCGGCGCTGGGCCGCACCGTGTCGGTCAGCGCGATGGCGCCTTCGGTCACCCCGTCCGCCGCGACCAGGACGGTCGTGCAGCCCTGCCGCTCCCACTGAACTCGCTGCTCCTCCAGCACTGCCGGCACCGGGATACCGCGCGCGGCCAGCAGCCGAACCGATCCGACCAGCACCTCCTGGCCCTCGACCGTGCCGCGGGCCCCGAGACCCGACAGGCTGGTGAAATCCGTGACCGGAGGGATCTCCCCCAGCCCGGCGCGGGCCAGCGCGCTGATCGCCGCCGCGACGACGTGCTCGGAGGCGTCCTCCACGGCGCCGGCATGGCGCAGCACCATGTCCAGCTCGGTGCCCTCAGACAGGGCGACATCGACCACCGCCATCCGGCCGGTGGTGATGGTGCCCGTCTTGTCCAGCACCACCGTGTCGATGGCCTTGGCGGACTCCAACGCCTGGTGGCCCTTGATGAAGATGCCCAACTCGGCGCCGCGTCCGGAGGCCACCATCAGCGCGGTCGGCGTGGCCAGGCCCAGCGCACACGGGCACGCGATGATCAGCACCGCTAGCGCCGAGCTGAACGCGGGCTCCACCGAGGCGCCGATGGTCAGCCACCCGAGGAAGGTCAGGACCGCGAGCCCGAGGACCACGGGAACGAACACGCCGCAGAGGCGATCCGCCAGGCGCTGGACACCGGCCTTGTCGTTTTGTGCCTGCTCGACCAGCCGCACCAGCTGGGCCAGTTGGGTGTCCTGGCCCACCTTCGTCGCGCGCACGACGAGCCGACCGTTGCACGCCATGGTGCCGCCGATGACGAGGCTGCCCTCGGCCACCTCGACGGGTGCCGACTCGCCGGTCATCGCGCTGCTGTCCACCCCGCTGTGACCGCTCACCACCGCACCGTCGGTCGCGATGGTCTCGCCGGGGCGAACCACGAAGTGATCACCCACCTGCAGTTGGGCGACCGGGATGCGGTGCTCCTGCCCGTCCTCGCGCCTTACGGACACCTCCCGCGCCGCGATCCTGGCCAGCCCGCTCAGCGCATCACCGGCCCGCCGCTTGGCACGGGCCTCGAACAGCCGCCCAGCCAGCAGGAAGATCGTGACCCCGACCGACACGTCGAGGTAGATGGAGCCGGCGGGCCGGAAGATCAGTCCCCAGCCACCGTCGAGGCCGGGCCCGGCGGCGTCGAGGAAGAACATCGTGTACACCGACCAGCAGGTCGCCGCGGTGATCCCCAACGACACGAGCGTGTCCATCGAGGTCGAGCGGTGCCGGGCGTTGATGACGGCGTTGCGATGAAACGGCCAAGCGCACCACGTCACCACCGGAAGGGTCATCGCCAGCAGTACCCACTGCCATCCGGGGAACCGTGAGGAGGGCAGCAGCACCACTGTCATGGACAGATCTGCCAGCGGCACCCCGAGCAGCAGTGCCACCATCAGCCGGCGCAGCAAGGAGCGAACCGGGGCGTCGGAGGGCTCGCTCGGCTCGCTCTCGGGCTCAATCGGTACGGCGTGGTAACCGGCGTGCTCGACCTGCGCGATCAGCTCGGCGGCCGTCACCCCGGCTGGTGCCGCCACACTGGCCTTTTCCGTCGCGTAGTTCACGCTGGCGTGCACGCCGGCCAGCTTGTTGAGCTTGCGCTCTACCCGCGCCGCGCAGGCCGCGCACGTCATGCCTCCGATGGACAGCTCGATCGAGTGCACCGCGGAGGGCGGCCGGTCGACCGACGAGGGCAACGGCATGAGGGCAGCTCATCTCCTCCGACTCGCCACGGCGGACACCTGATCACGGTGGACACCTGATTACGGCGGACACAGTGTGCCTTGCTGCGGTATCGAGGCGTCTGTCAGGAAGCGGGTCACCAGGTCCACGGCGCAGGCACTGTGCGGGAGCGCACCGTGCGCTTGTCCCTGCCAGGTCACCAGCGTTGCGGACAGCAGCGACTGCGCCGTGCGCCGGGCACCTTCCGCTGGGGTCACGGGGTCCCCAGCAGTGGCCACCACGAGCACCGGAGGTAGCGGCCGCTCCGGTGGCGCCCGGGGTGGGGGGGCGGGCACCGGCCACGCGCTGCACCACAGCAGCTGCGCCGCGAACAGCGGCCCGAACAGCGCCGATCGCTGCTGCCACTGCTGCACCAGTTGCTCGGCACGCTCGGGGGGTACCCGGGTCGGCGTGTCGTTGCAATGCGTTGCCAGGGCCGGGTCGAAGCGCGCGGGTAGCCCGCGCTCGGTGCCCAGCAGCGGCGCGATGAGCGTCGCCAGCTCGGTCCCGTCACCGTCCCGGGCAGCCGCCAGCGCGTGCGAGAGCTGCGGCCATCGTTGCGGGTTACCGACCGTCTCGAGGACCGCCTGGTAGGCGACGCCCGCAGTGATCCACAGCCATCCGACTTGCAGCGGAACCCGACGCAGCGCCTCACCCAGAGCCATCAGCGCACCCCGGGGGTCGGATCCCAACGGGCAGCCTCGGGCCACGCAGTCCGCAGCGAACGCGGTGTAGCCGGCGTCCGCGGCGACCAGCTCGGCTTCAGCGGCGGCCATATCATCGAGGGTGGGGTCGACGGCGCCGTCCAGCACCACCCGACCGACCGAGTTGGGATACCTGCGCAGGAAATCGGCGACTGCCCGGGACGCCTCACCGTGCGAGATCACGTTGAGCACCGGCGCGATCAGGGCCACCCTCAGCTGCTCGAGGTCGTCCGCGGTGCCCGTGGAATTGATCGTGGTGAGCACCTCGCCGAGGTCCTGCACGCAGGTCTGGATCGCCGTGCGGGCGGTGTCGAGCAGCACGTCGAGCTGGCCGGCCCTGGCCGGGTCCGGGTCGATGCCGAGGATCCGGTTACGGACCGGCTTGGGTATGCATTCCAGTGGTTCGCTCGGTCCGGTGCCCCGGCGGGCCAGCCCGATCAGTGTGAAGCGGTCCAGCAGTGTAGGTGGCATCTGCTGGGCCAGCCGGGCGGCCCGGACTGTCCCGGGCTCGTCAGAGGCCTCGCTGAGCACCACCAGCGGGGCCGGGCCGTCACCGATCCTGGTGAGGTCCAGCCGCAGGGAGTTGCCGAACGCAGGCCTGGCCACCGTGGCATCCACCCGCAGGTCGCTGCACTCCACCTGCCGTGCGCTGGTCACGCCGAGCGCGGTGTTGATGGCGCCTGTGCAGTCCCGCCAGGACAGCGAATTGCGGGAGTAGTCGCCGACTGGTGGTAGTGGCGAGATGCTGGGCGGAGTCTGCTGGAAGCGTTGCGGTGGCGCCTTGGCGTCTCGCACAGCCACCGCGGGTCGGTTCGAGGGTCCAGCGGTGCAGCCGCCCACCAGGAGCGCGAGCACCATCATCGGCACCCCCAGACACCGCAGGAGCCGGTGGCACACAGACTCTCCTCGCACTCGAGTTCCGGGAGCAGCCGGGTGATCCTGACCGGTGATCCTGACACCCGCCTGGTGAGCCCACCGTAAGCATGATCCCTACCGACGGTGAAATGGTGGGTGGTGTGGTGCCCGGGTCAGCGGGTGAGGACGTCGATGATGGCGTCCAGACCAATGTCCAGGTCGGCCTGGGTGATCACTAGTGGGGGCGCGATCCGCAACGTGGTGGTGTGCGCCTCCTTGCACAGCACACCGCGGGCCAGCAGCTGCTCCGCCGCGACCCGGCCGGTCGGGCCGCCGGGTGCGATGTGCACGCCGGCCCACAGCCCGCGGCCGGTGACCTGCGCGACGCCGTGCCCGACCAGGGTCTTGAGCCGGGTGTGCAGGTGCGCGCCCAGCGTCTGCGACCGGGACTGGAGCTCCCCGGTCGCGAGCAGGGCGATCACCGCGCGGCCGACAGCGCAGGCCAGTGGGTTGCCACCGAAGGTCGATCCGTGCTCCCCGGGCTGCAGCACACCCAGCACCGCACGCCGACCCACCACCGCCGAGACCGGCAGGATCCCCCCGCCGAGTGCTTTGCCCAGGGTGTACAGGTCCGCCCGGACCCCGTCGTGATCGAGCGCGAGCAGCTCTCCGGTGCGAGCCAGCCCGGATTGGATCTCGTCGGCGATCAGCAGGGCGCCGGCGTCATCACAGGCCGCGCGGGCTCCGGCCAGGTAGCCCGGGGGCGGCACCAGGACCCCGGCCTCGCCCTGGATGGGCTCGAGGAGCACCGCGGCCGTCCGGGTGGTGATCGCGTCGCGGAGCGCGTCGAGGTCGCCGTAGGGCACCACGACGAAGCCGGGGGTGAACGGGCCGAATCCGGCCCGAGCCGTCTGATCGGTGGAAAACGACACGAGCGTGGTGGTGCGGCCGTGGAAGTTGCCACCGGCCACCACGATCTCTGCGGTGCCATCGGGGACACCCTTGACCCGGTGCGCCCACAGCCGGGCCACTTTGATCGCGGACTCGACGGCCTCGGCGCCGGTGTTCATCGGGAGCACCATCTCGGTGCCGGTCAGCTCGGCCAGCTCGCGGCAGAACGTGCCGAGCAGGGTGTGGTGGAAAGCCCGTGAGGTCAGCGTCACCCGGCCCAACTGCTCGGTTGCAGCGGCCACCAGGGCGGGATGCCGGTGCCCGAAGTTCAGCGCCGAGTATCCGGCGAGAAGATCGAGATAACGCCGACCGGTGACGTCGGTGACCCAGGCCCCCTCACCGGAGGAGATCACCACTGGCAGTGGGTGGTAGTTGTGCGTGCTCCACCGCTCGTCGGCATCAATGAAACCCGCGGTGTCGATGAAACTCGCGGAGTCGATGTGGTCGGTGGTCAATGGGACGTGCGTGGCGACCGCCGGTCGTCTGTGCCGGCATTCAGGTGGTATACCCGCCCGCTCTGGGCGTTGCGCTGGGCCGGTACGTCCGGTGTGACCGGCTCCTGCTCCGTGAGTGCACGATCGACCGGGATCTTGCGGACCTGCTCGAGTGCCTCCACGAAAAGCTGGTGGGTGGCGACGACCGCGGCGGTGATCCCGGTGCGCAACGTCTCGAGCGCGGCCGCTTCGCCGACGACCTGAGCGCGCAGCTCGCGCAGTGCCGACTCGTCTCGTTCGACCGCGCGCACCCGGTTCGTCAGTTGCTCGCCGGTCGTCTGCAGCATGAAATGCACACCGGCCAGGGCGCGCAGCTCGTTGTCCCGGATCCGGTCGTTGGCCGCGGCTTCGCGTTGCGCGATGGTGTGCGCCGCCTCCCGCTCGGCGGCTTCCCGACGCGCCACAGACTCCGATTCGAGCTGGTCGCATTGCCGTCTGGCATGGTCGAGCAGTGATTTGACCTCGCGGCTGGCACACGCTCGCAGTCCGGCGATCTGGTCGTCGGCGCGGGCTCTCAGCTCCGCGATGTCCTGGTCCGCGCGGGCCTTCCAGACGACGATCTCCGCCTCGGCGCGGGCCTTGATCTCGGCCGCTTCCTCCTCGGCCAGCGCCACGATGCGGAGAATCCGGGCGCTGGCTTCGGCCATCGGCGTGGCCAGGATGCGCTCTACCTCCGAGCTCGCCTTGTCGGTCTCCCGGCGCAGGTGCGCGAGCAGCTCGCTCTGGGCCCGCAGATGGTCCAGCGCCTTGCTGAGCTCGGCGATCTGCGCCAAAGCGGCGTCCCGATCGGCCGCTACCAGCGCGATGCGACCATCCAGCGATTCGAGGTGCTCCAGGACCTGCCTTCGGTTGAATCCGCGCAGCGCCGTCTCGAAGGGCTCGTGCAGGAGAACCAAGTCATCGTTATCCGAGGATCCACGCACAGCGACAGAGTGTAGTTGAACAATCACGATCAAACAATGCGTCCGGATTCACGGAAGTCACGACGCGGGCCGCGGGTGAGAATATGCGGATGCACGTCGGAGTCGTCGGAGGTGGCATCGTCGGACTGGCGGTGGCGCGCGCGCTGCGGGCGCTGGGACATGGCGTCACGGTCTTCGAGAAGGAGTCTGCGTGGGGGGCGCATCAGACCGGCCGCAACAGCGGAGTGATCCACTCTGGGCTGTACTACCGGCCCGGGGGGCTCAAGGCCCGGCTGTGTGTTGCCGGCGCGGCGTCGATGACTGCGTTCGCGCGCGAACGTGGCCTGCCGGTGGAGATCGGGGGCAAACTCGTGGTTGCCGTGCACGGTGGGGAACTGCCGGCACTGGTCGAGCTCGAGCGCCGCGGCACTGCCAACGGGGTGCCGGTGCGGCGCCTGGATGTAGCCCAGGCGCGGGATTACGAGCCCGAGGTGAGCTGCGTCGCGGCGCTGCGGGTGGAGAGCACCGGGATCATCGACTACGCCGCGGTATGCCGCGCGCTGGCTGCGGAGCTGGCACAGGGCGGTGCCGAGCTGCGGTTGGGTGTCGAGGTGCTCGGTGTGCACACCGACGATTCGAGGGTGCTGGTGCAGACTCGAGCTGGGGATCTTCGGGCTGATGCGCTGGTCAACTGCGCCGGTCTGCACAGCGACCGGGTCGCGGTATTGGCTGGTCTGGCGCCCGGGGTGCGGATCGTGCCGTTCCGTGGTGAGTACTTCGAGCTCGCCCCGCAGGCCGCTGCGCGGGTTCGAGGGCTGATCTACCCGGTGCCGGACCCGACGTTGCCGTGGCTGGGGGTTCATCTCACCCGTGGCATTGACGGGCGGGTGCACGCCGGGCCCAATGCGGTGCTCGCACTGGGCCGGGAGGGCTACCGATGGCGGGACGTCTGCGCCCGGGATCTCGCCGAAATACTCGGCTACCAGGGGTTCTGGCGGCTGGCCCGGCGCCACGTCCGTACCGGTGTGGTCGAGCTGGCTCGCTCGATATCCCGGGGAGCGTTCGCTGCGGCGGTGGGCCGCCTGGTGCCGGGCATCAGCGCAGCTGATCTGGCACGTGCTCCGGCTGGGGTGCGAGCCCTCGCGGTGGGCGCCGACGGAACGATCATGGACGATTTCGTCGTGCAGGCCGCGCCGCGGCAGGTACACGTGCTCAACGCACCATCACCGGCGGCCACCAGTGCCCTGGAGATCGGCCGGTACGTCGCCGACCGGCTCGCCACGGTCGTCCCTGGATGAGACCAACGTCACTGAAGAGCTGATCGGAGGTACCGGCGTGCCCACACGGCCGATCAGAAGTGGAAGACGCCCACCTGCAGCGCCGCCGGGTCGGTGCCGCCATGCAGTTGGTCGAAGACGCGGAAGGTCATAGTCATCGCCGTGCCGGTCGACGGGTCGGCGACCGACACCGTCGTCCCGTCGGGCGTGGCGTCGCCGCTGACGCCGGTGAGCACCCGTACGTGCGAGACCTGGTTGTTCTCGATCCCGTCGTCGCCGATCTCAAGCACCGGACCGACCGCATCGACCAGCCGGGCCAAGCCCTCGGGCGTGTAGGTCAGCGGAGGGTCCTCGGCCAAGCCGACCGCCGTCAGGAACGCGCGCAGCTCGACGACGCCGAGCGGCTGGTTGAGGTCGTGCTTGCTCCGCCAGGCCCCGCCGAGGTCGTTGAGCACCGTCTCGACCGACCTCGACTGCCCGACCTTCCAGTTCGACATCATCGCGCCGCCCGCAGCCCAGCAGACCAGGGAGGACTTCTGCTGGAGCGGCACGACCGCGGGCTGGACCGCGACGTCGAGTAACGGTCGACCCGCGGCGGAGCCGGTCGTGACCGACACCGTGCCCTCGGGCCGGATGACCCGCAGCGACCCGCTGTCGGAGGTCGCGACTCGGTCGATCGCGCGCTGCATCGAGGCCGAGCTGGTCGCGCTCGCGGTGACCGGCCGGACCTCGCCGATCGCTCCGCGCAGGGCACTCTCGGTCAGCGTGCTCGCCTCATCGCCGGAGACGAGCCCCTTGTCCCGGGCGTCCTTGATGTGTCCGAGGCTGCGGTCGAGGTCCCGGTTGAGGAACCGCTGCTGGGCGAGGGCGCCTGCCTTGCTCGCGAAGCCCTGCGCTGCCGTCATGGACGTCTTGAGTGCTTCTGCTGAATTCTGCTGGTTGAGGGTCAGCCCGGTGAGGTCCTTGAAGATGGTGGAGCTGCCGAGCGCGGTCATCGCCGCCGCAAGACCGGTCGGGTCGGGAGAGGTCGGCACCTGCTGGTACCCGACGAGTGGCGCCGCGAACGTGTCGGGCGCCAGGTTGGGCGGCACGGTACGCCGACTGCCCGTGCTGAGCAGATCGATGGTCGTCGGCCGATCCGGGATGGGCGCGTCCTCCCAGCGCCAGAACTTCGTGTCGTCGATGACCTCGCAGCTGTTGCATTTGCCGAGGACGGCTTCGGCGAACACCCCGGAGGTCGGCAGGCTGATCCGCATCGGCGGCGCCGGGTCGGCCGCATAGAGGTGGCGCAGGTCCGCCCGCATCTTGCCGGCGAACTCGTAGGTGGCGTCCAGCTTGAGCCCGGGCGCGACCGGCATCACCAAGCTGTTGCCCACGACGCCCACGACCCGGTTCTCCACCACAGAGGCCACGCTGCGCCCGCCGGCGTCCGGCGCGACGAAGCCGTCCAGCAGCAGGTACCGCCGGTTCGGGTCCATCGTCAGCCAGATCGCCCGATGGTAATGCTCGACGTGCTGGTCGAGGTGGTCCAGCAGCCGCTCCGCCCGGCGCCGGTCCCGGTCACGAGGATTGTTCTTCTCGACGTTGTCCAGGGGTACCGCGATCTCGATGTCGTCACCGAGGGTGAGATCGTTGAGGATCCGCCGGTTCACGAACAGGTGGTGGCTCAGGTGCGCGGTGCGGTAACGCAGCGAACCGGAGTCGACCACGATCCGGGCACCAGGCGGCAGATTGCTGATCGCCAGAGACAGCCGAACCCGGTCGATCTGCGAACGGAACACGGTGGGCAGCGGGATGGCGGCCTGCAGGCCAACGAGCATCGGCCTGTCCTGCCCGAACAGCCCCACCATCGACGTGTCGACGATCACCATCCTGGTGCCGGCCGGGTCTTCGATGAGCGCCATCGTCATCGTCTCGAGCAGCCGCTGGGCGATTCCCGGAGCGATGCGGCTGTCCCACACGGCGTTGCGATTCTCGGGTAGCGCGATCCCGAGGTAGCGTTGCCAGATGCTGAGCGGGTCGTCCCAGAGCAGATCGATGTAGCCGTCCCAGTTCGTCTCCACGAACTCGTCGGCCGCACCGTCGGCTGGGCGCGGCAATGTAGCGCGCACCATCAGCTCACCATCTAGGTCGACCAGCGTTTCTTCGGCGTAGCGACCGGTGGGCATGTCCGCACCGACCCAGTTGGCGCGCACCCGCTCCAGCGAGTCGAAACCGTCCCGCAGACCGCGCCGACGCAGTGCGCGCGCCAGCGGCTCCCGCCAACGCAGCGCCTTCTCCGAGGTGAACGAGGAGACCGCGAAAGGGATGAAGAGGCATTCCTGCACAGCCGCGAGCTCCTGGCTCACCTGGAGGTGGCGGAGCACCTCGAAGTACCCGACGGTGCCGGCATGGCAGTGGTTGTAGTTGGCCACGACCTCGGTCTGTGCGCGTACCGACTCGCCCTGGCGCGCGGTCTGCACGACGGTGGCGCGCTGGCCGCGGACGGCGCTGGCGGACTGCAGCGTCCGGTCGCGTACGTGGTTCAGGGCGGTGCCGGTGACCGCACGGGCCGAGGTCTGGTTGGCCGTCGAGCCGGCGGAGGACACTCCCCCCGCCGCACCGAAGACGATCGGTCCGATGAACCCGGAGACGGCGGCCCCGATGGACTCCACGTCAGCCTTCGACCGTCCGCGCATGGATTCGGTGAGCGTCGACCGGATGACGTCGCTGATGTCACTGTCATGACTCAGATCGGCGACCAGGTCCTCGGTCTCGGTCTGCTCGGCACGCCGACTGGACACCTCGGAACGGTTCCAGTCCAACACCGACACGAGCTTCTGCTGACCGGGCGCGAGCGGCAGCGAGTAGAGCAGGTCGCCGAGAGAGAACCCGTCGGCTCGCCACACCTGCTTCAGCGTCAGCAGGTGGCCGTGCCCGATGGTGGTTGCCTGGTAGCCGTACGGGAGCTCGTCCCAGGCGAGCTGGTGATCCGGATCGAGGGCGAAGCGACCAGCCTCCGGCTGCGTGAGCAGCCCCACGGCGCTGCGGAACCGGCGCACCACACTGGTTTGCTCGGCGGTCACCAGCCGCAGCGGCGTGAGGTCGTGCTGCTCGCGGGCGAGTTCGGCGAGCACGCTCGACTCCAGGCGCAGCGGCTCACCGGCGAGCGCCCGCCGCTCGAGGACGCGGCTGGCGAGGACGTCCGGCGGCACCGACGCCCACCGGCCGTCCAGATCGATGCCGGGCACGAACCGCTGCGCTGCGGCGAGGGCCCCCGACACCGTGGGGAGGCGCTGACCGGGTACGACGGCGGCAGGCCGGTCGGCTTCCAGACTCGCTGGGGTGGTCGCACGTCCAAATGTCGCGGCGCCGCGGGAGGTCACCGCGCGGCCGAGCGCGAACGGTCCGGTCGGCAGGTTGGTCGCCTGGGCGATGCCCGGCGTCGGCGACCCGACCTGGTGAGCCGGGTCCAGCACGATCGGGCGCAGCTGTGCGAGCTCCACGAGCCGCCCGACGAGTACTCCGGGTACGGTCGGCTGGGCCTGCGGCGTGGTGCCGGTCAGCTGCGGCTGGGTGGTTCGTACGACGGCTTGGTAGGTCACCTCGTCGAGGGCGCGGTTGGGGACGGTGAAGTCCACGCAGCGGACTACGTCGCTCGCGTACGCCTCGAAGTTTCCGGTGAGGTCGACCTGATCCGGCGCGCGTGGCGGCGCCTGGTCCAGGCAGGCGCAGTTCTCGTCTTTTTGCGGCGGCGCGGGCAGCGCCGGCGCCTGGAGCACGATCCTGCGCGGCAGCAGCCCACCCTCCAGCGGGATCGGAATGGCTGCGCCGCCCGCCAGCACGGCGTACACACCGGCAAAGCGGGTGCTCGGCCAAGCTCCGGAGAAGTAACCGCCGGCCGCGGTCCGGGTGACCGATACCGGAGCAGCCGTTGACGCCTTGCCGGCGCGTCCCCAGATCACGAGGAGCAGGCCGGCCGTTACGCCACGGCCCTGTGGGTCGATAGCGAGGCCGGTGTACTTGAGCTGCTGGCCGAGGGCGAGGTCGTCGCTCGGCCGTACCTGCGTGCCGGGCCGCCGCGACACGGGGACCTCAACCGGTTCCTCGGGCACATCCACCGGAACCTCCAGCGCACCGGCCGGGAGTCCGTCCAGACCAAACGCCGTGACCGTCACCGGCCCGCGCCGGTCGGCGGGGTCGGGCAGTTCGAACCGGAACCCGCCACCGTGTTCCGCGAGTGCATTCCGGCGCCCGGCAACGAATACGCCGTCACTGGCCGCGACACGTTCCTCGAAGCCGGCTCTGACCGAGTACCCGTTGAAGTCGCCGACGCCCGGCGCGACCAGAGCCCCATGCAGGATCGTTGCCATCGCAGTCCCCTTATGTGTTCGGCGTGCCGCTGTAGGTGAGGCCAGTGGCGATGAGCGGCTCGTTGGCGTACCCGATCAGCAGCTCGTCGCCCGCAGTCGGCTCGGCGGTCAAGAACCCCAGCACCGTGTTGGACTCCGTGGACGGCATCAGCCCTTGGACGGCCTGCGGCCCGATCGCGGCGACCATCGTGATGGCGCGCTGGGTGAGGCCGGTGCCGTGGATGACCACCCGCATCACCCAGTTCGTAGGCAGCGGCGCGGTAATCCGTTCGAATATGGCGCTGTAGACCTGCATGGCGGCCCTCCCTAGTGCTTGACGAGCTGGATGGAGTCGAAGAACAGGTGGCGGACCATTCCTGGAGCGGCGATCAGGCTCACCTTCGCGACGCGGCTTCGGTCGATGCCGGTCAGTATGGCAATCGGCAGCGTCATGGTCTCCAGACGGAGTGCGCTGCAGTCGTAGGTGTCGCCATCGGCTGATACCACCTGGTGGAATACGGGCCGGCGCGGCACCAGCGGGCCGGCAAGCGTCGTGGAGCTCACGGTTGCCGTCGCCCCGCCCAGATCGGTGACCAGGACGGTGAACTCCGGCAGTTGCCCGCCGTCGATAGTGGACTGGCTGGTGAGGTCGTAGTGCGCTGCCACCCGGAAGGTCAGCGCGTCAAATGCGGCCCAGGCGGCCTGGCCTGGTGGCACCGTAATGGAGTACCCGTCGCCGGGGTTTGGTGGCTGGAGGGTGAGTACCCCCGTGATGTGGTTGGTCACGGGTTCGAGCGGCGCCCCGTCGATCAGGACGTCGGGGAACGAGTCCACTGAGGCGCCGACGAGGCTCCGCGGTGTCTGCAGGTCCATGGTGTCGAGCACCTGGATCTCCGTACCGAACGACCATTGCAGCGACACGCCCACACCCAACTTGTTCGTGGCCGTACCGTCGAAGAGCCCTTTCGGTACGGTGTCGCCGAGCAACCGCCACCTGAACAAACCGCCGATGTACTCGTCGGCGAGCTTCTGATGACACGTAACCGAGAGCAGTCCTCCATGCGGTTTGAGGTTGTCGGGGTGCATCCCATCCTCGTCGCCCGTGACGTCGTCCCCCTCCAAGTCGTCGAACCACACGGTGTTGAAGCGATTGTGGTTGCAGCCGTCGATGAAGACCATTGCCTTGTCGCAGCCGGCCCGGTCGTAGTGGCGGAAACCCGTCCCGCCGGGCGCCCTCGCGCCCGCCGGAAGCGGCGGGTCTGACGGCGGCGGTGGTCGGAGACAACCCATCACGTCGCCATCGAGCGCGCCGTAGACGACCACGTAGAATGGCGTGTCCACTGTGGTCAGCGCTACCGGCCCGGGCACCAGCGAGAACCCCTGGTCGGTCGGGGAGAGCGAGCACACGGCCCGGACGCCATACCTCGTCTCGATCGGCCGGGAGGTGTTGATCCGGACGGCCCGGACCACCGCGTCGCCGCCACGGGAGTGGCCCATCAGCCCGACCCGGTCGAAGTCCAGCCGCTGGTAGAGCCGCGATGCCGGGTTCGCGTCCAGCGTCCGCAGGGCGTCCAACGCGCCGAGTGCCATCTGCGCCCGCATCTCGATGAGCGAATTGAAGAGGTTCGCGACGTTGGTGTCCACCGAGACTGAGACGATCCCGTGCCGGGCCAGTTCGTCCTGCAGTGCCGCGTAGCCGTCCTGGTTCGCAACCAGCACGCCGTCCCGCCGCCAGTGCTGGCCGTGCACGATGACCACGACGGGGAGGCGGCCGGTGCCGGCGACCTGGCGGGGGGTGAAGGTGCCGGCCGGGTGCACGATCCGCAGCCGACGTTCGATTGTGTAGCCGTTCGCGGCGGCCGGGTCCCGCGCGACGAGCCCGAGCGACTCGGCTTGGGCCAAGCGCGCGGCGGTCAGGGTAGTGGTCAGGTACTCGTAGGTGCCGAAAACGACGGGCACAGGATCCCCGATGAAATCCAGAACCACCGGTTGCGGAATGAGTTCGCGAATGGGCAGCGGCGGTGACGGGGTGACCGCGCCGCCGACCACCGGACCGTCGTCGGTGAACGTGACCTCGACCGTCTCGCTCGGGCTGGTTACCTTGATGTCGGCCGCCGAGCCTTGGGCCGCCTGGTCGATCACGCTGTCCACGACCGGGTCGGTCACCGGGCTCTGTGCCGCCGGGCGGGGTTCGCCGATGAGGCCCCGCAGCGCCGAGTTGGCCAGGTCTTGTGCCGCGCTCTGCGACAGCAGCCCGTCGGCCCTCGCCTGGTCGATGCGGTCGAGCATCAGGCCCGCGTTGCGGCCGAGCTCCTGCTGGCTGGCGAGCTTCGCCGCCTCGTCGCCGAGCGCGGATGCGGCCGACAACGAAGCCTCGAAGGCGGCCGCTGCGTTGCGCTGGGTGCCCTCCAGACCGGTGATGTCCTGGAACAGGCCGGGTTTGGACAGCAGCTCGAAGGCGCCGCCGAGGCCGACCGGGTCGGGTACCGCCGGAGCGTTCTGGATCTGCACTAGCGGTGCCGGCAGCGGCGTGGGTGTGAGGACGGGCTCTTCGCTCGCCCGGCTGTCGGTCGAAACCGGCGAGATCCGCGGCAGCTCGAGCTGGCCGTCATTGCTCCAGCGCCAGTAGCGCGTGTCGTCGATGTCCTCGCACGCGTTGCACGAACCGGCCACGGCCTCGGCGTAGACACCGCGGGTCGGCACGCTGACGCGTAGCGGCGGGGTGGGCGGGGCCGCGTAGGCGTGGATCAGCGGCACGGCCGGCACCTCGGGGTCGGGATCGGCCAGCGTCGGGTCGAGTCGCATTCCTGGCGCGGCGGGCAGCACCAGGCTGTTGCCGACCACGCCGATCAACTGGTTGCTGCACAGGCTCGCAACGCTCCGGCCGCCGAGACCGGGGACTTCCACGGCGTCTAGCAGCATGTAGCGGCGCTGCGCGTCGAGGTTGACCCATATGGTCTGGTGATAGAACTCGATTTGGTCGTTGAGATGGGCGACCAACCGGGCGGCCAGCTCGACGTCCTCCTCGCGCGGGTTGCGCAGCTCGCGCTGGGACAGTGGGGTGGCGGCCACAACAGCGTCGCCGAGGTTGATGTCATCGATGATGTGCGGGTCGTCGAAGAGCAGCGCCGACAGGTGCGGCGTGCGGTAACGCAGCCGGCCCGAGTGCACGATCACCTGCGCGTCGGGCGGCATCGGCGGTCCGTCGTACCAGATCTTGACGTGGGCGATGTCGTCGCGGGGTACGCCCGGCATCGCTCCGGCCTGGTTCAGGGTGACGTAGAGTGGGGTGGTCTCGGCGTAGCGGGACACGAGGGTGGCGTCGACCGGTACCTCGGATTCGCCGCCGTCCGATCCGACGAAGGCGAGCCGCAGCCGCTGCACCAGTTGCTGGGCGATGCCCGGGGCGATCTCGGTGCGGAAGATGTGGTCCCGCGCGCGGGCCGTCAGCTCACCGAGTTTGGCCGTGAAGAGTTCGAGGGTGTCGACGGGCAGGAACGGTGCCAGCGGCGCCCACATGTCGAGCTGGAAAGCGCTGTCCGCGTCGTCGCGCGGCCGGGGCAGCAGGAAGCTGATCCGCAGTTCGCCCTCGATCGATTCGAGTGTCTCCTCGCTGTACCGCGCCACTGGAAAGTCCCAACCGACCCAGTTGTCGGCGATCCGTTCGATGGCGTCGAAGCCACCACGCAGCTCCCGTCGGCGTAGGAAACGAGTCAGCACCTCGCGCCAGCGCAGTGCCTTGGCCCGATCGAAGGGCGTCATCGGCAGGGGGACGAACAGGCACTCCCGCGCGTCCGCCAGTTCATGGGTGACCAGGAAGTGCCGCAGCACTTCGAAGTACTGAATGGTCTGCGCGTGGCAGCGGTTGTAGTTGGCCACGAACTCGGTCTCGGCCCGCACCGTCTCGCCCTGGCTGACGCTCTGCACGACCGATGACCGCTGGCTGCGCAGCGCCGAGCTGCGTTGCGACACCCGGTCGCGAAGCTGCTGCATCGAGTCGGCGGAGAACGTTCTCGCGGCGTCCTGCCATGACGACGAGCTGGACCCGCTCGCGCCGCCTGCGACACCGCCGAAGATGCCGAAGCCGGAACCGATGAAGCCGGCCCCGATCCCGCCGGCGGCCCCCCAGGTCGTGTTGCGGGAGCCGGCGGCAATCTCCTCGTGCAGGTCGGTGCCGACGATCTCCAGCACGTCGCGGTCGCGGGTGAGCAGCGCGTCGAGGTGTTCCTCGGACTCCAGCCGCTCCTCCCGCGCCGACGAGGTACGCCGGTCCCAGTCGACGATGGCCATCTGGCGGCGCTGGCCGGGCGCGAGCGGTAGCGAGTAGAGCAGGTTGCCCAGGGAGTAGCCGTCGGCTCGCCAGACTTCGCGGAACTGCAGTAGGTGGCCGTATCCGAGGTCCAGCGCGAGATACACCGTCGGGGTGTCGTCCCAGTCGATGGGGTGGTTCGCGTCGAGCACGGTCCGTCCGGTCACCGTCCGCAGCCCGGCATCGATCAGGTCCTTGGTGAAGGACACCTCGGACAGCCAGGAGGCGCGGGCGATCTCGGCGACGCTGGGTGGCCGGTCGGTGCGCACCAGCGAGCGGGCGGCGTACACGTCGAGGGTCAGGTCGGTGGTCTGCATCTCCACCACGGTCGGCCGGGCCAGCCCGAGCGCCTGGGCCGCGATGGACACGCCGAGCAGATCGGTGAGCAGCTCCGGCGGCACGGTGCTGCGGGCGTTCAAGGTGAGCCCGGTGACCCGCGGCTCCGATGTGCGTACGACCTGGAAGTACGCGAACTCCTCGATTGCCCGGTTCGGTACGGTCAGGTCAACGCAGCCGCCACCCAGGTCCTGCGAGAAGGCCTCGGGGTTCGCGGTGAGATCGTCCTGGTCCGGCGCGCGCGGGGTCGTCGATTCGCACTCGCAGTCATCGGTTGGCAGGGACAGCTCCGCCAGGTCGACCACGAGCGTGAGCGAACGCGGCAGCCGACCGTCCTCCTCGAGTGCCACAGGCTGTGGCCCCCCGCCGGCGACGCTTCCGGAGGCCGCGGTTAGCACGTCGCCCACCCAGTCGGCGCTGAACCGGCCAGTGGCCTGGGTGTGCGTGATCACGAGCGGCCGGGCGGCCTCGCCTGTGCCGCCGCGTTCGACGCCCGAGATGACGACCGGCAGGTCGGGCGGGACGCCGCGACCGCCTGTGTCGATCACCTGGCCGTTGATGCGGATACGCGCACCCAGCGCGGGCTCGTCGCTCGGCCGCACCTGGACCGGGTCGACGGTCCTGATCCGCAACCGCACCGGCCGAGACAGCTCATCGAGCGAGAATCGCTGGTGGTGCACCTCTGGTCCCGCGGGGGCGGCGATCGACATGTCCACCGGACCCACCGGGCTACCGGTGGCATCGATCCGCAGGCCCAGCGTGCCGTCCTCGGGTAGCCGCTCGGAGGCGAAAACCGGGACCCGCAGCACCTCGTCACCCACGGCGATCTCGGCGTGCAGGCTCACGCTCACGGTGTAGCCGGCGATCGATGCGCCGGATCGGCGTGGCCGGACGGTGCCTTCCACGACAAGCTTCTCGGCCATTTTGCCTCCCGGACGGGTGTCATCGGCGACTCGCTGTGCCCTGTCCTCGAACGTGGAGGTTCGTGAGCGGGAGACACCAACTAGAGCCACCAGTCGGCCACCGAGATACACGGCGGCCGGGAAAGCTTGGACTCGCGCTGACCTCTTGGGTGTGAACTGTGCGCAACAAGGTTCGGTGGAGCCTCATGCGGTCGTCACAAGCCTGGTGCAGTCTGTCGGAGCCTGACTCGGTGTCCACGGTTGCAGTGACCGTGTCCCGTTTAGCGCTTGCACACCTGAGGCGCTTGTTCTTTGAGCTCAAGGAGCCGGAAGTAGTTCTGACCGAGGGCAATGTCCCGGAACGCCTCGTCGCTGAGATCCTTGTTGATCCGGCTGGTGACTTCGAGTTCCTCTTGATAGACCTTGTAGTCCTTGTCTCAGGAGGCCACGAAGTCGGTTCCGGGGATAATCCGGGTCGGGTAGCTGTTGAAGAATGAAACGTATTGGCTTCTAACGCCTGGCTTGCTGAAGTAGAGGTCTTCCAGAACTCGCCAACTGATGTCGAGTGTGAGGTTTGGGTGCGAGTCGAGGAGTTGCTTCATGACCCCGATGTGTTGCTCGGGATTCATATTAGCCAGCTCCTTGGACAGGCCCATATGTGCCCATATAATCTTATTCTTGGGGTAGCGCTGAAGCACCTCTTCCATGAAGTGCATGTACTCCGTCGGCTGTTGGTCATTCCCCAGGTCAGAGTGAATGGTGATCGGCATCCCCCGCTCTTGCAGGATCTGCATGAAAGGTGCCCAGTTCTTGATGTCTTCACTGGTTGCTGGCTCAGCATGGTTGGGGAACAGGGCCTGCTTGATCAGATTGACCTCACCCATCCACCTGAACATCTTCGGATATTCCTTGTCGAGCAATTGGAACTCTGGGACAACAGTCTCCGGATTCGCCAGATCTGGAAAGGTCATCGCCAGGGTCAGATGAACATCCTTGGGAGCCTCATGCTCCCAGACGTTCTCGGCATTGACGATGTCGTTTTTGATGCTCGGCGATACCGTAGTACCGGGACAGGCCAAGTAGTAGGTGCAACCGGAGTCCACGGGAAGCTTCTGCCCGATGCCGAAGACGTTCGCGTAGCGGATATGGCTTTCGCCGAGGTAGTACATCACCTCCTGGAACGGGATGGCGTCACCGCCGAAGGGGCGGAAGTGGAGATGGCTGTCGACCACAGAGGTATACGGCTGCGTCTTGCGGTCATAGCAGCTCTCGCCGACAGGCGCTCCTGCCGTTAACGGAGCCATCATTGTCACCGCCATAAAAGCGGCGCATGCCACGTTCATCGCCATGACCGCCTCCACATTTCCGCCGCGAACGGAAGAATCAGCAGAACGTGTCTCATGGCGGACCCCCATGGCAGTCTGATGACGTCTTGGACAGCTCTCCAGTTTATTATTTTAGGTCGACCCTGGGTGCCCAACCAATCACACAATCGAGTGGTCCGGCACCTGCTGGCTACTGGCGGTTGCACCGCCGGGACATAACAGATATTCAGGATTATTCGAGATCCACACCGTTTTTAAATGCTGGCAGCAGCATCGATCGGCGCGGGATCGAGCCTGCCTCCGACCAGCTTGTCGGAGCCCCTCGGTCATCGCCGAGTCACCGTGTCGAGGTCGAAGGTCGGGCAGCCAGCTGGCCTATAAGCCGGACAAAGTTCGTGTCGTCCGGCTATCAGCGCGCTCGCGCCGAGAAGCCGCCTGACCAGCGGCGGGGGTTGCCGACGCGCGGCGCTTGTGGTCGCTTTCAAGCTGCTGTGCCCCCAGCGTGCCCCACCGAAGATCGATTCTGGTGCCTTGCTGCTGCCTACCCGGATCACCTGCGCCGATGCGGTGGCAAGCCCGGTGGAGTCCGTTCGGGCCTGACTCGGGTTCTATGGTCGCTGTACTTCGCGGATTACGAGGAGGTCGCGGCCCGGCTGACCGAGACACTCACCTCGTGGGGGTGTTGGGTCGGTCAGTGGGCGGTGCCGACACGATACGGTTAAAGCTGGACTGCTTGAATCCCAATCTCCAGTGGTGTCAAGGTCCCACCCGCCGGTCTTCGTGCCGACGCGCTCGATCTCGATCAACGCAGACTCAGGGTGATCCGCACCATCATCGAAGTGAGCGGGCAAACCACCTTCAAGCCGTTCCCCAAGAGCGCCGCCGGCAGGCGCACGGTTCCGCTCCCGCCGTGGCTAGTTGAGATCATTCAGGAGCACCACAAGACTTACCCGCCGGGGGAGAACGGCCTGGTGTTCCCCAACGCCGTCGGCAAACCACTCCGTCGCACCCTGTTCCGCTCCCGCGTCTGGCGGCCTGCTCTGGTGCGAGCGGAAATGCTGGGCACCGTCACCGTTATCGACGATGACACCGTGCGGGCCGGCTGGGCCGACGCCACCGGAGCAACGCTGGTCAAGGAGTTCCCAACTGAGCGAGAAGCCGTCCGGCATATCGCCCGATCTTGCGTCGGCGGCCTGCGTTTTCATGATCTCAGGCACTCGTATGCCACGTGGCTCGTCGACGATGGCGTGCCGCCGAACATGGTTGCCCGCGTCATGGGCCACGAGAAGATCACAACGACGCTGGAACTCTACACCCGGCGTACCGACGACGAGAGCCGCATCCTCAACGCGCTGACCGACGAGCCAGGGAATGAGGACGACCGTGATGACGACGACGGCCCGATCGGCGCACCGGCCTCGAATCGCTGACTATCCGCTGACTTTCGGCCCCGGCGCTACCGCTCAGCTGAGACGTTTGTACTGGTGGGCGATACTGGGATTGAACCAGTGACCTCTACCGTGTCAAGGTAGCGCTCTCCCACTGAGCTAATCGCCCGAGGCGGAGGCGGGAATCGAACCCGCGTACAGGGCTTTGCAGGCCCTTGCCTATGCCACTCGGCCACTCCGCCCAAGATCACGGAACCCGGAGGCCTGTTGGCCTGACGCGGACCCGAGGACCCTCCGAGCGGACGACGGGATTCGAACCCGCGACCCTCACCTTGGCAAGGTGATGCGCTACCAGCTGCGCTACGTCCGCAAGCAACGCCGACAACCTGCGTCTCCCGACATTATCCCAAGGTCACGGTGGGCATCAAACGGCCCCGGCGGTCAGCAGGTACCGCTGGACAGCAGGTCATCGAGGGCGAGGTCCAGGTCGAGCCAGGTGTACTCGGACCCGAGCGGGACGAGCGCGTAGGTGCGCTCGAGGAACTCGGCGAGCTCGGCGGCATTGGCCACGAAGAGCGCATGACCGGACGGTGCGGTGAGCTCGAGCTCGATCCGCTTCATGTTCGTCGGCTCGGGCCGCACGGTGACGTCACCGGTTCCAGCCTCGGTGATCATGCCGTCGGCGAGCAGGTCGCGAGCGAACTCCCACTCGACGGTTGGGCCCGCGCGGCTGGTCCGGAAGCACACCTGCACCGCGTAGGGGTCGCGGGCGTCGTAGCGGAGCTCCACCTCGACCCGGACGGCGTCGGCCTGCGGATCGATCAGGTCGAACCCCGCTGGGGAGCGGACGGTCGTGTGGTTGTTGCGCATCGCGATGCCTCTCGGTCGTGCTCGTGCCGATCCTCAGGTGTAGAACGACGAGCCACGCAGGATGTGACGCGCGGCGCGGACCGGCGTTGCCGAGGTGACATCCGAGTTCACTCGATCGGGCCAGCGGCCTCGGACCAGGTGGTCCAGTGGGCTGCATCGTCTGCCGGCTCGGTGCGGCGGCGCGTCGGACCGAACCGTAGGCTGGTCGGCGACGAACCGTCACTATGTGAGGACGACGCTGGTGGGCGATGCCGCCGACGCCTCCGCCTGGCCAGGCGGCGCAGGTCCGCCGTCGGCACTGAACGGAGCCACCGCCCGAGCGCTCGACCCGCCCGACGACGAGGTGGTTCGCCGCATCTGTGCAGGTGACCAGCGCTCGATTGCGGTTCTCTACGACCGCTACGGGCGCCAGGCGTACTCACTTGCCCGCCGCATCTGCGGCGACGACGGAATCGCCCAGGACGTCGTGCAGGAGGCGTTCCTCGCGTTCTGGCGGAATCCGCAGCGCTTCGACCCGGCTCGCGGCCGCTTCGGCACCTGGCTGCTGACTCTCGTGCACCACAAGTCCGTGGACGCAGTGCGCCGGGAGAGCGCGCTGCGCCGGCGGACCGTGCCGGCGGCCGAGGACGGCGACGAGCGGTCGGCCCCGCCCGGGCCCGGCGCCGACCAGGCGGCGATCGGGGCGGTGTTCGCCTCCTACGTGCAGGACGCGCTGGGGCGGCTGCCCGAGGAGCAGCGCCGGGCGCTCGTCCTGTCCTACTACCGGGGGTACACCCAACGCGAGGTGGCCGCGATCACTGGCGTGCCGCTCGGCACCGTCAAGTCGAGGATGTTCACCGGCATGCAACGGTTGCGCGCGCTGCTCGCGCCGCTGCTGGTGGAACCGGCCGTGGAGCTGTTCGGGCCGAGCCGATGAGGCCCGGCCAGCTGCCGCAGTGCCCGCAGGCCGAGCAGTCCGTCGGGTGGGCGCTGCATGCCCTCGAACCCGCCGAGGAGGTGGAGGCCGCCGCGCACCTGACGCTGTGCGCATCGTGCCGCGCGCTCGTCGGCCAGTCCGAGGAGCTGCTGGCGATGCTGGGATCCTCGCCCGAGGTGACTATCGAGCCACCCCCTCAGCTTCGTACGCAGCTGCTTGCCCGGATCGCTGCGACACCGCAACACCCCACGTTGCCGCTGCCCGCGCCGGTGCGCGGGGGCCCCGTCGCGGCGCCCCAGCC
>JBOHFF010000044.1:0-91965 GCA_050699515.1 Pseudonocardiaceae bacterium
TAAGTTAGGGCCGCCGAACCGTTCATGATCACCGTTTTGGTGCCGAATTCGACACATTTTGTCACTTTCGACACCAAAACGGTGATCATGAGCCACTCTGTCATCCTTAGCTAAGTGGCATTGCCCCTGATCCTGCGGACAGCGCATCAGCGCCAGTTCACGACAGGCGCCGCCCATCCAGACCGCGAGACTCACTCCGCCGCGTATCGCCAGCGCGAAACGTAATTCCTTCGTCCGCTGCGACATGGCTCCCCCTGGTTTATCGTGCAGAATCAGGCCGGGTACGTGAACGGGTTATCGCTCGAACATCCCCGCACGTTTCATGGGATTCCCCTCGACATGACAGATACGGTGCGTCACCGACGCGTCGCGCAATCTGTGGACACGCATAGGTCCCCCTAACGAACAAAAGGCCCAGATGTCGACGTTTCCGTTATCTCCAGCGCGGACGCCGGTCAGCGGTGATGAGTCTCACGCAGGCGGCCTCAGCGGGTGGTAGTGCTCGGCGAGCGCCTCAGCGGCGTAACTCAGCGCCGCCGGGATGTCCTCGGGTTGGAGATCGGAACGCTCCACCACGGTCCCTTGACGACCTGGCTCGACCCGTATGCCAGCATTCCGAGTTCCTGGCCGTTGAGTGTACGAAAGGGCTGGTCTCGTTGCTCTGTTCCGGTATGACGCTCAGGATGACGTGGTCGTCCACTGGGCTTACCACCCACGGAGGAGTCCCGCCACGGGTAGCCACGCGGCGGGAGAGGCTCGGGTGGCGCCGGTGATCGTCTATGCGGATATCAGTGCGTTCCAGGCCGGGATCGACGTCGGTGTGCTGCCTGGGCCGGTGTTGGTCGCCCGGGTGGCCAGTTATGTCTCTGCGCGCATCACCGCCGGCACGTTCTTGGATCTGGAGTGGCCGCGGCACCGTGATGAGGCGCGCCGGGTGGGCAAGGCGCCGGTGGCCTATCACTACATCGGCCAGACGGTCTCGCCTGAGTGGCAGGTGGAGCAGACGTTGCGGTGGATCGGCGCGCCCCCCGGCGAGATACCGATCATGGTGGACTGGGAGGAGGGCTCCGGGGACGGTTCGTGGTTGCACGCCGTCACCGATGAGTTCATCCGGCGTGGTGCGCGGGTGCCGATGGGGTACGTGCCCCGCTGGTACTGGACCGGCCACGGCCAACCGGATCTTCGTCGCTTCCCGATCGTTGTCAACAGCGACTACCGCACCCACAGCCCCGACAACCCCGCCGGATGGGCCCCGTTGGGTCCTGCTGCGGTGGGCGCGCTGCAGTACACCGACCGCGCGGCGCATGGCGGTCACAACATCGACATGAACGCATTCCGAGGCGATGCGGAGCAGTTGTCGGCTCTGCTGGGCGCCGGCACCGTCGGCAGCAGTCGCAGACGAAAAATCTTGTTGCTGAATGACTGACCAGGAGGAGAAGGGATCGAGTCGATGAATGCGGAAGACGCGGAGTCATCCCGACATTGCGACGGGAATACCACCTTCGAGCTGTCGGCGGCACCTGAGCAGGCTGACGCCGTCAGCTCGGGTTGGCGCGTCGCACGCAGTCTCAGAACGTTGTTCGACCAATTCAATCAGCGTTACCCCGATCGCAGCCGCTTATCCGATGGCACGATCGGCGACACCAACCATCAGGGGACCAGCTCTGATCATAACCCCTGGTATCCCCCACCGGGTGGTGGGATCGTCACAGCTGGTGATTTCACGCATGACCCGGCGCACGGCATGGACATCGACCGGTTGACCGATGAGTTGGTCGCCACGCGCGATCCGCGGATCAAATACATCATCGCCAACAACCTGATCCTCGATACCCGGCCACAGTTCAACCCATGGCGATGGATGCCCTACCACGGGTCGAACCCGCACGATCATCACTTCCACCTGTCCGTGATGAACTCCCCCCTCTGCGATGACCCCCGCCCGTGGACGCTCGCCAGCTTCGGCGGCGAGCCGCCCCATGAGACACCAGGAGAGATCATGAGTCAAGGCACCCTGCCGCCCAGCGACGTCGCCTCGGACGGCACGCTTCGCATCCAACGCGCCTACTGGTGCGTCACCACCGGCCGGTCCTCCTCGCTGACCAAGAGATCATGGCTGGGACTGGCCACCGGCTGGGACGATGCCCCCGAGGTCCGCCTGTGGTTTATCGGCACCAACCCCGATGGGACACCCAACTACGACCTACCGGCCCCGCCGACCGGCGCAGGGCCCTTCCCCGGCAACGGAAAGCCGTTCGCGTTGCGGAAGAACGTCCGCCAATGGTGGGAAGCACCCGATGGGACCGACCAGATCGCCGTCGAATACCGCTCCACCCAACCACTCGGCTGGGAAATCGAGAAAGAACCCCGCTGACCCACACCGTCACGGTCGTAGCTGATGCCCGCGCGGCTCACGAAAGAAGCTTCAGCGCATCGGCGACGGCCGTGGCCAGGGCCGTCGGGTGCTCGAGCGCGTCGACGACGGTCACCAACGGCGAGGCGGGGGCACCGGATGGCTCGCCCCGGCTGGCGGCGACCAGCTCGTCGGCGGCTCGCCCGGTTCGGGCGATCGCCAGCACCCGCCGGGCGGCGGCGAGTGAGTGCCGCACGTCCTCCAGCGTGATCGTGCCGCCGTTGACCACGACCGTCACGGTGGGCGCCCCCGCCGCCAGCACCGTGGCCAGCCGGGCCAGCCACGGGGATTCCATTCCCCACTCCCCGCCCGGCACCGCGACCAGGTGGGTGTGGTGCGGCTCCAGAGCTGCCGCGTCCGGCCGTCGCGGCGCTCGACCGGGCCAGCGGATAGTGCCCCTCGCGACCACTCCGATCAGCGGGAAACCCGCGCCGAACGCCTCCCGCGCCGCCCCCACCAGGGCCATCACCCCGGTGTCGGTGCCACCGTCGAGCACGCACCCACCACCTGCCGCCACCCCGGCCACCAGCCCATCGCGGAACAACCCCTGCCACCGGGCGCGCTCCTGGTCGCTCACCCCGCTCGCGCCGCCGACCAGCACCAGCACCGGCCACCGACCCGGCGCCAACCCGCCCGCGGCCAGTGCCACCGCCAGCGCGCCGTCGCCGACGGACCTCTCGCCCACGCGCAGCAGCGGCACGGCACGTCCACCGAGTGTCAGCGAGGTCCAGGTCGGCACGTTCACCCCGGTGACGCCCGGGTCACCAGCCGGGATCGCAGGCCGGCGACCGCCTCGGCAAGCGCCCCTGGGCCGCCATCCGGCCGCCGGGGCAGCGCCCGTTCGATGATGTCGAGGTGTTCGAGCACCGCGAGGCGCTCCCGGCGGCTGGACCCCGCATACGCCTGGAGATACCCCGCGGCGACCGCCTCGATCTTGCCGGGCAACTCCTGGCTGATCAACGCGGCGGCGAGGTCGGCGTCGGCCGGCGTGACCCGGCACCAGAAGTCCGGGCAGCGGCGGGCCAGCGCGGCGGCGCGGCACTGCCTGATCAGCTCCAGCGCGCGGGTGTCATCGAACGCCGAGCCGCAGCGCTGGGCAACCAGCCAGCCCAGCACGACCTCGTTGAGCGCCGGGTAGAAGTCGACCGTTCCGGTGCTCTCCCGGTGCAGCTCGACCGCCTCGTGGTAGGCGTCGCGGGCCGTCTTCAGCGCTTCGGTCAGCGCGTCGGCCTGCTCCGGCGGAAGGCACTGTGCCCGGCGCCGGGCCACGCTGCCCCGCAGCGACAGCCGCTCAGGCGTGCGCCCCAGCTTCAACAGCAACTCGACGGAGTCGTCGGCTTGGGTGAACAACTCCGCCGCGGTCGGGGCTGGCTGCGTCGGGTGCAGCGCCCGCTCCACGGCCCACTTGGCTCGGACGTTGACCAGCTGTTCGAGGGTCTTCATCGATGCCGAGGCCGCCCAGTCACGCTGCACCCTCTCGTAGCTCTCGACCGCCTCCTGATAGTGCGCCAGCAGCCCCCATACCTCGCCGGCGAGGGACAGCTCGGGACCGGAGAGCCACTGCGCGCCCTCGGCGAGCAGCTTCTCCAGCTCGGTGGCGATGCCGGCGCCTTCGGAGTCCGGGGCGTTCTCCGCGCGGTCGCGCAGCGCGGACAGGGCGTCGGTCAACTCGCGGCGCGCCACCAGCGACGGGGTATCACGGTCGGCGGTGCGTGCCGGGTCCAACCGGAACGCCGGCTGCCCGTACACCTGGTAGGCGCCCCACGTGTTGGTGGACGGGAAACCGTCGTGGACGACTTTGCGGGCCCGCAGGGAGACCGTACCGAGGTCATCGCCGGCCAGCAGGCCGTCATAGAGCTCAGTGGCGAAGACGGCGGCGGCTTCGTCGTCCACCGCCCAGCCTGCGGCGACCACGGCGCGTACCCCGTTGTCGATGAGCTGGCGGGAGATGCTGGCGGCGAGCTTGTCGGCACGCAGCGTAACCGGGCCGTCCGGCTCGCTGCCCGAGCGCGGCTGCATGGCGGCGAGGTGGCAGCAGTTGAGGAAGACCAGGTCGGGCGTGGTCCTCATCTTTTCGATCTCCAGCGCACCGAGGTAGACATCCCGGCCGATCATGACCCCGCTGCGGGACGGATCCGGCGAGTAGTTGCCGTGCCCGGCGATGTGCACGATGCGATACTCGCGACGGAACAGCGCGTTGAGGATGGGCACGACGTCCATCCGGGTGGACTCGCCCTCGGGGATGATCGCGGTGACGTCGTAACCCCGGCTCTCCAGCAGGTCCCGCACGCGGCGCGCTTCTTCCCGCGCGGCGTCCAGGCGCGGCATTTCGGTGCCCGACGGGTCACCGATGACCAGCGCCGCGTTACCGGCCGAGCGCCTGGTCAGATCGGTGAAAGTCCGGGTTTCCAGGCGCCGGACCACCCCGACCTCGACGGCCAGTGGCAACACCTTCTGCTCGTGGGATCGGGTCCCGAGCATCTCCAGCGGCAACACCGCGGCGTGCTCGTCGACCACGAGCATGATGTTCTCGCTGCCGTAGCCCTGGCCTTTCAGGGCAGTGGGGACGAGCAGCTCGTAGAGCGTGTTGAATAGCTGGTCGTCCGGGTTCGGGTTGTCGATGGCCTCGGTGACCAGGGCCTCGATCAGCTCACGCTGCCCGAAACTCACCCGCTGCTCGGCCCGGGCCGAGCGGCCGATGCTGGTGAAGGACAGCTCGACCAGCCGCTCCTGCTTGCTGATCCGCTCCGAGAGGTCCGCGGCGACGATCCGGACGGTCCGCCACATTCCTTCGTGGTAGTCCGGCCGGGGTAGCCCGGACCGACCGTCGCAGCCGTCGAGCAGCCGAGACCCCACCGCGATCTCGTCACCATCGTCACCGTGGAGATCCTGGGGCAGCAGGTTCGCGCAGCGAACGGCCTGGATCGCGCGCTCCTCGTAGAGCTCCACGATCTGCAGCTCCTCGACGATGAGCCGCCCACGCAGGTCGCGCAGCCGCCGGTTGGCCTGCAGCACACCGCAGACCACCGCGCTCAGCGAGTTCTCCACCGGCATCGATGGCACCTGGGCGGTACCCATCAGCACGGAGGCGATCGATATCCGGCGGGGCGGCGCATCCGGCGATTCCCGGTCCAGGAACGCGGCGGCCAGCCGCAGCACAGCCTGGGTGACCCCGGCGGTCAACCCATCGGGGGTGAGGTCGTCAGCGTTTCCGAGACCGAGCACGACCGCCGTCGACGCCATCCCGTCCGGCACGCCGAACACCGCGCAGGTGCCCAGCGCACCGGGGTACTGACCGAAGGCCATCCGCCGCTCCAGCGCGTGGTCGAGATGTTTGTCCAGCTCCTTCTCCGCGCCGCTCAGCGGGGTGCCGTCCTGGTGCCCGACCATGATCGGGAGACGCACCGACCGCAGGTGCCCGTGCACCACGTTCACCCGTAACACGGACTTGCGCTCGCCGGTCCACCTGCCGCCCCACGCGGCGCGGACCAGCTCCTGCGGGGTGGGCAGCAGCATCTCGCCGCGCGGATCGGGCAGCGGCGTCTCGGCCGGCCTCGCCCCGATGCGCGTGCTGGATCGGGGCGCGGTGAGCAGGCGGGTCGGGGCGCGACCGGCCAGCAGCTCGAGCACCGCCGACGCGACGTCGGGGTCGTGGAGCAGATCGGCGTGCGGCGCCAGCGCGAACCAGCTCGCCGCTCCAGAGCGTCTGGGAGCTGGGTGCAGGACGTGCCCGTCGCCGCAGGGGCTGGTGCGGAACGTTCCGTCGGTATCAACTCCGCACACGGTGCGCGGCGCGGTGCCGTACACGGCGCTGATGCCATCCCAGGTGGCGGGCAGCAGCGCCTTCCGGCTATCCGCCGCGGTGCGGTCATCGGGCCGGAGCTCGACCAGGACCGGCCAGCGCTGCAACAGCTCGCCGACCGCGACCGGGCTGGCCGCATGGTCGAGCAGCGCGAGCGTGGCGGTGAGCTCATCGCGACCGGCCAGCTGCGCGCTCGCCAGCCAGGTGCCCTCCAGCGGCGGGCTGAGCAGCACGGCCCGCCCACCGGCCGCGCGCCATCGCGTCAGCAGCCCGTCGTGGCGCAGCGCACTGAGCGCCACCAGAGCACCGGCACCGTGGGTGACCAGGTGTACCGGCGTGGTGGCCGCGTCCAGCCGCGTGCGCAGCGCGGTGGCCAGCTCATCGGCGGCAGCGGCGAGTGGGCGGCGCGGATCATAAGGCGACGGGATGACGGTGTGCCGGGCGATGAGTGCGACGCTCAGCGGGGCGTAATCCTCCACGAGGGCGATGCAGCGACCATCCCCGGTGCCCAACGCGCGGTCCAGGCCGAGACGGACGAGCTGGGCGACGTCAGGCCAGGCCGGTTGGCCGTCCACGGTCAGCGTGGTGCCGAACACGTCGGGGACCAGCAGGACCTCTCCCACTGGTGCCGCCATCCCGCGGAGGCCATCGCGGGATGGCGCCGGCGGCTCGGGGATCTCGAAGTGGGGGACGGACTCGTCAGGCTTCGCGGCGAGCCAGGCGGCCAGCGCGCCCCGGCTGTCAGCGTTGGCGAAGTAGGTGCTGTGGCTGACCTTGGGCCCGTGGAAGAACGCGCTGCGCGCCGCCGCCCGGGTCACTCCACCGGACATCGAGCTGGTGGGCACCACGTAGTCGTGATCCTCCCGGTAGAACAGATCGGTGGCGAGGACCTTCAGTCGGCCGGTCAGGCCGCTGCCCTGGACGTCTCCGGTGATCGAGCCCAAACCGTCGGTCAGCGGTGGCGCGCCGAGCAGCATGCACAGGAAGGGAGACTCGGGCATCTGCGCCTCGATGCCGGGCACCACTCGGGGGTCGGTGCGCTTCTCGAGCACGGCGAGCAGGAACTTCTTGACCAACGCCGCGACCCCGGTCTCCCGCAGCACCGGGACGAGGTTGAACACGTTGAACAGGAACGACGCCCAGTGGTCCAGCCGGCACGAGGCCAGCGTGGTGCCGCGGGCCGGGCAGGCCACCCGAACGAACCGCTCGACGGTGATCCTGCGTTGGGTCAGGATGTGATGCAGCTTCGGCAGCGCGGCCAGGTCGGGGTGGCTCGGGACCGCGGCATAAGCCTGCAGCACCGGGTTGTGCTGCGCGGCGTAGCTGAGCGCCTCGCCGATCAGCCCGCCACGGGAGTGGCTGACCAGGTGCAGCCGGGCGCCCTCGGGCAGCAGCGCGGCAGCGGCGCAGGCGTTCTCCGCCGGGGTCAGCTTCAACGTCGGGTGCTCGATGGCCAGCATCCGGCCCTGGTAGCGATCCGCCAGGCTCACCCACTCAGGCGTGTCGCGCAGCGTGCCGAACGCCGCCTCGGTGTGCGAGAAGGTGCCGTGCAGCAGGACCAGGAACGGATCGCCGTCAGCGGCCGGCCCGCCGCTGGCCAGGCGCTCAGCCGGCTCGAGCAGGATGTCCGGCCCGAGCCGGTACACCCCGGGCTCTTTCGCCTTCCTGCGGCGCTCCTCGGTGGGTGCGTCATCCGGCACGGGGGTGTCGATCCAGCCGGCGATCCGCTGCATGGCGTCCTTGGCGGCCCGGTCGAGCAGCACACCCGGCACCCGGCTGGCGATCATGCCGAGGCCCCCGCGCAGGGCACCGGCCTGTGCCATGTCCAAGCCAACGGCCGCATCGACGGTGGCAACATCGGCGGCGATGTCCGGCGGCAGCGAGATGGAGATCCGCCGGACGGTGGCCAGCCGAGTGCCCTGGCCGCGGGTGGTCTGGTCGAGGAACGCCGTGAGATCATCGGCGTCGCCACCCCGGCCCGACCGGCGCGCGTTGTCCACCAGCGTGGCAGCGCGCTGAAAGGTGACCACGCCATCGACGTCCTCGACCTCGATGATGTCGTCATCCGCGCCGGCCAGTTCCACCGGCCTCCCGCTGGCGCGGCTCACTCCCGCCAGGTTGACCGCGCCGCGCACCAGGTACCTGAGCTCGCTGCCGTACAGAGCAGCGAACTCGTCCTGGCGCAGCGTCGGAGAATCCGCACTGCCACGCACGGTGAAATCGCTGGCCACGATCTCAACTCCTCCCCAGCGATCCCCGACGCCCACCACCCTAGACCCGAGTCGAGCAACGTGGAACTGCCGGGTCCACGGAATGACCACTAGGGAAATTATTGTTGAACAAGCACTCTCGACCGAAGATTTGTTCTGTTTTCGTCTTACGGTAGACCGGTGGAACCACCAGGGAGAGTCACCTCTGGCCGGCACCGCAAACGATCCGGAACCCCTACGGTAGCGGCGGTAAGGATCGCAGCGGCGTTTATCGTCGTGGGGTTGGCAACCGTGGCCGGGGTCGCGTCCTTTCAAGGCCCCACCCAACGCGCGCCCATAGCGACAACTCCCCCGTTGCAGGTGACTCCTGCGGGCCGCCCTGCGGTGGTCCATCCCTCCAGGAACACCGCTGCCCCGATCGGCTCCCACGCCACGGCATATCTCGACGCGCTGGAGCGGGAGAATATCCTTGTCGTCGACATCCCCACACTGCTACTCGTTGCGGACAGCGTGTGCGCCCGGCAAGGCGACACCGATGTGCCGGCGCAAGCGGAGCGGCTCACAGAAGCTTTCCCCGGCCGGTGGCGACCGGAGCAGGCCGCCATCATCGTGAACTACGCGATCAAATTCGTCTGTGGTGACACCGCGCTACGTGGTACAGAAGTGAGTGCGGACATAAATCCGGCGGAGCGATAAGAAGCAGCGGTCACCTTCCCCGCCCGCCGCCGGCCGAGGTCCAACACCGATCCCGGAGGATGTATGCAGATTCTTGGCGTAGGTCTCGGCGTGCTCGCCGTTGTTCTCATCGGACTCTCGGTCGCCCACAAGGTGGCAGGCGACAGCACGAATTTCCTCGTGGCGGGCCGCACGCTCGCGCTGCCGCTCACCGCGGCCGGCCTGATGGGTCAGGCGGTGGACACCAACGCCACCCTCGGCAACACCGATCTCTCAGCTGCCGGTGGGTTCTGGGCCGGCGCGAGCCTGCCGATCGGGCTGGCGATCTGCCTGGTGCTCACCGGACTGTTCTTCGCCAAACGAATGAACAGCATGAAATTGCTCACCATCGGTGACTTCTACCGTCGCCGCTACGGCCGGGGCGTGGAGGTGGCCGCCTCCATCATGATGATCTTCAGTTTCTGCATCCTGCTAGCCGGCAACCTGGTGGCGGGTGGTTTCCTGTTCGAACGCTTCCTGGGCACCAGCTACGCGTTGGGCGTGCTGCTCATCGTCGGGGTGGTGCTCCTCTACACCGCCACCGGCGGCATGTACAGCGACGCATACACCGCGTTCGCCCAGATGGTCATCACCGTGATCGCCACCGCGGCGCTGCTGATCTGGGTGGCAGTGAGCTTCGGCATCACCATCCCGGATGGCATGGGGCCCTTCGATCTCGGCCAGCTCGCCAGTACCGAGCAGGGCGCGATGCTCAACTGGGCGACCCTGCTCGCATTGGGTATCGGCGATATCGTCGCGATCGACTTCATGCAGCGGATCTTTGCGGCCCGTTCGCCGGAGATCGCGCAACGGGCCTGTTTCGTCGGTGCGTTCGGCGTCCTCCTCGTGGGTGTCCCGTTCTCCCTGGTAGCGCTGTCCAGCAAGGCCATCTTCGGCGACAATGCCGGGTCGGGACCGGTGCTGTTCACGCTGCTCGACGAGTACGCACCGGTCGGGCTGACGATTCTGGTGCTCTCCGGGATCGTGGCGGCCTCCTGCTCCACCGCCAATGGTGCCATCCTGGGCATCTCGGCGGTCGCGGCGCGCAACGTCCTGGGAGTGCCGTCGAGCACGAACGCGACCAGCAAGGACACTCTCCTGCACGCCACCCGGATCACGCTGATCCCGGTGGTGGCCATTGCCGTGTTCTTCGCGCTGCGGGTGCCCCAGACCGGCATCCTGCTCACGTTGGCCTTCGACGTCATGCTCGCCGCGCTGGTTGTCCCGTTCATCTTCGGCCATTACTGGGCTCGCGCGAATACCGCTGCCGCCGTGGCTGCTATCGCCGTCGGAGCGACCCTGCGGATCGGGTTCTTCGTGCTCACACCCACCATGTACGGGGTGCCGAACACCCTGTTTCACATCCCCAACCCCGTCGTGGGAACAGGCTTCGACGGGTGGGCTACGGTGGTCGCCGCGCTGGGGTCGCTGGCGGCGTTCCTGACGGTGGTGATGTCCGATCCACCGGCTCCCGGGACGCAAGCCCCTGTCGAGTCACAGTCTGCGCCCGCGGAGATACCCGACCTGGCATGACCGGGAGCTCCTCGAACCGCCCGGTCATGAGGAATCCTGCATGTATCAAACCAGACGCGGATGCCTCCTGTCAGTGGGCGAAACCAGCGAGCAGCTCGCCCAGGCGGGCCGCACAGGAGCCCGCCTGGTCATCGCAGCAGCCTGGGCCGCCGCCACGCAATAAGAGTTCCGAACTATCGTTGCAAAGAACCGGACGGAAGGCGATTTGAATGTCTACATCATTGCAAACGTTTCATTATCATGCCGCAGAAGACGCGGGATTAGGTCCCGACGAGACGGCACGTTCTCCGGAGTCGTTCCGCAGCCGGGCACTCGCCGGGATGGACGCGGACACGCCCACCCTTACCTTCAACAGCAACGAGGCAGCGGCCCGGTTCTATCTTGACCAACTTCTCCAGCGCGACGACCGCTCCGCACTGCGGTCGGTGGTCGAGCCGCAACGGCCGGAGCGCGTGCCTGGCCTGGTCGTCCAGAGCGAGCAGGACCTGCGTGCGGTGGGAACCCACCAATTACGCTTTGCCCAGACCCACCAGGATATCCCGATCTTCGGGGCCAGTGCGGTGGTCGAGCTCACCGAGTCACGAGATCTCGTGAGCGTGAGCGCACGACTCGACGAGGTGTCCGGGGTCGATCCCGTCGAGTCCCTCAGCCGCGCCGAGGCCCTGGAGCGGGTGGCGCAGTACGCCGGTGTGACCATTGCCCCCGAGGCCGGTGTGAGCGGAAGGCTGAACTTCTACAAGGACGAGGACTCGGGGTCCTGGCATCTGGCGTGGCTGTTCACCGAGCTACCCGCCGAGCCGCCCAGTACCGGCGAGGACACCCCTGCCGACGCCGACGCTGACGCGCTGCTGGGCCACGGCCTGGGACCACGGCCGATCCCACCCAGCTACAACTACCTCGTCGACGCCCACGACGGCGAGATCCTCTTCTGCTACAGCGCTGTCCCCACCGCGCTGGCGACCCCGACCCGGTGCCAGGGGATCGACGAGAACGAGACCGCACAGACATTCTTCGGGCAGGTGACCACCGGCACGACCTGCCAGCTGAGCGACCCGCTCCGAACGGTCCGCACCTTTGATCTCCAGTTCGCGGACATCGACCGCAATCCTCCCGTACCGAGTCGTCCGGTCGAGGCCGCCAGCAACGACTACGGCTCGACCAACCGTGCCGCCGTCTCGGCCCACCTCAACGCCTCGCGTGTGCAGGATTTCTACAGATTGGTCCTGCAGCGAGACGGCGTCGACGACCAGGGCATGGAGCTCATCTCGTTGGTCAATGTCACCGCCGCGAGCATGCAGTCTCCGCCCAGCCTGCTCAACGCCTTCTGGTTCGACCGCAAGATGTGGTACGGCCAGATCATGCGGGGCGGTCGGCTCGTCAGCCTGTCCCGCTACCTCGACGTCATCGGGCATGAGCTCACCCACGGGGTGATCGAGTCCACGTCGAAGCTGGTGTACGCGACCCAGTCCGGCGCGCTGAACGAGTCCTTCGCCGACATCGCAGGTGTCATCATCAACAACTGGTACACGGCACCGGACCCGAAGGACGTCGGGACCTGGAACTGGGAGATCGGCGCAGATCTACGAGGCGAGGGGCGCCCGCTCCGCCACTTCGCGGACCCGTCGCGCACGGGACACCCCAAGCACATGAACGAATTCCGGTCGCTGAGGGCCGGGGAGCGCCCCAACAGCGCCAATGATCAGGGCTGGGTGCACTTCAACAGCAACATTCACAACAAGGCGGCCCACAACCTGCTCACGATGACAAAAGATGGGACTCGGGTGTTCAGCGTCCAGGACGTCGCGGTGCTGACGTACCTGGGCATGGCACGTCTCGCCCCGCTGGCCACCTTCTCCGACGCCCTCCAAGCGGTCGTAGACGTCGCCCAAACCTACTTCGGCGGCAACGTGGACAAGAAAGACAAAATCGAGACGATCCGCGAGGCCTACCAACTCGTCGGCATCAGCTGAGGTGTGGACTCGGCAGGCGCTGATGGCTGGAACGCCAACCGCAGGGGACCGCCAACGGGCAAGTCTCCGGTAGCCACACGCCTCGATCCGTAACGTCGATGTGGGCACGTCGAGGTGACGTGCCCACATCGATTGCCGAGTTGAGCCGTCAGCGGGGGGACCACCTCGGCAACGACCTTCCCACCACCCCCGCAGCCGGCCTCCACAGCATCTTCGTCAGGCGCTGGTGGTGCCGGTCCTGCTTACCGCAGTCCAAGTATTTATCGCGCTTAACCTCAAGTAAGTAAACGTGAGCGGCGTTCGTCGACCGAACGTGGTGTGGCCACAGCCGCGATCTACTACGGAGCGGGCGCTGGCCAGCCAGGACACCCCCGGCGGGGTCGACTTCACGGCCAACGAGTAACCTGATCTTGATGCGTTCAGCTCGACGAGATCGGCAGGAGGGCTGTTACGCACCCCAACTCTGGCGCCAGACCCGAAAACTGAAAGGACTTAATGTGAAGAATCCTCTGGTGCGGTCCCATGCTCGATAGTTACCGCCGCTTTCTGGTCACCGGGGGCCTAGGCTTTGTCGGCAGGCATCTCACCGAAGCCCTCCTCGGGTTGGGCAAGCAGGTCACGGTCCTGGATAACACGCGCACCGCGACCGATACCAGCCCGCCCCCAGGAGCCACGCTTCGGGTAGCGGATATTCGCGATTCCCGAGAGGTCGCCGAGGTGGTCGCCGAGGTAGAGGTGGTCTTCCATGTGGCTGCCAATGCGAACGGAACCTTGTCGATCACCCAACCGCGTCTTGATTTCGAGACCAACGCGGTGGGAACGTTCGAGCTGGCGGAGGTGCTGCTCGACAGCGACATTCAAAGGTTGGTGTACGTCTCCTCCGCCTCGGTGTACGGTACGCCACGGCGCTTTCCGATGGATGAGGACCACCCGACCCGTCCGTTCGTTCCCTATGGGGCATCGAAGCTCAGTGGAGAGATCACCTGTCTCGCCCTGCACCGTGCCTGCGGGCTTCCGGTGGTGGTCGGTCGGCCGTTCTGCGTCTACGGACCTGGCACCAATCCGCAGGAAGAGATGGTCGAGGTCGGTCGTTACCTTCGCTGGCACCTCAACGATCAGCCCATCCAGATCGTCGGTGATCCCGATCGGAAGACCCGTGACTTCGTGCACGTCGATGACCTCGTGGCGGGCCTGCTGACGATCGCTGACCGGGGCAGCATCGGTGAGGTTTTCAATATCGGTTCCGGTGAGGAGATATCTATGCGGCAACTGGTCGAGACGATCGGTGCCGCCACTGGACGGGAACCTGCTGTTGAGGTGATATCCGAGATTACGGATGACACCTACCGTCTTGTTGCTGATATCTCCAAGCTGGCGGGACTGGGTTACCGACCAGGTGTGCCCTTCAGCGAAGGAATACACAAGCTGGCCGAGACAATGGGCTCGGCCCCGGCGCTGCCCGCCACGCCGACCATCTTCTCACGTGATCAGCGAGCCGAGTCCTGATATCTCATGACTCGACTGTCCAACGAGCGAGCCTGGATGATGGCACCTGACGGCTGCTCGCCGACCGGCACCGCGCCGCTCGGTGCTGACCTGCTGCGCTGGGCTTTGTCCTGGCCCTGCCAGACTATGCCTGCTCCGGGGAGACCAGGTTCCCCGGATCGAGGTGTCGAGAGGTCGGCCACGTGGTGCTTTCCCCCGCTTATCGCATGTCTGTCGAAGCAGAAGGTGCAGCGGCTCGTCCAGCGTGGGAGGACCTCGTCGCCCACGACGAGAGCATCGCGCTCTCGAAGACACCCGAGTGGGCCGACTGCATCTGCAGGTCCAGCAGCTTCTCAGACGCGACCCTGCTGTTCCGGGGCGAAGATGGACGTCGACTGATCCTGCCCCGGCTGCGAAAAACCGGAATCCCCGCGCCCCTGGGGCTGTTCGAGTCACCACCGCATGGATGGGGACTCGGTGCTGATGCGAGTGGTCTCCTCAGCGAGGAAGGACCGGCCTCACCCAGCCAGACCCGGGCACTGATCCAGGAGCTGCGACGCCATCCCGGGGTGCGCACCCGCATCATGGTGGGCAGGGACGACGCCCTGGTGTGGGCATCGGTGACACCGAGCACGATCTATTCCACAGCTCGGACCGGGCAGGTGCTCGATCTCAGCGGTGGCTTCTCCACAGTCTGGGACAAACGGTTTACGAGCAAGGTGCGATCGAATTCCCGGAAAGCCGAACGGCGGGGCGTGACGGTGGAGTCGGACAGCACTGGGCGGCTGATCCCGGTCTTCGACGTGCTGTACCGGAGCTCGGTCGACAGATGGGCCCAGGAACGGGGGCATCCGTTATCGCTCATGCGCTGGCGCGCGCAACGCATCGAGCCGAAGAACAAGTTCGCGACCGTGGCGAGGATGATGGGCCGGCGTTGCACGGTGTGGATAGCGTGGCGCGACGGTGAACCTCTCGCCGGCATCCTGGTCCTCACGAGAGGTCCACTGGCCAGCTACTGGCGAGGGGCGATGGACAAGGAACGCTCGCGGGGCACCGGCGCGAACGAACTCCTGCACCGTAGTGCAATCGAGGCCGCCTGCACCGCGGGAGCAGAAAGCTACGACTTCGGCCTGTACCAGACCGAGGAGCTGAAGAGATTCAAGAGTACTTTCGGCGCAGTCGAGGTCCCCGTGCACTCCTACTACTTCGAGAGACTTCCCACCGCGGCTGCCCAAGCGAAATGCCACAATGCCGCCAAGCAGGCTGTGCACACCGCCATGCGACTCGCCCGCCCCAGTAGGTGAACGGGACCAAAGGTCATATCGAGACCAGACTCTCATCACCTCGTTCCTCATCCAGGGGCCGGATTGGCGTGAGTGTAACCTGGACTGATATCGGTAACGATCAGAGATCCACCAGGAATGAGCAGTCGCGCTATCGACGCGAAGTCGGGCAACGTCGGCATGGACGACAGCACCAGGGATAGCAGCACGACATCGTAAGACGCGGCTCGTAGTTGCCGCACTGCCACCGTAAGATCTTCGACGATGATCTCGGCGTTCCTGCCCAGCGGATGACCAGCCAGGTTTCGACGGAACCTCTCCGCCATCGCCGGGCAGAAGTCGACGTAACTCCACGCGATCATCTCATCGTTGAAGAAGTGAATCGCGATGAGCTTGCCCGTGCCGCCACCGAGATCGAGCACTCGAAGTGCCGGTTTCCGAGCGCGAATCGCCTGGATCTGCGCCACTGTCTCCAGATGAGTCGAGACCAGATTCCCGGAGTTCCGCAAGTCGTAGTAAGGTGCGATCTGTTCGTAGAATTCTCTGGCGCGGTCAACGGTGTACTCACGATCGACGGCAGCAACAACACTCCCGGCCGGCAACGGTCGATCAGCCGGCGTCTCGTCGCCCGGCGAGACCGGGTCGACTCCTGCCGGTGGGCCGAACTTCGGTGGCCAGATCGAGATCGACCGGCCCTGACGGAAAGCAACGACGATGACGCCCGCGAAGAAGATGCCGGCGAGCAACACAATCCCCGGCGTGTAGGCACCGAACAATCCCATGAGATCTGATATGTTCACCCTCGCTCCGAGATGTCGATCCGGTCGATTTCGGAAACCTCAGCACGTCCGGCAGCGTTACATGACTCTCAACTGACGTCGACCTCAGTCGTTCCTCGGATGTAGTCGCCGTCCTGCATACCTCGTCAGAGGTAGCGGCCAACATAAATCTCGGTACCTGAGAAATAACTCCTCAAAGCCATGCGCCGGCCTCTGGGCGTCAGCATCATTGGTGAATCGTGCAATGACGCCTTGGGGGCAATGTCACTGAGTTAGGGCCGCCGAACCGTTCATGATCACCGTTTTGGTGCCGAATTCGACACATTTTGTCACTTTCGACACCAAAACGGTGATCATGAGCCACTCTGTCGTCCTTAGCTAAGTGGCAATGACGCCTTGGGGCCTGGTCGCGCGCTAGAAAATGGAGCAACAAAATGATCTTGCAGATGTTGGTGTGGGGACTGCTGCTCTGTCTTGGTTACTGTTCGGTTCGACCTGGACAACGCAGGCGTTGCAAGCAAAGCTCAGGCGGCAGGCCGAAGAGCGCCGCAGGATCAACGAGGAGTGGACGATGCTGCGCACCGCGCGCCAGCAGCGGAGCAGGTGTCGGCGCTGCGCGAGTCGGTTACCGAGGCGGGACGAGTACTACACCGGTCAACCGCTGCGGGCGACGACGTCGCATTTCTCCCCCATGGACACATGAGGTCATGCGGTCTCACTACATCAGATGAGGTAAGCGGAGAGGGCCTCTACAACTGTGGGATGACCTCGTCCCTGCCCTCAGTGGTAAATGACACCGTCGTCGTGGATCAGGAGGCTTCGTTAGGCTACACTCACCGAAGGCTGTCGTCGAATGGGCTGACAGCAGTGTGATACCGAACACCGTGAATATCGACGTCGAGGGGGAGCCTGCTATGACTATACATGGGCCACGCATCGCGGAAGGGGTGTTGAAGAGTCTTCATTCGCCAGCATTGCACAGGAGCGCCGCGATAGCCTTCGCGTCTTTATTTCTCACCGTGGACGTCTCGACACTCGCCCTGTCGTCGATGACCGATGTCACGCCGTTCGTCCCGACCCCGCACCTCTTGAGCTGCAACGGTGATACACCAGGCTTCTGCCCCGATGCGCCTTTCAACGTCAAGCACCCACAGGTGACCGCAGCCTGACACACCCGACCATCACCCTAACCCATAGCGAGAGAATCGATGAAGATTTCGGGGTGGATACCGAAGGATATTCAATCCCCGCTGTTGCTCAAGCGAGATGCCGTCCTGCTGCCGACACTCTTCCTCTTCAACTGTTTCGAATTTTCTTCTTGGCAGCATCTCAGCCAGATCGGCAAGAATCCATGGTCTCTCCTCATTTGGATATACGGCTTGATCGGACTCATTCCCCTGGTGATGCGCGACAAGTACCCGGTGACTGTTTTCATGAGTCAATGCGCGCACACGATGGCCGCGTGGCCGATCCTACACGAATATATTCCCGTCGTGGGGATTCCGGTCGCCCTGTATACCGTTGCGGTCCACCACGGCAAAACTATCTCAACTTTGGCCTTGTTGGTGTCCTGTGTACCCAACGGACTCGACGCCATCTCGGTATTCTGGCTCTACGCTGCTCGCGACACGGCCATCAGGGCATTCATTGCTAACTCATCATTCATTTTTCTCGCGACCGTCGGTGCATGGGGTGCAGGACGTTTGACCCGAGCCAGCCAGCAGCTCGTGCAACACCTGGAAAGCGAGCAGAAGACGACCAAGGAAGC
This sequence comes from Pseudonocardiaceae bacterium, assembly GCA_050699515.1. Lineage (GTDB taxonomy): Bacteria > Actinomycetota > Actinomycetes > Mycobacteriales > Pseudonocardiaceae. The sequence continues at coordinate 17,958 of JBOHFF010000044.1, forward strand.
GGTGGAGGAGGAGCGGCGAAGAATCGCTCGTGAGCTGCACGACAGCGTCGCGCACGCGGTGACCGTGATGCTCTTGCAGGCCGCTGCGGCCCGAGCTGCCGAGACCGACCGTGACCAGGTCAAGCAGTCATTGTCGAACATCGAAGTCATGGGCAAGCAGGCGATGGCCGAGTTGCGGCGCCTACTCGGGGTGCTGGTGAGAAGCGACAGTCCCGCGAACCACGTCACGGGGGCCGGTGAGCTCGGACCCCAACCCGGACTGGCCAATCTGGACACTCTTCTCACCTCGGCACACAACAGCGGAATTCTGGTCGAGGTTCACGAGGAAGGCAAACACCAGGACTTGGATCCCAGTGTCGACCTGGCTGCTTACCGTATTATCCAGGAAGGCCTGACCAATATCATCAAGCACGCCGGCAAGAATGGCGACCCTCAACTGACACTGACGTGGGGAGCTCATGGCCTGATGATCAGGATAGACAATGGCACCAACCAGGCGCACGTGCCTCGCGGGCAGCGCGCATCCGCCGGCGGCTTCGGTCTGGCGGGCCTGCGCGAGCGCGCCCATACAGTCGGCGGACACCTGTACACCGGAGCGCATGACGGAGTTGGCTACCGGCTGACCGCCACCCTCCCCTTCGCCGCGCCTACCGTTCCGCCGGCCGTGTCCACCACCTCGCCCTGTCACTACTGCTCCCGGGAATCCGGAGATCAAGGAATGAACGAGCCATGATCCGAGTCGCGGTCGTCGATGATGACCCGCTGACCCGCGCCGCCATCGCGACACTGGTCAACGCCGCACAGGACATATCGGTCGTCGCGGAGGCCGCCGATGGTCAGGACGCGCTCACCAAGGCGCGCGCCGAACGCCCGGACGTGATCCTCATGGACGTGCGCATGCCCGGCATCGACGGCGTCGAGGCCACCCGTGCTGTCATCAAGGAGGGTCTGACCACGCACAACGAGCATCCGGTCAGGATCATCATCCTCACGGTTTACCACGCCGATGACGCCGTCTACGCTGCACTGCGGGCCGGCGCCTCGGGCTTCCTGCTCAAAGACGACGCTCCAGAGCAGATCGTCTCCGCGATCCGCGCGGTAGCCTCCGGTGACGCCTGGTTGAATCCCGCCGTCACCCGTCAATTGATCGACAAGTTCAACGATCAACCCGAGGACCACGCGACCACACCAGCCCAGATGGCGCAGCTGACTGCCCGCGAGCGGGAGGTTCTCGTTCTGCTGGCCCAGGGCCTGGATAATGCCGGCGTGGCCGGGAAACTGTTCATCAGCGAACACACCGTCAAGACCCATCTGGCCAACGTGATGAAGAAACTCGGGGTCCGGGAAAAAGCCCAAGCAGTGATCGCTGCCTACCAATGCGGCCTTGTTCAGGGCGGGAGCCCCCACCAAGACCGGTAACATGGCTCGGAGCGAGGGTGCTCGCGACCCGAGTCGATCATCTATCAGTGCCGAGACCCAGCAAGCTGGGATAAGTGCGACCATGACCGTTCCAACATCGACTACCGACGTGGCCATCTCCAATGGGCAGGCTCGGACCCGACTCGATGCTCCAGGTGGCGATTCCACCGCTCTCCGTTACGTAATACATTATTTTTGCGATACCGCTCGCACACTGTCACCCATTTCGCGGTGTAACAATTCTCGTTCGTCGAGCGATGATTATAGATCCACGCCACGATCGAGGAGTAGCGCGATGGCCGACGATAGAGGTGACGCGATCCCAACATTCGGGAAAATTGCGCGCGATCAGGTGATCTACAACGTCCACCGAGGGTGGTTCAGGAGCGGCCCACCGGAGGCCATCTCGCTGCGCCATGTCACCCATGTCGAACTGAGGACCAGGCGCCACCCGGTTCTCGGAGTACTGCTGTTAATCGCCGCGCTGGCCTGCCGAGCCATCGGTCCCATTGGCTTACTGGTTGCGATCGTCCCACTGGCGGCTGCCATCCTGCTGCTGTGGGGATCACCGTTACTCCTGGTGCACACCGCCGACGGCAGATCACGGCCCGCCCGCGGACTGCCATGGACCCGTCCAGAGGCGGAATGGTTCGAGTCTGCGGTGAACCACCGCCGGAAGGTCGACACCGCGCAAGCCGACATCACCGCTGGTCGCCCGAGCTTGTCACGGCCGGGCGCGCGAACACTCCCGACCATCTCCAGCGCGAGCTGACCTCAGAGGCCCGCTGAGCGGGCTGAATGCGCCGGCGCGGCGGCGTCATCAGGCGTGTGCCGTCTCGTTACGTACCCCGGGACAAGCTAGTGGTCGAGGTCGCGGGAGGTTGAACGGTGTCACGGCTGGGAGCGCTCGGCGCTCGGGCCGCCAGGATCGGTCTGGTGCTGGCCGTCGTGATCGCCACGGCCAGCACGGGGCAGTCGGGGTGGGCGCAGACCTCGCCCGCGGACTCCCCCCGGTCCGAGAGATGCGCGATGACCCGCACCGGGGAGTACCAGCAGGCCGACCCCGCGGCCGCCGGTCTGGACCCGGTGAAGCTCAAGGCGGCGATGGACTACGCCAATCTGTCCAACCCGCTGACCATGAAGGTCTTCCGGCACGGTTGCCTGCTCGCGCAGGGCCCCCGCGACCGGCTGTTCGACCGGGTGCCGGCGAACAACTGGGGTCAGACGAAGACGATCACCGCGTTGATCACAGGGATCGCCCAGGACCAGGGCTACCTCGACATCGACGCGCCGATCGGCAGCTCCCTGCCCGCCGACCTCGGGGATGCCCAGCACCGCGCGGTGACACTGCGCAACCTGTTGCAGGCGTCCTCCGGTGTCGAAATCAACCAGGTGCGCGGGCTGAACTTCTACGCCGACCAATCGAGGGCCCGCGAGTTCTTCACCATGCCGATCGTGCACGAGCCCGGGACGTACTTCGAGTACGACCAGACCGCCACCTCGGTGATCATCTACGTGGTGCAGCGCGCGATCTGGCGCCATGAACCGGGCCTGGACTTCCAGGACTACGCCCAGCGCGAGCTGTTCGATCGGCTCGGCATCCCGGCAAGCGCCTACTTCTGGCAACGGGATCGGGCCGGCACCACCACCGGCTACTCCCAGCTGTACCTGCGGCCACTGGAGATCGGCCGGCTGGGCGAGCTGATCCGCACCGGCGGCGTCTACGACCAACGGCGCGTCATCTCCGAGCGGTACCTGCGCGAGTTGCACACCGCGGCCAGGACCAACTGCGGCTACGGGTTCCTCACCTTCCTCAACAGCTGCCGGCCGGACCAGACCCAGGTGGACGTGTCCGTCCCGACCCGCCGTGATGCCGGCGGCGTGCCCTGGGTCGCCAGCGCACCAGCGGACATGGTCTTCACCGACGGGATCGGCATCCGCACCTACGTGATCCCCAGCCTGGATCTGGTGATCACCCGCAGCGGGGAGCAGGAATTGGACACGCTGCCCTCCGCGCTGCGCCGCGACGTCGAAGGAGTCGTCCCGGGACGTCCGGGGGCGGCGGGCACCCACGAGTTCTTCCGCCTGCTGATGGCCGCGGTGACCGGCATGCCCGAACAGGTACGCGCCACCATCGCCAATTCCGGACCGTATGACCGTGCGCCGGAGGTCGGCTTCGACGCCACCCACTTCCTGCACCCGCTGGACGCACCGGCCGGCAGCTACCTCTCGATCGGCCCCGGAGCTGCCCAGGGCTGCAACCCGTTGGGCTGCGAAGGCGAGCCCAACGACGGAATCCAGCGCTATATCAGCGATATCCCGCGCACCATCCCCGGCATCGTCGCGGCGGAGACACGACCCGACGGCCACTGATCCACCGAATCACTGATCCACCGAATCACTGATCCACCGAATAGGGAGCACACCTGGAGATGTCACGACCATCGGTGCCCGGCACCCGAGCCAGCCTGGTCGTCGCCCTGCTCGCGGCCTCCTTCGCGCTGGTCGCGCAACCGGCAACGGCCGCCGCGCCGGGCCCACCACCGGCCCCCGCCAAAGGGCTCGATTGCGCGAGCACCCGAGCCGGAGAGTATGCCAAGGCCGATCCCGCGGCAGCCGGTCTCGATCCGGCGAAGCTGCGGCAGGCACTGGGCTACGCCGAGGCGCAGAGCTCGTTGAGCATCAAGGTGTTCCGCCACGGCTGCCTGGTCGGTCAGGGCGGCTATGACCCGCTGTTCGAGCGGGTGCCGGCGAACAACTACGGCCAGACCAAGGCGATCGCGGCCCTGATCACGGGCATCGCCCAGGACAAGGGCTACCTCGACATCGAGGCGCCGATCGGCACCTACCTGCCCGCCGGCCTCGGGGACGCCCAGCACCGCGCGGTGACGTTACGCAACCTGTTGCAAGAAGCCTCCGGTATCCAGGTGAACAACGCCCGCGGGTTGAACTTCTACGCCGGCAACTCCCGGCCCCGCGAATTCTTCGTGATGGACTTCGACCACCCGCCCGGCACGTACTTCGAGTACGACGAGACCGGTCCATCGGTGCTCACCTATGTCGTGCAGCGCGCGATCTGGCAACACGAGCCGGACCTGGATTTCCAGGCGTTCGCCCAGCGGGAGCTATTCGATCCACTCGGCATCCCGAGAAGCGCTTACTTCTGGCAACGCGACCGAGCGGGTAACACCGAGGGCTACTCACAGCTGTTCCTGCGGCCGCTGGATTTCGGCCGATTGGGGCAGCTGTGGCTCACTGATGGTCGCTACCAGGGCAAACGGGTCATCTCAGAGAAGTTCATGCGCGAGCTCCGGACGCCGTCTAGGGCCAACTGCGGGTTCGGGTTCTACGTCTGGCTCAACAGCTGCCGGCCCGGCCAGCCGCAGGCGAACATCGATATCCCGATCCGCCGCGAGTTCCCCGGCGTGCCCTGGGTGGCGAGCGCGCCCAGGGACATGGTCTTCACGGTGGGCCTCGGCAACCGGACTTTCGTGATTCCCAGCCTGGACCTGGTGGTCACCCGCAGCAGCGAGGTGGAGCTGGACACCGTGCCCTCAGCCACCATGCGCAACGTCGACGGCGTGGTCGGCGGGCGCACCGGCGAGGCCGGTACCCACGAGTTCTTCCGCCTGCTGATGGCCGCGGTCATCGACATGCCCGACGAGCTGCGCACCACCATCGAGACCTCCGGGCCCGACGACCGCGCCCCGGAGATCGGCGCCAACCTCACCACGTTCGCCCGCCCGCTGGACGCCGCGCCGGGTAGTTACGCATCGATCGGTCCCGGTGCCCCCGCCGGCTGCCACCCGCTGAGCTGCGAGAACGAGTCCAACGACGGGACTCAGCGGTGGATCGGTGACGTGCCGCGCACCATTGCCGGCATTGTCGGCGCGCAGAGATGACTAGGCTGCCCTTGTGCCACGTGAGTATGGCGGGGAGCCGGACCTCTACTGGGTACCGCCCGGCATCGACCCGACCGTGCCCAACGCGGCTCGGGTGTACGACTACTGCCTCAACGGTGCGCACAACTTCCCGGCTGACCGGGACATGGCGGACAAGATCGAGCAGATGGTGCCGGCGGCCCGGGACGCCTCCCGGGTCCAGCGGTCCTTCCTGCGCAGGGTCGTTCTCTTCATGGTCGACTCCGGAATCCGCCAGTTCCTCGACATCGGTTCGGGCATCCCGACCGTCGGCAACGTGCACGAGATCGCCCAGCGCGCCGATCCCGAGTGCCGGATCGTGTACGTCGACAAGGATCCGGTCGCGGTCGCGCACAGCGAGCTGTTGCTGGTCGGCAACGATCGCGCCGCGGCGATCAAGGCGGACCTGCGCGACGTCGAGGACATCCTCGACGACCCCCAGACCAAGAGCCTGATCGATTTCGATCAGCCCGTCGGGCTGCTGATGCTGTGGCTGCTGCACTTCATCCCGGATTCCGGGGACCCGGCGAGGATTCTGGCTCGATACCGGAACAGGCTCACACCCGGCAGCTACCTGGCGATCTCCCATGGTACGACCGACGGCAACCCCGCTGGGCTGGACGAGGTCATCGAGCTGTACCGGGACACCCCGGAACCGATGTACCTCCGTAGCCACGAGGAGATCCTGCGCTTGTTCACCGGGTTCGATCTGGTCGAGCCGGGACTGGTGGGCAGCGCTTTCTGGCGGCCCTCGGGACCGGGCGACAGCTCGGAGAGCGCCGAGATGAACACAGTCTCCTACGGTGGGGTCGGTCGCAATCCATGATCGCCCTGAACCGGCTCGGATAGGGAGGAGCCCAATGGGCGAGCGCCCGGGTTGGGTGCCATCCGGCGTCAACAAGGCCGTACCCAATGCGGCTCGCGTGTACGACTACTGGCTGGATGGCGCCCACAACTTGGCTTCCGACCGCGAAATGGCGGACAAAGTCCAACAGGCCATGCCGGGGATACGGGACGCCGTCCGGGTCCAGCGGGCCTTCCTGCGCAGGGTCGTTCTCTTCATGGTCGACTCCGGAATCCGCCAGTTCCTCGACATCGGCTCGGGCATCCCGACCGTCGGCAACGTGCACGAGATCGCCCAGCAGGCCGAGCCCGAGTGCCGGATCGTGTATGTCGACCGGGAGTCGATCGCGGTCGCGCAGAGCGAGCTGCTGCTCGCCGGCAACGATCGGGCGGTGGCGATCAAGGCTGACCTGCGCGACGTCGACGACATCTTCGAGCACCCGCAGACCAGGCGCATGCTGGACCTCGATCAGCCGATCGGGGTGTTGATGCTGTTGCTGCTGCACTTCAGCCCGGATTCCTGGGACCCGGCGGGCATCGTCGCTCGATACCGGGACAGGCTCGCGTCCGGCAGCTACCTGGCACTGTCCCATTGCACCTCCGACCGCAACCCCCCGGGCTGGGCCGAGCTGGTCGAGCTCTACCGCAGCACCCCGGAACCGGTGTACCTCCGCAGCCACGAGGAAGTACTACGCATGCTCGCCGGGTTCGAGCCGGTCGAACCGGGACTGGTCGGTAGCGGGCTCTGGCGACCCTCGGATCCAGGTGATATCGCCGACGACCCCGAGATGAACCAGGTCGTCTGCGCGGGTGTCGGTCGTAAGCCGTGAACGCCCGGATTAAGCCATAGCCACCGGTTGACGATAATGGATACGATCTCCGCACTCCGTGGGTGAGGAACAACCGATTAGGTGGCTGCCGAGCGGTGACATGGTGAATGCCGCTTCCCCTCCCGAGCCCGGCCTGACAGTGACCGGGCTCGCTCGGACCTGGGCTGCGGTGGCCAGCCAGACCACCTATCTGCCGATGTCCGGCGAGCAGCTCGAGCAGCTCCTGACGAGACAGATCAACCGGCTGGTGACGGCGATGGCTGCCACCCCGGTGGACGAGCAGGCGGCGATGGTGGTGGCCACCGAGCTGGTGGCGCACGATCTCACCGGGTCGAGAAGCATCAACCGCAGCATCGAGGTCCTCGGTGACGGCCTGCCGCGGTTGGCGGAGCTGCAGCACATCGACGGGCGCGACGCCGCCGTCTGGCGCGTGCTGGAGGCGTTGGCCGGCGGGTACGCCGAGGCGCTGCGGCAACGCACCTTCGAGGAGCAGAACCAGCTCACCCAGGCGCTGCTGCTGGCCAAGCAGGGCACCGAGCGGGAACTGTGGATCAGCGAGGCGCGGTTCCGGCAGGTCTTCGCCGAGTCGGCGGTGGGAATCGCGATCAGCGACCTCAACGGTACCGTGGTCACCGCCAATCGCGCGTTCGCCCGCATCGTCGGCCGTGCGCTGGACGACATCATCGGCGCGGCGCTGCCGAAACTGCTCTATTCCGCCGACGAGCCGACGCTGGGCGAGACCTACCACCGCTTCGCCAATGGCGAGCTGACCCGTTTCCGGCTCGAGGGTCAGCTGCCTGCGGCCGGCAGTGATTTCGCCTGGATCTTCCTCGCGGGCTTCCTGCTGCGCAATCCCGAGGGGGTACCGACCCACCACGTCATCACCACCGAGGACATCACCGAACTGCATCTGCTGCAACAGGAACTGTCCAGGCAGGGGCTGCACGACAGGCTGACCGGGCTGCCCAACGAGCACTACTTCATGTCTCACCTCGAGTACGTCCTGGAGGCCGCCGATCCGAGGTCCATGATCACGGTGTGCCGGGTGAACCTGGACAACTTCTCGGTGATCAACGACGGGATCGGCCTGGACGCCGGCGAATTCCTGCTGCGCTCGGTCGCGGAGCGGCTTCAGGAGCTCGTCGCTGGCGAACGGGCGATGGTGGCCCGGATGGGCACCGACGATTTCGCGATCCTCATCGAAGACGGCACCGAGCACGACCTCAACGGATTCGCCGAGACGATGAACGACCAGCTCTGCGAGCCGGTCTACTTCGGCGAGCAGGGGATCGCGGTGTCGGTCTGCATCGGCGTGGTGTGCCGGCGCGCGGGTGGGATCTGCGCGAGCGAGTTGGTCCGGGAGGCGAACATCACGCTGCACCGGGCCAAGCGCGTCGGTTTCGGGCAGTGGGACCTCTACGACAAGGACTACGACATCGACCAGCGGGAACGCTACCAGCTGGCCGCCGAGATGCCCGGCGCCTGGGAGAACGGCGAGATCGACGTGCGTTACCAGCCGCTGTGCCGGCTCGACGGTGGCGGGCTCGTCGCGCTGGCGGCGGTGGTGCGGTGGGACCGCGTCGGCGGGCCGGTGGTGGGCCATTCCGACTGCCTCGAGCTGGCCGAGGAGACCGGGCTGGTGCGCGCTCTCGGGCGCTGGCTCGTGGCGGAGGCCTGCGGTGCGCACGCCGAGGCGTCGAGACAATCGCAACACCGGCAGCAGCGACCACCACCGCTGCGGGTCAACCTCACCGCACAGCTGAGCCAGGACCCCGATCTCGTCGAGGTGGTGCGGGGGGCCCTGGCCGCGAGCAGCTTGCGGGCCGAGCAGCTCTGGCTGGGGGTGCCGCTGGCGGCCCTGGCCCGCGGGCACGGCGACGTGGTGGACAATGTGCGCACCCTGGCTGAGCTGGGCACCGAGATCGTGCTGATCGGCGCCTCGACCGAGTACGGCTACCTGGCCTATCTCGAGGACCTCCCCGTGCGCGCAGTGGAGATCGCTCCCGAAATCGTCGCCCGGATCGCCACCCGCCCCGGCGACGACTCGCTGGTGGCCCGCGCGGTACGCGAGGCCATCGCACTGCTGCACAGCGCAGGCGTGACCGTAATCGTCCCCGGAGTGAACACCCCAGAACAAGCTCAATGGTGGTGCAACGCCGGCGCCGATACCGCGTGGGGCACCCAGTTCGGCCCGCCCGTGCCGAACTGCACCTTCCGCTGAGCCACGACCGGCAACCGTCCGTACGTCACCGCCCACCGACCACGTCGTTGATCACTGGGGGTGGTATGGCTTGGCAGTCGAAGTCGGAGGTTCGGTAGCCGCGGCGTCACCGGAGTGGCCGGCCGCGCTCGACGTGGACAGGCTGGTCGACAACGGTTGGCAACCGACTCCGTTCCGGCAGTTCTTGTTGAAGGTGCACAGCAGATGCAATCTTTCCTGTGACTATTGCTACATCTACACAATGGCCGATCAGAGTTGGCGGCACAGGCCGATGACAATGGAGCCGTCGTTACTCGCGTGGACGGCACAGCGGATCGCCGAACACAGTCTGGCACACGGCCTCGATTCAGTTCGCATTATTCTGCATGGTGGCGAGCCGCTACTCACCGGACACTCATACCTTGCCGGCGCGGTGCGCAGCCTTCGCGCGACGCTCCGGGTGATACCGCGGGTCCACATAGGTGTGCAGACCAACGCGGTCCTGCTCGATGAGGATTTTCTACGATTGTTCCGATCCCTGGGTGTGCACGTCGGTGTCAGCCTCGATGGCGACGCTGCCGCGCATGACCGGCACCGGCACCAGGTTGACGGGCGGGGCAGCCACGCGAGTGTCTCCCGTGCGCTGCGCCTCCTGATGCGCCCGGAGAATCAACAGGTCTACGGCGGTCTACTGTGTACGATCGACATATGCAATGACCCGATCACCACCTACGAGGCAGTGCTGGGATTCGATCCTCCAGCCGTCGACTTCCTACTCCCGCATGGCACCTGGTCCACCCCACCACCTGGCCGGGACCGCGACTCTACGCATACACCGTATGCCGAGTGGCTGATCGCCGTGTTCGATCGCTGGTACACCGCACCTCGACGGGAGACGCGGGTCCGACTGTTCGAGGAGATCATCCACTTGTTACTCGGCGGGGCATCCCATATCGAGGCCGTTGGTCTCACGCCGACCAGCCTCGTCGTCGTCGAGACCGACGGAAACATCGAGCAGGCCGATACCTTGAAATCGACGTATCACGGTGCGCCGACGACTGGTCTGCACGTGGAGCGTGACCCGTTCGACGCGGCGCTGCGCATACCGTCGATAGCAGCCCGCCAGCTCGGCTACCAGGCACTGTCCGAAGAGTGCGCGGGTTGCCGGCTCCGGCAGGTGTGTGGCGCCGGTCTCTATCCACACCGGTACCGCGCAGGCAGCGGGTTTCGCAACCCCTCGGTGTACTGCCCCGATCTGTTCCGGCTCATCGACTACATTCGGAAACGCGTCACTGCCGATCTGCGCGCGCAGCCGGGAGCGGGCCGGTGACCGGACGTCATGCCGTGCCGGAGGACATCTTCGCCGCGCTCGCCGCCGGGGGTGGCGGCGAACGCGCCATGCGGCTTCTCGTCCGCACCCAGCAGGGCAAACACCTGGCCTTGCTGCGGATGGTCCTCGCCTCGGCCAAACAGGTTCAGCACCCACGGGTCGAGGACTTCGCGCGCGCCTATGACCTGATCGCTCGTGCCCAGCTCGAGCAACCCGAGGACGTGGAGCCGCTGCTGCGCCATCCACCCGTCGGTGCCTGGGCCATCCGAGCACTGCGTGACCTGCGCAGCGCATCCACTGTGGACATCGGCTACCTCACCGCGCTAGCCGCGGCGGCGGCCCTGTTGACGCGTTCGGATTGTGAGGTGGCGGTCCCGCTGCGTGACCGCAGCCTTTTCCTCCCCTTGCTCGGACGTATCCGCCTGCCCTTGACTGATCCACCCGACACGGTGACCGTCCGCTCCAGCCGAGACGGCGCGTACATCGTCGCTGCCGGCACCTGCCTGCCGATTCCGGCGAACCCGCGACTCGACAGCGACAGCTGGGAGGCCATCAGGAAACTGACCGTCCGCACGAAGGGAGCGACGACCTCATTCCTGCTCGACGACCTCGATCCCTACCGCTTTCCCGAGCAACGAACAGCGGCCCGGATCGAAGTCTCCGAGCTCAGGCACTGGCAGCAAACCCTCTCTGACGCGTGGGCGCTCCTGGCCGACCACCATGAGGAAACAGCATTGGAGGTCGCCGCCGGAGTGACCGTGCTCGTCCCACTGTGCTCAGGTCCTGGGCACGACGTGAGCGCAACCTCGCGGCATTCCTTCGGCACCATTGCCCTGTCAACACCCGGGGACGGCGCTTCGTTCGCCGCCACCTTCGCTCACGAACGCCAGCACGCGAAGCTGAGCGCACTGCTCGACCTGATCCCCCTGATCTCGGCTCCTGGCAAGAATCGCTGGTACGCGCCCTGGCGTAATGATCCTCGTCCCCTTGGCGGGCTGCTGCAAGGTGCATACGCCCACCTCGGAGTAGCGGGCTTCTGGCGGCGGCAGCGCCTCTTCGATCACCACGAGATGTCTCTGGAACCGCATGTGGAATTCGCCCGCTGGCGTGATGGGACTCGCGACGCCGTTGCCACTCTCCAGGCCAGCGGTGCACTCACCGCACTCGGTACCCGGTTTGTCGACGGTATGGCCGAGACACTCGACACATGGCGAGCGGAGCCGGTGCCCGCAGAGGCGCTCCAGCAAGCCCGTACCGCCGCTCACCAGCACCAGGAGGCGTGGCAGCAGCGCAATGGCCAGCTCGGTGACCACTCCGCGCAACGGCGGATCTCTACAACGGCGGAGGCTCGAAGTCCGGGTTGAGTCGCCGGCCATCGATCACTGCCCGCACGTCGGGATGTTCCTCGCCCAGCTTCGCGCGGTACCTGGCCAACGTGTCGGTCGCAAGCTCGTCGGCCTCCTGCTCGGATCCCAGAGAACGCAGGTCCAGAGCGAGGTTCGCAGCAGCGGCGAGCGTGTGCGGATAGTCATCGCCCATGGCGCAGCGCAGCCGCTCCTTGGTCTCCACTCCGAGTTCCCGCGCCGCCTGCGTCTCGCCGAGATCAGCAAGAGCGCTGGCCAGGTTGACCGCGCACCGCAAGGTGAGTACATGATCGGAACCCATACTGCGCTGGAGACTCGCCAACCCGTCCTGCAGGAGGATCCTCGCGGCCGCGGCGCCGGCCAGCAGCCGGCGAACGATCGCCAGGTTCATCACGGCGCCGTGAGTGTAGGCGTGATCAGGTCCAAGCACCTTGCGGTAGCGCTCGACGGCGTCCTCGATACCGGCGGCGGCGCCGGTGAGGTCATCGAGGACTCGGCGGCAGTTGCTCAGACCGACAGCGGCGCCGAGTGTGCGCGGATGGTCCGGCCCCAGAATCCGTTGATAGTCGTCATGGACGTCCGAGGCCATCTCATACGCCGCTGCGAATTCACCGACCCTACGGAGAGCGACCGAGAGGTCCCTTTTCTGACGAAGCACGAAGTGGTGGTCCTCGGGGAGAACCCCCTGCTGGACGATTTCTTGGTACTTCCGATAGCATTGTTTCGCAGTGATCACGGCCGTGGCGTAATCCCCCGCCTGGCGCTGAGCCCGCGCGAGGTTGTCCAACGCCCGCAGCACCTGGAGATCGTCCTCACGCCCGTAGAAATCAAGCCGGTCCCGATAATTCTCCTCGAGGAGCGTCAACGCCGTGCGGTAGTCACCGGAGATCCAGTGGTCCAAGGCGAGGTTACTGACGGCCATGAACGTGCGCGGATGATCCTCGCCGAGAGCTCTACGGTGACGTCGCACCGACTCCTCGTCGAGCCGAAGGGCGTCGGCGAATTCGCCACGGACTCGCAGATCCGCGGCATGCGTATTGGTCAGGGACAGAGTCTCCTCATCGTTATCACCGAACACCGAGCGCATCAGCGCGAGTGTACGGCTGTTGAGATCGTAAGCGGCCTGGTAATCGGTGAGTGCCCAGAGCACGTTTCCGAGATGACGTTTCATCATGAGCACGTCCGGGTCGCGATCACCGGAGTCGGCTGTCCAGTATTGCAGTGTTGCTTCCGCGTATGATCGGGCACCCGGATAGTCGCCCGCTCTGTAGAGGTACCGCACGAGGTTTCTGACCAGCCTGCGTACCTTCGGCTCGGCAGACCGCACTGCGCGGGACGGTTCCGCATGCGCTAACAGGCCGGCATACCGAGGCCATTCGGGGGGATCATCGGGGTGATCCCGGTCGTATGCCGCGAGCAGAAGGTGCACATCGCGCCTCATCCGGTCCCACTGCTCGGGGTCGATCCCGTCCCGTATCAGCCGCTGCAAGATGCGGTGCATCTGGATCGTGTGTTCGAGGTTGTCGATGCGCGCCAGGCCGTAGCGACGGAGCGCGCCGATCGCCCTGGCCTTGACCAGTGGGTCTCTGAGAACCTCCTGCAGCCCCAGGCTGAGATCATGTGACCTGTCATCGAACAGCTCGAGGGGTATCGGTTCAGGGCCTAAGAACGCACAACGGCGAAGCAGCTCCAGCGCCTGCGGTGTCTCGGCCGACACTCTCGATTCCGACACGCTCCAAGCTGCCGCGATGGGCACCGGATAGTCCGATGGTAAGCCTTCGTTCAGGATGCCGGCCTCATTCCTGAACAGTTCGAGGTAAGTACTCACCGGCATCGCCGTCTCGTTCAGCAACGCGCCGGCCTGTTCCAGCGCCAGTGGGAGATCACCCAGCTCCTCGGCCAACCGACGGCCGTCCTCTTCGGTGGTCTGAGGGACGCGGCGGAGGAGGAATTGCAAGCTCTCCGAACGTTCGAAGACGTCGACCTCGATCGTGTCGGCGACACTGTCCCAGCCATGGTTGCGCGAGGTGACCACCACGTCCCCGGGGCCCTGTGGAATCAAGTGCAGAATCGCCGAAGGCTGGTCGGCGTTGTCGAAAACGAGTAGCCAGCGGTTGTACGGCTCGCCTCGTCGGAGCGTGTCGAGCACGCCCGCGACGGCGTCGTCGATACCTCCGACGGTGAGGCCGAGACGAGGTGCCAGCGCGGCGATATCGCCCCGCGCGATGATGTCTTGATCAGCGGAGATCCACCACACGACGTCGTAGTTGGCGCTGTAGCGGTAGCAGTACTCGATCACCAGCTGGGTCTTGCCCACACCGCCCATGCCATGGAGCGCGTGGGGGAGCACTGCGGCGACCGCTTCATCGGTGATCCGGCGCCGGAGATCGACGAGGAGCTCCTCCCGGCCGGTGAAGTTCTTGTTGCGGCGCGGAACGTTGCCCCACACCGCAGGAACGGTACGGTCGGCCGACCCCTGAGTTCCAGCCGACTCCGCCACTGTCACCGCTCGTCCACCTCGTCTCGCATCGGAACGCATCGTTCACCAGGCCGGAATACATCGCTCATAATAAGGCGGATCCGCCCAACTCAGACGTCGTGCGGACAGGGTCGTCCCCGAAATTTTGAGATCATCGACGGGGCTACACTCCGAGTCTGCCGCCACCTAGGTGGGTCCGTGACGCGTTTAGTCGAGCGAGGAGCACGAGATGAGCCACGAGCAGATCAGGGCGGAAGCCGATCTCGTTGACCTGAGTGGGCTCTCCCTGGCCGATCTCAGGGAGCTCGACGATTCCGTGCTCGCCCACGCGCTGCGCCGCATCCTCGCCGACGCCGAGCGGCCCGAGGAGGCGGTCGCCGCCTTCGAGTCCTACATCGACGGCATAGGTTAGGCCTGCGACATACCGCTGCGCGCCCATTGCCGCTAGATTCTCCACCATCAGGGCGCCTAGGAGGCCCATCCGTAGTGAGCAGGAAGCCGGAAGTGGAAGAAAGAGACTGGGATCGACTCATCGAAGAACTGGGAGACGGCGAGTGCACTCCCTTCATCGGAGCCGGCGCCTGCGTCCCTACACTCCCCACGACCGCCGCACTCTGCGAAAAATGGTCCAAGAAATATGACTACCCGTTCAAGGAAGTCGCCGACCTGCCTCGGATCATGGAGTACGCAGCGATCGCAGAAGGCGAACATGTGACGATCAAAAGACGCTTATGTAATGAATTCATGAAGCAACGCCCACCCGATTTCACCATCGACACCGAACCGCACGCGTTGTTGGCCAAATTTCCTCTTCCCGTCTATTTGACCACCAACTACGACGACTTCATGGTGCGCGCCCTCGAACACGCGGGGAAGAGACCCTACGCTGCCACCTGCCCGTGGTACAAAGGCGCTCCACCATCTGGACTCAAGGACTCGGTGCTCTCCGCGGACACCCCGATCGTCTACCATCTCCACGGACGCTGCATGCAGAATTCGAGAAGAACCTCGGAGTCACTCGTACTCACCGAGTCCGACTACTTGGAGTTCCTCGTCAACCTGGGATCCGATCGTGCAGCCGATGGCAAGAACTTCATCCCGACACCGATCCTACCTTCCTTCACCGAGCGCCCCCTTCTGTTCATCGGCTACAGCCTCAGAGACCTGACCTTCCGGGTGATCTTCGAAGGACTGCGCAATGCGGTGCCACGCGTACAGAGACGTCAGCACGTCAGCGTACAACTACCCCTGGTGAACAAAGGTGGTGTCGCCGATGACCGCGTCAAGGACTACCTCGTCAAGTACTTCCGAACATTGGACATCTGCGTGTACTGGGGCTCAGCGGAAGAGTTCTGTACAGAACTTCGCAGGAGGTTGCCATGAGCTCGGCTTTCATGGGCTCGGTTTCCATGGGCGCAGCGGCACCGGGAGAGCCCTACGTCGGGCCGAAACCCTACGACATCAGTGACCGGCTCATCTTCCACGGTCGCGACCGTGAGTGTCGCGATGTGTCCGCGTTGTGGCGGGGTAATCGGCTCCTCGTTCTCCATGGGCCCTCAGGGGTCGGTAAGACCTCACTCGTGCAGGCTGGAGTCATCCCACTGTTCGAACAGACCGCGGACGTGCTGCCCGTCGGCCGGATCTCCAACCATTGGGCGCAGCCCCCCGCGGATCCCACCCGCAATCCGTACGACTTCGCGCTGCTGTCCTCATGGTCTCCGCACGAATCGCCGACGGACCTTCGGAAGCTATCTCTCAGGGAGTTCCTGGGCCGACACAACCAGAAAAACCGGCATGGAGACCCGGTACCCCTATTGGCGACCATAGACCAGTTCGAAGAACTGTTCAGAGATTTTCCAGGTCGGCACCATTACCTCGAGGAGTTCATCGACCACCTCGCCGACGCCATAGAAAATGTACCGAGCCTCCGGCTGTTGATCTCGATCCGGGAAGAATACCTAGCCGATCTCATTCCTCAGGAAACCCGGCTCGCCGGGGTGTCTCGGGCTCGATTCCGACTCTTACGACTCAGCCGTGAGGCAGCGTTGGAGGCCGTCACCAAACCACTCGTCGGGACCCCGAGAGCATTCGCTCCGGGGGTCGCCGAGAAACTCGTGGACGACCTCCGCACCACCGAGTTCACCGACCAGGCGGGGAACAAGACCAGGGTGACCGCGGAGTTCGTCGAGCCGATGCAGCTTCAGGTCGTCTGTGCGGCGCTGTGGCGAATGCTCCCGGCGGGTGTGCAGGTCATCACCGAAGACGAGATCTATCGATCCGGGGAAATCGACCGGACCGTTGCCGAGTTCTGCGGCCAGATGGTAGCCGAGGTCGCCGCGCAGCATCGCATTCCGGTGCTGGAGTTGCATAGCTGGCTCCAGCGGACCTTCATCACCGAGCTCGGTACGCGGGGCACGGCATACGAAGGATTGAGCGAAACCAGCGAGATGCCCAACTCGGTCGCTCGTGCGCTGGAGGCCCGGCACATCCTCACCTCTGAACGCCGCGCCGGATCGCTCTGGTACGAGCTTCAACATGATCGGCTGATCGAAGCCATCCGCCAGATGCCTGCCTCCGTAGCCCAGGAGTCGGTGACCGAGATGGATCCGGCCGGTTACCTGCGCGCAGCCGAAAGGGCCCTGGCGACGGGAGACATCACGCTGGCGGAGAAGCACGCCGAGACGGCGTTGCGCGCCTGCGGTAATCGTGATCGGGACATCCCCACCCGAGCGCAGTCGGAGAAGTTCCTCGGTGACATTGCCATGCAGGGTCAGCGACTGTGGGAAGCCGAGTGTCGATACCGGCAGGCGGTGGAGCATTTCGAGACACTGCGGGACTCCTCGGCGGTGGGTCGGCTGCTTCTTTCGATCGGGCAACTGCTGCGCAGGCAGGGTAGTTACGCCGATGCCGCTGATGCGCTGCTTGCGGCACTCGTCAAGTCTCCAGGTGGCGCTGGCATCGAGAAGGAGCTGGCTGGGGTCCTGTGGTCGTCCGGGAAGACGAAAGCAGCCACCGCGGTCTTCAGCTCAGTGGCCGCTGTGACCACCGATGCCGCACAGGAACTGGTCGACCGGCTCCAGTTCGAGCTGATGAACCCCGAGGCGGTGAAGAACGAGTACGCCAAGCTGGTGACATTGCGTCCAGACATCGCTAAACGCGCAGACGTGCGCGCAGCTTACGCCCTGGCCCTCGTGCACCTCGACGCGATCACCGAGGCGGTACAGCTGGCCGATGCTGCGGAGCGTGATGCTCCGGGCAGCGGACCGGTGCTCGTGCGGGTGTCCGGAGTGGCCGGCGCCGCTGGCCACCCGGCGCGGGCGCAGGAACTCTTTCGCCGCGCCGGCGATGCCCGGAATCCTGCACTGCCCGCTCATCAGCTGGCGGAGATTCAGCGTCTCTTAGCCGGGCCTCCGTCCGAGCACTGAGCCTCTGGAGGGTCCTGGGGCTCTGGAGGGTCCTGGGAGGCCGGCGGGTCCTGGAGATGCGCAGGGTCGGCAGCAGCGCACGATGGTTGCGCCGCTGCCGACCAGATATGGTCGAACTGGTCGATCCAGTAGGCATACCAGCGCTCGCTATCGGCCCGGGTCAGCTCGAGATGCATACGAGACGCGGTCGACTCGTTATGGAAGGCGTGGAATTCCACGATCACCGTGCCGTGCCGTTCTCCGGGATCGATGGCTACCAGGCTGAACCCCGGATTGTAGTCGAGCAACCGGTAGGCGAAGCTGCCGGCGACCGACCATTCACCCATCGTGTCCAGCTGGTCCATAACAGCCGACAGCGACGAGCGGAACCGCTGCATCGGATACTCCACCGAGTCGTCGAGCTGTTGGACAGCGAGGTTGACGGCCGCTTCTCGGACACCATCGAGCACCACGACGCGCACGATTCCGTCGACGCGCGCCAGAACGTGCTTGCGCAGCAGATCGCAATACTGAGGAGCCAAGAAATTCACCCCGGAGGGGGCGAACATCCAGACCTCGGTCGCTCCGCGTAACCGGGTGTGCAGAGGTTTCTCTTCGAAGGCCGACCGGTCACCGAGAAAGGTCTCCAGCGACGGGACTACGCGGTCTGGAACCGTGGTCGTGTAGACGAGCAGCCCCAGACCGGCGAAAAGTAGACTCCACCGGATGTCGTCCGGCACGATGTCACCCGCGAGCGAAAGTACCGCGAAGACGACCGCAGCGGCAACGACCACGTACGCCTCGACATGGCGGCGATTCTTGATATCCCGCCCGATCCGTCGTAGCGACTCGCGCATCACGGTCGTTTCCACCCACCATCGCAGAACCAACGGTACCGCCGGCGCAGCCGACTTCGCACCATGTGTCTCTCCCTGTAGCAGACCCAACCCGGCCTCGTACGGTTGAGCCTAGGCGCTCCTGAGCGCTGCTCGGCATGCGCCTGGACATTACTCAACGTAAGCACGTCTGCGGCGCCGACGCCCAGTCCGGTGAGGAATCGACCGCCTGCCGATCCCTCGTCGACCGACGGATTCATAACGCGCTCTGGTCACTCGACCCCTCTGGGGGAATGTTTGGTTTATCTTTCATAAGGGCATCAACAATCACCAGGCATCAGCAAGAACCGAGTCGAGATTCGCGGTTGAGCCCCCAGGCAGGTCCGGCACTGGTCATGTCGTCAACGCAAGCCATAACGTTTCGCTAATGGCCGCTCCCGTGCGGAGGTGCGTATCCGGGTGAGCCTGGTCCGCCGCTTATCCACCGCGTCGCCCTCGGCTGTCACCGAGCGAGCTGAACCCACCACAGTCACCCTGAACGCGGTAGAGTGCTGGGTCCGACATAGAGCGCCCGTCACCCTAGCCGGGCGTCACGCCAGGTCGGGGTAGAGCAGGGCAATGAACAGCACAGACCGAGAGGTGTTCGCTCACCGGTGGGCGAATGCGATCGCTGGGACGAGCTATGTGTCGATGAGACTTGGTGAGACCGTCGCTGTTCTGCGCCCTCACACCGACCGATTGATCGAGGCTGCGCTGGCTCCGCAGTTCGATCCCGCTGCCGGGAGCCGGATCGGCTCCGACCTCGTCGCGGTCCATTTCACCAGCACGGACACGATCAGCAAGACCTTGGCTCTGATCATCGGAGAGTTGCCGCACCTGCTGGGTAGCGCTGCGCCAGGCGTCGATCTCACCAGCCGGGTGGCGCTGCTGAGCGCGGAATTGGCCGCCGGTTACGCCGGCGCCCTGCGCGAACGCAGTCTCGATGAGCAGGACAAGATCTACCGCGCTGGGTTGCGGGTACGCAAGCAGGCCGAGCAGGCGCTGGCCTCCAGCGAGGCTCGATTCCGGCAGGTGTTCTACGCATCCCCGCTGGGCATCGCGATCAACGAGCCCGGCGGAACGATCGTCGAGTGCAACCGGGCGTTGGAGAACATCCTCGGCTACTCCCCTGGTGGGCTGCTGGGTCACGATCTGAGCGAGCTGTTCCTACCGGGTGACCGGCCCGTGATGGCGGAGCGCTACCAGGGCCTGGCGACCGGTCGGGATCCACGGTTGCGGATCCGCTTTCCGCTGCGTAATTCCGACGGTGAGCAGGTATGGGTCAACCTGAACTCCTCAGCGCTCCCCGACGGAGAGCAGGCGGCCCACCACATCGTGACGATGGTCGACGACATCAGCGACCTCCAGCTGCTAGAACAGCAACTGCACCACCAGACACTGCACGACGCGCACACCGGGCTGCCGAACCGGCGATACCTGCTCACCCATCTGGAGCAGGTGCTCGCGCGCCTGGACCCCTCGACCGTCATCACGCTGATGCATCTGGACCTGGACGGATTCTCGGCGGTCAACGACGGCATGGGCCACCGCGTCGGGGACCAGATGCTGGAGGTGGTCGCCCGCCGGCTGGAAGGCGTGGTCGCGGACCGGCCGGGGATGGTGGCCCGGCTCGGCGACGACGAGTACGCCGTCTTCCTCGAATCGGCCGATCCGGCACTCGACGCGAACACTCTTGCCGAGATGATCAATGCCGAGCTGGCTGAGCCGCACTACGTCGACGAGACCGGGCTCGCGCTCACCGCGACCATCGGCGTCGTGCAGCGCCGGGCCGGTGAGTCCGCGCCCGAGGAGCTGGTGCGCGACGCGAGCTCCACCCTGCGCCGGCTGCGGGGTCAGGGCCCCGGACAGTGGGCGCCGTTCGACACCGACACCAACACCGCCGACCGTGCGGAGCTCCAACTCGCCGCGGAGATACCCGGCGCCCAGGAGACCGGCCAGCTGCACGTGACCTACCAACCCGTGGTCACCCTGGCCGCCCACCAGCTGGTGGGTATCGAGGCAGCACTGTGCTGGGAGCATCCGCACCGCGGCAGGCTCTCGCACGAGCAGTGCGTCGCCGCCGCGCAGCGGACCGGTTCCGTGCACGCGATCGGTGAGTGGTGGCTGCGCACCGCCGCCCAGCAGGCCGTGACATGGCGGCAGCACACCAACGGCACCGTCCCACCGATGGTGGTCAACCTCACCCCGTCCCAGGCGCAGGACCCGGAGTTGATCGCCACCGTCACCACGGTGCTGGCCGAGACCGGCCTGCCGCCGGCCCAGCTGGAGCTACGAGCTCCGGTGGCGGCGATCCGCACCGCCACCGGTGAGTTCGCCGGCGAGGGTGGCGCGCAGGCCGAGGACAACCTGCGAGTACTGGCCGAGCTCGGCCTGCGCATCGGGGTGCACGACTTCGGCGGCGGTATCGGCGGGCTGCGCTGCCAGGCGGAGCTCACCCTGTGCACCGTGCGCCTCACCGCGCTGGTGTCCCAACAGATCACCCAAGGCCCGGGTCCGTGCCCGATCCTGTCCCCGGCTATGCAGACCTCGATCCACAGCCTGCGGGCCGCGGGCATCGACGTGGTCGCCTACCCGATCGACACCGCCGAGCAGGCCGTGTACTGCACCGGCCTGGGCGCCAACTGGGCGCTCGGCGCGCTGTTCGGCACAGCGGGACCACCGGAACAGCTCAAGGCACTACTCGATTCGTGAGCCAGCAGCCGCACGCAGTAGGCAAGGGCATGCTCGAGGATCTCGTTCTCCCGCTCCAGGCGCCGGGTCTGCCGGCGTAGCTGCGCGAGCTCACGTTTCTCGGCGCTCGTCAGCCGGGAGTCACTGCCGTTGTCGTCGATATCGGCCTGATCCACCCAGCGACGCAGGCACGACTCGCTGATCTGCAACCGCTGCGCCAGCACGGCGATCGGTCGATCCCCCCGGCGAGCCAGTTCCACAGCTCGCCGCCGGAACTCGGGCGGGTGCGGCGCAGCCACGGTCACCTCGTCCGCGTCACTCGTCAGGTTGCCGACGACTCAGACGCTGCTGTCCCGAGATCGAGCAGCACCTACAGGTGCTGCTCGACTCCCCCGATCGGGAGACCCCCCACTCCTGCTGTAGGAGGACGCTGAGCTCTCCGGCGACCCGCAAGCCACCTGCGCGCGGCCCCAGAACCCGGCGGCGGACCGGATCGCCGAGACAGTCGAACGAGGCCATACCGCGAACTCTCGCACCATCCCCGCCGGTCAGTCAAGACCTAGCCTCCGCAGTTGCGGTGAAAAATCTTATTTAGATCCGATAATTTTGATCTTTATGCCAAAAATTTCCGTATCAGAGGATCTGACAACGAGCCGGTCGCGCGCGCTCACCGAGTGCTCTCAATCCGTCACCACACTGCTCCGAACTGGGGACCACCAGCGGGTTCTTGCGCCCGACTGCGTTCGTTGGTTCCATGAAGAGACGTGAGCAATGGAGGTCACGCATGCGGTTCCGGTCGGTCCACAGGCGGTTGCAGCGTCAATGGTGACGACTGAGGATGCCCGCTGGTTGGCCGGCTACCTGCGGAAGATGATTGCTGCCCGCCCAGCGGTCTGGGCTGGCAGTGAGCTCACCTTGTCCCAACTGATTGCGCTGCACATCATCAGCGCGCGAGCACCGATGACGCTGCTGTCGCTGTCTGAGGCCCTGGGTACCCGACCCCCCGCCACCTGCGCGATGGTAGACCGGCTCGCGCGAGCCGGGCTGGTCCACCGGACCCCGGACCCCGACGATCTGCGACGGGTGCTGCTGGCCGTGACCAGCACGTCAGCGCAGATGATCGGCAAGATCGACCCGGACACCGCCCGCAAGCTACAGTCGGTGCTGACCACCATGGGATCGGCCGCCCAACGGGTACTGACCGAGGTCCTCAAGGACACCGCGCGGCGGCTGACCCGGTAACCCGAAGCTGGTCAACCACCGAGCCGGGTGCCGATACGGCACTATCGGGGGGTGAACGCAGCGCCGCACTCCGCAACCGTCCCCGACGCCTTGTTCGACGACCCGGACGCGAAGGCCGGCTGGCGAGCCCGGTTCACACCCCCCGGCTACGCAATCTCATCAGTTCACCAGTCCGGCCCCACCAGCAGCCCGAGACCGCCCGGCCTTGGCAGCCACGTCGGCGCTCGTAGCGGCCTCGGCTGCCTTGTCGATGCCCACCTCGGCGGCAAGACCCTGAATCTCCGCGCCCGCCTCCGCGGCTGCCTTCTTCACCTCCAGAGTGAGTCCCACCGACGCCTTGACTACACCCCGCACCACCGGCTTGAGGATCTTCACTACCAACGGAGCAGTCACAACACCAATCAAATACGGAGCCACAACAGCCATTCTCGGTTCCCCTCTTAAATGAGTAGGTGCGCGGATATATTGACGTCTGCGTGCGGACGCATTTTAAAAAAATTTGCTATAAACTCTCACTCTAGTCTGACGGCTTCTGAGAATCAAGGACCCGGAGGGTGGGCAACGCAACATCGTGATCTCTTAAGAATTGCGATCACTACTCTAGGTAGTCTCACAGGCGCACATGTTCACTCTGTTAGGGTGAACATGTGCGCCTTCCGAATGAACGTTGAGTCACTTTGGTGAGTCCTGGTGCACGCAAGATATGATCATGATGGCTTGTGTGCTGGTACTTGCGCTAGCGCTTATCGTACAGGCATGTCAAGGAGTTGCTGGCCGAGCGCGGCATCGAGGTTGACCACGTGACGGTGTGCCGGTGACTGCGGCGCTCCACGCCCTGGCTGGCTCAAGCGGCGGATTGTCGGGCCAGTCAGGCGTCGACCGCTGCTGCGTCAGCGCCGGTAACCACCCCTCCAGATGGTGGCCTTCGATGGTGCCTGGGCGCACTGGCCGTAGAGCTGGGCCAGCAACTCGGCGGGGACATCGGCAGCTCAACCGGCGATCGCGGCGAACGCCCGCATGCCCGCCACGACTACGGCGACACGCCGAAGATCACCAACCTGTCCTGTCGAGGGTCACTTCCGAGCACCTCAAAGCCTGCCGAGCGCAGTTGTCAATCTTGAAACGTCGTGCTCTTGAGTCCCCGTGCGAACGGGCAGGCGCGGGGCACGAAATCATGATTTTTATTAGCCTGTCGTGCGTAGCTAGCATGCGCGTCCGACCGGAGTTAGGATGACGGTACGCAGGGTAGCTACCAGCAAGAGCCGTGGCTGCTCACCCGGTCAGAAAATGGATAAAGTTCTATGACTTTGACACCGGCGTTTGCCGTTCCCCACGCGGGCGGTTCACTGGCGCCGACCACCATTGAGCGTCGCGATTTACGTCCGGACGACGTGCGGATCGACGTCGTCTACGCCGGAATCTGCCACAGCGACATCCATCAGGTCAAAAACGAATGGGGTGGTGGCATCTTCCCGATGGTGCCGGGCCACGAGATCGCTGGCATCGTCAGCGAGGTCGGCTCTGACGTGACGAAGTACCAGGTGGAAGACAGGGTCGGGGTGGGCTGCATGGTCAACTCCTGTGGCGAGTGCGAGTACTGCCGTGCCGATGCTGAGCAGTTCTGCCTCAAAGGCAGCGTGTGGACTTACAACAGCGTCGACTACGACGGCGCCCACACCTACGGCGGCTACAGCCGTCACATCGTGGTGAAAGAGGCGTTCGTCTGCCGCATTCCGGACGGAATCGAACTCGATGCCGCGGCGCCGCTGCTGTGTGCTGGCGTCACCACCTACTCCCCGTTGCACCGTTGGGGCGTGGGGCCGGACAAGAGGGTCGCTGTCGTCGGCTTGGGCGGTCTCGGGCACATAGGAGTGAAGATCGCGGTTGCCCTGGGTGCTCAAGTCACCGTGCTGAGCCAGAGTCTGAAGAAGCACGAAGACGGACTGCGGCTCGGGGCGACCGACTTCTACCCCACCGCCGATGAGAAGATCTTTACAGCCTTGAGTGGGCGATTTGACCTCATCCTGAACACGGTGTCGGCACCGTTGCCGATCGATTTGTATCTGTCGATGCTGCGTGTCGGCGGGGTCATGGTGAACGTCGGCGCGCCGCCGGAGAACCTCTCCTACAACGCGTCCTCGCTGTTGGGCGGCAGTAAAGTGCTCGCCGGCTCCCTGATCGGGGGTATCGCGGAGACCCAGCAGATGTTGGACTTCTGCGTCGAGCACGGTGTTGGGGCGGAGGTCGAGGTGATCGCCGCCGACCAAATGAACGACGCCTACGAGCGCGTGGAGAACAGCGACGTGCGGTACCGGTTCGTCATCGATGTGTCCACCATCGACGCCGTTTGAGCCATTGGTGGCCAGGGTCGACCGGACCGTGAAGAGGTAGTGCGGTACCGGCGACCGGCCGTGACGTGCCAGCTCGATCAGCTAACGGTCGCGACTTAGCCGACAGTTCTTATCGGCCGGGTCCCGCAAGTGCCTAGGCCGTACCGTTACGAAGCCATCCCAGAGTAAATCGGTACTCGGCCTCCAAGAGCTTGCCGACATTGTCGGTGATGATTTTCTCCACCTTGCTGCTGAATAGTGGTAGCTCGACATCGGCTGTCAGCTGCGCGCTGAGCACGCATCCGGTAGGAGCAGGTTCGAGCTGCATCGTCCCAGCGACCTTCGCTGGAGCTTCGTCGACCACCGCTTCCAGACTGCCGCCGGAGCCGGTCCAGATCTCTGTCCGGCAGATCTTCAAGCCGTTGGGCAACGCAGAGCGGAGGAACGACGGCAGTACGTCCTTGGACACAGTATGGTGCAGCACGATCGTGACGCCGTGCTGATCAACCTCGCGGGATACCAACTCGTCCTGGGGTCCGCCCACAGTGCGCAGCTTGTCTCGCAAGTAGTTCCCGTCTGCGAGTACCTCACGCATGCTCTCCGGAGGTTCAGGATACTCGTGACGCAACACCACTCTACTCGTCATGATCGGAAGCTACCATCCCTATCATCGCCGACCGACCTTCACACGCCCTTATGCCCGGATGGTGTGCCTGCCTCGCGATAAACTGTAGACAGCTGGTCAGGTGGTCAGTTCTGATCTTGGACGGGTCTCGTCTAAGTCGCCACCGCAAGAGTAATCCATCAGAATGCAGTGAGATGTGCCTGCGAAGGGGGGCGAAGCTCGCTGCCCAGCCACCCTCATTCACCGTCCTGCCGTTTGGTACGATCGCAGATCACGACGTCCGAGGTCCACATCATGATCCACAAGTATAGAAATGGATATGAAATATGATACCACGTTTAGCTGTCTCGTACTTGATCGGCCTCGTGACCGCCCCCCTGATCGCGAAGGTAATCCAGCCGATAGTGCGGGGCGCTGTTAAGACGACGATTGAGCTTGGCTTACAGGTGAGGAAGATAACTGCCAAAGCGGCCGAAGATCTGCAGGATATCGTCGCGGAGAAGAACGCCGAGATGGCCACTGCCGAGATAAAGAAGAGACCTGAATCTTCCGTTAATGGATTAATGAATCGTTAGGTGATTCCACCCATCGTCGATGTTGCATTAGTGGAAGGACGGGCGTGCTCGACAGCGGCCGGTATTCCCTTTAGATGGTGGGTGCAAGGTCAGCGCGGCTGCCGGGAGTCGGTAATTCGCGAGACCGAAGGCATGTTCGTGGTCTCAGCAGCGGGTAACAGCTCGTCGATGCTCACGCTGATCTACCAAACCCATGGTCGCCATATCGCGATTTTAGCCTATGCTGGTTGCGACGGAAAATGACCCGGGGGATGGGCTATAGCCTCGGAGTCAGCTTCACTGACGTGCATGGGATCGTGCGCATCAGAACTCGAGACTGAGCGTTTATGTTATCAACAATGATTGGCTGCCATGTCATCGATAATGAGCTTGACCGTAGAGCGCAAACCGCAGGCACTCAGCGTGCATGCTCGGTCCGTCATTCCCGGACGCCAACGTTGGGACATCGGGATCGTACTGGCCAATGCTCGTGTCGCCGAACTCTTGGAGGATACACTCCGGCAGGCGCCAGGAATCGAGGCGGTACGCGCGAACCGGATCACCGGTCGGCTACTCGTGCACCACGACACGGCACTGATCAGCCAGGACGTCGAACAGCTCGTCCGCGAAGCAGTTGCGCTGGTCGTCCAGCAGGCAGTAGAGCTTCCCCGATCGCCAAGACCTACACCCAGTGCGGTCCCAGCCGTCCCATCATTAACCCTTGCCGGTGGCGCGGTGCTAGCCTTGACTCTGCCCCTGGCTAAGCTGATTCGGCGGTCACCATTAGCGCGTCTCGGGTCGATTCTCGTGGGGACCGGGATCATCGTCCAGCGAGCATGGCGAAGATCCATCCGTACTCAACAGGACTCGACGTTACCCTTCAGGCGAATACGACGCCCACTGCTGGAAATTGTAGGTGCGTACAAGAAAAAGCTTTACCAGGCTTCGTTTTTTTCGATGTTGAGTCAAGCCCTGGACATGGCGACTACGGTATTCGTCGGCTGGATTGTCGCAGTGCCAGTTATCGGCACGAACACGACCCTCGCCAGCCTGGGGTTGGCGAGCACTGCCGCTCAGATGTGGTTCTTGATCGGAGTGGCCGCTGTCACGGGTATCATCGACGCGGTAGT
Source organism: Pseudonocardiaceae bacterium (assembly GCA_050699515.1). Lineage (GTDB taxonomy): Bacteria > Actinomycetota > Actinomycetes > Mycobacteriales > Pseudonocardiaceae. Next base: position 45,194 of record JBOHFF010000044.1, read on the forward strand.
ATCATTCCGCGCGGAAGCATTCTGGCATGATCTCGGCCAGTCCGTTCAGCATCATTGGCGCACCGAGACGTACGCGCATGTTCAGCGAGTCGAACTTCAGTACCTGGAGGGCGAACGGGCCACCAGGCTGGCCCGGGTGTTGACTGAGGATATCGACCAGTTAGGCCACTTCTTCGCAACTTCAGCATACAATCTCGTGAAACTCGGCACTAGCTTCGTCCTTCTTATTCCAGTATTCCTGTACGTTTCCCCGAGCATCGCTTGGAGCAGTATTCTGTCGGTCCCGTTAATCACCTGGCTCTCGTTCTTCTACCAGGAGCGTATGGCATCGGACTACGAGGCCAGCAGCGCGGACGGCTCGCTTTTAAACAGTCAACTGATCAATAATCTGGAAGCGAGTACGACCATCAAGAGTTTCTGCTCCGAAGACTACGAGATCGATCGTATACACCGTCTCAGCGACAGGTACCGCGAGAGTAATCGTCGAGTCGATACGTGGACTTCGGCGTACACTCCGATCGTAAAAGCGTGCGCTACGGCGTCCTTCTTAGGATTCATCGGGTTGGGCGGCATCGAGGTGCTTGCCGGCAGGATGTCATTTGCAGTTTTCGATATTCTCATCGGTATGCCCCTGTTAATTCTATGGAAACTGCCCGGACTCGGGACTGCCGTCGACCAGTACCAAAGAACGGTATCGGCTCTGCGACGAGTGCTTGATCTTGGTAACCTGCCGGTTGAGTCGGGTCAAGTCGGCGGGCACCTGGACATGTCGGAGATCGGAGGCGAGGTGGTGTTCGACGGAGTGACGTTTGCCTATCCAGATCGCCCGCCTGTTCTGGAAAACATGTCTCTGCGTCTGGCCTCTGGAAAGACTACAGGTATCGTCGGCGTCACAGGGGCGGGCAAGACGACGATCGCCAAGCTTCTGATGCGTTTCCAGGAAGTCGATTCCGGACGCATACTTCTCGATGGTCAGGACATACGTGACGTGCAGCTGCATGACTTGCGGAAAGCAATTGGATTCTTGGGTCAAGATTCTTTCTTGTTTGATGGAACAATCGGGGAGAATATCAGTTACGGTAGTTTCGGCGTCAATTTTGAGAATATGACTAACGGGGCGCTGCTGGCTGACGCCGACAGCTTTATACAAGCCCTGCCTGCGCGATACGATACGATGGTCGGGGAGCGTGGCGTCACTTTGTCGGGTGGCCAAAAACAGCGCATCACATTGGCACGGGCGGTCGTGAAGAGTGCTCCTATCCTCATTCTCGACGAGGCGACATCGGCCCTCGACAACGAGACAGAGGCGGCTATCCAGCGCGCTCTCAAAGACTTTGTCAGGGGTCGAACACTAGTCGTTATCGCGCATCGTCTGTCGACGATTCGTCATGCCGACTGGATATATGTGATCGGCCACGGTGGAGTGATCCTTGAAGAGGGAACTCATCTCGATTTACTGGAGCGCGGGAGTGTCTACGCGTCCTTGTGGCGCCTGCAGACCGGCGAGGCGAACTCGTAATTCTCGGATTGTCCCTCGTCGCTATCACCGCTGCGGTGCAGTGCGGATGTGCCGGTAAATCGTCGTCGGACTGACCGAACAGGCCTGGGCGATTTCGGCCACGGTGAAGCGTCGTGACTTATACATCCGTTGGGCCTTGTCAACCAGCTGGGGGGTCATCTTCGATTTGCGGCGCCCGGACAGGTCGCGTGGTGCTGGGGTCTCTGCTAGTCTGTGCGCCCGGTGCTGCTGCGCCACCGTGAGCTCCTGGTTTAGCTCGGCGGCTCGTTCAGCGTTGGCATTTTCGGTTTCGGCGCCGCTCGCTGCAGTCGCGTGGGCGAGTTCTCCATGAATGATCTTGATCCGCTGCTCGGTCTCGGTCTCGGCCTTAGCGGCGTCGAGCTGGTTCTGTAAGATCTTAATCTGCGCCTGGGCGTCCTCATTGGCGCGATCGATCTGCTGGCGCATGTCGGCGGTACGTTCAGCGAGGATGCGGTCCCGATCGGCGATCGCCTTCTGGATTGCCGCCTTGGCGGCTTCCTGGGCATCAGTCACCGCCTTCGCGGCTGCGCTACGGACTTCTTCCAGTTCGGTGCAGGCGCCGGTGTAGGCGCGTTCGGTGGCGTTCTGGTATTCCGCCAGCTGTGCGGTGTTCTGGGCCCGGACCCGGTCCAGCTCGACAAGCACTTCCTCGACGGCGTCATCGGCTTGGGCCTTGGCCGCGAGCGCGGCTGCGGCTTTCCTGCGAGCAGCGGTGGCCTTCTCCGCGGCGGTGTGCGCGATTTCCGCCTGGGCGATGGCGAACAAGACGGCGGCAGCGGCGGCGATAGCGAGCATGATGGTCTCCATACATTTCGTCCACCCACCAGCGGTCGCCGACCGCGTGCCCACGCGGTCGCGCCGCTCGAGCAAGCAGCGGCATCAAGCACCGCTCCCACCCGCGATCACTTCACACCGGTCCCACCAGCAGGCCGAGACCGACTGAGCTTAGCAGCCATATCAGCGCCCGTAACGGCCTGGGCGGCGCTCACCTCGGCGGCGAGATCATGTAATTCCTCGTCCGTGAGAATCAAGGGTTCGGGGAAGGCGAGGTTGGCCGTGCCAGTCGTTCAGGCCGCCGGATTATCCGCACCCGAGCACGGACGCCTCGAGTGGACGCGGTGGTACCGGTCGCATCGCGACGTGGCCGACGGCGTTTCGCCAGGCATCTCGGCCGGCGTAGCGCAGCACGGTGACTGCGTCGTCGACAAAGCCCTCGCGGTCGAGCTGGTCGACCAACGCAGCGCTGATCTCATCGAGGTCGCTCTGGAACGGGTCCACGTTCGCGCTGTCGAGGTACCCGTCAGCCCCGCGACGCATACCGGTCTGCGCAAGCAGCGCGTCGAGCCGTTCATCGAATCGGCGCTGGAAGCCCTCGTTACTGCGGATGATTCCCACTGCCTCGTCACGGGCCAGGTTCTCGAGATAATCGTCGTGCAATGCATACCATGCGGTCAATGCGGTCGGGCGTACGTTGTCAATGCTGAAGGCGAATTCCCGGGGCACGAGCTCGCCATTCTGCTCCTGGTAGACGGTGTAGCGCGAAATGGTCGAACGCGCCCAGTTCATCCCACAGATGAGCAAGCCTCCCGGGCGCAGTATCCCACTTGCCCACTGCAGTGTGCGCTCACGAAATGAGTGGTCAAAAAACATGAGCACGTTCAAGCACCGGATCACGTCAACACCGCCCTCGATGTCGAACGAGCCGATCTCGCCGGGGGTCAGTATCACGTTGTCACTCTCGTAGCGGCGGAGTGGATTGCGTACCAATCGCACCCCGTCTTGCTCTACTTCAGCCAGCTCATCGGTGTCGTTATCGGCCAGTAGTGGCAGCAGGCGATGCAGCAGACGGCGGTAGCGTGCTTGCCTCGCGGCGGAGTCTGGGTCTGCTTCCAGGAGGCGGGTTTGGTAGTAGCTCAGGTGTTCCTCGTCGCTGAAGCACGCGTAGTCGCCTCGGTTGTCATGGAGTAGGTATCGTTGGCCTAATAAGGGGTCGACACCGATGACCCGCCATCCACTGAGCGCGGCCGCGCTGTCGACGACCGTGGAGGGTGGAATGCCACAGCCCATCTCCATAAGCACCGGTCCGCTCGTGGGTTGGTGCCAGGGATTGGCGGCAATGTAGTCATCGAGTTTGCAATGCCGACCCACCATGGTGACCGGTGGTATTACGCCACCCCACGCACTCGGCAACACCTTCGGCATCACGAATCCGAACGACCATGCGGTGAGAGCCGACAAGTCTGCGGGGTCGAACCGTGCAACCCGCATCTGCCGAAACGCGCGGTCGGCGACCTCTTGTGCGTCGGCACCGGCCTCGTTCAAAGGTTCGAGGGCGGTAACAGCTCCCGGTGACAGGCGGTTGTCGAAGTACGCCGTGTTCCACCTATCCACGATGCTACCCATTTGATCAGAGCCTCCACGCGCTAGGCAAATCAGACTAATCGGGTCAGCGCGAAGAAACGCCGCTGAATACCGGGTGATCGTTCACACCGACGCACTCCGACCCTAGCCGAACCTGGGTTCCCCAACGAGTGACACCATCGTGGAAGCTACGTTCCTTGCTCGCGGGCGGCTGTCTCGCGTCAAGAGGCGAGCGTACCCAATCCGGCGGCGCGGAACTCCGGCAGCACGCCGATCCGGTCACCAGCCGGCAGGATAGCAAGCCAGCTGGCGGACGGGACGACGGTCCGGGGCCTTCTTCGCGATCGTGCGCCCGGCGGCTGGCGCCGATACCCGCACTGCACGAGTCACCAAGGGCGAGAACTCGCACAGCAAACCTCCACTACTGCTCGATAGCGCAAGCTCCAGGCGTGTCACTTGCCCAAGTGGGCAGCGAGAGCAGTCAGCGCCGCGGTAAAGGATGCCATCGGTGCGGTGGCCGCTCCGGCGCCGATCTGCCCGACACCCGAGGATGAGTGCAAGATGCCGGTGGTGAACTGCGGGGTAATTCCCAGCTCCACCACGCGGCGCACGTCTATCCCGAGCGGGGTGCCGGTGAATTCCAGCAGCGGCAATATGAAGCGACTGCTGGTGCCGACGCAGATCTGCTGGAACGCCTCGGTAACCCGCCTCGCATCGGCCATCGAGCCGCCGACGAACGCCGTCACGGCCGGCGAACCAGCGGCCGCCGGGCCGCCCAGACCGATCAGCTCCAGCATAGCGGAGTCGCCGATGTGCAAAGCAGCGTCCTCGAGCCCGTAGCCGTTGAAGTACAGCGCATTGGTGATGGGCGGGGCGGCGGTGATGTGCCATTGCGGCGAACCGGCGAGTGTGATCCCGGATGTGGTTCCGTTGCCGGACATAGTCGTGACAATGCTCGACCCGCTCACCTGGTCAGCCCACAGGGTAAGCGCCTTCGCGGCCGCCATCACCAGCGTTAAGAAGAAGATGTGATTGTCGGACAGGAAGCGGGCCATCGCGCAGCGGTGGCGCTCGGGTAACTCGGCAAGCTGCGGCAGCCAGCGACGGTACAGCAGGTTGGTCGCGGCCTGGGTGCGGATATGCACGTCGTCGCCCATCGAGACGCCCTGCGCTGCCAGGTTGAGGATGTCCAGCGGGCCAGCAGAACTCAGGATCTGAGCCAGCGCCGGACCGACGATGTCGCGCAAGAACCGTAGCCGCTCGATTGCCGCGTCGGTATCCCGGCCGAGCCACGCCACGTCGCTATGACCCTGGCTGACCGGCGCGTAGCTGCGGGTGCCGCCCACGCCGTCGGCCACCACGAAAACCGGCGAACTCGGCCCGATCACGGTGGCCATGGGCACCACGGTCTGATGATGGTTGGCCGGCTCCAGCGCCACATCGCCGCCAGCCAGCAGCCGCTGCGCCTCCGCAACGTCGGCGGCCCAACCCTCGGTGACCACGGCCGCCCGCATCGACCGGCGCAGCGGATCGCACACCTGCTCGAAGTCGATCGCCGGCCCACCGTGAAGCAGAGTGCGACCGATCACGCCGGGCACGGTCTGCGCCACCGTGGACACCTCGACCAACTGCGGCACGCCGGAGTCCAGCCGCCGCACCACCTCGTCATTGGCTGCGTCCACAGTGGATCCGTGGTCACCGTGAAGCTGGCCGAGCACCGCACTGAGCTGATCCGGCAGTGCGCTCACGTTCTGCCCCTTCCTCGACGACGGCTCTGACCGTCGCCAGCAACGTACACTCGGCGCGGTCGTAAGCCTTAGCTTCTACCAGCTACCCGTCGCTTCTACCAGTCACCCGTCGCGGGGTTGATCGAGCCGGTACGTCAGGGCCGGCTGAGCCGGGTGACGTCGTCGACGGCGAAGTCGAGGACGGTGGCGCAGGCGCCTGCGAGTGGTAGCGTGAGCCGCCCCGAGTCGTCGATCCGGCCCACCACAGCCGCGTGCAATCAGCGGTCCAAGAACGACTGCACGCATGGGCACGTCGTAGAGCTCGCCGGTATGCCGCATACCCCGCAGCGCCGACCGGGTCGTCTCCTCGGAGCCAACGATGGTGTCGACGCTGCCCAGCGACCGTGCGCCCATCGCGGCGAGGTCGTTGACGTTAGCTGAGTACTGCGGCGAAGCCGGCACCGTACGGGTCGGCAGCGACGAACGGCGGCCACAGCGCCTCGCCGCACGCCACCACCTGCCCACCCAACGCATCCAACGCTGCGCCGTCGTCGCCTGGCCCGGAGATCCAGTCGGCGGTCCCCAACACTTCGCTGACCAGCCCGAGCGCCGCCTTGCCGCGCAGACCGGGGTGGTTGCGCAGGGTCTGCACCAGCTCGATCAGCGCCGCCGGTGCGCCACTCTCCCTCGGCACCATCGTGTCGGCCATGCGCCCTCCGCCCTGATCGCTGCTTCCAATAGTAGGTGCATGCCCACCAGACCGCGCGCCTGGTGGCACGTGATCACCGAATAAAGCCGATATCAGTGTAGGTCGGGTCGGACATGCCGAATGCCCCGACATTCGCGATGCCAGTGCGGACCGCGTATACGTCCGGACGCTGGTAGAGCGGCAACGAGTGCCCGGCCTTCCATATCTCCCGGTCGATCTGGTTGGCCAGCTCGACCTTGCGTTTCGGGTCGAATTCGCGGGTGGCCTGGGCGAAAAGGTCGTTGATGGTGTCGTTGCCGATCCCACCGAAGTTCAGTGGGGCGTCGCCCCTGGTTCCGTAGATCGAGTTGCTTGATGTGACCGGGAAAGGAAGCACGACCCAGAAGAAATGAGTGATGTCGAAGTTCGCAGGAATGATGTACTTGGAGAAGAAGTCGCCCGCTGGTACCGGGATGATGTCGACCTTCACTCCGATCTTGGCGAGGAACTGCTGCACCTGGCGGGCTTGCTGCTCGCTGGCCGGATTTTGGGCCTGGATCACGTCCCGGATCACTAGGTCCCGGCCGTTCCTACGCCGGGCGCCCTGATCCTGGCGGGTCCAGCCCAGAGCGTCGAGCATCCTGGACGCCTCTGCCGGATCATACCCGATGACCTGTGAATTGTCTTGGTAGCCCGGCTCGCCCTGGACGTAGATGTGGTTCCCCAGCGGCTCGGCACCGGGCACGATCCGGCCGATTATGGCCTGGGTGATAGCTTGGCGGTTGATGCCCTTCTGGATCGCGATACGCAATTGTTGGTCAGCTAGGACGGCGCCAGGGCGACCGTTGAACGTGATGTGACTGTAGTTCGGGGCCTGCGCCTTGCGTACCGTCACCTCGGGGATGTCCTGCGCCCGGGTGAAAGCGTTCACGTCGGTGCCGATGTCCACTAAGTCGCTCTCGTTGTTGGCCAGCGAGTCGAACTGCGCCTCCCGCGGAATGACGCGGAAGATGATCCGGTCCAACCGGGGTTTGCGACCCCACCACTTCTCATCGCGCACCATCGTGATCGTCCTTGCCGTTCGGTCGATCTGCGTGACCTTGAACGGCCCAGCGGTCACCGGAAATCCCTGAGTCCAGCCGGTGTTGAACACCACCGGGTTGGAGTTGGTGGAGGCCGGGTACAGCGGGTTGAACAGGATCTGCCAGTCGGAGAAAGGGGTCGTGAAGGTCACTACCGCCTGCTTGTCGGAGCGGCCCCGCTCGACTGATGCAATGTCGGTGTACCCCGTGCTGAACGCGACCTGAAAGGCCTTGTTGCGGCCGTTGAGGGCTTGCCACTGAGCCCGGAAATCCTGCCAGGTGATGGGGGTGCCGTCGCTCCACGTGGCCTCGTCGCGCACGGTGTAGGTCACTACTTCCGGGCTCGTACTGGTCAGCGTGGCCGAGGTGAGGTAGTCGGTATTGAGCTTTACCGTGCCGTCGGGCTGGGTGAGCCAGGGGACCGGGATGACGCTGCTGAGCACGCGATAGTTATTGGACTCCGGTCCGTTCACGTGGTTGTAGTTGAAGTTGACAGGCAGCAAGTCAATCGCCCACCGGAAGGTACCGCCGTCTTGCAGCTGCTTGGCCGGCATCGCCCCGATGTCAATGGTTCCGAGGTACGAAGCCGGTCCGACCGCGCCGCCCCCACCGCAGCTCACCGACACCAGCACCAGCGCCGCGACCAGCACGCCCAGCAGCCGCCGTCTCATCCGCACATCCCTTCGGTGATGGATCGTAGCGCATTCAAAGCACCGCATGCGCCGCGTAGTGACAGGCAGACTCATGTTCGGCACTGAGCCGTCTGCCGCCGGCGCTGTTGCATTATGCTAAGCCGAGGTAAGCCGGACTATTTGATTCGGCGCTCAGCTACCGGGAACATCGGTGGCTAGCGTGGATGCTATGCATGCTGGGGGCATGTCCGAAGCTCGCGAGACCTACGCAGCACCTCGGCGACCCGGTCGCCGCGTTAGTGGAGTTGCGGCGGGTTTGTCGGCCGACCGGGGTCGTGGCCGTCTGCGACAACGACTATGCGGCGACAGTCTGGTACCCGGAGGATCCCGCCCTCGACTGCTGGCTGGACCTGCAGCGCCGCGTGGTATGTGACAGCCGAGCAGGTGGTCGGGCGAGGGCCTGGCGTCGAGGGCTGATCTCGAGGGGATCGCTCAGGCTTGGCGCCGGACGAGCCGACCTGTTCACGGGGCGCAGCCGCCGCGAAATCCGTGCTGCAACAACGTTGACGATCAGGCATCATGGACGTAACCCTGCCATTACGGATGGAAGTGAGGCGACATGAGAATCATCATTAGTGCTGTGGTAGGTATATTAGCGACGTTCTGGGTAATAAAAAAATTCATCGCCACGCTACAGGTGATCGTCAACTTTGCCGACACCGTCCTCGCCTGGGGTGATAGTCCAGTTAACCACTCAGGTTAAGCGCCCCTGACCTAGGGAGGTCGAGGCCGGGAAGGTTTCAGCAGGAGGGCATAATATTACAGTGAGGATCCACTGCGCTACTTAGCGTCCATGTGGAGTCGGCGTGTCAGGCTGGCTACCGTTGGCGCCTCGAATAGGGCTCGAAGCGGTAATTTCATACCCAATGCGACTCGTATCTGGGCGACTATCCGTGTCGCCAATAGCGAGTGCCCGCCCAGTGCGAAGAAGTTGTCGTCGATGCTGACTGCGGGTAGACCCAACATCTTGGCGAACAGATCGCACAACAGCTGTTCTTGTGGTGTTCTGGGCGCCCGGCTACTGCCGGCTGAGTCGGGCACGGGCAGCGTGTCGCGGTCGAGTTTGCCGTTGGACGTCACGGGCAAGGCGTTCATCATGATCAGCGCGTCGGGGATCAGGTAATTGGGCAGGCGTTGGCGCAGATACTCACGGAGCGAGTCCGGTTGGCAACCGTTGCCGTTGGCACTCACGATGTAGGCGACCAGTCGCTTGTCTCGGGCGATGACGGCGGCTTGTGTGACGCCCGGGTGTGCCGTCAGCACGGTTTCAATCTCTCTCGGTTCGATACGGAATCCGCGGATCTTGATCTGGTCGTCCGCGCCGCTGACGAATTCCAGGTCCCCATCAGTGCGCCAGCGGACCATATCCCCTGTCCGGTACATTCGTCCACCCGGCGGGCCGTAGGGATCAGCCATGAACCGGGTAGCGGTCAATCCAGGTCGACGCAGGTAACCCCGCGCCAATCCCATCCCACTGATATACAGTTCGCCTGCCACTCCGGGAGGCACCGGACGCAGGCCAATGTCTAACACATAGACGTGGATGTTTGCGATTGGCCGACCGAGGGGGACGGTGGTGATGACGTCGGTGTCTCGGTAGGTGTGGAAGGTGGCATTGAGGCATGTTTCGGTGGTGCCGTAGAGGTTGTAGATAGTGGTTGGCCCCAGGCGTTTATGACATTGTTCCCCGAGGTGTCTGGTGAAGGCCTCGCCGTGGCAGAACAGCCGCCGCAGGGTGTGCCCTTGCTCAAGGGCCGGTTGCTGGAGCAGCGGCGGGAGCAGGGAGGGCACCATCTGCGCCACGGTGATGCCGTGGCGCGCCACCAGCCGGGCGATCGCGCCGAGGTCGTGCTGGGTGCTAGGGGGTGTCAGCAGGAGCCGCGCTCCCGCGAGGAGTGGTGCGAACAGTTCGTAGACCGAGGCGTCGAGACTGAATGACGTGCTGTGCAGCACCGTGTCGCAGCCGCGCAGTGGCACCGTCTCGTGCATCCATTGCAGGTAGTTGACCGTCGCTCGGTGCGGGATCACCACGCCGTGTCGAGGCTGCTTGGTCGATGCGCAGGTGTAGGTCACATAGGCGGGGTGGTCCGGGAGCAGCGGCAACACCCGTTCTGAGTCGCTCACATCGTGGTGGGGCAGGGCCGCGAGTTCCTCGGTGGTGGAGGTGTCATCGAGCACCAACCGGGGCAGTTCGCCGACGTCCGGTAGCTGGTCTGACGCGGTGGAGGCGGTGATCAGGCAGGCCGCTTGGGCATCGTGGAGCATGAATGCCAGGTGGTCGGGGTCCAGCGGCAGGTAGGCGGCGCCGGCTTTGAGTACCGCCAGGATCGCCACCACGAGCTCGGGTGAGCGGGCGAGGGCCAATGCGACAATTTGCTCAGGTCGCACACCCCGGCTGATGAGCGCTCGTGCCAACTGGTTGGCTTTGGTGTTGAGCTGATGGTAGGTCAGTGTGGTGTCCTCGAACACCACTGCCACCGCCTGCGGGGTGGCCTTCACCTGGGTTTCGAACAACACCGGCAGACTGCTCTGGGCCACCGGGCGGGTGGTGTTGTTGTAGTCGACCAGCAGACGGTGGCGTTCGGTGGGGGTGAGGATCTCAATCCGGCTGATCGGCCGGTCCGGATCAGCGACCACTGCGTCGAGCAGGCGCACCCAGCGGGCGAAAAGCGTCTCGATCGTGGCGGGGTCGAATAGATCCGTGGCGTACTCGACGACCCCCTTGATGCCTTGTGGGTCGCCGTCTGGGCCGCGTTGCTCGAACAGGAAGAAGTTCAGGTCACGCTTGGCGGTCCCGGTCGGCACCGGCACGAGACCGGTGCGCAGTCCGGGCAGGTCAAAGTCGTTTTGCGGCGTGTTTTGTAATCCGAGTGCGATTTGAAACAGCGGTTGGCGCGCCAGTGACCGGGTGGGGTTGAGGGCTTCGACGAGGTATTCGAAGGGCACGTCCTGGTGGGCATAGGCGGCCAGCGCGGTCTCTCGCACCTGGGCGAGCAGCTGCGTGAAGGTGGGATCCCCCGAGGTGTCCGTACGCAGTACCAGCAAGTTCAGGAAAAGCCCAACCAGATCGTCCAACGCTTGGTCGGTGCGCCCAGCGATCGCGCTACCAATCGGGATGTCCGTACCCGCGCCCAGCCGGGACAGCAGCGCGGCCAGTCCGGCTTGCAGCACCATGAACAGGCTGGTCCCGGTGCGGCGGGCCAGGCCCGTCAACCCCTGATGCAACGGGGGATCTAACCGGCCGGTCACGCAATCGCCGCGGAAGGAGGCGACGGCCGGGCGGGGCCGGTCGGTGGGCAGCGCCAGCAGTTCGGGCAGCCCGGCCAGGGTGTCGGTCCAATAGGCAACCTGCGCGGCGAACAGGCTGTCTGGATCGGCATGGTCGCCCAGCAGCCGGTGCTGCCACAACGTGTAGTCGGCGTACTGCGCCGGCAACGGCGCCCAGCCCGGCTCCTGGCCGTGACAGCGCGCCGCATACGCGGTGGCCAGGTCGGCCAACAGCGAGTCCATGGACCAGCCGTCACCGGCGATGTGATGGATCAAGATCAACAACACTTGCTCGTCCGGTGCCAGCGCGAACAACATGGTCCGGATCGGTGGCTCGGCAGCAAGGTCGAACTCGTACCGAGCCGCCCCGGCCAGCAGGTCAGGCAGCTCAGCCGCACTGGTGTCAGTGACCACCAGCTGTGGACAGGCCACATCGGCCTCCCGGACCTGCTGGTAGGGCACGCCCTCAACCTGGGGAAAGACCGTGCGCAGGCTCTCATGCCGAGTGATCACATCGCCCAGCGCGGCCTGCAGCGCCGGGCGGTCCACGTCACCGGACAGGCGCAACGTCAAGGGCATGTTGTAGGTGGAGCTGGGGCCTTCCAGTTGCTGCAGGAACCACACCCGCCGCTGCGCGAACGACAACGGCACCACCTCCGGACGCGGACCCGCCGTCAGGGCCAACCTGGCACGTCCGGCGTCGTCCAGGCGCGCGGCCAACCCGGCCACCGTCGGTGCCTCGAATAGGGCTCGCACCGCCAATTCCACGCCCAACATGGCCCGTACTCGGCTGACCACTTGAGTCGCGAGCAGTGAATGCCCGCCCACCTCGAAAAAGTCATCCTCGACGCCGACCGCGGGCAGGCCCAGCACGTCGGCGAACATCTCGCACAGCAGCTGCTCCTGCGGGGTGCGCGGCCTTCGGCCACTGCCGGCTGCGCCGTATTCGGGGGCGGGCAACGCGGTGGCGTCCAGCTTCCCATTCGGGGTCAACGGCAACCCGTCCAGCACCACAAACGCCGCAGGCACCAGGTAGGCAGGCAACCGCGCCCCCAGGTACTCGCGCAGCACATCCGGGTGGGGGGCGCGGCCTACGGCGGGCACGACATAGGCGACCAGTCGCTTGTCGTCGGGCCGGTCTTGTCGGGCAACCACCGCGGCCCGCGCGACATAGGGGTGCGCGGCAAGTGCGGTCTCGATCTCGCCTGGTTCGACGCGGAAACCGCGGATCTTGACCTGTTCGTCTGCCCGGCCGACGAACTGCAACTGCCCGCCGGCACGCCAGCAGACCACATCCCCCGTGCGGTACATCCGGGCGCCTGACTCACCAAACGGACACGCCACGAACCGCTGTGCCGTCAACCCAGGCCGATGTAGATATCCCCGTGCCAATCCCAGCCCAGCCACATACAATTCGCCTCTCACCCCAGGGGGTACCGGCTGTAATTCAGCATCGAGCACATACACCCGGGTGTTGGTGATCGGCCGTCCCACCACCGGATGGGGCGAGTGGCCTACCCGCGCCATGAGCGCGTCGACGGTGCATTCGGTCGGCCCATAAAAGTTGAACGCCTCAACCTCGTTCACCGACCGTAACTGATCCCACAGTTTTTCTGAAACGGCCTCTCCGCCTACCGCAATCCCCACCGGTGCCCACCGGTCGCTGTCCAGCAACCCCTTTGACACCAGCAGTTGCACATACGACGGCGTGGCATCGACATAGTCGATGTGCTGCCGGGCGATGTAGGCCACCAACCGATCCGGATCGGTCAACGTGACCTCGTCGACGACATGCAATTCATGCCCGGCGAACATCCACAACAGCGGATCCCAGGACGCGTCGAACGAGAACGATGTCGTCTGCGCAACCCGCAGCCGACGCCCTCCCGCTGTGGCCACCGACGGCGCGAACACCCTGTCACGATGGCTGGAAAACAAATTCGCCACACTCTGGTGGCTGACGACGACGCCTTTTGGTGTACCGGTGGTGCCGGAGGTGTAGATCACATACGCTGGATGTCCCGGCAGCAGGCAGGTGGTGCGGTCGGTGTCGGTGGGATCGGTGTCCGGGCAGCCGGCCAACATTCGCACCGTGTCGGGGTCATCCAGTACCAGCCGCAGCGTGGCGATGTCCTCGCCAGCACACCCCGCCGTCTGACTAGTGGTCAGCAGCAACGATGGGTGGGCGTCACGGAGCAGCAAGGCGATCCGCGACGCCGGATAGTCCGGGTCCACCGGCAGATAGGCTGCGCCGGCCTTGAGCACCGCCAGGATCGCCACCACCAGCTCAGGTGATCGGAGCAGGGCCAACGCCACGATCTGCTCAGGACCCACACCCCGGACGATCAACGCGTGCGCGAGCCGGTTCGCCTTCGCGTTGAGCTGCGCGTAGGTCAAGAAGGTATCCTCGAACACCGTGCCCTCGAACACCACCGCGAGGGCCTGCGGTGTGGCTTGCACTTGGGTTTGGAACAACACAGGCAGGCTGGCGGGGGAGATCGGGCGGGTGGTGTCGTTGTAGTCGACCAGTACCCGCTGGCGTTCTTGCGCGGTGAGGATCTCGATCCGGCTGATCGGCCGGTCCGGATCGGCCGCCACCGCCGTCAGCAAGCGCACCCACCGCGCCACGAGCGCCTCGATAGTAGCGGAGTCGAAGAGGTCGCTGGCGTACTCGACAGCTCCGTCGACGCCCGCCGGGGCGCCGTCGGGACCGCGCTGTTCAGACAGACTGAAGTCCAAGTCGAACTTGGCCATCCCGGTCCGCACCGGCACGGCGGACACCCGCAATCCGGGCAGCGTGAAGTCGGCTTCGGGCACATTCTCTACCGTGAGCATGACCTGGAACAGTGGGTGGTGCGCCAACGACCGGGTCGGGTTGAGGACCTCGACAAGATGGTCGAATGGCACATCCTGGTGGGCCCAGGCCGCCAGCGCGGTTTCTCGCACCCGCGCCAGCAGCTGCATAAAAGCAGGGTCACCGGAGGTGTCGGTACGCAACACCAGCGTGTTGACGAAAAACCCGACCACCTCGTCCAACGCCTGATCGGTACGCCCGGCGATCGGGCTGCCCACCGCGATGTCGCTGCCCGCACCAAGCCGGGACAACAAGGCCGCCAGCCCGGCCTGCAGCACCATGAACACACTCGCCCCGCCGCGGCGGGCCAGCCCCACCAGCCCCTGGTGCAACGCCGCGTCCAACCGGACAGTCATCCGGCCGCCACGGTAGGAGGCGACTGCTGGGCGCGGGTGGTCGGTGGGCAGCACGAGCTGCTCGGGCAGCCCTGCCAGCGCCTCGGTCCAGTACCTCACCTGGGTGGCGAACAGACTGTCCGGATCACCATGGTCACCGAGCAGGCGGTGCTGCCACAGCGTGTAATCGGCGTACTGCACCGCCAACGGCACCCACTCCGGTGCCTGGCCTTGGCAACGGGCGGTGTAAGCGGCGGCTAAGTCGTGTGACAACGGTGCCATCGACCAGCCGTCACCGGCAATATGGTGTATCACCATCAGCAGCACATGCTCATCTGCTTCCAGGTCGAACAACTGGGTCCGCACCGGCGGCTGCGCAGTAAGATCGAACCTGTACCGAGCTGCCAACGCTAACGCCTCGGGCAACTCGGTGTGGCTGGCGGCGGTGCCGGGCAGCTCAGGACAGCCTGCCTCGCTGTCGAGAACTCGCTGATAGGGGATGCCATCGATCTGAGGAAAGATCGTGCGCAAGCTCTCGTGACGGGCCACCACGTCGCCCAACGCAGCCTGCAGAGCGGGGCGGTTCAACCCTCCGGTCAGGCGCAACGCCAACGGCATATTGTACGTCGCACTGGAACCCTCTATCTGGTGCAAAAACCACAACCGGCGTTGTGCGAACGACAACGGCACCACGCGAGGGCGCTCACCTGCTGTCAACGCCACCCTTGTCTGCCCCGCATCATCCAGACACCCGACCAGTCCGGCCACCGTCGAAGTGTCGAAGAGAGCTCGCAGTCCCAGTTCGACGCCCAAGGTCGCCCGCACCCGGCTGGCTAACCGGGTCGCCAACAACGAATGCCCACCCAGATCAAAAAAGTCGTCATCAACGCTGACAGCAGCCAGACCCAGCACGTCAGCGAATAACTCGCACAATACTTGTTCTTGTGGTGTTCTGGGTGCCCGACCCCCCGCAACCGACCGAAGCTCTGGAGCAGGCAACGCGGCACGGTCCAATTTGCCATTCGGCGTCAACGGCAACCGCTCAAGCACCACCACCGCGGGCACCATATACTCCGGCAACCGCACCCGCGCGAAATCCCGCAGAACACCGCTCAGCGCGTCGGCGACCACGTAGGCGACCAACCTCTGGTCTCCGGGTCGATCCTCGCGGGCGATGACGACGGCCTGGGTCACCTGGGGGTGGGCGGTCAGGACTGCTTCGATCTCGCCTGGCTCAATCCGGTACCCCCGCACTTTGACCTGATCATCGACCCGGCCGAGGAACTCCAGCTCGCCCTCCGCGCCCCAGCGGACCAGATCCCCCGTGCGGTACAGCCGAGTCCCCGCTGGACCGAACGGATTCGCCACAAACCGCGCCGCGGTCAGACCTGGCTGACGCAGATAACCGCGGGCCAATCCCCAGCCCGCCACACACAATTCGCCCGTCACACCCGCAGGCACCAGCTGCAGGCCAACATCCAGCACATACACCTGCACGTTGGTGATCGGCCGGCCAATCGGCGGAGGCATCCGGGTTGCGTGCGATAGGGGGCCACTCATGGTGGCGCACACGGTGACCTCGGTGGGACCGTAGGCGTTGATCATCCGTCGGCCCGGTGACCAAGCCCTTACTAGCTCCACCGGGCACCGCTCACCCGCCACGGCTAACGTCACCACCGGCGGCAAGCCGTCCCCGGCTGGCAGTACCGCCAGTGCCGAAGGGGGCAATGTCACATGTGTCACCCGCTGCCGGTCGACGAGCGCGCATAACGCTGCGCCGGGCACCAGCTTTTCCGGGGGAGCTACCACCAGCGCGGCTCCGGACAGCAGACCCATGCACAGCTCCGAGAACGACGCGTCAAAGTTGGGTGAGGCGAATTGCAGTACCCGACTGTGGGCACTGACCGCGAAGTGTTCGATTTGGGCTGCGGCAAGACTGGACACGCCCCGATGGCAGACCACAACGCCTTTGGGTTGGCCGGTGGAGCCTGAGGTATAGATCAGATACGCCGGATGCGCGAGTCTCAGGGGGGTGGTGCGGTCGGCGTCGGTGGGGTCGGTGTCCACGCAGCTGGCCAGCAGTTCGCTGGTGCCGGGATCGTCCAGTACCAGGCGGGTCATCAGGTCGGTGTCCGGCAGACCGCCTTCGGTCTGGGTGTTGGTCAGCAGCAACGCTGGTTGTGCGTCGTGGAGCATGAAGCTGATCCGCGCGGGGGGGTAGTCCGGGTCCACCGGCAGGTAGGCAGCGCCGGCCTTGAGCACCGCCACGATGCACACCACCAGTTCAGCCGAACGAGGCAGCGCCAACGCCACGATCTGCTCGGGGCATACCCTGCTGGTGATCAGCAGGTGCGCGAGCCGGTTTGCTTTCGCGTTGAGTTGACAGTAGGTCAGCGTGGTGTCCTCGAACACCACTGCCACCGCCTCCGGCGTAGCCAGTACCTGAGTTTCGAACAACACCGGAAACGTAGTCCCCGCCACCTCCACAACGATGTTGTTGTGGTCGGCCAACAACCAGGCGCGTTCTTGCGCGGACAGAATATCGATCCGGCTGATCGGCCGATCAAGATCAGCGGATACCATATCCTCTAGCAAGCTCATGAAACGTTTCTGATGGGCGACCAGATCGTCCGCACCGCAGATTTCCGGGTTCGCCTGCCAGCCGATCCGTAACCCTGAACCATCCTTTCTGCCCACAACCTCTATTACCAGATCACTGATCAACGCCAACGCAACGCTGTGCGTCTCGCTGCGATGCCCGCCAAAGCGCAGATCGTGACCGAAAGACATAATATTGATTACCGGTGCAAAAGATGCCCCGAGGCTACCGGGTAGGTCAAGATCCCGACGAAGATCCTCCCCTCGGTAACGTTGATGCGCTAGTACCTCACGCACTTCCGCCGCTGCTTTTACGATGAGTTCGGACGGACTCATTCCCGGGCGTACCGACAACCGCAGTGGCAACATGTTGGACACCAAACCCGGTGTACGTTTCAGCGCAGGATCCGGACGAGCTGTGACCGGTAAACCGACAACCACCTCTCGCGCACCGGTCAGACGGTGCATATAAACCACCATTGCGGTAATCACAATTCGAGACCATCGCACTCCGGTCCGGCTCGCCGCTGCTTGTAAACTATCCACCTTGGACAGCGGCAAAGAGGACGTCCGATGAACAGAATTTGCGGGCATCGTTGAGGGTCGGCCAGCGAGGCTGACCGGCCCCGGCCGATCAGTAAAACGTTCCTTCCAATATTCCCGGTCTAGCGTGAACTGCTCCGATGCGCGATAGGCCGCATCACTGTCCAGCAGCTGCCGCAGCGAACCAAACACGTTCTGCTCGCACGCCAGCCCGCATGTCAGCGCGGTATAGACGTCCGCCACCCGTCGCGCAACAAGGTCAAAACTAAACCTATCTATCACAATATGGTGGTATCCTTGATACCACCAGAACCGGTCATACCTCAACTTGATCAACGCGTAACTGAACAGCGGGCCGCGAGCCAGATCCATCGGCCGGTCCACATCGGCGGCCAGCCACGCTTGCGCAGCCGTGCGCGGATCAGGTTCATCGCTGACATCGACGAACGGCATCAGCCACTTCGATAACGGCTTGACGACCTGCTGAGGTCCGTCGCTGCCCTCGACGAACCGGACATGAAGTGAGTCGACCTCCGCGATAACCCGCCGCAGCGCCGTCTGGAACAACGCTGGATCAATTGGTCCAAATATCTCTATAAAATCACCGAGTTTGTAGACCCGGTTCGCCGCCTTAAATTGTTGTTCAGCAAACCAAATCTCACGCTGAGCTGCGGACAATGGCAGAACAATACCATCATTACCAGGCAACGTTACCTCCCCGACTGCCCTATACCGAGCCATCCGACCCTTACGAATAGCGTTTAATCAGAGCCGCAATGAGCTGCTGATGGCGGTGGACATAGCTTAGCTGGATGTCATTGTCATTCCGATCCGAGCTCGGCAAGATCCCACACGGCATCCTCGGGACATGTCATGTTGGCCATAAGTCGCGCCACCGAAACTTCCCAACTTCAGGTGCATTGAGGTATCGAACCGCCTGAATGCCACTCGCAACTGTAGCGGAGACGCTCTCTCGGCGCAATACCGGGGGATTACGAAATCTTCGATAACGCGACAAAACTGGCACATCGCGGCGCTTCACCCATGGGACTGATCAGGTCACCTGACCCTACGGTTTCTGTCACATGGCTATTCAGCTGGCGTGAGGGCTGGTGGTAGCCATGCGCTGGCGGCGCAGAACTGGCGTAATGCGGTCGGTGAAGGGCCCGTGAGGTCGACTGCGAAGCAGAGAAGCATGTCTTCATCGCGGGTGAATCGGCGGAGGCGCCGGGGTCTGGGTAGCCTCCAGCAAAGGTGTCCGGAGCACACCTGAGTTGCCGCGTAGTTCTCCGTCGCGCAGAACACCATCGACGCGCATCGCACCGCCCAGGGCTCAGCGGCTCCGCGTAACGCGGGCCGCCGATATTGCAGATGCATCTGCAGATGCATCTGCAGATGCAATTCCCGTGTGCAGCAATTCGGGACTTCGAAGAATGCGTGGCAAGGGGTTGGCAACATCGCCGAGTCACGCTAAGCTGATCTAGTCATGGTTTCCGAGCTCGTTCGAGCGTTGTGTATCTCCGTGGTCCGGCGCAGATCTGGCTGCTTTGACAGCGCGGGTCATCCGCACAGTGCGTGCTGCTGGCATAGCTATTGTCGGGCTCAGTCACGGAAGGCAGGTGGGCAACTATCATGGGCTTGAGCGTTGCCTACGGTGGCGAGGACACTCCATACGCCATCACCGAGCGCGCCTGGCCA
Organism: Pseudonocardiaceae bacterium; assembly: GCA_050699515.1. Classification (GTDB taxonomy): domain Bacteria; phylum Actinomycetota; class Actinomycetes; order Mycobacteriales; family Pseudonocardiaceae. Next base: position 64,579 of record JBOHFF010000044.1, read on the forward strand.
GGATTACGAAGAACGAGGGTCTGCGAGTCGTAGTCGCAGCTCGTCAGCAGCCGGAACTCTGAACAGTGCGCACGGCGCTATGCCCGGCGCCTCGGCGATCGCGCCGGTAGGCGATCCACACGTTCTATTCAAAGGTACAGCATAGTGGTAGTGGGTTTGTCTTGTGTTCGTTTTTGCGTGTAAATCGAGTGTTCGGGAAGCGCCACGGCCACGGTATTGCGGGGAGGTTCGAAAAATCAATGCACGAAGCGAACGAGAACGCCGCCGAGACTATCATCGCCATGGAGCGTGCTGCGCTCGACCGATGGAGCAATGGTGATCCCTCTGGCTACCTTGAACTATGTGGAGAACCAAGACAAGGTGCGATGGAACTGTACCGAAGTCTATCGGAAGAATGGCGATCAATGGCAGATCATTCAGACCCACACCGAAGCGGATCAGGTTTAATTTCGCTGTACAGTAACTCATCGAATACGTGCGGTGACCAGAACGCACGTATTCAACAGTGATGGATTTAGCTCTCGCCGAGGCATCAGCGTAACACACCCGTGGGGTCCGTGTGGGGTCTACTCAGGAGCGAAAGAGATCATCATGACGAAGAAGGCTCTCTGTATCGGGATCGACGACTATGGCAACCAGGGCGCCCCAGAAATGGGCATGACGACTCTGAATCTGCATGGGTGTGTCAACGATGCCCATGATTGGGCCAATCTCCTGGTCAGGCACTACAATTTTTCTGTAGGCGACGTCACACTCCTGACCGATGCCGATGCGACCAGGGCGAATATACTCAAGGGAATCAAGAATCTCATAGCGGGCGCCCGACAAGGCGATATCCTCGTCCTCACGAACTCCTCGCACGGCTTCTTCACAAAGGATGTGAGTAGCGATGAGAAAGAGGACAATATTGATTGCGGGGCATTCACGCGCCCTCCGGGACGTTATGATGAGGCCATTTGTCCATACGACTATCCAAAATTAATCGTCGACGACGAATTCAGGGAACTCTTCGACGGCATCGGGACCGGAGTTTACCTGACGTTCATCGCTGACGCATGCTTCTCCGGATCGCTCACCGATGCAGACTTCTCCAGGAAATCTCCCTCGCATAGGTATAACGAGATACTCTTGACTGGCACCACCGACCACCATATGTCAGGCGACGCGAAGGTCGATGGTCGCCCTAATGGATTCATGACATATCATGCCATCAAAGCCATAAGGGAGGCCGACTATCGGCTCACCTATGACGAGTTACACAAGAATATGCTGACTGCTATCGAAAGTGGCGATTCGAAGTACAAGGACCAGAATCCCGGGCTGGAGGCAAAGGATAAACACAAGAAGCTCTATGTCTTCACGAACGAGTTCGAAAGCGCTTGACGGCCGGACGTGGCGAGGTGGGTTATCGTCAAAGGCGGCGTCTTTTAGGGAGACCAACCTGACAGCGGATCAGCAGAGCGGTGGAACTTGGGGGGAGATAGGGATCTCCAATACCGTGGGCTTCGATTTGGTCCAGCCCTCCGCTGTCGCCGCCTTGATGCTCTCGAGATCGTCGAGGCGGGCAGCATCGCAGCCGTAGCCCTTTGCTAGGGAGACGATGTCGAGACCGGGGAGGTCGAGACCGGGAAGATTCGGCATGTCTTCAAACTCCGCGAGTGACTTGAGGATGGCATATTTATAGTTGCGCAGAACAATGACCACAATGGGTAGATGCTGCTGCGCCGCGGTCCAGAGCGATTGAACCGAATATTGGAACGATCCGTCGCCCATGATCGCGATCACCGGCCGATGCTGGGAGGCCGAAACCGAGTCCTCCGCTGGCGGCGGTGAAGTACGAAGCTGGTTCGGTGATCGGCCAGTAGGCATGAAGATCGGCGTGATTCGAGGGAGATTCCTCGACCAAAACAGCGTTCACTGGTCGGATCTCACTGAGAGCGTTGAAGACTTGCGCGGCGGTCAAAAGGCCATCGTCCGACGTTCGTACTCGGTTCGACGGGTCGGGCGCAACCCGATGCACCAACTTTTTCTCCGCATTTTCGATCTCTGGTCTGCCCTCGCCGAGCAGGGCCGCGAGGGCCGCGAGAGACAAGGTGGCATCTCCCAGTAGACTGTCGCCGACAGGGGCACGTGCCGTCTCCATCGGATCGTCGGAAATGTGCAGGAGTCGCATCCCGTTCGGCAAGTAGGAACCAGGTGCATGGAAGCAGTAACGGAACACCGGAGCACCGACGACAAGTGCCACGTCGTGACCTTCGAGTTTTTTCGAGAGCGCACCGATGGCAACCGGCAATTCACCTGAATAAAGGAAATGATCCTCGGGAAACGACACACGCTCGGAGACAGGGGCCGCCCAGACCGGAGCGCCAAGCACCTCTGCGAGAGTAAGAGCCTCACTCCAGCCGTTACCTCTGTCAATGGCGGCGCCGTAGATCAGGACGGGTGACGACGCCTCCGATAAAACGTCGGCGAACTCCGTCAAACGAGCACGGTCGGGAGCGATGCGGCGGCTCACCGTTCGCGCCGCCGTCGGTCCGACGGACGCCTTATCCCAATCGTCTAGTGGAAGAGAGAGAAAGACGGGACCTGCGGGCGGCTGAAGAGCCGTGGCAATCGCACGCATAAAAGCGGCAGGCACATCCTCGGCTCGCAATGGCTCGTAGGACCATTTCACCCAGGGGCGAGGGAGCATCGTGGCTTCAACATTGGTCAGAAACGATTCCATCAGCACCATCTTGCGTGCTTGCTGACCAGCGGTCACGATGAGGGGAGTCTTGTTCTGTGCGGCCGTCAGAAGGGCACCCATGCTGTTGCCCGTCCCAGGCCCAGCGTGGACGTTTACTAAGGCCGGACGATCGGTGGCCTGAGCAAAACCGTCCGCGATCCCGATCACCGATGCTTCTTGGAGGGCGAGCACATACCGGAAGTCCGGCGGAAAATTCTTGAGAAAAGGCCCCTCGGTGGAGCCGATATTGCCGAAAATAGTCGTCAGGCCGAACTCTCTCAGCAGGTCAAAGGTGACGTCTTGTACGCTCCGCATGTCTACCATCTTCCTTGTTTGAAATTATTCGTCTGCACAATGCTCCCACGCGCGGGTGTAGCTGTCGTGTTAGTGGGTTGTCGTCATCCGTCGAGTACCTCCACCGAGGTGTGTTTCGCCGGGGACTGAGATTCGGCGAGGCGGGCAAAAAGATTCGCGCAGTCACAGGTAAGCTGTTCTTGATATGGACCCAGCCAGCCAGCGATTTTTTCGAGCATGTCATCGAATCGGTCGGCCGACTCGTCCATGGCGACATCCTCCAGATGCATGAGAGCATCGAGCAGCGCTTGGCGGACTTCGCGGGCGTGTGGATGAGCAAACTGAATATCGCGGTACACCTCCCGGGTACCCGAGACGATGCGGGCGAGCAGCGCCAGCAAAGTCCGATGCGGCGGGGGCGCCGCAGTTGCCACAACTCCGATATCAGCATCCAGGATCTGCAGAGTCCATCCGAAAGTGAGAACGCTCGCGTGCGTGGCAACTTGGAGCGACGCAGTGAGCCTGTCATGTTCCTGCACCGACAAGAAAACGAGCCGTCCTCCGTGACTGTCGATCAGTATCTCCAGGCTGCGGCACCGCTCGCCGCCCCGCACCTTGGAAACGACGACTGGCTGGCCCTGAAATCCCAGGTCGGGCGCGAACATTGGGTTCACGCCGAGCGCTTCAAGGTCGTAGCGTTCAGCGACGCTCGCCATCGCCCGCACGATGCCGCTCTTGACCGACAGTGTCTCGGTGAGTAGCGCCCCTGGCGGCATGTGTCGCGCGACCGCCTCCACTGCCCCGGTACCGGCGTGCTCGGGCAACGCGATAACAACGATGTCCGCCTCGGCCAACTCGGCGATCAGTTCTGGGCTCGGCCGGCAGGCGTCCGCCACCATCGACAATGTGCCGGGCCGCGGCGTTCCCCGGTGTAGATCGACCAGCGTCACCTCGCCTTCGGAGCGCAGCAGCTCCGCGAAGAGTTGTCCGACCGCGCCCTGACCGCCGATGACTATTGATCGATTGAATCTGTTCTTCACGCGAGCCGCCCTCCGCTTAGCCTGGATCCACCGGTGAAATTGCGGTTGTGATGGGTGTCGGATAGCAGGTAGATGCCCTTCGAGCTGAGGAGATGTGACTTGTCTGGGATCCATTCGGCCGAGTTCGAAGGGCATCTACGAGGTACGAGCTTGTCATACTGCCGTGGCGGAGTCAGCGAGGTTAGATGAACCGAACAGGCGTCGTGTGCCGGTGCTGCGCTTCGCCAGCAGCCCGCTCGGCAGCCAACCGACCTTCAACAACCACGCCGTGTGAGCCGGCGTCCGCGCGGGGGTCTGCTTACGCGACAGCCGATGCTCCAGCCTGGCCAACTCGCCCGCCAGGACCTCGTTGGCCTCGATCAACTCGGACAGCTTCCCTGCCAAATCACCGTGATCCGCGCGTCCCGCTGGGCCACCAGCGTGATCATCTCGTCGCGGGACATCTCCTCCGGGGCAGGTATCCAGAGATCAAACTAAGTTCACGCCGGTCAGGTCGTGACAGACAAGCCCGTGCCGTCACCAACCCATACCCCATCGTCACCGAACACGCACTCCCGACAAGGGCTGAATTTCTAACGTCAAGGTTAGACCGGGCGGGTGCCGACGTCTTCGCGGCCCGTGAAACGCGGATATCGAACTTCACCCAGAGGTGCACAGTTCGCCGCGTACCGGTGGTCACCTCAAACTATACTCTTGACTGAGCCAGGGGTAGTGTTATTAAAATGCAATTAGAGGCCCCGATGTCGGGGCCAACTGAAGACGTCTGGCCGGGGGGGGGAGGACCGGAGAGGCGGGTAGGGCCCAGAGGCGTTTCTGTAGACCCTCTTCTGTAGACCCTATAGACGTGGGGGAAACGCCGCGAAACGCCCCTTTTGGGTCGTTTATCTGATCTGATCGGTGTCGTAGCTGCTCCGTGAAAGCGACAGTGGGAACGGCTTGCAGTTGAAGAAGGCTGTCGCCGGGCGCGTGAGTGACTGATGAAACGCCTTAAGCCCGTCAACCTGACAATACCGATCGGAGTCTCGATGGTAGGTAGATCAGGCGTCATGAAGCCACTGGTCCGCGGATGAGTCACGGGATCATCGATTGGGTGCATCTCACCCCAGCGGGGCGGCCGCCTTATGAACCACTATCAACCAAGGTGTACGACATAATTCATGAATGGTGGCCATGATCCGCTCTCTACTTATCGACAACTACGATTCCTACACCTATAATCTGTTCCAGCTCATGGCGCAGGTTTACGGTGTGGATCCGGTGGTTGTCCACAACGATAATCCTCGCTGCGTCGAACTCGCCGATGAGTTGAGATGCGTTGTCATATCACCCGGGCCCGGGGATCCGCGTGATCCGCACGATTTTGGTATGTGCGCCGAGGTGCTCCAGCAGACGCAGGTGCCATTGCTGGGGGTGTGCCTGGGGCATCAGGGAATCGGTGCAATCGCGGGCGCCGACGTAGCGCGCGCACCGCGGGCAAGGCACGGTTACGTCAGCAAGGTACGACACACAGACGATGAGCTTTTCCGTGGCATACCGCAAGATTTCTCTGCGGTGCGTTATCATTCTTTATGTTTAAGTGAACCGTTGCCGCCCGAGCTGGAGCCGATCGCATGGTCGGAGGACAGCGTTCTTATGGCACTTCGTCACCGGTGGCGCCCTTTCTGGGGCGTTCAATTCCATCCGGAGTCCATCCTCACCGAATACGGGTCCCAGTTGCTGTGGAACTTCGGCCAGATCGTCGCCTCGCATCAGAAGCGCGGCAATGTCGCGGCTGGAAAACGATTCTACACGGCGCATACGCGAGAAATCCGGGTCCGGGCCGACAGCGCGGTGGTCTACTCCGCGTTGTTCGGCCGGTCTCGGCACACGGCATGGCTCGACAGCGTTCGCACCGACCTTGGCCTGGCTCGATTCTCCTACCTGGTCGAGGCGTCCGCTCAGCTTGGTGAGGTGCTGACTTATCGCCTGACCGACAGGAAGGTGTTCATCGAGGAAGTCGACGGTGCCATGCGCTGCATTCCGGGCTCCATATTTGATGTGCTAGACAAGGAGATCGGCCGCCGCGACATCAACGCTCCCCAGCTACCATTTGATCTCGTCGGAGGGTTTGTCGGCTACTTCGGGTATGAGCTCAAAGCCGAATGTGGCGCCTCGGCTCGACACACCTCCGACCTGCCGGACGCGGTCTGGATCTTCGCAGACCGCCTCGCTGTCGTCGATCATGCCAACGACACTATTCATCTCGTGGCGCTCAGCGGCACCTCGCCGCAGTCGGAGACGGCAGCCCTAAGCTGGCTAGACTCGGCCGAGGCGATTGTCCGGGAGGCGACCGACCGCTGTGTTGCACGGGCCGAATTCGATCAATCCGAGAGCCCAAGCCCCGTGGATCTGCGGGCGTCCGCGGAGACCGCCCTGACCCGGGACCGCGAGCAGTACCTCGCCGATATCCTGCATTGCAAAGAGAAACTGCTCGCGGGCGAGACCTACGAGGTATGCGTGACGAATACGTTGCGCTTTCCTCGCACAGTCGACCCACTACGCTTCTACACCCGACTGCGTCGGTTGAATCCGGCGCCGTATTCCGCTTATCTCTCGGCCGGTGGGGTGCAGATCGCCTGCTCCTCTCCGGAGCGGTTCCTCAGGATCGACCGAAGCCGAATGGTCGAGAGCAAACCAATCAAGGGAACCCTGCCACGGAGCTTCATCCCCGACGAAGACGATCGGCTGCGGCGCTCGCTCGCGTCGGATCCCAAGACCCGCGCCGAAAATCTGATGATCGTGGATCTGCTCCGGAACGACCTCGGCCGGGTGTGCGAGCCCGGAAGCGTGCACGTACCCACCTTGATGCAGGTGGAGTCCTACACGACAGTGCACCAACTCGTGTCGACCGTGCGCGGCCGGCTGTGTCATGACATCTCGGCGGTGGACTGCGTGCGCGCCTGTTTCCCGGGCGGCTCGATGACAGGGGCGCCCAAGTTACGCACGATGGAGATCATCGACGAGATCGAGACACGGGCGCGAGGTCCTTACTCCGGTACGATCGGATTTCTGAGTTGCAATGGGACTGCGGATTTGAACATCGCGATCAGGATGGCGGTGTTCGCCGAGAACGACCTGTTCATCGGTGCGGGTGGAGCGATCGTGCTCGATTCCGACCCGGCCGCCGAGTATGAAGAGATGCTGCTCAAGGCGATGGCGCCGATGCTCGGGTTAACCTCCGCGTGTCTGATGGTGAAGTCCGGATTATTTCGATGATGTGGCAAACATGGCAGTGCGAGAGAAACACATCGGTTAACATGGTGGCCGTAGCATCGCGATCGACCAGATCGGGTACGTCACCGACGTTCAAGGCGCTCGTCACCCAAGTATAAAACGTCGACCGGCGTGGTGTCCAGGAAGGTGTGTGCGTCTTGAGGCGTGTCAACCATCGGTTTGCCGGCGACGTTCATCGAGGTATTTGCCACGATAGGAAGCACTCCGCGATGGGCCAGGGCGGTCAAAACATTGTATATGAACGACTGTTGTTGAGCGGTGACTGTCTGTACCCGGCTAGTGCCGTCGACATGCACGATGGCTGGCGCTCCGGTAGCAACCTCGTCCTTCGCCTTATAGGCGTACGACATGTACGGCGATGGCTCTTTGCCCTCGTAAAAGCGGGGCAAATCCTCTTCCCGCACAATCGGCGCGATCGGGCGGTACGGTTCACGGCACTTGATCTTCTCACTCACGCGCACTCGGACGTCGTCGCTCGTGGGCAGGGCAAGGATCGAGCGGTTGCCGAGCGCCCGGGGCCCGGACTCCGACGCACCGCCATAGACGGCCACCACCTTGCCAGCGCACAAATCGTCTACGATTGCCGGCACGCTAGCATTCGTCGCCTCGATACCGAAATGGCGCCCGAGGAAAGGGCTTGTGGTTGCCAGATGCCGATAACGCAACCAGATCGCTCCAACAGATTGGCCGGAGTCACTGGGCATAGCGGGAATAAAGACTTCTTCAAAGATGCCGGAGTTCGCAAGTCGACCGTTGGCCACGACATTCATCGCGCAACCCCCGACTATGGCCAGCCGGGGAGAGAGGTGGCGGAAATTGGCGGTAACTCTAAGAAGCTCCTCCTCCCACTCCCGTTGCACGGTGGCGGCGAAATCACGCCGAGGCTCGTCGGGCATACGTTCATATGCATCGGTCAGACCGAAATGACGACGCAGGTGATCGACACCCTCAGGGTGCATCCGATTGACCTCAGGCAACATTTCCCACAAGCGCTTCGCTAGCTCAGCGTCGTACTTGCCGTACGCCGAAAGTCCCATCATCTTTCCGGTATCCGAAGCATGGGCCATCATGAAATCTGGCTGAACCGTCATTTGCGCCGCCGTGCCGTAAATCCGCCCGGTCACGAACGTGTTGTCGAGCATGGCGATACGATCCAGTCGCCCGTGATCGTATAGGTACATCGACGAGGCACCGTCTTCGGACCCGCCGTCGGCGCACAGCACAAGGCACTGATCGAACCCGCTGGGCATGGCTGTGCCAATGTGGTTGGCGTGGTGACCGGTGACAACCGGGGTAATACGGCGTGAACCGACACGGATCGGCACGCTCAGGTCATATTTTGCAATCCATCTCGCAACGAGGACTTCGCCGATGTCGCCAGGAGTGGCACCGACATACTCTAGAGCGGTGTCGAGCACCTTGTCCATCTGCTCCGCCGTTGCTGCCACGTGCTTCTCACCAAGCACCCGCTCGGCCTCAAGGTGGATCAGAACGCGCTCATGGCTAGCGATAGCGACATTCGAGTCATGGTAACCAAAGTATATCGAGACAATGAGTCCAGCGTTCGATGGCGACATGCTGCCACTGTACTCGACTAGCGCGCGGCGTACTAGTCAACTATAGTGGCAGCATGTCGCCATCGCCGTTCATCTGAGGGCAGTTGCGATGTGTGGAGCCGGGACCGCGGAGATCGTAGGCCCCAGTTGGTCAGATCGCTAGGATCGGTCTGGTGACGGTGGTTAGGGCTCGTGGGAGCCGCTTGTACCGGTTTGGATTTTGTGGTGCCTGCGGTGGATTTCTGGATGAGTAAGAGCCCGGTATTGATCATCCGCGCGCAGCGGGGACAAGGAGCTCGAACTCGACGAAACCAGACTTCAGCACAGCCACTCCGGCAGCACGGCGACCCAACCCAGTCCGCTTCAACCAGTCATCCACAAACATAACAGCGCCTTTGGGCTTAACCTATTCGTGTGGATGGCATTTTCCGTCTTTGGTATTTGGTGTACGCTCCAGATTGGCGGATCCACGCAGTAGTAGCCCGCACGCCAAGTCCAGCGGTTCGGAATCTAGTGCCAGTCGAGATGACTGACACCACCATGATACGAAGGGACGACGATGACTGACTATACCAATAACCCCGAGCTAGAGCGCCTGCGCGGCGAGATCGATCTTGTCAACGACGCGCTGCTCGCAATGCTGCTGAAGCGGATCGAGCTCTGCCGGCGAGTCGCCGAGTACAAGCGCGATCACGGAATTCCTATGCTGCAGCAAGGGCGGCTCGACGCATTACGGACGAAGGTGCGGGGGTTCGGGGAGAAGCATGGGATCGACTCGACATACCTCGAATCGATCTTTGACCTCATCACGACTGAGGCATGTCGGTTGGAAAACGGGATCATCGGAGCTGACGGCGAGCACGCTCCAACCGTGCTGGAAAACTGCGCCCGCCGCATCGACCACGTCGCCATCGCTGTTCAGGACATGGACGAGGCGGTGACCATGTTTGAGCGACGTTACGGCTTCACCGTGGTTGAGCGCCGTAAGGTCGAGGGCGAGTTCAGTGGCATGAGCATGGTGACGATGCGGGCTGGAGGAGTCACCTTCGTGCTCTGCGAGGGCGACTCACCGAAGTCCAATGTCTGTCAGTACATCGAGCGCTTCGGACCGGGGGTGCAGCACGTCGCCATCGAGGTGCGCGACCAGCCGGATGTGGTAGACGATCTGCGCGAGCGACAGGCCGACCTGCTCACGGGGATCGTCAGTTCCCCGGGGCTCGACCAGACATTCACCAGACGCGACGCGAATACCGGCATGCAGTTCGAGTTCGTAACACGCACGCAAAACACCGGGTTTAATAACGTCAAGGAGTTGTTCACCGCGATGGAACGGGAGAACGTCTACTGATTACGATAGTTGAGACCGGATGTTCGTCATGTTTGATGTCGGTCCTAGTTGCACGTCTGCTCGAATCGCGCACCCCTCGGCGGCTCGATATCTAAAGGACACCAATTTCGTTGACAGTGATTTTCACATACAGGATGGCCGTCATGGTTGAGATGGTAAAGAAAACGTGGGCCTATCTCCTGATCTCCCCGTCTACCCTCAAAAAGGTCGAGGTCGCAATCCCTGTAGACCTTGAAGTTGAGGAGGTTGAGGTCCAGCTCTTAGCTGCTGGGATTTGTGGCACTGACATCCTCAACTTCAAGCGGGGTCCAGGATCCGAGGGTGCCCTACCGGGCTTCCCGATCCATGAGTGTGTCGGCGTGGTGTGCCGTGATCCTAAGCGGGACTTAGAGGGCAAATTGGTATTGGCAATTCCAAAGGAGCATTCTGGTTTAAAGGGAAAATTTGTGTCCAGCCGTGATCACTGCCATAGGTTGGGTCGGGACTGGTCGGGAAATAATCATGACCAACTCGCCATTGCAACACTTGTCCAGCCTTTGGCGACCGTACTCTTCGCATTGGATCGATGTGGTGATCTTTACGGAAAGACAGTCGTCATCGTGGGGACCGGCCCGATTGGACTTTTGTTTGGCTTGGCCGCCCGGACTCGAGGGGCTCGACGAGTCATCGGAATTGATCCTCGCTTTGCTGTCGGCAACGTAAAAATATTTGGATTTGACGAGATCGTCGAGGAAGAGAGCATGTTGCCAGTATCGTCTTTCGATCTATGCATCGAGGCCGTCGGTGGCCATGAAGCGACACTCGTTACGGCGTTGAAGCTTTGTTGCAGAGATGGGCTCGTCTTAGCTTTTGGAGTACCCGGGAGCGCGCATTACAAATTGCCGTTCATGGAATTTTTCCGCAAGCGTCTCACGCTTATTGCTTCCGTGCGCCCCGAGTGGGACCGTTACCTTCCCATCGCCGAGGAGTTCATCCGTCTCCAGTACGAGACAGCGTCAGATTTGATCTCCCATATTCTCCCAATTGGTCAGACGCAAGAAGGGTTTGACCTGGTAGCAGGTAGTGCGCCAGCGCGTCGAAAAGTGGTTCTTGTCACCTGACACACTCCAGGCGCAGAAACTCTGTATGAGCGAGCGAAGATAAACTGGAATCCGCACAGTGGTGCGCCAGCAGGCGGTTGACGCTGCGGTCGATAGACGCCTGGTGTACCTGCTGGGCGAGGGCCAGCCGGTCGCGGAGTGTAGCAGCCGGTGTCGCGAGGGCCGGGGCTGCGAGGCACTGGAAGAGGCCCGCCGTACCCGACGACAAGCGGCGCGTACTGCTTGCCGTGACCAGCAAGTTAGCGCAGCTGATTGGCCCTGGATACCGCCAGTGCTAACCACCATGGGCCCGGCGGCCCAGCGGATACTCACCGAGGTCATCAAGGACACCGCACGACGCATCATTTGCTGACCCCAGCTCCCGCTAGGTAGTCAACCTCCGAAGCGGGTGTTGATGCGGCACTATCGGGGGGTGCACAAAGCGATACATTCCGCGATCGTCCCTGACACCTTATTCGATGATCCTACCCTGGAGGCCCGCTGGCGAGCCCGGTTCAACACACCCCGGGTCAGCCTGCCGCAATGGGCCCGCGACGTCCCGGATCGCTGCCTTTACACTTCCAACGCCTCGGGCACCCTGGAGGTCTATGCCTGGGATCGGGTCACTGGGACACACCGGCAGGTCACCGACCGCCCGCACGGCACCCATAGCACCACCTTGACGCCCGACGGTCAACAGGTATGGTGGTTCGCCGACAACGACGGCGACGAGTTCGGTAGTTGGATGACCGAGCCCTTCGCCGGACGGCCTGCTGACCAACAGCCCCAGCCAGCTGTGCCGGGCGTCGAACCAGGTTACCAAGCCGGGGTGGATCTCGGACGGCGGATCGCCGCAGTGGGTTCCTCGACTGACGAGGGCACTACGGTGTGGATTTCACGGGGTAGCACCGCTGTGGTCGTCTACCGCAGCGAGCACGACGCCGGGGTGGGAGCACTGTCCCGAGATGAGCGACTGCTCGCGATTATGCATTCCGAGTACGGGGACTCCCGGCATCCCGCGGTCCGGGTACTGGCCCTCGGTCCGGACGCCACCAGCGAGGCCGTCGCCGAGAGATGGGACGGTAACGGTAAGGGTCTGGAGGTTGCCGGTTTCGCGCCGCTCGACGGCGACTCCAGGCTGCTGCTCGCCCACGAACGTCGTGGCCGCCAGGAGCTGCTGATATGGGACGTCGCGACAGATACCGAGACCGAGATCGTGCTGGAGCTGCCCGGCGAGCTGGCCGCTGACTGGTATCCCGATGGCACCGCACTGCTCATCGAGCACCAGCACGCAGCTCGCTCAACACTGCACCGGTACGAGCTGGCCTCCGGGGAGCTGACCAGACTGGATATCCCCCCTGGCACTATCGGCGGTGCGGCGGTGCGACCGGATGGCACCGTCGAGTACGCCTGGTCCTGTGCCGCCGAGCCGCCCACTATCAGGGCGCTACACCCCGATGGCGCCGACCGTGCGCTGCTGAGCCCCGAAGGCGAGTCGGCCCCCGGCTCACAACCGCTGGCCGACGAGTTCGTGCCGACGCCACACGGCCCGACCCCACACAGCACTGTGCACGCCTTGGTGGCCAGACCTGACGGCGCCCTGGAAGGTCCGCTGCCCACTGTGTTCCTGCTGCACGGCGGCCCGGATGCTGCCGATGAGGACCGCTTCTCGGCTGACCGGGCGCTCTGGCTCGACGCCGGTTTCGCCGTCGTGCATATCAACTACCGCGGATCAACCGGATACGGCACGGCCTGGCGGGATGCCATTGTGGGACGACCAGGTCTCACGGAGCTGGACGACGTCGCCGCCGTGCACGACTGGGCGGTCTCCAGCGGCTTGGCCGATCCGGCGCGGTGCGTGGTGGAAGGCTGGTCCTGGGGTGGGTACCTGACTCTGCTTGCCCTCGGGACCCAGCCGTGGCGCTGGGCTGCCGGGGTGGCCGGGGCCCCAGTGGGCGATTACGTCGCTGCTTACGCCGACGAGATGGAGCCGCTGCGAGCCTACGACCGCGCCTTGTTCGGCGGGTCACCCGAGGAGCTGCCTGAGCGCTATGACCTGTCGTCCCCGATCAGCTACGCGGCCGAGGTCCGCGCACCGGTGCTGGTGCTGGCGGGGGAGAACGATCCGCGCTGCCCGATCCGCCAGATCGACAACTACCTTGCCCGGCTCGCCGAGCTGGGCAAGCCCTACCGGAGCTACCGCTACGACGCCGGGCACGGGTCGCTGGTGGTGGCCGAGAACATCCGGCACGCCGCCGTCGAGGTGGCGTTCGTCCGTGAAGTACTCAAAGGTCTGTAGATTTCGTCCATACGCGTTCAGCGGTCTGCTGACGGACGGGTTGACTTTACTCTTGGTCAACGTGACGGTAACTCGAACAGCGGAAACTGGGCCAGGAGGTGGTCACTGTGACCCTATGGCGGCTGCACGTCGACGTGGCCGATCAACCCGGCCGGCTTGGCGCGCTCGCTGCCACGATCGGCGGCTGCGGGGCCAACATCGTCTCGCTGCACGTCGTCGGTGAGCCCGCCCAGGACGGCGCGGTGACCGACGAGCTGCTGGTCCGGGTATCTCCGCAAAGCCCGGTGCCGGCGTTGGTGGAAGCCGTCGAGGCCGCCGGGTTCCCCGTCACGGTGGTCGTGCAGGCCGACGCCCAGGCGCTGGCCGATCCGGTGAGCACCGCGCTGGCGCTCGCACACTGCGTCGCGGTCGACCCCGGCAGCGCCGCGCGAGCGGTGGCCGCCCTGCTCCGCGCGGAGCTGGCCAGCGACGGCGCGCCACCGGCCGCGCACCACGCCGAGGTCGGCACCGGCGCGATCCGGATCCGGCTGCGCCGCGGCTGGCCGTTCACCGCCACCGAGATCTCCCAGGCCACGGCGCTGCTCGAGCTCACCGGCAGCTCCGAGGGCCGGCGGCTGCCCCCGCCCCGGGTCAGCGTGCAGCTCACCGACGGGTCCGAGGTGATGCTGCGGGCCGCGACCGCGGCCGATGCACCGCTGGTCGCCGCGCTGCATGCGCGCTGCTCACCACAGACCCGGTCGCTGCGTTCGTTGCCCACCCGTCCGGTGTTGGCGGCGGCGGTGCTGCAACAGCTGATCGGCACCGACGGATCCTCCACCAGCATGCTCGCGGTGACCCCCGACGGTGGTGCCGCCGTCGGGCTGGCGAATCTGACCCGCGGCGCACCCGACAGCGCCGAGGTGGCCCTGCTGGTGGAGGACGCCTGGCAGGGCCGCGGAGTGGGCACCGCGCTGGCCCGCAAGATGGTGGAGCTGGCCCGAGGCGATCAGCTCAGCGAGATCGTCGCGGTATCACAGGTAGGCAACGGTGCAGTGACCCGCGTGCTGCGCCGGGCCGGCCTACGCCCGCGCGGCCGCCTGGAAGGCGGCACCCTACGCGTCCGAGCCGCCCTCCAATCCGAGAACCCCACCCCCACCCAACCCACCCTGGCCTGACTGAGCTCGCGCTGCGACTCCCGAACTCAACAGGAGAGCTGTCGGTTCTTGATCAAAAAACTCTCCTGTTGAGTTCGGGAGGGGGAGGGTTGCGGAAGGTGCGGGATTGGGCGAATTGGACTACCTGCTCGCCGATGGTGTGGAGGGTGCGCTCTACTGCGGGGTCGGAGGGGATGGCTTGATCGTCGAAGCTCATCTCGGCGGAGTTCAGCGCCGCGCCCAGTGGGGTGGGCCAGCCACGCAGGGCGTGCACGATCGAACGCAGCGCGGTCAGCGTGGTCACCGTTGCTTGCCAGCCCAGCGCCATCGAGACACAGCCGACAGCCCGCCCGTCGAGGTAGGGCCGGGTGTCGGCCCGGAGGTCCTCGACGTAGTCCAGCGCGTTTTTCACCAACCCGGACACGGTGCCGTGGTAGCCGGGCGAGACCAGCACCACCCCGTCAGCCTGGCGTATCGCCTCCACCAGGCGCAGCGCCGCAGCGCTGCGGTCGTGCACCGCGGGATCGTAGAACGGCAGGACCAGGTCCGTGCCGGTGATCGCGACGGTCTCGGCACCGGCGAGGCGGGCACTGCGCAGCACGACGGCCAGGGCCCGCTCGGACTGCGAGTCCTCCCGCATCGAACCACCGATACCCACCACGGTGAGCCCCATGTCAAGTGACCTTACGACGCGGCGACCTCACAACCCGGCCCGAGGCCCGGCACCCCCAATTTGCCGGGCCCTCCCGCTGTCCCCGTCTGAGCCTTCGGTTCAGGACTGCCCGGCGCGGACACCCTGCTCGATCCGGTCGCCGAGGTCCTTGTCCACATTGCGCCAGTACTCGAAGGCCCGCTGCAGGATCGGCTCGCTGACGCCACCCAGCAGGTGGCCGACGATGTTACCCACCAGCCGCGCCCGCTGGTCATCGCTCAGCACCTCGCGCACCATCGTGCCGGCCTGGCCCCAGTCATCGTCCTCGGCCCGCAACGCGTAGGCAGAGCGCGTCATGTCCCCGTCGGCGTACCACACCGCCGACTCGTCGTAGGTCGCGCTGTCGGCTTTCGGACCGCCATAGGAGTTCGGCGCGTACACCGGGTCCGAGACGTTCTGGACCCGCATCGCGCCGTCCTTGCTGTAACTGTGGACCGGCACCTTCGGCGAATTCACCGGGATCTGCTTGTAGTTGACGCCGAGCCGGGCCCGGTGCGCGTCCGGATAGGAGAACAACCGGCCCAGCAGCATCTTGTCCGGGCTCGGGCCGATACCCGGCACGAAATTACTGGGCTCGAATGCGGCCTGCTCGATCTCGGTGTGATAGTCGGTCGGGTTGCGGTCCAGCGTCATCTTCCCGACCTCGATCAGCGGGTAGTCCGCGCGCGGCCACACCTTGGTCAGGTCGAAGGGGTTGAACCGGTAGGTCTTGGCCTCCTCGAACGGCATGATCTGCATCTTGAGGGTCCAACTCGGGTACTCCCCGCGCTCGATCGCCTGGTACAGGTCACGAGTGTGGTAGTCACCGTCGGCACCGGCCAGGTGGTCGGCGTCGGCCTGGGTGAGGAACTCGATGCCCTGGTCGGTCTTGAAGTGGTACTTCACCCAGAACTTCGCGCCTTGCGCGTTGACCCACATGTAGGTGTGGCTGGAATAGCCGTTCATGTACCGCCAGGTCTTCGGAATACCCCGGTCACCCATCAGCCAGGTCACCTGGTGCGCCGACTCCGGGGATAATGTCCAGAAGTCCCACTGCATGTCGTGGTCACGCAGGTTGGTGGCCGCGCGGCGCTTCTGCGAGCGGATGAAGTGCTGGAACTTCATCGGATCCCGGATGAAGAACACCGGGGTGTTGTTCCCGACCATGTCGTAATTGCCCTCGGTGGTGTAGAACTTCACCGCGAAACCGCGGGGATCACGCCACGTGTCGGGGCTGCCGCGCTCGCCGGCCACGCTGGAGAACCGGATCAGCATGTCTGTCGTGACGCCCGGCTGGAACAGTGCGGCCCTGGTGTAGGCGCTGACATCGTTGGTGACCTCGAAACGCCCGAACGCGCCGCCGCCTTTGGCGTGCGGCTGGCGCTCCGGGATGCGCTCCCGGTTGAACGCCGCCATCTGCTCGATGAGGTACACATCCTGTAGCAGGATCGGGCCGTCGGGGCCGACGGTGAGCGAATGCTCGTCGCTGGGGACCGGGGCGCCGGAATCTGCGGTTGTCAGCTTGGGTGGCGTGCTCATCACTACTGTGCCTCCTCGTAGCGGATTGGATTGTCGTCGTCGTTACCGGCTGAAGCCTGGCAGGTGGGGCAGGTCCCCCAGAACACCACCTCGGCCTCGTCGATCAGGTAGCCGTGCTCCTCGCTGGGCGTCAGGCACGGCCGGAGGTTAACGGCGCAGTCGACGTCGTCGGTGCGCCCGCAGCAGCGACACACCACGTGGTGGTGATTGTCACCGGTGCGCCGCTCGAACCGGGCCGGGTGGCCGGCCGGCTCGATGCGGCGCACCAGCCCGGCGGCGGTGCAGGCGGCCAGCACGTCGTAGATGGTCTGGGTGGAGACCGACCCCAGCTCCTGCGCCACCCCGGCGCGGACCTGCTCGGCGGTGGCATGCGGGTGCCCGGCCAGCCACTTCAGCACGGACTGGCGTGGCGCGGTCACCCGCAGTCCCACGCTGCGTAGCTGGTTACCGACGTCGAGTGGGTTCATCGCAAACCCACTATCCCGTCTTATCTGGAAGGAGTCAAGAAACCGCGACTCACTCCAGCCGCAGGCAGGACGCGGAGGTCGGCGCCGCATTGCCCGACCTGATCCGCGACCTACCCGTCAGCATCGCGGCTGGGCGGATGTGCCCCATCATTGCCACCTCTTTAAATACGCGACGATGTCAGGGTGATGTCCGCGTGCGCCCAGGCCTTGTCGAAACGCTTCTTCACCTCTGCGGATTCGACTTTCTTGCCCTGGGCGTCCAGCGCCTGCATCAACCCGTAAAGAGCCCATCCGTTGTCGGGATTGCGGCGCAGATCCTCGCGGTAGACCGTCTCCGCATTCGACGCCTGCCCCGCGGACAGCAGTACGGCACCGAGGGAGTGCCGCACGGGATAGAGCCAGTCGGCGGGTTCGTTGTAGCGCATCCCGTCTTCCAGCTCGACCCCTCGTTCCAGATGGGAGACCGCTTTCGAGGGATTACCCCGCCCGGCTTCTATTTCCCCGGCGAGAACTTCGACGGCTATGTTCAAGACGTCCGCGGCCACGTTGATGAAGATCGCACCCTTCTTGAACTCGTCCTTGCCCTTGATCTGCGTCAGGGCCGTGAGCTCGGCTTCCGCCCTGTCGAGCTGACCCGTGCCGACGAACGCCCGACCGCGGGCGTAGTGCCAGATCGCGGTGCGGTAGTCCAGCCCCGCAGACGGCGCCTGAATATCGAGGATTTCTTGCCACTTGCCGAAACGCACCAGCGCGAACAGCGGCTGCGCGGCAAAATGCTGCGAAGAGACGCCGGAGCTCGGGTCGTGTTCCTTCTCATGGGCGATTTTTGCCGCGGTGCCGTCAGCACCTTTGAAGGCCTTCGCGCTGTTACCCTCCATAGCAGCGGCCGAATACAGGAAGTGGTGGTTGTGCAGCACATAGCCGGCCGTATAGACGCCCTGCGCGTAGCACTGCGAGAGATAGGAGTTGTCGGCGGCGCTCGCCCGCTCGTTGGCGAGCACAGCGTCGTGGTAACGGCCGATACGCAGGTAGGTGTGTGCGGGCATGTGCACGAGGTGGCCCGCCCCAGGCACGAGCGAGGCCAAGGTGTCAGCATAGCGTTCGGCGCGGGCCGGGTGCTCCGACGCCTCGGTCGCGTGGATGTACAGGTGAATCGCCCACGCATGCCGCGGATCGCGCTCGAGCACGGATTCCAGCGTGGTGACGATCTCAGTGGTTTCCGGCCGTAGCGGCTTGCCGTTGTTGTCGTAGTAGTTCCACGGTGTCAGGTCCATCAGTGCCTCGGCGAACAGCGCGGACGCGTCCAGATCGTCGGGCTGCTGTCGGGCGACATCGCGCATTGCGTCAGCGAACGCTGTGTTCAGGGGCGCACGGTCCTCCGGTGGCTCTTCGGCATAGCGCTGGGCGAGCGCGGCGATGTAGGCCTGCTCACGCGGAGTGGCTTTGGTGGCCAGCTCCTGTGCCTTCTGCGTCGCCTCCCACGCCGGCGTCGTGGCGGCCGCGTCCATCGTCGCGTTCACATTGGGCCCGAGCACGAAGGCAACGCCCCACCAGCACATCGCGCACTGCGCATCAAGCCCCGCCGCGTACCGGAAGGAGCGCTCGGCTTCGGCGTGATTGAAGGCGAACGCCCACGTCAGACCCTGGTTGAAGTAGTGCTGCGCGGCCGAGGAGGTGGTCGTGATCGAGTGTGTGTGGTCACCCAGGTCGTTGAACAGCGGAGCCGGCTTGCCGGAGCCAGGTGAGGACGGCCCACTGGCACAGCCGGATACGGCCAGCAGTATCACGGCAATCAGCGAAACCCCGTAACGGATCATTGTGGCTAACATTGCAGCCCCCTATCTGAGCCGCGTCGACGGTGGACGGTGATAAGAGCGCCGGGCGATCCCCGAAATACGTGTACCCGGGTGATTCTCTTGACCACTGAGGTAGCCATCACTCCTGCGGTCCCGGCAGTCAGGAGACGGTGATGAGATGGTCGATTCGGGGGATCAGGTGGCCGATGACAGGGGCGCCGGGGATCTCGGCGGCTACCAGGAGGCCACCGGAGGTCTGCGCGTCGGCCAGCAGCAGCAACTCGTCCTCGCTGACCGACGCCGAGAGGTGCGGGCGCACCCAGTCCAGGTTGCGCCGGGTGCCCCCGCTGACGTAGCCGCCGGCCAGCGCCTGGCGGGCGCCGTCCAGGTAGGGGACCGCGGCGGCATGCAGCACCGCCGAGACCCCGCTGGCGCGGGCCAGCTTCATCAGGTGCCCGAGCAGCCCGAAACCGGTGACGTCGGTGGCGCACCGCGCGCCGGCCGCCAGCGCCGCGGTGGCGGCTGCTGCGTTGAGCGCCGTCATGGTCGCTACCGCCTGCGGGAAGACCTCGCCGGTGGCCTTGTGCCGGCTGTTGAGCACCCCCACACCCAACGGCTTGGTCAGCGACAGCGGTGTGCCGGCCACCCCCGCGTCGTTGCGCAGGAGCAGTTGCGGGTCGGCGACTCCGGTGACGGCCAGGCCGTACTTGGGTTCGGGGTCGTCCACGCTGTGTCCACCGGCAAGGTGGCAGCCGGCGCCTGCGCACACGTCGCGGCCGCCGCGCAGCACCTCGGCGGCCAGCTCGAAGGGCAGCACCTCGCGCGGCCAGCCGAGCAGGTTCACCGCGACGACCGGGCGCCCGCCCATGGCGTAGACGTCGGACAGCGCGTTGGCCGCCGCGATCCGGCCCCAGTCATACGGGTCGTCGACCACCGGGGTGAAGAAATCCGCGGTGGCGATCACCGCCAGGCCCTGCTGGATCCGCACGACCGCGGCGTCGTCACCGTGATCCAGGCCGACAACCAGCTCCCCAGCGGGATCGGTCAGCTCGGCGCCGACCAGCCCGGCGACCACCGACTCCAGCTCACCGGGTGGGATCTTGCACGCGCAACCACCGCCGTGCGCGTACTGGGTGAGCCGGACCGCGGTGGTTGTCATACCGCTCACCGTAACGCAAACGGTTGGTCACAGGTGCCAGCCGAGCCACCAGCCGAGAATGGCGCCCAGCGTGAGCGTCTCCACTACCAACAGCGCTATGACAATCACCCAGTGACCCATCCGCGACCGCTGGCGGCGTTTCGCCCGGCGCGCCTGCCGGAACAGCCAGAACCGCCGGCCCAACCGGGTCCGTCGGCGGGGGAAAGCCGGTGGCGGGAGGTGTTCCAGATCGGGGTGCAAACTGATGTACTCGGCTAGCTCACGCTCCCACAATGCGTGGTCGATGCCCTTCACCGTCTGACCCTCCCCGATCGACACATTGTCACCGAATGTCGATCTTCTATGGGCCCCGACGCCGACTGAAGCTGTCTTCGACGATGTTACGATCTCGGCATCTACTGAGTCGAGCGCGCAAAAGGGCGTGATTTCGACCCGAATCGCCGGGTAGGGGAGGCAGCCTACCCGAATTCAGCCCGCTGAATACGTCATGATGAGTAGGTGCGAGGCTGGCGGGTGCGTAGGCCGGGAGGGATGGGAACCCGACCGTTGGAGCTGGTGTGGGAACCAACACCCTGGCCTGCGGCGGGCGAGCTGCTCGTCCGGGTGCTGGCCTGCGGGGTCTGCCGGACCGACCTGCATGTCGCTGAGGGCGACATCCCCGTCCACCGGGACGGTGTCATTCCCGGTCATGAGGTGGTCGGCGAGATCATCGAGCCCAGCGGGTCGTTCGAGACGGGGTCGTTCGAGACGGGGCAGCGGGTGGGCATCGCCTGGCTGCGGCGTACCTGTGGACGCTGCCGGTACTGCGTCCGGGGGGCGGAGAACCTGTGCCCGCGCTCGGAGTACACCGGCTGGGACGCCGATGGCGGGTACGCCGAGTACGCGACGGTGCCTGCCGAGTATGCCTATGCCCTGCCCACGGGCTACTCCGACGTCGAGCTCGCGCCGCTGTTGTGCGCGGGCATCATCGGGTGGCGGGCGCTGGTCCGAGCGAGCCTGCCCTCCGGCGGCCGGCTGGCCCTCTACGGCTTCGGCGCGAGCGCGCACCTCACCGCGCAGATCGCTCTCGCCCGCGGCGCGCGCGTGCATGTGCAGACCCGCAGCCCGCAGGCCCGGGAGCTCGCCCTGGTCCTGGGCGCCACCTCGGTGGGCGACCCACGCGACGGGCCGCCGGAGCCGGTCGACTCCGCGATCCTGTTCGCCCCCGCGGGGGAGCTGGTGCCCGCGGCGCTGGCGTCGTTGGATCGGGGCGGCACTCTCGCGCTGGCCGGCATCCACCTGACCGACATCCCGGCGCTGCACTACCAGCAGCACCTGTTCCAGGAACGGCAGATCCGCAGTGTCACGGCCAACACCCGGCAGGACGGTCGAGAGTTCCTGCGCTTCGCCGCCGAGCACCACCTGCAGGTGATGACCACCCCATACCCGCTGGACCGGGCGGAAGGCGCCCTGACCGACCTGGCGAGCGGCCGGGTGCGCGGCGCAGCCGTGCTCATCCCTTGACGGCCCTCACTGCCCGACGGCACTGCGCAGGCAGGCGACGACCTCCTCGTCGGAGCTCTGGGAGAAATCGGAATACCACATGCCGATCGCCCGCAGCTGCTGGGGCGTGACCAGCGCGATCAACTCGTCGGCGGCGTCACGCAACGCGCGAGCCCAGCCGAAAGGAGCCACCGGGATCGCGAGCACGACCCGCACCGCGCCCCGGGCGCGGGCAACCTGGCAGGCCGCCCGCGCGGTGGACCCGGTCGCGATGCCATCGTCGATCACAACAGCGATCCGCCCGGCCAGCGGGATGCGAGGCCGGTCACCACGGAACCGCTGCGCCCGTCGCCGCAGCTCCGCCCGCTCCCGGCGTTCCACCGCGGCCAGCGCGGCAGGGCTGACCCGGGCTCGGGCCAGCGTCTCGGGCTGGAGAATCCGCACACCACCCTCGCCGATGGCTCCCATGGCGAGCTCGGGCTGCGCCGGGACACCGAGCTTACGCACCATGATCACGTCCAGCGGGGCGCCGAGGGCACTCGCCACCTCAGCCGCCACCCGTACCCCGCCGCGGGGCAGGCCCAGCACCACCGCGTCGCTGCCACGCAGATATCTCAACCGCTGACCCAGCTGGTGGCCCGCATCGGCCCGATCGACGAACACCCGCTACCTCCGTCCACCGTGACCCCGATTATCCGCTCTCTTGCGACGGTTACGGTGCCGGACGAGCAGCGCGTCAGGGATTCGGTACGACGGTGAAGACAGCCGAGAGCTGTTCGGTGCCGCAGGTCACGGAAATCGGGTACGAGCCGGGCGTGGCACTGAAGTGGACGGTGGCACTGCCGGTCTGGTGCCAGGGTTGGTGGCCCGCGGGGTCGCTCGCCAACGCACCGACATCGAGCACCGGCGAGCGCACCGGACCCAGGTTGTCCAGGCACGCCACGTCGAGCAACACCGTCGCACCCCGCAGGCCCTCCTGCGGCGCGACCCGCAACCAGCTCACCCCGGGCTCCGACGTTTCCGGCTCCGCGGCCTCGACACCCGGACTCGGCGCGACCCTGGGTTCGGGCGCACTCGACCCAGGTGCCGTCGAGCACGCGCCCGCGAGCACCCCCAGGCTGACCATCGCAACACCAGTCCGCACGCTCATAGCCAGCCAGCATGCCAGTGATCGCCTCGCACCGCGGAGCGACACAGCCGATCAGCACGAACACATCCCGCGGCTTTACCGCAACCTCAACAAGCAGCCGGTGCCACCCACCGCACCCGAGTACGTCGCGCTCGAGGAGCTGCCCGGCCGGGTGATGGGGCCCGATGCGGTGAAGCTGCTGGGCCGCACCGTCACGATGACGACGCCAGGGGAGAGCTTCTTCCTCACCGGGCTGCGCGGTTCGGGCAAGACGGTGCAGTTGCTGCGGCTGAAGCGGGATCTGCGGGAACGCGGCTTCGCGGTGGTCATGTTCAGCGCCGAGGACTACCTGAACATGCACGAGCCGCTCAACGTGGTCGATGTGCTGTTCTTCCTGGTAGGCGCCATCTCGGATGAGGCCGTCAAGGACGGCCTCATCGATGACGACTCCACCACCTCGCGAGGATGGTCGAGACTGCGCCAGTGGCTGGCGGGACTGCCGCACCGGGTGGACGTGACCGGTGCCGAGGTGAAGGCGACCCTGCCCGTGGTCACCGCGACATTGAAGGCGGAACTACGCCGGGACACCGCCTTCGTCGCCCAGTTGCGCGAATTCCTCCGGGGAAGGCTCTCCGAGCTGGTCGAGCAGGCCAACCGGATCGTCGAAGACCTGGTCGCCGAGATGCGCGACCAGTGGAGCGAGGGCGAATGGAAAGGCCTGGTCGTCATCGTCGCCAGGTGCTCCTGCGCTGCTGTGGACAGCCGACATGGTGACGTGGCCACGGCGATGGGAGGCGGCCGCGAAATGCTCGGCGAGTTGCTCTTCCGCTCCGGCCGCGACGCGGCAGGCCGGGCACTGCGAGGGATGGCCTACCACGCTGGCCTGCCGGTGTAGCCCACCGGAGGTGGTGTCCCTGGGCAGGGACGGCATATCCGGTGTGCCGTGCAAGTCGTTACCCGAAACGTTGACACGTCTGACGTGTCCAGGGAGCGTTGAGACGAGAGGACCGGGTTCCGTCTGGGTCGGTCCACCAAGAAGGGCGACGTGGCCAGGCCGAAGCATCCCAATAAGGATCTTGAAATATTGCTTCGATCACTGGAGTCAGCAGGCTGGAGAATCGAGAAGAGCCGGAAGTACTTCAAGGGATATTGCCCGTGCGGTGACCACAAGAAGACGGTCCATCTCACACCCTCGGACCCCAGTTACCGGCGGAACCTGGTTGGGTGGTTGAGGCGGGAGACATGCTGGGAGGAACAGTGATGACTCGCTACTACCTCGAAGTGCGCTACCGGGTCACACCGGTGGACGCCGTGGACGAGCACACCGACGCGATGATGGACGCACTGAGCGGGGAATCGAACCTGATCGATGCCGATGTAGGCGCGGATCTGCGCCACGGCTGGGCGGATGTGTGCGCGGTGGTCGAAGGCGACAACGAGGCCAGCGCGCTGCAGAGGGGACTCGTGGCCATCCGCTCCGCCGCTCACCACGCGGACACTCCAGGATGGGAAGCTGACCTGGACAAGGTCATGGCGAGCATCAGACCCACCGAACTCGCCGTCGCCTCGGTGCCAACCCAGTCGACGGGCTACCCATCCGAATCGCTGCTCGTCATCGATACGCAGCCAGGATCTGCGAAGAAGAAGTGAAGGGTCGAACAGCTCATACCGACCGCCGCAGGCAGCCGCAGTGTCTACCCAGCGGGAACGGCCCCACCTAACCATGTGTGGCAGGCGGGGCCGTTCAGCGTGCTGACGCTCAGCCGTCGAACTCGCCGGAGCGCATCCCGGCGGTGAACGCGGACCACACTGCCGTGGTGAACATCAGGGCTGGGCCGGTGGGGTCCTTGGAGTCCCGGATGGCACGACCTGCGCCGCCGAGGTCGGCCACCTCGACGCAATGCTGTGCGTTCACGGAGCGGCTAGACTTGCACCAAGCGGCGCGTTTCGGGTTATGCACTGGGCGTCTCCTCACCTTGTGCTCGCTGTGTCAACTCCGAGATCAGTTCCAGGCTCTCGTCGCAACCGAGGGCCTGGTCCCGGAGCTCGTCGTGCAGATCGGACAACTGCTGCACGTCGTCCTGATCGTCCACGAGGTGACCACCCACCGCGTACTCCTGGTAGGCGATGGGCGGAGACACTCCCGGGGCGAAGCTCAGCAGCGTGAAGCTGCCCGTCATGCTCGGGTGCGCTCCGGCGGCGAAGGGCAGAACCCGCACTGAGATGTTCGGTTGCCGCGCGATCGAGGTGATGTGTCCGAGCGCCTCGATGCCGACGGCTCCCATGGCCAGCGTGCGACTCACGGCGGCCTCGGAGAGCACTGTGGACAGCGTAAGCGGATCGGGTGCCGTCAACCGGGTCTGCCGCTGCGTGCGGGCAGCCACTCGGCGGCCCAACTCGCCGGAGGGCATCGGAACGATGTGGACCGCCCGCGCATACGCCTCGGTCTGGAGCAAACCGGGGATCAGCTCCAGCGAGAAGTCCCGCACGGCAACAGCGTCGTCTTCGAGGCCGATGTAGGCCTGTAGCCACTCCGGTAGCCGGTAGGTGGACCACCACCCGCGCTTGGTTCCCTCCCGACGCATGTCCTCCAGCGTCTCGTGCCGGTCGAGCGCACCGTAGAGCCGGAGCAGTACTTCCAGGTCCGGTTTGCGGACGCCGTAGCGGCCGGTCTCGATGTGGCTGATGCGGGAGCGTGAACAGTCCAATGCTGCGGCGGCGTCCTCCATGCGCAGGCTCACGGCCTCACGCAGGTCGCGGAGTTGTCGGCCCAGCTGTCTACGTCGCATCGGTGGCCCCGCTTCTGCCATGGATCGATCCTAGCGAATAGATCGACTCGGGATAGGAACTAGACACAACCTCACGATACTAGCTATCGTTAAATTTCATCGGTAGGAAATGGACGTAGCACGATCGCTCAGAGGTAGGGCTCCCATGGCAGGCAGACACAGCAAGCGCCAGGGCGCGCAGGTCTCCGGACCCGCGCAGCGCCGACCGCGACCACTGATGATCACTGATGGTGGTACGGGTACGGAGCACGTGATGGATGAGGGAGCTAGCCGCCGCCATCTGGGGCGGTATACGGCTGCGTGCGGCGTGTCGGTGCAGGCCGCGAGCTTGTCCGCGCCGGCTCGTGGGCGGTGCCTGAGGTGCGTTCCGGGAGGTGCCCGGTGACCAACGACGCCACGGACGTACCAGCGACCTGTTCCCCCGCTGATCCTCTCCTCACGCCGGGGGAGGCGCTGGTCAAGCTGTTCTTGGACAACGCCGATCGGGGCCGTAATGCGGACAACGACACGCTGGTCGTGGAGCTGGTGAGGCGTCGGCGTGAGAGTCAGGCCGTCTGGTGATCAGGCGTGAGGGTGATCGGGTGGTGCTGGACGGGCACGCTGATGATTGTTGTGTGTGGTCGCTGCCCGACGCCGCAGTGATCCGCTGGTGCGCGCCGCCCGGGGCCGGTGGGTGCGGAGATCTCAGGGGGCCCTGATGAGTGCTGAGACCTCGCGCCGGTTCGCCCTGACCGGTCATGACCCCGAGGGCGCTAGCCGCACGGTCATCCTCTGGCGGGAAGTTGATCTGATCGAGGGGACGATCGCGCGGCGGGTGGTACTCACCCTGGACGCCACGGTGAGCACCGCCACGGTGCTCACCTGTGGTGAAGCGGTTGAGGTGGCACAGACGATCCTGGCGGCAGCCCGGTGAGCGCCCCAGTCCCGATGACGGAACCCGCCGAGATCAACCCGTGCCCGTTGCTGGATCACCTCGCCGCGACAGTAGAGCCCGCGGCGGCGCGGTGGGTGCTGCGGGAACTGATCACGCTGGCCGATCAGGCGCCCACGCTCACCGCGGAACAACTCCGGTTTCGGCTGCTCACACTGGGTGCGCGTACCGCACCCCCCTAACACGCCCCACCCCGATCCCCGGCTGTCCGCCGGTCGAGCGACCCCGTACCTCCTGGCGGGCAGCCGGTACCAGATACAGCAGGGAGCCGGGCATGAGTGACCCACGCGCAGTCACGGGGGATCCGTGGATCGATGGGTATGTGAGGTTCCGGCAGGCATGGCTGGATGGCGCGACGGCCGATGAGCTTACCGAGCTCGCCGCCGAGTGCCGGCGTGGCCTGCCCAGCCCCACACCCCCCATCCCGGCCGCGCTGTTCATCCACCGCGACATCCTGATCACCAGCCAGCAGGCCGCCCTCCCACACCAGCTGATCACCGCACTCTGGGTGCCAGAGGGCACTCGCCTCCGCTAGCCCGAGTTTCCGATGATCATCGGATGGGTTGACCGTTTCCGCTGTTCAGTTAGGGTGCTGGGGGTGGTTTTCGTGTATTACCCACGTCAGCGTCTGGGGGCGTAACGGGCGAGGTTGAAGGC
>JBOHFF010000045.1:0-3594 GCA_050699515.1 Pseudonocardiaceae bacterium
CACCGGGCAGATTGTTGGGCAACGTGTCCAACGAGCGCAACGCGGGAAACCCAGCCGGCAGATCGGGATGCACCAACCCGAACACATGCACCGGTCGCCCCAGATCCCGCAACCGGTGCACCCCCAGATCAGCGAACTCGACATCCTCCGGTAACCGGTCCAGCACCAACTCACGCGTCGTCCCGGACAACACAACCTGGCCACCATGCGCAATCGCCCGTAACCGGGCACACCGGTTGACCGCCTGTCCGAAGTAGTTGCCGTCGTCACGCAGCTGCACCTCGGCCGTGTGCAGCGCGATCCGCAACCTCAACGGCACCCCGTCAGGCCAGTTCTCGCACAGAAATGCCCGTTGCACGTCGAGCGCCGCGGCCAGCGCATCCGAGGCCCGGACGAACACCGCGACGACGCTGTCACCCTCGCCCTGCTCCACCGGCCGCACCCCGCCATGCAGGGTTATCGCCGTGTGCAGCAGCTCGTAATGACGAGCCACCGCGATGCCCATCGTCTCCGGATCCGACTCCCACAACCGCGTCGAACCCTCGACATCGGTCAACAGGAACGTCACCGTGCCGACCGGCAGCTGGCAGATCACCCGCTCACCGCCGTCAACCTCCACTGGTCTCCCCACTACGTCAGCGACCGACCCATCCGCCGGATCTCTGCGATTGTCCCATCGCCAAGCTGTCAGCTCATGCAGGCGTGCAGCTGCCCGATATGCCACTGGCGGATCGGCACGAGTCCTCACCGGCCAGCGTCGCGAGCGGTGGGGGGTCGAGTCCGCGGCGGGTGGCCTCGGCGGCGAGGTGGGAGCGTGAGGAGGTGTCCAGCTTGGCGAAGATGTGCGAGAGGTGGACCTTCACGGTCCCGGCGGTGATTAACATCCGCTCACCGATCTCGCGATTGGTCAGACCAGCACTGATATGGCGCACCACCTCCAGCTCGGTCGGGGTCAGACTGTCCCAACCACGGGAGGGACGTTTACGCTCGCCCCGGGCCCGGCGAACGTAGGCCACCGCCTCCTCGGTGGTCAAACCAGCACCCGCAGCGAACGCAGCGTCATAACCCTCAGATCCCAGCGCATCTCGGGTGCCGACCTCAACACCAGCCCAGAACTGCGGCTCAGGCGGGAAACGGACAATGCCCAACCGCTGCCGCCCCGCCGCAGCCGCACCCAACAACCGCGCCGACTCCTCAAAACTCTCCTGCGAAGCGGCAATAGCGGCCAACACATCAAGACACTCCGGAACATCGAGCGCGAAACCCCGGGCAACCAACCGACCCAACGCCTCATGCACATACCGCTCAGCCTCCCCAGCCTCACCCACAGCCAGCGCAAGCCGCCCCAACACACGCTCGGCGTCGGCCTGCAGCCGTCCACTGTCCAGCCGCCGGGCCAACTCCAGCGCCTCACCGGCCCATCGGTGCGCCGCATCCAGGTTCCCCTCCAGGCGCTCGAGAGTGCCCAGAAGGGCAAGGTGCCAAGACAACAGATAGAAAGATCCCGAAAGCCGCTCGACGTCGATGGCGGTCTCGAGATGTCCGCGCGCCGTGGAAAGCTCGCTCAGCGCGACCTCCGTTCTGCCCAGCATCTGGTAGGTCATGCCCAAGGCAAAGCCCGCGCCAGTCTCCAGGACACGCGCAAGCGTGGTGCCGGCAAGCGAATACGCAGACTTCGTGTCGCCGCACACAAGCTGCCTGTACACTATCAGGCCGTTGGCGAAACCATCCGTTACCGGATCACCGATCTCGTTGCCGGCCGCGACGGAACGCCCCAGCAACTCGCGGGCCTCGTTCAGCCGCCCCTGAAACAGGGCTCCCCAGCCTAGGCATATCCAGTGCCAAGCGAACCCTCTCCGGTAGCCAAGCCGGGTTGCGATCGCATACGCGTCATCGAGCACCGGGCGAGCGGTGTCGAACTCGTCCTGAATTGTCCACGCAAACGCCAGGCACTGGGCGGAGTTGATGCGACACCAGTCGTCGCCGGCTTGAGTGGCCAGCTCCACGCTTCGCTCAAGCAGCGCCCGCCCGCCGGCCGGGTCGCCGATGGACACCATCAGGCCAAGGGTGTGATTGGCGCGCCCTTGGGTCCACAGGTCGCCGCACGCCTCGCCGATCGCCAGCGCCGCCTGCGTCCACCCGTGCGCGGCCTCGTAGGCTCCACCGAACTGCCCGAGGATCCCGCGACCGGTCAGGACCCGGCCGCGCAGCGGTGTCGGCTGCTCGCCCGCGGCGTCCAGCGCGCGGGCATACGCGGCGTCGCCTTCCCGGAAGCGGCCGGTGAACAACCAGAACAGGGTCAGCGCATCCACCAGGCGCAGCGCGACGTGGGGGTCGGTGGCCGCCGCCCACTCCAGAGCGGCCCGCAGGTTCGGTAGCTCGGTCGCGAGAGTGTGCAGCACGGGGTCGTCGCGCCCGGCACCGAGGACCTGTGGCTCAGCGGCCTCGACCAGCGCAAGGTGGTAGGTCAGGTGGCGATCGTGCAGGTGGTCGACTTCGCCGGCGTCGGTCAGGCGTGCGGTGGCGTACTGGCGGACGGTCTCCAGCAGGCGATACCGCGTCTGAGGGCCGTGGTCGTCAGCAGTAACCAGAGACTTGTCGACCAGACCGGTCAACGAATCGAGCACCTCGTCGTGGTCGATGCCCTCGCCCGGGCAGACCTGCTCAGCCGCGTCCAGGGTCCAGCCCCCGGCGAACACCGACAACCGCCGCAGGAGGGCTCGCTCACCGGCACTGAGCAGTTCATGGCTCCACTCGATCGAGGCCTCCAGGGTCCGGTGACGCGGCAGCACCGTACGGGCACCCCCGGTGAGTAGGTGGAAGCGGTCGCTCAGGGCACGGGCGATCTGCTCGGGTGACATCACCCGCACCCGCGCCGCGGCCAGCTCGATGGCCAGCGGGATGCCATCGAGATCGGAACAGATCTGGGCGATGGCGGGCGCGTTGGCCGCGGTGATCACGAAGTCGGGACGGACCTGGGTGGCCCGATCGATGAACAACAACACCGCATCCGACTGCCGCACCACCTCGATCGGCATGCGCTCAGGCCGAGCCGGCAGCGACATCGAGGGCACCCGCCACGTCAACTCGCCGGGCACCCCCAACGGTGCCCGGCTGGTCGCCAGGATCCGCAGCGACGCACACGAGCGCAGCAGGCCATCCGCGAACTGGGCGCAGGCACCCAGCAGGTGCTCACAGTTGTCCAAGGCGACCAGGGTGCGACGGGCCCGTAGGTGGGTGACGAGAATGTCCAGCAGAGCTCGGCCCGGTATCTCGCGCAACCCCAGCGCGCCGATCACCGCGGCGGGCAGCAGGGTGGCGTCCTCCAGCCGCGCCAGCTCCACCCACCACACCCCATCCGGGTGGTGGTCCATCGCATTCGCCGCGGCCTGCAACGCCAACCGGGTCTTGCCACAACCCCCCGCACCGGTCAACGTCAGCAACCGCACCCGCTGCAACGGCTCACCCAACTGCGCCAACTCAGCGCCACGCCCGACGAAACTGGTCAACTCACCGGGCAGATTGTTGGGCAACGTGTCCAACGAGCGCAACGCGGGAAACCCAGCCGGCAGATCGGGATGCACCAACCCGAAC
>JBOHFF010000046.1:0-15350 GCA_050699515.1 Pseudonocardiaceae bacterium
CGCCACCGGAAGTCCATCGGGAGTGGAG
The DNA here is from genome assembly GCA_050699515.1 of Pseudonocardiaceae bacterium. Classification (GTDB taxonomy): domain Bacteria; phylum Actinomycetota; class Actinomycetes; order Mycobacteriales; family Pseudonocardiaceae. Next base: position 29 of record JBOHFF010000046.1, read on the forward strand.
TTGACGGCAGGTCAGCTGCGCAGTGACGGTGTGCGCCGTGAACGAGACACCACCGACCTGCCCGGCGTGAAAAACGTCGCTGACGTCTCGTTCACGGCACCCGACGGACTTCCGGCGCCGACCACTTGACATTGCGACCACGCATATTGCTCCACGCCTGCCCGTGCCCGACCTGGACCGTGCGTCGGCGTTCTACCAGGCCGCGCTTGGCTCCGAGCAAGTGTTCCGTGCTCCACTGACCGACGATGGCCGACCCAGCGTCGTTGATCACCGCATCGGTGACTCGTCCTTCAGGGTCTCGCCGGCCGTCTCAGCGTGGGGATGGCTCTCAGCTGGCGCTCGTGAGCAGCTGTCTTACGAGAGGTGGGCGAGGACGTTGACGATCGTGCCTCCGGGGTCCTCGACGAAGAAGCGACGCACGCCCCATGGCTCATCTCGGATGGGGTAGACCACGCGGAGTCCGCGCTCGAGTGCGGCCTCATGCGCGGCGTGGACGGCGGCCGGGTCGCCGACGTCGATGCCGAAGCTCGGCTCGGGGTTCTCCATCCCGGCCGGCGGGATGATGACCTGCGCGGTCGGGTTGGCCGGCGAAGTAAGCCCGAGTACGGGATCCTGCATGGCGACCTCGAGGCCGAGCACCTCGGTGTAGAACTCCTGCGAGGCGGGCAGGTTCGTTCCCTGGGCGTACGCCACGATCCTCGTCACTGACACAGTGACGACCTCCTTGATTGCTCTTAGAACTTTGGCACTTGGTCAGAGTGTCAAGCATTGCTCATGCGCCCGCGTTGAGGTAGGACGCGGCCGGGGCTGCGCTTCACGTAGACCTCGTCCGTGCCCGAGGCCACGCGCCAGACCCTGGAGCAGCCGTAGGGCCAGAAGACGTCCACGACGCTGGCCAGACCGGGCAGCTGGTGGGTCACCCATCGCCGCAGCTCAGCGGGCAAAGATGCGTCTCGCTCGCCTGCTCGCTCCACCGCAGCGCGGCCGTCGGGTTGCGCAGGTCTCGGAAGTACTGAAGGCGGATATCAGGGCAGGTGTCACCAACGGTCTGACCGCAAAGGTGGAGGACCTGGAACGATACCTGGCAGAAAGCTAGCGGCCATCGCCGCTCGATACAGGCTGAACAGTGTGACGATTGGCGTACTCCCTGGGGATGGCGGCGAGAACCTTCTTGCCCATAATGTCTCGGGCGGGGAGACCGGTTGTATTCCGGTCTCCCCGCCCGGCCAGTGGCACCATCCGCGGTCGTGTGGGGCGGTGCCGCCCGTCTCAGCTGAGATCGGGCTGCCCGGCACCGCCGGCGGATGGTGCCGCCGGCCACGCTGGTGCCGTTCCCTAGCAAACGGCACCACACGGAAGTCACCAGCGCGGGCCTCAGCTGGCGACAGATCCGCCAGGACCACCGTTAGCGCTACCACCGGCGCCACCGGTGCCGTTACCGGCGCTGTTGGTCTGGTCGCCGAACAGGTTGACGTTCAGCAGGTTGATGCCGAGACCACCCCGGCCGGTGCCACCGTTACCGCCGACACCGCCGTTGCCGCCATCACCGGCTTGGCCACCGCCGCCATGGCCATAGCCACCGCCGCCGCAGCCACAGGTGCTGACCAGGGACAGCACGGTACGGGCGGGAAGCAGCTCTGCGCGCTGCCCGTCGATCTCGACAAAACTCAATGCGTCAGACATGAAATCCTCCTCAGGGAGTCCAATGGACCGGTGACGGAAAACCTCATCGACGGCAGGGTCGATTCGGCTTACACTCACCATGGCCAAGAGGAGGTCACATGACAACATGCATTCACCCCCTAATTTGACACGGCGCTACTTACGACTACTTAGCCAGCGGCGAACAGTCACCAGGTTTCCGGCGAAAAATTACGAAATTCACGATACCGACTACTCAGACCCGATTTCGCAAGTAACGGCATGGTGATCGTCGGTTCTGGTTTGTGATCTTGGTGTCATAGGGTGACCGGGACGACGATCACACGAGCCAGATCTCGCATGCTTCACCCCGCAGCGGCGAGCCAGCGGTACCCGTCGTTGTGCTCACATAGCGGTCAGCTCTCGGCGCCGATGCGCTGAAGGTAGGTTTCTATCGGGTGAAGGCTTGACCACAGTTGGTCAAAATGTCTCACGAAGTACTCGGCAAAGGTACGGTCTTCAACACTGAAGCCGTTGAGCTTCTGCCGGCCCCCGCCGGAAAAAGCAAGGAAGGTCACGCCTTCATCGAAGACTACGATATTGAGACCATCGCCGTCCGTGTACCATGGCATAACCTTTGCCTCATAGTTGAGGATGCCCCGAGTCTCATCACGGTGCCGGCGGACCCAGGCGAGCATCGTCGAATCTGGCACGCCATCTTTATGGGGAAGTCCGATAATTCGACGGGCACTGCGCTGACTGTCATCATGCGGCTCAGCCCAAGCGAGGATGGCTGCGAAGTACTCGGCTGATGCCGACGTCGTGAAGTCTGTCGGCGGGTGCTGCCGGACATAGGTTGCACGGATCTCTGTCCTGGCCCGTCGCGCATGCTGGGCGGCAGCACGGTAGAATTCGGGATTGTCTCGATACCATGTCGCGTGCACCGAGCTCGTTTTGGTTCTCCCCAAGGAGAAGGCAGCCTGACTGTGATTGTCCGACTCGGCGTCGATCGCAGCTGATAGATTCGTCGCTGCCGTGGTTCGGGGAACCGCCGGACCGTATCGTAGAGCATCCAGGCGTCTACTGGTTGACAACCACCGTTCGCGCCATTTCTCCTCGAGGTCCTTGCTGTCGTTGCGTGCGCACGCCGTGATCAGCGCCCAGGCCTGCTTCCACGTTGGGAAGCGACGACCCGCGAGTATGTCCGACACCATGGTCCGACCGCAGTGCATCGCAGCCGCAAGCTCCTGCTGAGTTGGCCTACCACACTGTGCGCGCAAATCGCGCAGCTGTGCCGCGAACATCTGCTGGGGCTCAGAGGGAATCTCCGATTGATCAGGCACGACAGTCTCCCGGCACGCCTATGCGGAGGATTGTCGCACAACGTCGCTGTCTGTCGACTTGCGTTGAGGCTGCGGCAGGGAGAGACCGGGTGTCCGAGAACGTCGCTGCCTGCCGTAGGAGCTGCGTACGAGCATGCCGTTCCAGCATCATCAAGTGAGGCCGCTCGAGTGAGGAGGACACATGTAGGGACTGCCAGCCAGTGCACAACCGGCGCACTGGCGATCCGGGTCGCTGGGTCGCACCACCCCACCATAGTTCGGCCGCTGCCTCGATCTCCTGGACGGAAGGGAGGCAGCGGCCCTCAACGAACAACAGATGGAGTACACCGTGTTCGTCGACATCAAGATAGTCCTCCTGTCCAGGGCGGTTGTTCTCATGACCGTCCTGGCCATCGGACTCGGGTTCGCCCTTGACGATCTTGCCGGTCTCACTGGATCTGGCGATTTCTCGCTGCTGGACCCGAAGGCCCTCCTGCTGGGGCTCGCCTGTTATCTCGCGTTGGGCAACCAATGCGTTCCACCGCGATCACAGGCGGGGAAGGATGCGCATCGTGCCTGAGCAAGCACAGTTGACCTGCCGGTCATGCGAAATGATCACACTTCACTGTGGTCCCAGTACACGACTCACCTCACCCGACTGCACCGGAAGGAGGCTGGTCACCATCGCGACGTACTCTTGCCTGCGATGTGGATCGGTACAGGCATACCGCATCAGGTCGGCTGAGACGGCAACAATCGACGTTGGTCTGGACCAGTCCTGCCACGAGACAAGGGCCGCACCGCTGGGCTAGCTGCGGCGTGCGCGTACGTGCTCGCCCGGGTCAGCAGGCCGACCAGACTGGCGGCCAGCGCTCGCTGATGGGTTGACGCGCGCCGGCGCTGGCCCGGTGCCGGCCGGTGATATCGCGATGGCGTTCTACGGGGACCTGTTCCGTCCGCCGGGCGAGCTGTTGAAGGACCGTGCGTCACCTCGGGTGGTGCAGCACATCAGCCCCGGCGCCCGGTAGCCATCGTGGCAAACTCATAGCCCATCTCGTGGCTCTGCGTAGCGAAACCCTCACGCATTTCCCAACCTTGCTCCAGCTTGGTCTCTCGCAGTGCGTTGAGGGATTGGGTGTGGGCGCGCAGCTCGGCACGGACCTCCGACGATCACCAGGCCGGCGCGGCCGGCGTTCATGCGGTCCGCCGAGACAACCACGGAGGGCCGCCAGTCGGATGCCATCGCGCAGCGCGGGCTCCTCGCCTCGGCGCTCGACCTGGGGGCCTGCTAGGTTCCGGATCCTCGGCGAACCTGCGGTACCCGTCTCGAACGACTCCTATCAACGAAGCAATGCGAGGAACTCTGCGGGCGTGATACCGGCTTGTCGCAGGATTGAGCTGAGTGTGCCTCGCTTGACGGTGCCATGTTGAGGGACGACCACGACCCGCCATCCGGATGCCGATAGACGGCATGGCTACCTTTTGTGCGCACGTAGCCGAAACCAAGCGACTCGATGACACGGGTGATCTTTCGGATAGGCAGCTCAGAGAGCGCAGGGCTCACGCCGCACCTGGAACGTGAAACGAGGTGATGAGAGGAGTGGCGGTCACGTGCCGTTGGGATTCATCGACCTCATCGAGGTAGAGCGTGACAGCCTCGGCGAGGTTGCCCAACGCCTCCTCAATCGTGCGGCCCTGGCTGGCCACGTCGACCTCAAGACACTGTGCCACGTACCAGTCCTCTTCCTGGTGTACGGCGGCAGTGAAGTTCCGAGATGTGCCCATGATCCTAGTGTGACACCCTGAACGTCGTTCCGTCCTCCTGCCACCGCGAACGGGGCTCAACCAGCCACCCGGGCAGGGCGGCAACGCAGTGGTCAGCACTCCGAATGCATCCACCAGCTCGGCATGCGAGCTTCGCGCCCGCGGCGGCGAACACCAGCATCGCGACCACATCAGCTCCAGCAGGGAGCGTTATCGTCGTTGGGCGGGCAAGACCGATCAGGATGGCCGGCGGTCCGGTAGCTGTCAAGTCAAATGAGACAGTGGATCTTACTGGGTTGGCTCGTGTTGGGTGGGTTGGTTGATCCACGCGTGCTCGGGCAGGCGTGGTGGCTGGGGCCGGTGGCTGAACCGTTGGGGGTGTTGTGTGTGGGCGCGGTCGAGGGTGGTTTGGCGTCGTGCGTGGATGTCGGTCGCGGTTTCGAAGTGGACTGAGGCTGGGGTGTGCATGCCGATCCCGGAGTGGCGGTGCTCGTGGTTGTAGGCGGGGAAGAACCGGTCGCAGAACGCGCGGGCGTCGGCGAGGCAGCCAAACCGGTCCGGGAAGTCGGGCACGTATTTGAGGGTCTTGAACTGCGCCTCGGAGAAGGGGTTATCGTTCGATGTCCGGGGCCGGGAATGGGATCGGCTGATCCCGAGGTCGATCATCATCTCGGACACCGGTTTCGACGTCATCGAGCCCCCTCGATCGGCGTGGATCGTGTGCGGGATAACGAGGTTACGGGACACCGCCCCGGCGAGGAAATCTTTCGCCACGACCGCGTCCTCAGTATGAGCGGCGAGCCAGGCGGGGACATAGCGGGAGAAAATATCCAGCACGACGTACAGTTTGTACCATTCTCCTTTCCGGGGTCCTTTCAGCGCGGTGATGTCCCAGCTCCACACCTCGCTGGGGCCGTGGGCGACCAGCTCGGGACGAACCCGGGGCGGGTGGGTGGCCTGGGCCCGCCGTTCCCGGCTCTGCCCGGCCTCGCGGGCGATCCGGTACATGCTCGACTCCGAGCACCAATAGCGGCCCGCATCGAGCTCGCGCGCCCACACCTGGGGGATTGCCAGGTCACGGTAGGGCTCGGAGTTGAGCAGCGCGAGTACTTGGGCTCGTTCGTCGTCGGTGATCGTCGAGGGCGGCAACCCCCGCGGCAGCCAGGGTCCGTGCACCGGTCCCAGCGCCGCCGCCCCCAGCGGGTCAGCCCGCCGATAGTGGGTGGCCCGGGACCGTCCGGTCAACGCGCACGCCACGGCAATAGGCACCTCCACGGCGCGCAACTCGACGAAGGCAGTGTTCAGGATTTCTTCGGCGGCATCGGTGGTGGTGGGTCGTCCGCGCTCTCGGACAGCTGATCCAAGAGCGCGTGTGGTCGGGTCGCCCGGGGGAATCGCACCCCGGGCTCCCACAGATCCCGGCGAGACACGCACGTCCGGTGCGGCGGGCGGACCGGGGAAACGGACCGGGAGCAATCCCGGCACCGCGCCCCGGTCCGACCCACCATTATCGGCAAGGGTGGCAAGTCCCAGATCGCTACTCTCGTCGAGCGTACCAGCCGCTACGTCATGCTCGTGCGGATTCCCTACGACCGAACCGCTGAGCGAGTGGCCGCGCTGCTGGCCCGGAAAATGGAGACGCTGCCCGAATTCCTGCGCAACAGCGTAACCTGGGACCAGGGAAAAGAGATGGCCCGTCACGCCGATTTCACCGTCCGCACCGGCCTCCCCGTCTATTTTTGCGACCCCCACTCACCGTGGCAGCGCGGCACCAACGAGAACACCAACGGGTTACTCCGGCAGTACTTCCCGAAAGGCACCGATCTGTCCTTGCACACCCAGGGAGAACTTGATAGAGTAGCGGCAGAGCTGAATGGCAGACCACGTAAGACGCTAGGCTGGAAAAAGCCGATCGAAGTCTTCGAGAAGCTGATCGCGGAGCATTGTGTCGCCATGACTGATTGAAACCGTCCTCCCACGGCTTGATATTGCATTGTCGTCAACCAAGCGAGCTTCAGCTACGATACATGCTGTCGGGCTACGAACCGTCGAGATTCGGAAGGGGTGCATGCTGACCGGTACACTATCGACTGATCACATAAATGGAGGTCTATAGCCACAATGGACAGTGTCACGCAAGGGCGGCTCCGCCGGTTTTTCGACAAAGTGTGCACGCTATACTGCGGCGGCAACGATGCGGCCTCTATAGTAATAACACATTTGCTTGAAGACCGACCATATTTTCTCGATGCGGTAAGCTCGCTCGCCCCTATCATGCTCGTACTGCCCAAGCCGAGGTCAATCCATTTCGGGACGCGATCCCGAGTCTCTGAGGTTTATAAAATCGCTCAACTCAACAGGCGCAAGTTGCATGAAAGCGAGTCAGCACTGCAGCTACTCGAGCAATACGCGCCAGGGAAACCGCTCGTGCTCCTAGACATGGGCGGATACTTTGCGCCGCTCTTGCAAGATTTAGAAGACAATTATTCAGGGCGACTGGTGGGCGTTGTTGAAGACACCGAAAATGGGCTACAGAAGTACGAGCGGCTCAGCGCATTAGCGGTTCCAGTATTCAGTGTCGCACGAAGTCCACTCAAAAATCCCGAAGATTACCTAGTGGGGCAGTCGATTATGTTCTCGACTGAAGCACTGCTTAGAGAACGAGGAGATATCTTACAGGGCCGCAAAGCCTGTGTCATCGGTTACGGAAAGCTAGGGCGATCCATCGCTCAGGTCCTGCGCTCGAAGAACGTGCGCACCGTGATATTTGACACGAATCCAGTCACACTTGTGGAGGCGTTATCTCACGGATTTGAGATCACAAGAAACCTTCGCGTCGCACTATCGGGATCACAACTAATCCTATGTGCGACTGGAAATATCTCGCTTAAAGGAGAGGATTTTACAAGGGTGTGCAATGGTGCATACATAGCCACCGTCACGTCCTCGGATGATGAACTTGATCTGGTCGGATTACGCAGTTATTACCATGAACAGCGTCTAGACGACTGCTGCACCCGGTACTCGACCGCTGGGCACTATTTTTACTTGTTGAATAAAGGCAACGCCGTGAATTTCGTACACGGAGCCGCGGTAGGTTCTTTCATTCAGTTAGTACAAGCCGAAATACTTGTTTGCGTGTCGAAGCTCCTTGCAGTTCACCATCGACCGGGATTTCACACTGTTGACGCAATCGATCGATCGGCAATCGCCGCAACGTGGCTGGAGTACTTCCATAATGATTAACAAGAAGACGCTGATCCGCACGATTGATGCGTATCTGAACCACTATCCCGTCGAAAATAATACTCTCGCCGACTTGCGCGCACGAATAGAAAATGGTGACGACGTCTGCGACAAAGAGAACTTCAAGGGCCACATCACGTGCAGCCTGGCTCTGGTCTATCCTACGCATAAAAAGGTCCTCATGGTGTATCACGGTGTGCTGCAGCGGTGGTTGTTGCCTGGGGGGCACGTCGAGGAGAGTGATCGCAATTTAGCATCTGCTGCCGTGCGCGAACTGGTCGAGGAAACCCACGTTAAGATGGATATTGAAGGCATCAGTGCACAACTCATCCAGATTGATCGACACTCGATTCCATCAAACCATTCACGAAATCACCCTCAGCATGATCACTGGGATTTCAGATACCTAACCTTTGTCGGTTGTGAATTCGACTCAGTAGCGGAACGAACTGAAGTACATGCAACTGCATGGCGCGACTTGAGGAATATCCCTCTCGAGCTGCGCTGCCGGATTAATCTCAGTGTCGCAAGAGGGGTCATGAGGATATGAGCCTAACACCGCTCGAACAAATTGTTGCTAAATACCTCGATTTTCGAAGCGGCGGCTGGCAGATAGGTCGAGATGGTGAGATCAGGGTAAATGTGTTTATTGATCTCCTTTCAGCTTCACATGTTGAGGGGCATTTGAACACTATGACGGAGGCGTTGAGTGATTTAATTCTGAAAACTGTGTCGAAATTAATTCCGACGCTTGAGGATGTCGACAAGCACGAAGAAAAACCGTGTATAATGATAGGCCCCAAAAGGGGGAATTCATTGCTTATCCGGGAATGTGGCAGAAAATTAAGCGTTGCCTCCGGGTTCGCGAAGGAGCAACCGCTCTTCGGTCGTTGGCTGGAAGGCGTGATTCCTCCCTCGAGTCGCGTTGTTATCGCCGACGACATATCGTCAGATGGGCAGCTCCTCTTAAACGTTGTAGAAAGAGTTCGGGATGCAGGGCATCGCACACACGCTTGCGTGGTACTTATAGATCGATGTGAAGGGGATGCGGCAAATTTATTGCGACTCCATGGAGTCGAGCTTCACAGCCTGATGAGTCTAGATGACGAAGACCTTTACCACCTACAAGCCCGCGCTAAGATGGAAAAATGATTCGAATATCCTAGCATCTCCTGCAGACGCCGCTCAGTGGTGACGGAAACCAATTGGCACTCGCGATCATTATCGAGTTTGTTTCGTATAGTCTTTGTTGCAGCTCAAATTGCTAACGCTCCCACCTCCAAGCGCAAAAAAATTGCCACCTTCGGGGGCTCGTCATTCATTTGGTTTTACTTCGGCAAGCTGTTACGCCACGTGAACTTGTCATCTTCATTTTCTGCGATTATGGCCGCGGATGTACTTTGCGGCTTGACCAATTTTCGTTCGGCGATGGTCATTAGTTTCCACCTATTTTTTCTTACCTCCGGAGGCTCCGCTTGGCGCCTATAGAGCGTGTCTCTGAGCTCGGTTCGCCGCATCCTCTCCTCATTTGGGGCGTCGACATAGATGATGAATGTGGCAATCCCCAGTTGAGAACATAGTTCACTGGTGTAACCGGCCAGCGTGCCGTCAACGATCAAGACGTCATGACGTCGAATACGGAGAAGGCAGCTACCAGATGGGCGGTTCTCAGCGAAAGAATAAGTTGGCAGCCTCACGTAACCGGGTTTACAAAGGAAAGCTTTCAACAAATGTTCGATAGCTGGCCAATCAACCGCACTAGGACTATCCCACTGTGGCATTATTTCGCCGTCTATTAATTCGAAATCGACAAGCTCGATGCTGCGATAAAAATTGTCAAGGTGTATAATTGAGCAGTCCAGCGTCTGGGCAATTTTTCGGGAGATATCCGACTTCCCTGCTCCAGACGGTCCGCACACCAAGATTACAGTTGGCTCACCTAAGTTCAACAGAGCCTGGGAAAGTCGTTCAACAAAAAGGCATGACAAGCTGTCTATCACTTAAATTACCTCGGCCTCAGGCTGTCATCTGTTGGCATCATTGTATCGCCGGAAATTCTGAAGGACTTCGTACCAGCCGCCAGGTGACCGCTGTAGCTTGTCTTCGATGATTCTCTCAACATCGCCAGCCCGGACCGATTTCATCTTCAGTAACGCGTCGTACAGGAGAACTAGCCGACTTGGCTTATTGACGATTGGAACAATCTCGCGCACCGCTTGCAGGCTAGATTCGCCTACCTTGGCGATTGACAGCGCGGCCCATAAGGCGACATCGTCTGACTCGTCATTGATTGCGACCATCAGATACGGGATGAACACTTCTTGCCCCATTGCGCCCAAGGTGTCGGCAAAGACTCTCCTAGGCACGGAATGTTCCGCATGGCCCAGCTGGTTACCCAACTGAACTATTATTTCTTGATCATATTCGGCCAACTTCGACGCGATCAGCGTTAACAATTTCTCGCCATCCTCACTCAACGGGCCACCAACAGTCAATTGATCGACAGTCCCCAACAGTTGCTTTAATTCCGCCTTGCCGGGTTTGAGACGGTTGATTGAATCCCAAGCCTCAGAAATAGTTGACAATTTGCGTCTCCCGTATTTCTTTGTACTAATTATCATAACCCCGTCCTCCGTCTGTTGAAGTCCTTCCATGACGGTTCGGCAGAAGTTCGCCAAGCTATCTAAACCGCGATCATTTACATAGTGGAGATCCGCTAGGGCGATAGGCCCCCCTTTATCCAGAGCGCGGACCTCCACTAAGTCCCGCTCCTTTGCCTCGAATGCTGTAAGCGATCGCACTTGGCGTTCAGCCAGTCTTTGATAGCGGACCGTACGAGCTGCATGTATTGCTATCGTTTGTAGGTCGTCGTAGCGGGCAAACAAGTATTCATATTCCGCCATACTGTACATGCCATCGATAACGACGTTCCGGCCGGAAGAGATCGCTCGGTCAATTCTTGGCGTAGCGAGCTTGGCTATTGCGTCCATTCCGAATTCGACTCGCAGAGATTCGCGAACGGTTCGCTCGCTCAGCGGCCCTGGGGTCAGGCCCCGATTCACAACTTCGTTAAGCACTATCCCTCCGAAGTAGACCCGCGCTAGACCGTAAGATTCTTTAAACAGGTCCACAAGTGTCGATTTTCCGCTCCCAGGAAGACCGACTACTGCAAGAACATACCTCGACGAAGGGGTCATAGACCAATCCTACTGCCCTCGTTCGTCGGCTCATCAAACCGAGATCTTACTAGCTGAGCAGCGCCAACTCGCGTTGCGACCTACACAGGTGAGGCCCTGCCGGCACGAGATCCACATCTCTTAACACGGACTTCCACGCGCACTAATTCTCCCTCCGTCGGCAAGATCCAGAGCAGGGGTATCTAGCGCCGAGACCGGACCTGAGCAGCAGAGATACGCTGCCGTGAGATCGTCCAGCGTCTCAGCTTGTCGTTTAACCCCTTGGTTCTGGGTTTTTGGCCTGGTGGCGGCGTGTCGCCATGACGTGGGACGGCCACCGTTTGATCACCTTCGGGTTCCTTCCACAGATCTCGAAGACGAAGGCGGTGGGCGTGGGCGTCAGTGTGCAGCAGATGAGTTGCGGAGGCGAGCAGGCGGCCTGACGAGCCTGGATGATCTTGCCGTGTTTCGCAGTGCGTTCTATGACTGCCTGAGGTTGCGCGCCGATGCGCTCTTCGAGCTCACCGACGCGGTGTTGTGTGCCGAGGGGCCGGTCACCACGCTGGTCGGGCTGACGCTAACCGCCGAACACCGGCGTGGGCATGGTGGCCTCTACGACGGACTGGGCAGCGGCCGCATTGAGGTCGAGCGGCTGCGCAGGTCGCTGGTGAGCCTGCCGGTGCCGCGGGATGAGCAGGGGCGGATCACCCTGGCTGTCGATGTCAGCCCGTGAATGCGCCCGGACGCGGCGACCAGCCCCGATCGGTCAACTCTGCCCTGTCTACGGACGCGGAAAAGGCCAGGCGCAGATGATCCCCGGCTGGCCTTACTCGTTCGTCGCGGCACTGGAACCGGGCCGCACCTCGTGGACCGCGCTGATCGATGCGGTGCGCCTGGGTCCCGGTGACGATGCGACCACGGTGACCGTCACACAACTGCGCGAGGTCATCCAACGGCTCCAGGACGCCGGGCAGCACAAGCCCGGGGACGCCGACATCCTCATCGTGTTCGACGCCGGCTACGACGTGACCCGCCTGGCCTTCCTGCTCGCCGATCTGCCGGTCGAACTGCTCGGGCGGCTGCGCTCGGATCGAGTGTTCTGCTCCCCACCACCGCCCCGCGCGCCCAGCGCCCCCGGGCGCCCCTCCAAGCACGGCCCCGAGTTCGCGCTGGCCCAAGCCGCGACCCAGCCTGAGCCCGATGCATTCACCCTCACTGACACCCGCCGCTACGGCACCGCCCGGGCATGCGCATGGAATCGGCTGCACCCTCGGCTGACTCATCGCGCGGCGTGGGAATCTCACGATGGTCCGCTGCCGATCATCGAGGGCAGCATCATCCGGCTCCAGGTCTAGATCGTCGAAGAGGACGGAAGCGTGGCTGCACCCACGGGGCGAAGGTGTACCGGTCAAGCATGGTGCGGCCGTTCGTCGGTCAGGCTGGCCCCAGGACCGTGGCTCGCCACGCGACTGTGGGAGTACCTGCTTGGTCCTCCGTGTCGTTGGGCGGCTGTATGTGCGTGACAAGATTTCGAACGTATGTTCGAATAGTGCTTAGCTTGCAACTTTGTGGTAGCAACGGGGGTGACTGCTGTGGACGCCCGCGCGGCACGCCTCGCCGGGCAGCAGCTTCGTGCGCGCTGCTCCGCGTCGCCGAGGAGACCAAGCCGACGGCACAGACTGGTGGCTCCTGAGCTGGCGGCGATTCCGGGTAAGCATGCGATACGCATCGGTGCTTGGCGCAGTCTGACGGGCGGTCGTGTCAGACTGTTGGTGACTGAACCGAGGTGGTGGGACCCCCCGATGCTCCGCCGCAGGGTGACTGAGCTTCACTACATCACGCCGGTATCGAACCTCAGCTCCATTGCTGCTTGGGGCATACTCAGTCACAACCTCGCAGCACGGCTTCCCCATACATCTGTGTCGTTGGAATCCGTCCAAGATCGCCGAGCTCGGAGACGAGTCCCGCAAGGCCGGCCGTTACACGACTACGCGAACCTCTATTTTGATGCTCGTAACGCTATGATGTACAAGCTAAAAAACAGCGATGTTCCACTTACTGTTGTCTGCATCGAACCTGCCGTTCTTGACTTGCCCGGCTCGATTGTCACCGACGGAAATGCGGCGTCGAATGACACAATGTTCTTGCCTAGCCCTAGCGGATTGGCTCGGCTCGACGAGGCCCGAATCTACGCGGACTCGTGGGACAATCAGGACTATTGGACAAAGGTTGAGCTGAAGCGGGCTAGATGCGCAGAGTTGCTAGTACCCAATCGAGTTGAGCCGCGGTTCGTAGTCGGCTGCTACGTCGACCATAGGGATCGTCGCCTGGAGTGCTCCTCCCAATTGCCAGCCTTGTCGGTGGAGGTGAATGCGCGTGTCTTCTTCGGGTGAGTCGCTGGTGAAACTGGCGAAGGGTAACATTCTTCAATCGCAAGCCCAGGCGATTGTCAATACAGTCAACTGTGTTGGCATAATGGGAAAGGGGGTCGCGCTCGAATTTAAACGCAAGTACCCTGAGATGTATCACGACTATGTTGCACGATGCGCAAGGGATGAAGTTGAGCTTGGCAAGCCATATGCCTATAAAGTTGAAGATCACATCGTTGTGAACTTCCCGACCAAGCAGCATTGGCGATCAGTCAGCCGTCTTAGCGATATCGAGGAGGGTTTACAGCACCTTCGAACGCGTCTCAACGAGTGGGGCATCACCTCGATTGCCTTACCTCCGCTTGGTTGCGGCAATGGCCAGCTTGACTGGTCAGTTGTGGGTCCCATGCTGCGCGAGCACCTCGCAAGGTTTGGCATTCCTGTTGAGCTGTATGTTCCGCATGAAGTTTCGCTTGACGACGCTCAACTAAATCTCATTGACGTTGCGCAGCCGCCTGCCACACCGCCGCACAAGGTTCCGGATTCATCAATTGCGCTCGTGGCCATACTGGCCAGCCTTGAGGAGGGTATCTATCACTGGCCAGTCGGGCGATTGATGCTGCAGAAGATTGCTTACTTCGCGACGGCTGGTGGATTGCCAACAGGACTCGAGTTTCAAGCAGCAAGCTACGGTCCCTTCGCGCCAGGCCTTAAGCGTGAGCTCGCTCGTCTTCAGGACAATGGTCTGGTCCAGGAGGAGCAGCGTGGCAAAATGTTTGAAGTGACAGTTGGTCCAACTTTTATCGCCGCTAGAGCTCAAGCTCAAGACTTCTTGATTCAATGGCGAGAAGTCGTCGGCCGAGTTTCGAACCTCTTCGCCCGCTTCGACACTCGTCAGGCGGAGGTTGCGGCGACTGTTCATTACACGGCCTCTACTCTTGCTAATGAGCTGAACAGGACACCCTTTGCCAGGGAAGTTCTTGAGGCAGTCGAGCAGTGGAAGATTAGACGCAAGCCGCCGTTCAAACGCGATGACATCAGTCAAGCGATCGTGAGCCTAGCCACGCAGGGATGGGTTGAAGTTGTTCCCGATGCGTCCGTGGAGGAGTTCCTAGACAGGCTCGCGTTGCTGTGATTTGACTGGCCGACTAAAGCCGATTCTCGGCGGAGGCGAACCGCAGCTAAGGCTTAATGTCGAAGGGCAGTGTCGGACCGCCGACCTTCCGATTTTGTCCGTCATTGCCGGTGGTTCCCCGTGAGTCCCCGCGTGAAGGGGCAGAGGGGCACGAACCATGATCATGAATCTTGCACGCTGGGACTGGTGTGGCGTCCCGTCGATCTGGCGGAGCCCGACTGCGCGGCGGCCCGGGGGCAGCCCCAGGGTCGTTCCAAGATCGTTTTGTGACATTGCCCGACCCCTCAGAACAAGATTGGTGATCTTCGGCGTGTCGTGCCGGTGGGCGAACGAGGCCCCGGTAGGACGAGTAGTCCTTCCACAGACTTCTCGTTGCCACCGGAGCCTCGTTGCTGATTCATCCTGCCATCGCCGAGTCGTGTGCGACAGCACTCACCGGTGTGTCGTCGGGCTCGGGGGACGGACCTGAGCTGAGCACCGCCGCAATCGAGGGCCCTGAGCTGCTACGACGGTTCGGTGCGGTGTCCGATGGGCGCAGCGAACAGGGCCGGGATCACCCGGTCGCGGTGGTGTTGACGCTGTGCGCGGCCGCGGTGCTGGGCGGGATGCGCTCGTTCACCGCGATCGCCGGATGGGTCGCCGACGTGCCCGCCGAGGTGCTGGCCCGGC
>JBOHFF010000047.1:0-62270 GCA_050699515.1 Pseudonocardiaceae bacterium
CATGTTTGTGTGGTTGCGGGCATGGGGGTGCTGCTGGTCTGTCCAGCGTTTCCACTGTGGTCGCTCCGGTCGGGTCTGGCGAGGCGGTGTGTGTTCTGGTCAGGTTTTGCGTGGTGGGGTGTGGGTCCAATGCCACGTAGACTAAGTGGATCATGCTGCTCGGGGGTTGATGGTGTGGATCTTGATCGTGGGTGGGTCGGGGTGGTGGAGGGTGGTCTCGCCGGGTTTCTTGACGCGGTAGTTGTTGTGCCGGGTGCGTTTGACCGCGCGGGGGCTGGTGCGGTCGCGTCGCTTCGGGTTGGTCGTGCGGGTGATCTCGGTGAGGATGTGGGGCAGGGCGTGGTTCCAGTCGTCAGGGGGAAAAAGCCGCCGTACCGGTGGCGGTGCGGCGGACGAGGCGCAGGACGCGGGTGAACGAGATCCGGTCGGGGTCGATGTCGGTGGCCTCGGCGGCTCGGGTGGCGAGGACGCTGAGGGCGTGGTGGACCAGGAGCCAGGCCCAGATCTCCTGGTGGACCAGCTCGGGTAGTCGCGAGCGCAGGATGCGCCCGGGGCCGCGGAGGTGGGTCTTGAGCTGGTCGTTTCCGGTTTCTTCCTCCCACCGCTGGTGGTAGGCGGCGGCGAGCTCGTCGGCGCGGGCGGTGCTGGGGTCGGTGATGGTGGACAGCAGCACGATCAACTCGCCGGTGCCGTTTCCTTCCCGGTCGGGCACGTCGTACTCGATGACCCGGACCAGGTGCGCGGGCTCATCAGCCAGATCAGCGCCGTCTCGGGCCGCGGCGATGATCGCAGCACGGCGCCACGCGCCGCGGATCTTGGGGTCGATCAGCACCGAGAGGTAGGTCCCATCAGCCAAGACCTTGACCACCGCCAGCCCCAGCCCGGTGGGGACCCGCCACAGCAGCGCCGCCCCCGACCTCACGGCCCAGCCCCCGGCGTCGAAGCTGTAGAAGTTGCGATCCGCGGTGAGCAACTCATCAGACCGCACGCGCTGGTAGAGCGGGTTGGCCAGGGTCTTCTCCCCGGTCGCGTAGGACCCGATTTTCGCGGCCAGAAATGCATGCGTGCCGCACTCAGCCAACGCCACCACCCGCGCCTTCGAGAACGCCGACCGGTTAGCACCCGACCCGCAATACCCAAACTCCTCCCGCATTGGCCTTGGTGTCGGGCAGGTCCACCTCGAACCCACCGATGGCCAGCACTCGCCACCCCCGCAACCACGCCCCCCGCGTCGAGGGCTCGGCCACCGGGCCCGCGACCTGCTCGAACACCTCGGCCAACACCTTGGGACCCAACCGCTTACGGGCCTGACTGATCCCACCGGCGGTCGGCACCGACCACGAGGCATCCCAACAGCCCCACACGTCCAACGCGCCAGTCACCTTCGTCGCGACCTCTTCATAGTCATCCTCGGTGAACAGGCACAACACCATCGCCAGATACGCCACCACATGCGCCGGCAACTTCCCACCACGACACCGCTCACCCACCCCGCACACCGCGACAGCCACGTCCACCGCATCCCGCGGAACCGCCGTGACCAGCACCCCCAACGACACCTGATCCGACCGAACCACCACACCTTGATCCACACCCGGAACGTGCCACGGACCCCGGCAAAGATCAGCACACCACGCCGTGACAGACCAGGCAATCCCAACACAACAACATGATCAAATTAAGCTAAGTGGCATTGCCCACTGGCCAGCAGGAGCGGGCTACCTCAAGCGACAGCCCGAATTCAAATATCGGATGTTCGAAGGATGGGGCCACGCGTTGCAGGTCATCGCCGGCATCATCGCTCCGGGTTGGCATGGCTTCGTCTGCGCCGAGCGTTCGGTAAGCTACCGTTCGGTAGGCTCCCGTGGGCGGCGAGTAAATCGCCGACCGTCCGTTGTCCGTGCGCAACCGAAGGATCGATCTCCGACCTCGACCCTTCACGACCCGGCACGCCATGCTTGCCCAGCCCGTCAGCGACTGCCCACTCGGAGTGGCCGGGACCGAAGTGGGGTGCAGGCACGGTGCGGCCACGCCTCGCCGGAACGGCCGGCACCGCGGCCCGGCTGTCCTCGTGGGGGTGAGTCACCAGCGGGAGCACCCGGGTCGACTCGGCGCACAGGGTGACCCGCTCCACCATCGATGCGCCGCCCAGCAGCTCGAGGTTCGTCCGCATGGCGGCGATCTCGGCGCGCAGCGCCGCGAGATCGTGGCGCTGCGCGTGCTCGGCCTGCTCGCGTAGCTCGCGCTCCACGGTCAGGGTGTGCTCCCGTCTGGCGCTGACTTCGCGCTCCAACTCAAGCTGGTAGGTCGAGCGCAGGTGATCGGCGTGGTCGGCACAGGAGCGGGCCTCGCGACGCAGCTTCGCCGCAGCGAAGGCGCCGAGCAACGCCGCCCACAGCGCGGCGAGCAGGCCCAGTCTCAACAACAGAGCATCCTGGATTCCGAGGGCCAGCACGGCGGCGGCGCCAGCAGCCATGACGGCACTGCTGAGCATCAGGATCCGGCAGCTCCCGCGCCACAACGGGTGCACGGGGGTCGCGGACATGGCGGACACCGTACCCGTTCCCGGAACAGAAGTGGACCTTGGTGCGGTGACAGGCAGCCATCGTGCGATGACAGGACGCAGTCATGACCCGTCCGCATCATCAGGACCGTCCGGGGTTCGGCAGCAATGCTCCAGCCACAGCGCAGCCGCCACCAGCGCAGCCGCGCAGAACGCCCCGATCGAGGCGGTGACGGTGTCCGAGGCGGCGGAAGCCAGCTCGGACCGTAGCGGGAGCACGTAGGCCAGTACACCCGACCAGGCTCCGCCGGTGATGGCGCCGGCCAGCGAGGACGCCTTGGCCAGCACGACGGCCTTCGCCGCGGTGAGCGCCTGCACCGGCCGGCTTCCCGGACGCTGCTGGATCCGGGCCCGCAGCGTGTTGCCCAGCACCACCTCGGCGATCGCGAAGGCGAGCAGGGTGGTGCCGGCGAGCTGTGGAAACGTGGGCAGGTCCCCGTAGGACAGTTGTAGCAGCAGGTTCACCAGCACGCCCGCGATAGCCGCGGCGGCGACCAGGTCCCGGGCTCGGGTGAAGGTCACCGCGACCCCAGCGTCGGGTCCCGCAACGTCATGTCACCGCGCCGCCGCACACTGCGTCTGTCCGCCATCGGCAGCGCGGCGACCAGCTCGGCCACCGGGCCGTGACCGGTGAGCACCGCCTCCGGCGCGACCTCCAGCCAGGGCACCAGCACGAAGGCCCGCTCGTGCGCCCGCGGATGAGGCAGGGTCAGCTGCGGATCGTCCCGGCAGGTCTGCTCCACATCGATCACATCGACGTCCAGGGTGCGCGGGCCCCACCGGATGGTGCGGCTGCGCTGCGCGGCGGCCTCACAACGCTGCCCGCGGCGCAACCACTCCCACCCGTCGGCCGCTGGATCGTCGACCAGTAAGACCGCGTTGAGGAACTCGGCCTGCGCCACGCCCCCCCACGGCGCCGTCGAGTACACCCCCGACACCACGCGCACGACACCACCCAACCCCCGGACACACTCCCGCAAGTACTCCAACCGATCCCCCACATTCGACCCGATCGACAACACCGCCGCACTCATCCGTTAAACCGCATTCTGCATCCAGAACGCTGTCATAGCGGGCGCCGGGAGCGGTGGGTGGTGACGGAGATGTCGGTGAACGACTGGGGGAGGGGGGCGGTGGGTTTGTGGATGGTGATCTCTACGGCGTGCACGCGCTGGTCGGTGAGCACGTCGGTGGCGATGCGGGCGGCGACCGTCTCGATCAGGCTGCAGGGCTCCCCGCCGACGATGCGGGCGGCCCGCTCGGCCAGCGCGGCGTAGTCCAGCGTCGCGGACAGCTCATCGCTGGCTGCAGCAGGGCCCAGATCCAGCCAGACCGTCGCGTCGACGACGAACTCCTGCCCGGTCACCCGCTCGTGCTCGTACACCCCGTGCCGACCGTGCAGGCGCAGCCCGGTGAGAGTGATCCGGTCCCCGCCGCCACTCACCACGCGCCTCCGCTCCAGCGTGCGGGCTTGGCGGCGCCGAGGTGCCACGCGGCGGCGACGGCGACGGCATCGCGCGAGGCGGCTACCTCGTGCACCCGGACTCCCCACGCGCCCGCAGCCGCGGCCAGCGCGGACACCGCGGTGGTGGCGGTGTCCCGGCCATCGCAGCGGCGTGGCACCCCATCCGGGCCCGCCAGCAAAGACCCCAGGAACCGCTTGCGCGACGCCCCGATGAGCACCGGGAATCCCAGCTCGGTCAGTACGTCGAGGTGGCCCAGCAGCGCCCAGTTGTGCGCTGCGGTCTTGGCGAAGCCGAGCCCGGGATCCAGCACCAGCGCGCCGGGATCCACCCCGGCGAGCACCGCGGCGTCCACCCGGGCCACCAGCTCGGCGCGCACCTCGGCCACCACGTCGTGGTAACTGGCCAGCGCCTGCATCGTCTCGCTGTGTCCCCGCCAGTGCATGAGAACCCACGGGACCCGGCAGCGGGCGATCGTGGCGGCCATCGCCGGATCGGCCAACCCGCCCGACACGTCGTTGACCATCACCGCGCCGGCCTCCAGAGCCGCCTCGGCGACCGCCGCGCGGGTGGTGTCCACGCTGCACGGCACGCCGCGCCCGGCCAGCGCACGCAGGACCGGCACCACCCGGGCGATCTCGGTGGCGGCATCGACGCGACGGGCCCCGGGGCGGGTGGACTCGCCCCCGACATCCACCAGGTCGGCTCCCTGTGCGCGCAGCGCCAGGCCATGGGCGACCGCGTCGTCGCGGTCCAGGTAGCGCCCACCGTCGCTGAACGAGTCGGGGGTGACGTTGATGATGCCCATCACCACGCAGCGGCCGGGATCGGCGATGGTGGGGTGCACGCTCACCTCCGCATCATCAGGTCCAGTACCTCGCCCCGGGAAGAGGCGCTCGTCTTGAACAACCCCCGCACGGCTGAGGTGGTGGTGGTCGAGCCGGGCTTGCGAACCCCGCGCATCGCCATGCACAGGTGTTCGGCCTCGATCACCACGATCGCCCCCCTCGGTTGCAGCCGGCTCATCAGCGCGTTGGCGATCTGGGAGGTGAGCCGTTCCTGCACCTGCGGACGCCTGGCGTAGAGATCGACCAGCCGGGCCAGCTTCGACAGACCGGTCACCCGGCCTGCGGCGTTGGGGATGTAGCCGACGTGCGCCATGCCGTGGAAGGGCACCAGGTGGTGCTCGCACTGGCTGTACATCGGGATGTCCCGGACCAGCACGAGCTCGTCGTGCCCCTCATCGAAGGTGCGTTCCAGCACCGTGTCGGGGTCCAGGAACAGCCCGGCGAACATCTCCTGGTAGGCCCGGGCGACCCGGGCGGGGGTCTCCCGCAGCCCCTCCCGGTCCGGGTCCTCCCCGCAGGCGATCAGCAGTTCCCGCACTGCCGCCTCAGCCCGCGCATGATCGAAGAACCGGGGTGGTCCCACGCCGGGATCCGAATTGACGGTCCTGGTCATCGCTGACCTCCGCGCGCTGATTCTCCAGGGCGCCGGGAACGGTAACCATCAGGTGAGCGGCTCAGCGGTCCCTATCCTCGCCGAACCACGACGCGGTGCCCTCATCAGGCGGGGTCTCCTGTGGCGGGCGGGCAGCAGCTGGCCCTGGCCGCCAGGACGGAGCGGGGGGTTCGGTGGCCGGGCGCCACCCCGGCGGTGCCCCATAGTTCGGCGGACCTGGACGCACGTCACCGTTGACGGTGTTGGCCGGGTAGGCCGGCTGCGGTCCTGAACCGTTGGGACCGGGATGGCCCGGTGTGGGGTGTGGTGGACCGCTGGGCAGGTCGTCGGCGCCGGGCGCTACGCCGACCGGTGTGGGGTCCCGTAGCGGCTGCCCCGGGGGCCATGGCTCGCCGCGCTCCCTGGCCAGCTCACCGGCTGTCTTGATCGGCGGCTTGTCGGACGGGGTCCGCCCGCCGAAGTCGTTGAACGCCGTGATCCGCGGTCGTTTCTCCACCCGGACGAACACCCGCTCGAGATCCTTGCGGTGCAACGTCTCGCGTTCCAGCAGCTCCACAACCAGCTCGTCGAGGACGTCTCGATAGCTGTTGAGGATGTCCCACGCCTCGGTGTGGGCCGCCTCGATGAGGGCCCGCACCTCCTCGTCGATCTCGTGCGCGACCTCGAGGGAGTAGTCGGACTGCCGGCCCGCGGAGCGACCGAGGAACGGGTCACCCTGTTCCTGGCCGTATTTCACCGCGCCCAGGCGCGCGCTCATGCCGTACTCGGTGACCATCGCGCGGGCGATCTTGGTGGCCTGCTCGATGTCCGAGGACGCGCCGGTGGTCGGCTCGTGGAACACCAGCTCCTCCGCTGAGCGTCCGCCCAGCGCGAACACCAGCCGGGCGATCATCTCCGAGCGGGTCATCACCTGCTTGTCGTCCTCGGGCACCACCAGTGCGTGCCCGCCGGTGCGTCCGCGGGGCAGGATGGTGAGCTTGTAGACCGGGTCGATGTCCGGCATCGCCCAAGCCGCCAGCGCGTGCCCGCCCTCGTGGTAAGCGGTGATCTTCTTCTCGCGCTCGGAGATGATCCGGTTCTTGCGGCGCGGACCGCCGATCACCCGGTCGACCGCCTCCTCCAGCGCGGCGCCGTTGATGAGGTTGCCGCCCTCCCTGGCGGTGAGTAGCGCGGACTCGTTGATGACGTTGGCCAGGTCGGCTCCGGAGAAACCGACGGTGCGCTTGGCCAGCCCCTGCATGTCGACGTCGGTGTCGAAGGGTTTGCCCTTGGAGTGCACCTCCAGGATGGCCCGACGGCCTTGGATGTCCGGCGCGGAGACCGGGATCTGGCGGTCGAAGCGGCCCGGGCGCAGCAACGCAGGGTCCAGGATGTCCGGACGGTTGGTCGCGGCGATGAGGATGATGCCGCCCCGGGCGTCGAAGCCGTCCATCTCGACCAGCAGCTGGTTGAGGGTCTGCTCGCGCTCATCGTGCCCGCCACCCAGGCCGGCGCCCCGCTGGCGGCCCACCGCGTCGATCTCGTCGACGAAGATGATGCACGGGGAGTTCTGCTTGGCCTGCTCGAACAGGTCCCGGACGCGGCTGGCGCCCACCCCGACGAACATCTCCACGAAGTCCGAGCCGGAGATCGAGTAGAACGGCACCCCGGCCTCGCCGGCGACCGCACGGGCCAGCAGCGTCTTGCCGGTGCCGGGTGGCCCGTAGAGCAGCACACCCTTGGGGATCTTGGCGCCGAGCGCCTGGTAACGACCCGGGTTGGCGAGGAAATCCTTGATCTCCTCCAGCTCCTCGACGGCCTCCTCGGCGCCTGCGACATCGGTGAACGTCGTCTTGGGCATGTCCTTGCTCAGCTGTTTGGCCTTGGACTTGCCGAAATTGAGCACCCGGTTGCCGCCACCCTGGGCGTTGTTCATCATCCACAGCAGCAGCAGGAGCAGCAGACCCAGCGGGATCAGGTAGATCAGCACCTGGAACAGCAGGGACTGCTGGCTGACCTTGGTGTCCCAGCCTTCGGGGACCTGCGCATCGCGCAGTGCCTGAGTGATCTGATCGGTGCTCTGCGCCGGGTACTGTGCGAGCACCTTGGTGCCTTGCACGCCCTGGATGGGACGGTTCAGGGTCAGGCGCAGCCGCTGCTCCTTGTCCTCCAACGTCACCTGTTTGACATTGCGCTCGGACAGTGCCGTCAACGCCTGTGAGGTGGTGACCTTGCTGTATCCCCGGGTGTCGTCGAGCAGGAAGCCGAAGGCGTAGTAGAGCAGCAACCCGGCTAGTACCCACAACAGCGGGTTGCGGAGTATTTTCTTGCGATCCATTCGGCTACGGCCCCTCGGTGGCCTCGACCCTCCTGAGCTGACTGTACTGTCGGTGATGCCTGGCTGGCGGTGCTCGGTCTCACGGTGCGGTCTGATCATCGAAGGGCAGCAGGCACTCCGTCGCTTCCACCCTACCCGGCGGGCCGGACCGGCGCCGATTGGCGGAACCACTAATCGGCGTAGACCTCGGGTGCGAGCGTACCGATGTAGGGCAGGTCGCGGTAGCGCTCGGCGTAGTCCAGGCCGTAGCCGACCACGAACTCCTTGGGGATGTCGAAGCCGACGTAGCGCACCGGAACATCGATCTGGATCGCGTCGGGCTTACGTAACAGCGTGCACACCTCCAACGTCGCAGGATGACGGGTCTGCAGGTTTCTCAGTAGCCAGGACAACGTCAACCCCGAGTCGATGATGTCCTCCACGACGAGCACGTGGTGGTCCGCGATGTCGCGGTCCAGGCCCTTGAGGATGCGCACGACGCCGGAGGACGAGCTCGCCGAGCCGTACGAGGACACCGCCATGAACTCGAGTTGCACCGGGATCGGCAGCGCTCGGGCGAAATCGGTCATGAACATCACCGCACCCTTGAGCACGCCGACGAGCAGCAGCTCACCGTCACCGTGCTCGGCCCGGAAATCGACGGCGACCTGCTGGGCGAGCGCGGCGGTGCGGCACCGGATCTGCTCCTCGGTGACAAGCACCGAGGCGATGTCACCCGAGTACAGCGCGGTGCCATCCTCATCGCGACACATGCAACCTCCCCTGCACTCGCACCAGTTCCATCGCGCCCGGCAGGCGCAGCGCGCCCTGCCCGGTCCATCGGCCGACGAGGTCGTCGGCAGCGCGCAGGTGTGCGTCGGTCAGCTGCGGCACGCCCGCGTCGAGCAGCCAGCGGCGCAGCACCCGGCGGCGCAGCGCGGCGGGCGCCCGGGCCAGCGCCGCGACGTCCAGCTCGTCCGAGTTCAGCAGTGCAGCGGCCAGCAGTTCACCCGCCTGAGCGTCGAGCACGTCGAGATCCTCCCGTAACTGCTCGGCGGTGCGGACCAGCGCCTGCGCCACGCCGCCCGCCAGCACCTCTTCCAGCAGCGGCAGCACCTCGGTACGCAACCGGACCCGCCGGAATCGGGGATCGACATTGTGCGGGTCGGCCCACGGGACCAGCTCCAGCGCGGTGCAGGCCGCGGCGGTGACGGCCCGGCGCACCCCGAGTAACGGCCGGCCCCAAGGCGGGTCGAGTGCCCGCATGCCCGCCACCGACCTGGGCCCTGATCCCCGTCCCAGCCCGAGCAGCACCGTCTCCGCCTGGTCGTCCAGGGTGTGGCCGAGCAGCACCAGAGCCCCGGCCGGCGCGGCGTCGCGCAGTGCAGCGTACCGGGCCCGGCGGGCCGCTGCCTCCAACCCGCCCGGGCCTTCGACGGTGATCTGCACCACCCGTGCCTGCAGGCAGCCCAGGCGTCGCAGTGCCTGGGCCGCGGTCTGCGCGACCCGCCCCGAGTTCAGCTGCAGCTGGTGGTCGACGACCAGGCCGTGCACCCCCAGGTCCAGCTCAGCGGCACAGTGCACGGTCGCGGCGGCCAGCGCGAGCGAATCGGCGCCGCCCGAGCACGCCACGACCACCGTGCCAGCGACCTCATGGGTGATCAGGAACCGGCGGAGGGCGGCACGCACCTCGATGACCGCCGGGTGCCGCGCCGCGCCGCGCGGTCCGGTCGATCCGGTCGGCTCGGTCAGGGAGTCATGCGATACAGCCACGCCGCCGGGTCGGCGATCTCGGCGCGGGTGGGCAATGTTTCCGGTGAGGTCCACACCGTATTGAACCCGTCCATGCCGGAAACATCCACGACATGTCGGGTGAACGCCGCTCCCTCGGCGTACTGGCGTAGCTTGGCGTCGACGCCCAGCATCATCCGCAGCACCCGCTCAGCCAGACCACCGCCCTGCCGTCGCATGGTGAACCGCTGGCGGATCAGCTTGACCGAGGGCACCACCGACGGTCCGACCGCGTCCATGACGTGGTCGGCGTGCCCCTCCAAGAGGGTGGCCAGAGCGATCAGCCGGTCCAGGGTGGCCCGCTGCTCCGGGTTCTGCAGCAGGGTCAGGACGCCCAGCGCGTCCGAAGCCTCCCCCCGCCTGGCGCCCCGCAGCGCCGTGGGCAGCCGGCCGATCATCCTGGCCACGGTGTCGGGGTCCTCGGTGGCGGCCACGAAGGACCGCACCTGGGTGGCGAAATGCTCGCGCAACCACGGCACGGCGTTGAACTGCAGCCGGTGGGTGGCCTCATGCAGGCACACCCACATCTGGAACTCGTGCGCCGGAACATCCAGCGACTGGCCCACGTGAACCACATTCGGGGCCACCAGCAGCAACCGTCCGGGCTGCTCCGACGGCCCGCCGAACGGGTCGTACTGCCCAAGTACCCGGGAAGCCAGAAACGCCAGCGCCACACCCACCTGCACGCCCGCGGTGGTGGCCAGCACGCGGCGGGCCCGGCCCTCCGGGATCCGGTAGTCGGCGAGCAACCGCGACAGGCCCTCGCTGGCCGCGTCGACCCACCCGGGCCGGTCCACCACATCGGCGGCCGGCGGTGGTTTGCCGTCGTCGAGTCCGGTCAGTTCCCGGACGTGCGTCTCGGCGGTGACCGACAGGGCACGCAGCTGGCGCACCGTCTCCGCGGCCTGCTCGGGAGGCAACGCGGGACCGGAGGGCAACAGGCGTTGCGCAGTGACCGCCGCCACCGCCCAGTCGATCGGGGCGCCGGAGGGGGCACTCCGGGATCCCGGTGGTGTGTCGAGCGCAGGTTGTCCCATACCTACGACGGTAACGCGCGCTAGTGGCAGCCGCATGACCTCAGGCCCACAGCCAGCGCATCGAGTCGCGGCCGGACCACGACCGGATTGGGACCGTTGGACACCAGGGCGAACACCAGGACCCTGCCTTCGGCGTCCAGCACCGTGCCGGCAAGGCTGTTGACACCGGTCAGGGTGCCGGTCTTGGCCCGTACCCAACCTCGGCCGCCGAAGGTCGGGCCGTGGTAGCGCTCCGAGAGCGTGCCGCTGCCGCCGGCCACCGGCAGGCCCACCAGCAGCGACCGCAGGGCCGCGGTTCGCGACTGGTGGAACCCGTCATCGTCGAGCGAAGCGGCGTCGAGCGGAGCGGCCTCGGAGCTGGTGGCCGCTGACTTGGTAGCGGTAGGCCGGTCGGGACCACTCGCCGCGCTCAACAATGCGGTGAGCAGCGCCGCCGGGACGGCGTCGCCGGTCGACAGACCACTGCCATCGACCAGGGTGACACCGCTGATGTCGAAACCGTGCCGGCGCAGCACGGTGAGCACCGCCTGCGACGCCCCGGAGAACGACGGTTGCGCACCGATCTTGCGCGCCACCTCCCTGGCCAGTGCCTCGGCGAGCACGTTGTCCGAACGTCGCAGCGTGATCGCGACCAGGTCCTGCACCGCAGGGGAGGACACCTCGCCGAGCACTGCAGCTCCGGGCGGGGCGGCACCCGGCGCGACCGTGTCCGGGTCGGCACCCAGCCGGCGGGCCAGTTCCGCCGCGGCAGCGGTCGCAGGCTTCGCGGCTCGCGGTGAGTTCTCCTGGGTGGGATCGGCCCGGCCGCCGTCGAGCATCACCGGCTCGATCGGCGCGATATAGCCGCCGGCCACGTCGGCGGCTACCCAGCCTGGTGCCAGCGCGTCGCCGGCATAGCGGCTCACGTCGATCAGGACCCGGCTGATCGGGCCGCGGGCAGCCGCACGGACCTGGCCGACCAGGTCATCCAGCCGCGCCGCGGCCGGGTAGCCGGTCGCGGCTGGGTAGCCGGCCGCGGACAGTGTCGGGTCACCGCCGCCACGCAACACGACCGTGCCGGGCTCGGTCCCGGCCAGCACAGTGGTGCGCAACCGGGCCTGGTGGTCCAGCGCCAACAACGCCGCCGACGCGGTGAGCAGCTTGACGGTCGATCCCGGCACCAGCGCCGAGTTCGGGTTGCGCTGCCAGAGCACGGTACCGGTCGCGGGATCGAGTACCTGGCCGGACAGCGAACCGAACCCGCCCGCCGCCACCAGCGGGTCGAGGACAGCAGCCACTCCGGTAGGGGTCGGTGCCGGACCATCCAGCGCGGCCGGTCGCAGCGCGGGACGCGGCACCACCGGCGCGGGCGGCGGCACGATCGCTGCGAGCGCCCTGGCGGCCGCCACCCGGCTGCTCACCGCGGTAACGCCCAGCCCGACGCCGACTCCGGTGACAGCCGCGAGCAGCACGACGGCGAGGACCACCGCCACCTGCTTGCCGTACCGGGCAGACAGCTGCAGCACAGCACTGATCCGGCCACCCGCTCCCGACACGAGACCCTCTCTCCTCACCACTGAGCTCCCCAGACCACTGAGCTCCCAAGCGAAAATAGAGGTCCTCAGGTGGGCTTGCCGGGACAGGGTCACCCGCCCGGGCGGGTCAGCTCCGCGTGGAATCCATGCGGCGGATGCCGCAGCTCTGCTCGTAACCCACGGTGAAGCGGTCGATCAGCTCAGCGAACTGCACGCGCTCGGCGTGCTGCCACGATTCGATGATGGCCGAGATCCGCTCATCACGGCGTTGCCGGGCACGCTCCAGCAGTGCCGTTCCGGCGCCGGTGATGGCGAGCAGGGACGCCCGCCCGTCGTCAGGATCGGCCCGCCGTTCCACCAGCCCCAGATCGACGAGATGAGCGGCCTGCCTGCTGACTGTGGACGGATCGGAGCACACCGCGGCGGCGAGCGCGGTGACCCGGCAGGCACCTACGCAGGCCAGCGTGTGGAGCAACATGAACGACGGACGATCGAGATCGTCCCCGCGAACGACGGCGGCCCGCTCGATGAGCCGGATCAGCCGAGCCAGGCCGGTACCGATCCGGTTGGAAACCGCCGGCTCACCGACCACCGGCGGGGAACCAGACATCGAGACCACCCTTACTGTATGCCGCACACAAGTACCTGTATGGAGTCTACCTGGAGGGCGGTGATCTCACCGCCGCTGGCACGAGCTGGCAGTGGCGGTGGTCGGTCACTCTTCAGAGCTTGGGCACTTCGCAGGATCCGAACACACTCAGACCAACCACCACGCCAGCGTCAACCCCATGAAGATGGCCACGACCACGATCACCAGCACCGCCGCCAACATCCGGGTCGGGTCGGACTCACCTGGCCGCACACCCAAACCAGGGGCGATGTCCGAGGTCACAGTGCCGTAGCTGCCGGTCCGCGGCCGAGGGAAGCCGCTGCTATCGCGGTCAGACGCGGGGTTCAGTTGCGTCGTCATGAGACAGACGTTACGGAGCCCGTGGTTACCGCCCGACCCGAGCTTGGTTAGCCGAAGGTAAAAAAAGTCGTTCGAGGTGGCACTTTCGGCTGAAAATCTCGGCCTCTGCCATCCGGCGGCGTCCACAGGATGGTCGCCGGCTGGATCAGCCACCAGGTCCCGTCGGATCCATACCGCCAGCGGCCGTGACCGCGGCGGACCAAAACCGGCTGGCCGCGTCCGGTCGGACGCGGCCTCGTTCTCGGTACAGGGGAGGGGCGACCCGACACCGGCGTGCGGGGATCACGAGGAGTGCACGAATGATCAGAGGTGTGTGGGAACGCAGTGTGGCGCTGCTTGTCCCGATGATCATAGCGAATGCCGGGCTCATCATCGCCGCACCCACCGCCGCGGCACTGGACGAGACAACGTCCGCGAGCCAGGCGCTCACGCTGGTCAATCAGCAACGCGTCAACGCAGGATGCGCCGCACTGAGGGTCGTAGGAAAACTCCAGGCTCCGGCTGAACGGCAAAGCCGAGACCAAGCCGCTCGCAACAGATTGGGCCACTCCGGCGCCAACGGCAGCACGAGCCGGAGCCGGCTCGGCGGTCTCGGTTATTCGCGGTGGGCCGAGAACATCGCACAGTTCCAGAGCGCCAGAGCGGCGGTCAAATTCTGGTCGACCAGCCCTGGACACCGCGCCAGCATGCTGAATTGCGCGTTCCGGGATACCGGTCTTTCGGTGGCCCGGAGCGCTTCGGGCCGACTCTACTGGACACAGACCTTCGGTGGCTGATCGCCAGGTCGGCTCGGCAGCGTGACCGGTGACCGGGCTCAGGGAGTCCACCGCACCATCGAGCTTGACTGCGGGTATAGCGTTTGGCCAGCTTTCGCGGTCCTGCCCGGATTCTGCTGGAGGAGGCCGCCGAGGAGGAATGATGATCGAGTCGGGGAACGTATCGTCTAACCTGCCGGAACTGGACAGGACAGGCGATCCACAGGGCGGCGCAGTGGCCTGGGCGCTGCTGGCAGTGGGCATGGTGCTGGTTGCGAGCATCGTCCTGACGGCGATGTGGGTGGCCCGAGGCTGGTAGCCGGGCCACGCTGGACGGATACCAGCCGCTCCTCACGACCGGCGGATGATCAATTCTGCCGACTCCTGGGCAGCCCACGGCAGGAAAGCGTCGAGAAACCTTCCGGTTGCCGGCATGAAATAGCCGCCGTAATGGCTGATCGGATCCAGCGTCGATACGATAATCGTGCCTGCGGTGGAGACTTGGTCGACATACAACAGTGCTTCCCCGGTGGTCAGCTTCACGAGCACCTGCGCGCCCTCCGGCGCGTCGAGCACCCCGTGGTAATGCCAGGTGCAATCGCGCAGCATCAACCGCTGCAATAAAGGATGCTCCGCCGCATCGAGTCGAACACCGAGATCGGCGCCAGGCTCCAGCCACCACCAGAAGTTCGTTGGTCGATGCTCCCAGCACACCCCCGGCAAGAACTCCGGAAGCGGTTCACCGCCGCTGAACGCGATCACCATCCCGCCGGCGTCGAGCAGTTCCGTTATCCGATCGGCGGCGGCCTCGAGCAGGCCACGGTGCAGGCGCTCCGGGATGAGCACCCCGCGATAGGCGGTCAGGTCGGTGTCGGCCAGCTCGGGAAGGTAGATCATCCCGCCGGTGAGGTGCCGGGCATAGCGCGGCTCGGTGAGCGCGCGGTGATGCTGGGCCGAGCCGCCGTAGACAGCGGCCAGGCCGCGTGGCCGCCCCGCAGCCCGGGCTCGGCGGGCAGCCGACTCGGTGACGATCCAGTCGAGCAGCGCGTCACCGCAGTAGCTGAGCAGGTCACTGGTCGCCTGGACGATGATGGTGCCCGCAGTCGATACCCGATCCAGGTATGTCGACGGCTCGCCACCGAAGAGCCGGGTGAGAACCTCGGCGCCCTCCGGAAGCGGATGGTGGCCGCGGGCGAAGAAGCCGGCGACCCCGCGGCGGAAGGTCAGCTCAGTGCCCACCCCCCGGAAGATCGGATGATCCGCGACCTCCACGACACGGTAGCCATCCAGCGACGCCTTCGTCAGCGGGACGAAGGTCGATGCACCGGGCAGCCAGTCCCGGTGCAGGTGACCGCCGAAGACCACCACGCCGCCACGGTCGAGGTAGTCGCGAATCACGCGATGCGCCCGGGCGAGGTGCTCCTGGTCGATGTTCGGCCTGATGATCACCGCCGCATACCGCATCAGGTCGATGGACCCGATCGCGTAGCAGTCGACCCGGTCAACCCGGTGCGACCACTCGGTGCCCTCGCTGTTCCGGACGTCCATGTCCAGCACGGCTACCGGGCGCGACGCTGAGGTGGCTATCACCTGAAAGAGGGTAAGGTTAGCCTAGTCTCTGTGCAAATGTGGGTCGGAATCCGGTTCGAGAGCGCTGACGGGCGGATCGCAGCACAGCAGCTCCTGATGAACTCGCCACAACTCCTGGCAGGCTCGATGGAGATCGTGCTGTGCCGCCTCGAGCGCCTCGACGGGAGCAGGGGTGGGCACCCAGCGACCTCGGACCGGCTCGACCACGGTCAACGCCTCCAGTGCGTGGGAGGCGTTGCGCAAGCTCTGGTGCGCGCGATGCAGCTGCTGGCGCTGCTCCTTGGAGAGTTCCTCTGGCTTGCGACCTACGTCCACGCCTGCAAACACTAGCCCAGCAGTCTCCCACGAGGGAGACTGGCGACGTCCGCGACAGGGGATCGGTGACGGTGAGTCCAACCCTGCTGGTCGTGGTGTTCGGCATCGTCTTCCTGGCCGAGCTGCCCGACAAGACCGCCCTGGCGAGCCTCGTACTGGGCACCCGCTACCGGCCGAGTGTCGTATTCATCGGGGTGGCCGCGGCGTTCGCCGTACAGGTGATCATCGCCGTCGCGGCGGGAAGCGTACTGAGCCTGGCGCCCCGCCGGGTCGTGGACGCTGTCGTGGCGGCACTGTTCCTGGCTGGGGCGGTAGTGATGCTGCGCCGCGGCACCCAGCACGACGATCACCACGTATCGGCACGTATCCCCGGGAAACCGGAGCCGGGCTCGGGATCCACCAGTGACGAGCGGGAGCCCCCGGGTGCGAGGAGCGTGCTGACCCGGTTTCGTGGTGAGCGCGCCGCTCAACGGAGCGGGTTCTGGAAAATCGCCGCGACCAGTTTCGGAGTGGTGTTCGTCGCGGAGTTCGGCGACCTCACCCAGATCACCATCGCCAATCTCGCGGCCAAGTACCACGATCCGCTCACCGTCGGGGTCGGCGCAGTACTGGGCCTGTGGGCGGTGGGCGGCCTGGCCGTGCTGGGTGGCCGGCAACTACTGCGCTGGATTCCGCTGGCCTGGGTCGCCCGGGTCGCCGCGCTGGTGATGACCGTGCTGGGCGTGCTCAGCGCCGTGGCCGCCATCACCGGATGAGCCGCCGACGCCGGCACCTGGTTAAGTATGGATCACGTTGAGCTGGAGATGACGACGTTGAGAGGCTGCCATCGTGAGCAATACCGTGATTATCATCGTGCTGATCGTCGGCGTGGCCTTGATCGCAATACTCGGGGGTCTGGTCATGTTCGTGATGGCACGTCTACGCCGAGTCATCAGATTGCAGTTCGAGACCATCGAGAAACTTCTCGGCGCAGCGCCGGCCGCCCAAAGCCACGACAAACCCGCCGAGCACTCGTAGTGTCGCTCCGCATGGCCGTGCCGCTCCGCATGGCCGTCAGCTGCCTGGTCGCGTTCCTCGTTCTCGGATGCAGCACCGGCAGCGGCGGCACAGACCTCGCCATGCTGCCGGTGGGTACCGCACTGCCCTCCGGCCAGGAATGCGCCACCCGGGTCCAGCGAGACCTTGGGGAACCACGACCGGAGAACACCGCGGCCAACCGGTTCGTGCCTGATCGGGTGGTGATGCCGGTCTGGAAGGAGTTCACCGAGCAGGCCAACCGCCAGCTCGTGTCCCGCATCGACGGCGACTTCACCGGCACGACGCGCGAGATCCTCGCCTGGGGTGCCTGCAAGTGGGGCCTGGACGCCGACCTCGTGCGGGCGGTCGCGGTCCAGGAGAGCGAGTGGCGGCAGAGCACCGCCTCCGACGAGTCGGACCGGGCCAGGGACTGTGTCGGCGGCGCCGAACCGCCCTGCCCGACGAGCTTCGGGATCATGCAACTCAAGCACATCTTCCTGACCGGTTCGTATCCGCTGTCGCAACGCAGCACCGCGTTCAACGTCGACTACTACGGCGCTCGCATCCGCAGCTGCTACGAGGGCTGGGTCACCTACCTCGAGGGCGACTACGGCCCGGGCGACATCTGGAGCTGCGTAGGCTGGCACTGGTCCGGCGACTGGAAGGATCCCGGCGCCCAGCGCTACATCGAGCGGGTCCGTCGCCACCTCGAGCGCAAACCCTGGTTGAACTGGCCCGCTTAGCAATCTTTGGTCAAAGGTGCACAAGCATCCATGAGAGCGCCCACACAGGTCCGGAAAGGTGCACAAGCATCCATGAGCAGCGACCGCTCAGCAGAGCGGCACGTCCAGGTCGGTGTACTCACGGAAGCGCGCGATCTTGCCCGCCCGGACGGTGAACACATGCACGGCGCCGTAGCTGTTCTCGGTGCCGTCGTACAGGGTCCCGTCGCCGCGAACGATGCCCACGACAAGTTCCCCGCCGGCCTCGCTGACGACCTCGACGTCGAGACCGAGACTCTGCCACGCGCCACCGATGCCCTGGAAGAATTCCGCCACGCCCGATTTGCCGTGGAAATATCCACCTTGCGGCAGCGTCCCCGGTGCCGACCACTCGACGTCCTCAGCGACGTTGTCCAGCACGGCCGGGATGTCACCGCGGCCGAACGCCTCGTACGTCTGTTTGATCAGCTCAGTACCCGCACCCATCTGGTCCTCCTCCATGGAGCTCGGTTCAGGGCGATCACTGTCGCAGAAGTGGGGTCGTGGTGGACCTCCCCAGCGTTACCGGGGAAAACCATCGGATGCGCCCTCACCCCGCAGGTCCAGCGAGTTCCACGGCGCGCCGGGCACAAGCAGTTCCGGGTCACCGGTCCACAGCCGGCCATCGTGCGCGATGGTGGTGGCTGCGGCGAAGGCATCCGCGTATGCCATCGGGTGCGCCGCCTTGATCGCAGCAGCATGCCGGACCACTGACTCGGTGGGCAGCTCGACCGACAGGGTCGCACGTAAATCACGTACCGCCTCGACCGCCTCGGCCTGCCCGCGCCGGCGCAGCAGGATGTACAGCACCTCGCCGAGGTTGATCCAGCTCATCACCGGTCGGTCCGCGAGTACCCGCTCGACCCGCTCGGCGCCCGGACCGTCGCCCTGAAGCAGGCAGAGTACCGCCCACGAATCCAGCACGACGGTCACCGGCGCTCCTCGCGCTCCCGGTCGGCGACCCGCTGGCGCTCGAGATCGTCCGTCAACCTCTCGCCGCTGAACCGGCCACGCAACGCTTGTCGCACTCCCACCGGACGCACTGCGACGTGATCTCCGTCACGCCAGAACTCCACCTCGTCACCGGGCTCGATCCCGAGCTGGAGACGCAGCTGCTTGGGAATGACGACCTGGCCCTTTGGCCCGACTCGCGCAGTCATACCATGCAGTATAACTTTCGGGGTCGACCCGGTCGGCGCCCACTATGCGGTGAACCTGAGAAATGCTGCCGCCGAATGGCGTAACGAACGCGCGCATATGGAGCAATCTCCGGTCACCGACGTCGGCTGGGCGGCGTGTCCAGCTGTGAAATAGGAGAACCCAGTACCGCGCAGGTCCGGCAGCTCGTTAAACGACGTTGTGGACGATCCGGATGCTGACCAGATCCTGACGATCGAGGAACTGCGCGCCCTGCGTGATCAGACGGGGGTGCGCGCGGCGGCTCCGAGCGCAGCGCAGATCAGGGTGCCGAATCAGCCCGCCGTCCCGCAGGAAGCCCGTGCCGACCCCTGGCAGGACTTGCGGCGCCACGCCAGACATCAGCGGACCGGACGCCGGTGGGTTGGGCCACTCGCGGCCGCGGGGTGCCTCGCCCTCGCCGGTGGCGGGGTTGCGGCACTGGTCATCGCCGGTCAGCCCCGCTCCGACTCCCCGTCCCCCATCGAGGCCTCCGTGCCGGCGATCCTCGTGCCCTCCGTGAGTGCCTCAGCTCCCGTGAGCGTGACCTCGACCCCCGAGCCCTCGCTCGTCCTCCCGATGCCCATAGTCATCGAACCCAGCCCGCCGGCACCGAGTCCGCCCGAACCGAGTCCGCCCGAACCGAGCTTGGCCGCACCGAGCCGCTCCGCACCGAGCCGGTCCGCGGACGGCACGACCAAGCCACGAACCACCCCGGTGCCACCACCGCGCGCCACCTACCGACCTCAGCGACCTGCCCCCGCGACGTCCACAGACAGTCGACCCCCGCCTACGGTGGTGAACCTGGACGAGCCGTCGCGCGACGCACCCGCCGACCGCGCCGGCGCCACGCGCACGGAGCCAGGGGCGCGCTGCACCACGGGATGCACCGAACCCACCATCAACAGAACTCCGACCTCCTGGGCCCCGACCCCACCGCCGTAACGACTTCAGGTGCTGCGCGTCGAGCACCGCGCTGATGTCTACCGCCCGCGGTGAGTGCTTACTGGTCGATGGCGTGAACAACCTCGACCATGACGGTGAGCTCCTGGGTGCCGGGCTCGATGGGGACGGGTGCGGCCGCCACTGCGCTATCCCGGCCGAAGGGGCTCGGTGGGCTGCCCGGCACCTCGGTGATCGAACGGATCCGGCCCAGCGTCACCCCGGCCGCGTCGGCCAGCTGCTTGGCGTGGGCCTGCGCCTGGCGCACCGCGTCGGCGCGGGCCTGGGCCCGTGCCGCGCTGTCGTCCGCGATCGAGAAGCTCAGTTGCTGGAGCCTGATGGCATCACCCGCTGCCGCGCCGGCGGCGTCGATGAGCCCGCCGGCGGCGCCGATGTCGCGCAGCTTGGCGGTGACCTGGTTGGTCACCTCGTAACCGGTGATCCGCCCGCTCGCCGGGTCGGAGGTCGGGTTGACCGAGAGCTGGCTGGTCTGCAGGTCCGCCGCGGCGACGCCCTTGCTCTTCAACACGTTGATCAGCGCGGTGGCTCTTTCGGTGTTGGCGTCGAGGGCACTCTTCGCGCTGGGCGCCCGGGTCTGGACCCCGATGACGATGGTCACGGTGTCCGGGGTCCTGGTGACCGTGCCGAGGCCACGGGTGGTGATGCCGGGCGGGTTCGTCGGTTCAGCGCTGGTCGGCGCTGCTGGTGCGGCGCAGCCGGCCAGCACGAGCGCGCCGAGCGCGAGGACCACCACACCGGACGAGCCACGCTTCATCGGGATCTCCACGACATGTTCCTATGTTGGCCGCGTTGGGCCGCTGCCTGGGTATCAGTTCGGACTCTTTGCGGCCTGGACGGTTTCGTCGACGACGATGTCGATGATCCGGTCCCGCTGGGCTGGGTCGAGCTCGCCATTGCCGGACAGCCGGACGCGGATGGTCCGGGCGACGACGGCCGGTGACGGTCTCGGCGTCTGTTTCTGCAGATCGGTGTAGACGGTCCACGCCAGGGTGGCGATGCTCACGATCAAGGACCCGAGTGAGATCAGGTCGACGTACTGCGCTGGCTGCTGGGTGGATCCTCGCGCATGCAGCGCCGCCTCGACGTCGGTGGCCAGTCCTGGTCCGTATTGTGCGGCCAGGCGCTGCGCTACGGCTCGGGCGGTGTGCTCGACCGGGTCGGTCATCAGGGCGGTCTCCTCATCACGCGGCGTGGTCAGCGGGGTCGGACGCGATGACGTCGCGGACCAGCTGAGGGAGGGGTTGACCGGTGACCCCGCGTACTCACCCGCTTGGTCCCGTCGCCTCTTAGTATCGACAACGTAGTCCCGGTGTCGACCACTGAGGAACCACTCTTAACGCGGGCGGTAGACGTCGGCGCGGTGCTCGACGCGAAGCACGGTGACAAGATGGATTTCGTCGTCGATCTCGTAGAGAACGCGGAAGGCGCCCCGGCGGGCGGAGTAGACCCCGGTGAGTTCGCGGTGCAAAGCGTTGCCGACACGGTGCGGGTTCTCCAGCAGGGTCCCAGTGATGAACTCGACGACTGCCGCGGCGCTGCCTTCGGGCAGTTTGTGCGCAATAGCCCGGCTAGCACGGGCCGTCACCCGCAGTCGATACGGCTCGATCACCGCCGGGGCCGCAGTGCCCGCACCGCCTCGATCCCCTCGATCACCTCGCCGCGAGCGACTTCGTTATGCGCCTCGCGGATGTCGGCCATGGCTTCGGGGTCGCTGAGGATCTCCAGAGTCTCTTCGAGGGCGGCCAGGTCGTCGTACCCGATCAGCACGGCCGCTGGTCGACCGTTGCGGGTGACAACGACGCGCTCGTGCTCACGCTCGGCCCGGTCGACGAAGTCGGACAGGTGATCGCGTACAGTGCGCAGCGGCTCCACCGTCATGGCCACAATTGTGCCACATGGTTCGGTGTACAGAGGAAGCTTCTGAACGCTGGGTGGATCCTCGCGCGTGCAGCGCCGCCTCGACGTCGGTGACCAGTCCTGGTCCGTGTTGTGCGGCCAGGCGCTGCGCCACGGCTCGGGCGGTGTGCTCGACCGGGTCGGTCATCGGGGCTGTCTCCTCGTCACGGGGCGTGGTCAGGGGGGTCGGATGCGATGACGTCGCGGACCACCTGAGGGAGGGGTTGACCGGTGACCCGATGCCAGCACCGCTTGAGGGTGTCGATCCCGAGCTGGGCCGTGAGCCGGGCCAGGTGGGCGGGGCCGGGTCCGGTGGCGGGGTGGGGGAACTCGTCGAAGAGCGCCACACACCGGATCATCCAGTCCAGGGCTTGTTCGGGATGCCCACGGGCTTCGGCGAGCAGACCCAATTGCGCGAAGGAGAGGGCCGTTCCCGGCCGG
Source organism: Pseudonocardiaceae bacterium (assembly GCA_050699515.1). Lineage (GTDB taxonomy): Bacteria > Actinomycetota > Actinomycetes > Mycobacteriales > Pseudonocardiaceae. The sequence goes on from JBOHFF010000047.1 coordinate 22,010, forward strand.
TTGCCCAGTTCCTCTTTGATGGTGAGGGACTTGAGGTACCACTGCTGTGCCTCATCCAGGCGCCCCCGCTCCTGGGCCACCCTGCCCAGGTGGTGATAGCTGATGGCCATTGTCGGCCGGTCGCCCAGCTCCTCGCTGATGGCGAGGGACTTGAGGCACCACTGCTGTGCCTCATCCAGGCGCCCCCGCAGCTGGTCCGCTATGCCCAGGTGGTGATAGATGCGGGCCATTGTCGGCCGGTCGCCCAGCTCCTCGCTGATGGTGAGGGACTTGAGGCACCACTGCTGTGCCTCATCCAGGCGCCCCCGCTCCTGGGCCACTGTGCCCAGGTGGTGATAGCTGGCGGCCATTGCCGGCCGGTCGCCCAGCTCCTCGCTGATGGTGAGGGACTTGAGGTACCACTGCTGTGCCTCCTCCAGGCGCCCCCGCAGCTGGTCCCCTATGCCCAGCTGGTGATAGGTGCGGGCCATTCCCGGCCGGTCGCCCAGCTCCTCGCTGATGGCGAGGGACTTGAGGCACCACTGCTGTGCCTCATCCAGGCGCCCCCGCTCCTGGGCCACCGCGCCCAGCTGGTTATAGGTGACCGCAAGACGCTCGCATTGCTGGGCGGATTCGGGGTGGCGCTGGAGCATGGTGTGGATGTCGAGGTAGGTGCGCTCGGCGGCGTCGAGATGCCCAGCCCTGAGCTGGCGGCTGGCTTGGCTGCCCACGAGGAACAGCCACAGGGCGCCGGCGGGATCATCCAGTGGGGGTGGCGTGCCGTCGGCGGCTTCGAGGGCCAGACGCACCCGGTCGACCCACCCCTGAGCCTCTTCGATCAGCCCACGACTATCCCAATAGTCATCGAGCGGTTGGGCGATCGACTGGGCCGGACGCCACAAGCCGTGGTCCAGCGCGTATCCCAGCATGCCGCCCAGCATCCGGCGCTGGTGGTCGATGACCGCGAACGCGGTCGCGCTGTCGCCTCCGTGGATCTGTTGCAAAAGCCAGTTCCCGAGGATGGCGTAGGCGCCCAGCAGCGCGGCCTGGGTCACCGCGCGCTGGTGGGCGTAGTCCTCGGGTTCGTCCCGCCGCCACTGCTCGCCGAGGTAGGCGGGCAGCGCCGGATGGATCCCGTACATGCCACGCCCCACCGGGCTGAGCAATCCCACCGCCGCGGCCTGCTCCAATACCCGTCCCCAATCCTGGGCAGTGTGTCCGTGAAAGCGCCGCGGCACATCAGGAAGTTCCGACAGCAGACCGAGCATCGTGGCGTCCGTGACGCTCTGAAACAGGCTGACGGCCACCAGCAGGCGGCGGGCGCTGGCGGTGAGGTGAGCAACGGAGTAGGTGAGGCTGGCGGCCAGCAGATCACGCCCGGGTAGTGCCGCGGTCCCGCGCAGCCCGTTCAGCAGCGCTGCGGGATCGGTGGTGTCCAGGTAGGGCAGCACCACACGCATGCTCAACGGGTGCCCGCCCAGCCATTCCATCAGCTCGGCGAAGGCTCGCTGGGTCCGCCGCGGTGCCGCGTCCGGGTAGCCGGCCAGCACCTGGTCGGCGTACTCGATGGCCTCATGGGGTACCAGCCCCCCGACCGGGATGGGGCGCCGGCCCAGCCAGCTCTCCTCGGTGCGGCTGGTGACGATCACCGCGCTGCGCCCCCCGGCGGCGACGCGCCCGAGGAAGCTCTTCAGGTCCTCGCGTCCGGTGGCGTCCAGTTGTGGAGTCGCCCCCGCCGGGTCAGGCATCGACGCGACGGACTCGACATTATCCCAGATCAGCAACAGCCGCCGCTGCGCCAGCAGCTCCAGCACCGCCTCGCGGCGCTCGTTGACCGCAAGCAGAGCGAAATCGGCGCCGAAGACGCGCAAGCCGATCTCGGCGACCACCCCGTCCAGGCCGAACGAGGCGAGTCCGGGCTTGAAGGAATGCCAGATCACCCACTCCGGGCGCTCCACCCCACCGCTGTCACGCCACCACCGGCCGAACGCCTTGGCCAGCTCGGTCTTCCCCGTTCCGGCCGGGCCGTGCAGCACCACCACCCGCTGGTGACGCAGCGCGACCTCCAGGGTGACGAACAGCCCATCACGGCCCACGAATGCGTCCACCGGCGCCAGCTCAGCACCGGAATCCGCCACCGGGCGCTCCCGCAGCTGGTCGAGCAGCTCATCCTGCGACACCCAAGCGGCCGGTGCCGCCCGGAGATCGGGGAAGCGGACCTCGCGGCGCAGGTAATGCACTGGGACGACCCAGTCGGCCAGCGCCATCGGCCCCTTCGGGCTGGGCCGCTCCGCGCGCCGGGCGAGACGGGCCCGACCGGCGCTGACCGCATCACTGACCCGGTCACCGGCGAACAGCCGCTCATAGAACGCCGCCATGAACTCGGCCGCGGCCACCGCGTAAACGCTGTAGGCCATGGCGACCACCGAGGCCGCACCCTCCTGCAGCAGCCGGGTGGCGACCGCGGCTTCCAGTTGCTTGCCGACCGCACCGGACTGGCACGCGTTGAGCACCACCACCGGCACCGCAGCCTCGGCGAGCACCCGTGCCACCTGCGCCGCCGGCACGTGATCCGCACCGCCCGTGGGCTTCTCGAACACCAGCACGCCCTGCTCCGAGGGACTCTCGAACGTCAGCGGAGCGCCGGACCCGGCGGTAGCCGACCGGCCGTTGAGCACACCGTGGCCGTCGAAATGAACCACCTGGAACGGCTGCCCCGCCTCCCGCGCCTGCGAGAGTACCTCCGCCAGGTGATCAAGAGTCGGGGGTCGCAGCACCACCAGCTCGACGCGCCCGCGCACCGCCTCCAGGCGCTCCAGCAACGGGCGGGCGATCATCCGGTACCCCACGTCAGCGGCGCCCTGGGGCCGCGAGATCACCATCAACACCCGCAGCCGCTCGCCGCCGACACTGAACGCTTCCGCCAGCGCGGTCGCCGGCAGGCTCCGGCTCACCCCGACCCGATCCAGCGCCACCGGCGTCGGACGCTCCGGATCGCACAACAGCTCCCAGGGCAGTCCGAGCCAGCCCGGCGCCGAGGATCGGAACACGATCTCCACGCCAGCCCCCGCCCGGGACCGCATCCGCACATAGGCGTCCCGAGCCGGTCCGGCACCGAACACCGCGGCGAACACCGCCTGCCCCCACGCCGGCAACCGAGCCGCTACGCGCGGACCCCGCTCCTCATAGACGCCGAACGGCGCCCGCAGGTAGTCCTCCAGGTACCAGCGCAGCTCTTCCAAGGCGTCCGCATCCAGCGGCCACACCAGCGCAGCCGGCTCCCCCGCCGGGCTCGGCAGCTCACCGTCGAGCCAGGTCGACACCGACACCCGACCATCGGCACCCACGTCCACCAACAACCGGTCCGTCACGGCCCCCGCCCATCCCTCGCGCCAGCCCAGCGTCGCACGTGGGCCTCATCGCCTTATCGATCGACCCTCATGGCCTTATCGACCGATAGAGTCCAGCCGCTACACGAACCGGGCAAGGAATCCGGCTGATCGCTACGAACCCGCGACCGCCGCATCAGCAAGATCACCGAACAATGAGCTGCTGGACATACTCAGCGCCAAGCCGATACCCCGTGGTGAGCGCGAAAACCAGCACCATCAACAGCGAGAGCAAAAACGCCCAACGAATCGTGATCAGTCCTCTCCACTCTCCGAGTCAGCCTCCCCGTAGGCCCTGGCCGCCAGCATATGCGGACCGGGACGAAACGAGCGGCATTCCCGCACACGCGCTTCCGATCGCGAGTCACGGCTCGGTAATGGCGCAAATCTGGATGGTCAATCAGCCGGGCGAGGCGTCCCGCGCCGCGGACGGACACGTCGGAGGATGAGGTGGTCGAGCCCCAGCCGGCCGGAGCCCGACACGGCGAGCGCCAGGCTCAGCAGCCCGAGTGTGATGATCAGTTCGGGGCCGGTGTGGTCGAGGGCGTAGAGGCCACCGGTGTGCACGAAGATCCAGGCGCCCACCATGTTCAGCGCCATCAGGACACCGACCGGAAGGACCGCCAGGCCGAGGATCATCGCGGCACCGCCGACGAACTCGAACAGCACGTTCGCCGGCCCAGTGATCGCCGCCAGCGGGACGCCGGACTTCTCGAACAGCGCTCCGACCCCCACGATACTGCCGCCGGCGAAGTCGTACTCGAGCTTGGCGTGCGCCAGCATCAGTACCCCGAGCCCGATCCGTGCCAGGAGCAGCACGAGGTCACGAACGACGGAGACACCAGCGGTGCGGTTGCCGACATCAGGTGTGCCGGTCAGAGTCATGGCGATGGCGTCCTTTCCTTGATGAGCCGGCGGCGCGCAATGACACCGGCGGTGCCGTGCAAGCTACTCGTGGCGTAGGCACGGTGCCACTAACCTCGAACCGCACCACACAGATGGACCGCTAGAGGTAAGGACACGCTGCCGCCGGGATTCGGAACCTGCCGGTGTGGCGCGCGACGCTGGCAGGTCCCGAACTCGGATTGATCATAGGGCCTTGTCGAATTCGCCGGCCTGCACTCCGGCGGTGAACGCGGCCCATTCGGTCGCGGTGAACCTCAGGGCCGGGCCGGTCGGGTCTTGGGAGTCCCGGACGGCACGGCCACCGTCGAAGTCGGCGACCTCGACACACTCGCCGGTGTTGTTGCTGAAGGTAGACTTTCGCCATACGGCGGGAGACAGGTCATCCCTCATCGATGCCCCTCCTAGCTTTGCTCGCGTCTGCGGTTGGCGAGCTGCGCGATCAGGGCCAGGCTCTCGTCGGCATCGAGACACTGGCCGCGCAGCTCGTCAAACAGCGTAGCCAGCCGGGCGACCACCGAGGGGTCGTCGATGATGTGGCCGCCGACCGCGTACTCCTGGTAGGCCGCGTCAGGCAGCAGCTGGTCAGGGAAGGCGAGCAGGGTGAACGGGCCCGTGCCGACATGCAGCCCCCGGTCGAACGGGAGCACCCGCAACTCGACACTCGGCCAGCTGGCACGGTCGAGCAGCTGGGCCAGTTGAGGGCCCGCGACCGCCGGATCCCGTGCACATCGCTCCAGGGCACCCTCGGACACCACGGCGCTGAGCTGGAGCGCATCCGGTCCGGAAAGCCTGCCCTGGCGTTGCAGCCGCGCCCTGACGTGCCGATCGAGGTCCTTGGCGGGTGGTAGGTCGCTCAGGGTGTAGAGCCTGCGCATGTACTGCTCAGCCTGCAGCAGTCCGGGGATGATCTCGAGGTTCAGGCAGCGCAGCGAGAGGGCGTCGGCCTCCAAACCGACGTAGCCGGCCAGAAACTTGGGCAGCCGGTAGGTGGACCACCAGCCGCGCTTGCTGGCCTCCTCGCGCAGCTCTTCGAGTGCGGTGAGCGTCGACTCGTCGGCTCCGTAGAGGCGTACGACGAGCACGACCAGGTCGGACTTGCTGGGGACGTTGCGGCCGGTCTCGATGTGGCCGATCCGGGCCTCGGAGCAGCCGATGGCCGCTGCCGCATCCGGCCGGCTGACGCCGGCGACCTCGCGCAGCCGCTGTAGTTCGCGCCCCAGCTGGATACGCCTGACCGTCGGTGCCATGGCGGGGATCATAGTCACCAGTCAACTCCGTATGATCTGCCTCGTAGGACTATATTATGTAGTAATACCGATATACACTCTACAGGACGCCACTGCGAGCTGGCGTCGGCCGCCCAGCCCTGGCTGTTTCCCGACGAGCCGGCTGGGCGGCCACTGAGACCACCCGAGGGAGCGGCATGGGCCGGCACAGCAAGGGACGTCAGACGCAGCCGCGACGCACGGTCGAGATGGTGGACACCACCGGCACAGCGCACTTGCTGAGCGTTACCGCGGCGGAGAACGGCCGGCCGCGGGGCCGGTACACCACGCTGTGCGGCGAGGACGTGCAGCCCGCGGCGCTGGTCGCCCGCGAGGCTCGCTACTGCCGGTTGTGCGTCCCGATCCCCACGCAGAGATCGAGGGGCTCGCGCCGATGACCACCGGGACCGTGCCCTCCCACGAGGCGTGCCCGGCATGCGGGTCCGCCACCGGTGTGCGGCCGATCAACGGCACCTCACCGAAGGTTCGCGCATGGTCGTGCACAGCGTGCGGGCTGGACTGGGCGATCTCGGTGGTCAACCCACACCTGCGAACCCACCACCTGGCCGAGGCAGCCGAGGAGATCAGGCGGCTGAGCTGGACACTGCGCCAGGTGGTCGCACTGGCCGACGACGCACCCACGATCACCGACCAGCAGCTGCGAGACCGGTTGCTCGCGCTGGCCGAGCACGCCCGGTGACCCGTCCCGCCCGCTGGTGGGTTCTCTCGCCGCTGGATGGCGCCGTGCATCTGCTGGGACCCGAGGTCGAGCACCCGCCCGGCGTGTTCCCAGCGCGCTGCGGGCACCTACTGCCCACGACAGTCCTACAGTACGACCAGCCCCCACCCGGCTCGCCGTGTGAGGACTGTCGCCAGATCTTCGTTGCGGACTTCACCACTCTCAGACCCCGGCCGGCCCCTGGTTGAGCGTCTTCCATTCCCGGTGGGAGCAACCACGTGTCCGGTGCGCTTGCCTGAGCCGGAATCGACAGCGTCCACTGTGATGCGGCTGGAATCGGACCATCGAACAGATCGCTCAGGCCAGACGACGGGATCAGCGACCGGCGTCGGACTGTCCGCCGAGGCGGTGGCGGCAGTCAAACGCCAAACCGCACGGTAAACTGTCGATAGCGCCGAGTGATCTTCGCCCGGGAGAACAGCGCCGCTGCGGCCGGATTGCTTCGACGAGCTCACGCTGGTGTCCAAGACCCGCAGCACAAACGGATGGGATACAGCAGACCGATACGGAATCGGCGCCAGCCGGCGCTAACCTCCCTCGGTGACGTCTTGGACGCCGCCGCAGCCAAGCTGACGAACGAGCGCGTGGCGCCGCGCAGACATGGAACCGTCTCGGGAATCGAAACCTGGACCTACTCATTACGAGACAGCTGGATCCCGTCCCATCCAGCCTTCACCAGCAACAACAGCTGCAGGTCTCACACCTTTGGGCGAATTCGGCGGCACCATTCGACCCTCGATTCGCACCACTTGATTCGCCGCCGCGTCCAGGCACGCTCCCAGCTGGGAGCGCCGCCGTCGACTACACCGCAGCACAGCAGCAACCGTATTGCCATCCTCCCCCGGCGCGTTGGTCAGGCGCTACGTCCGCAGCGGACACGTCATACAGCTCGGCATTGCTGTTGCGATCCTCACCCGGCGCGTTGGCCGGGCGCTGCGCCAGAGTGGCCCCCGCTTATCCCTCTCTACCCAGTTGCGATCCTCGCCCGGCACGTTGGCCGGGCGCTGCAATGATCCGCCAAGCACAGCAGATGGGGTACAACCAGACGGTTGCGATCCTCGCCCGGCACGTTGGCCGGGCGCTGCCAGGCCGATCAGCGGATAAAGCAGGCCGCGCATCTACGTTGCGATCCTCGCCCGGCACGTTGGCCGGGCGCTGCGTCGCCGATGGACTCGCTGGTGACGACCTGTCGGAGGTTGCGATCCTCGCCCGGCACGTTGGCCGGGCGCTGCCGGCTGCGAGTGCGGCTGGTGCGAGTCGGCCAGCCGGGTTGCGATCCTCGCCCGGCACGTTGGCCGGGCGCTGCGCGGGTGGTCTCGTTCTGCACAGCGGTGACGTAATCGCGTTGCGATCCTCGCCCGGCACGTTGGCCGGGCGCTGCCGGCAACGACCTCCGTCCCTGGCTCCGGATCCCCGACGCGGTTGCGATCCTCGCCCGGCACGTTGGCCGGGCGCTGCCTCCAGGCGTTCTTGCATGTGTTTGCTTTTACCGGTTGCGATCCTCGCCCGGCACGTTGGCCGGGCGCTGCCCCGGCTGGCACGGGTAAGTCCCGGGCGGCCCTGGAGTTGCGATCCTCGCCCGGCACGTTGGCCGGGCGCTGCCCTGGATGACCAGGGTGTACCACCGAGGGTGATCGACAGTGAATTGAGTATCTCAGATAGTGGAAAGACACGCCGACGCTGGGTTCGGAACCCTTCGGTGTGGCGCGTGACGCTGGGGGTTCCGAAGCGGATCAGATGATCATAAAGCCTTCATGGATCGGGATCACTGCCGCGCCGAGGTGGTGGGTGGTTCGGAACGTATTGCGAGTGAGGTGTAGATGCGGACGCTGTCCTGGGCGGCATCGATGATGTCGAGGAGTGGGGCTTCAAGAAGCAGCCGTGTGCTGGACTGCGGACGATCTCGAAAAAGGATTTCTGGACACGGTAACCGTAGCCTTCGCAGGCTTTGGCGACCCGGCGAAGCCGGCGTTGTCCGTCTCGGGTAGTGGTGTCGACGTCGTAGGTGACGGGCAGTTCCATCAGCTCGGAGAGGTGCTGCTGCACCGGACGACGCTGTCGCAGCCGAGCCCGGCACGGTTCGCTCTGGATCCGCCGGCACTCCCGGGTCGAGTTCTCCGAGTTCAGTCGTAGCACCTGCTGGCGCAGCGCGGATGCCGTGGAACAGCCCCCGGCGTGGCGGCGTGGGTGCTGGGTCCAGCGCCCGGGTCACCAGGCATGGTCAGCGCAACACGGTCTCCGGGAGTGACGATCCGATGCAATCGGCCAGCTTTGGACAGTACTCAGGGCAGCGCCGTGAACACCGCCCGATCCACCAGAACAGACGCGGGCTGCTCACCTGATGGCGGAGCAGGGCGACGTCATGGCGCAGCACCCAGGATCTTGCGCGGTCCTCGACGGGAGCTCCAAGCCAGCAGCCCGAGCCAGTCCAGAAGCTACCGAAAGATCAGATAGATCAGACGTAACATCGGGAAGCTCACCGCAGAGGTGAGCTTCCCGGCCATCGTCGCGGCTGTGACATCAAGCGTCGGGAACTGTCGGGGCGTCTTTGTATGCTCCGTGCCGGGAATGTTGATCATTTTGTGCGTACCGGCGAGGTTACGGAGGTGCCGTGACTGACGATGCGATGAACATGTGGGCACACAGTGTGAATGACATGGGTTGTCGGCACGGTCTGGCCGACCATCTGCGGGGGACGGCGGAGCTGGCGGCGCGGTTCGCTGCGCCGTTCGGCGCCGCACGGGTGGCGTGGTGGCTGGGGTTGCTGCACGACGCGGGCAAGGCGTCGTGTGCCTGGCAGGAGGGCCTGTTGCGCGCGGAGACCGCCAAGGGGCGGGTGGGGGTGGAGCACAAGCTGCTGGGGGCTCGGCTCGCTGGTGATCGGGTCTTGAGGAAGTTCGCGCTGGCTGTCCAGGGTCATCACGGCGGTCTGACCTCGCCACGAGACCTTGCTGATCGGTTGGCGAACCTGCCACCCGCCGAACGTGACCGACACGAGGACGCTGAGCGCAGGTTGCGGGCGCTGCTGCCGGAGATCAACACCGAGGAGAAGGCACCGATACCGGCGGGATGGCGAGCAGATCCGCTGGTGGCCGAGATGGGGCTGCGGATGGGTTCAGCGCCCTATGCGATGCGGACTTCCTCGATACCGCGGCGCACTTCGCCGCGACGGATCCGGCGGCTACCCCGGCGCCTGCGGTGTGGGCGGATGCCGATTTCACCGCGCTGCGGGACCGTTTTGAGGCGTCGCGTGCGGAGTGGTTGGCTAACCGAAGTGCTCGGTCCGCGGTGGACTCGATACGCGAGGAGGTCTACCAGGCGTGCGTGGCGGCCGCGTCGTCGGAACCGGGGATCTTTCTCTTGGCGGCGCCGACAGGTTCAGGAAAGACGCTGTCGACCGCGGGGTTCGCGTTGCATCACGCGGCCCAGCGCGGGATGCGGCGGGTGATCGTGGCGGTCCCGTTCCTGACGATCACCGAACAGAACGCGGCCGTGTATCGGCAGCGGCTGGATGATCCGTCGCCCGGCGGCGAGCGAGTGGTTCTGGAGCACCACAGCCAGGTTGACCTGGACAGCGACGATCCCGAGCGTCGCTGGGAACGGCTGGCGGCGGAGAACTGGGATGCCCCCTTCGTGGTCACCACCACGGTGCGGCTGTTCGAGGCACTGTTCGGCCGCAAACCGGCGACGATGCGGCGAGTACACCGCCTGGCCGGTGCGGTGATCGTGCTCGACGAGGTGCAGGCGCTCCCGCATCGCCTGCTGGTGCCGATCCTGGACGGGCTGCGCACGCTGGTCACGCACTTCGGCACCACGGTCCTGCTCAGCTCAGCCACCCAGCCAGACTTCTGGCACCTCAGCCCATTCCAGGAGCTACGCAGTTCCAAGATCATCATCAAGCCTGTCACCGGGATCTTGCCGAGCCGGGTGCGGTTCGAGTGGCGTACGGACCCGAGCCCGACCCTGGACGAACTCGCCGCTGACGCAGCCGAGTGCGCGCAGGCGATGGTCGTCCTGAACACGACAGGTGACGCCGCCCGGGTGCTGGAGTGCTGGCGCGGCATGGTCACCAAGGGCGTGGCGTGGCACCTGTCGACCCGCATGTGTCCGGCGCACCGGCGTCGGGTGCTGGACACGGTTCGGTCCCGGCTGACCAAGGGTGAACCGACCTTGCTGGTGTCCACCCAGCTGATCGAAGCCGGGGTGGATGTGGACTTCCCGGTGGTCTATCGCGCGCTCGCGCCGGCGGACTCGTTGCTGCAGGCGGCGGGCCGGGCCAACCGGGAAGGCAACCTGCCCCAGCCCGGACGGGTGATCATCGTCGATCCGCCGGACGGCCGGTACCCGCCTTCCTACCCGGTGCTGGTCAACACCACCCGGGTCTGCTTCGGGCCGGACAAGGCCAACCCGGACAACGAGAATGCGCTGCGGGACTACTACCACCTGGTGTACGACTCCCTGAACCTGGAAAATTCCCGCCACGCCGGACAGCGCATCCAGCAATCCCGACAAAATTTCGATTTCGTCGCGGTGACCGACGGCCCCGCCGACCCCATCACCGAGGTCCGGGACCGCTCGGCCGCGTTTCGGATGATCGATGACAACGGGCTTTCCGTGGTGACCTCAAAGGGCGGGGCCAATGCCGAGGAAGAGCGGATGGTGGCGGATCTCTTGACGCGGCTCCGCGAGCAACCTCGCCCCGAAATGACGCTGCTACGACAGTTGCAGCCTTATATCACCAGCGTGCACCGATCGGCCTTACGGCAACCGGGGGTGCTGAATCAGCTGGAGCGGGTGCTCGGTGAGCCGGACCAGCCCGGGTCGCTGGCGGAATGGATCGGTAAGTACGACGACGACACCGGGATCGTCTTGGACCCACACTGGGAGAATTTACGTGCTGAGCCCAACTGAACCCTTGACACTGGCGCGCAGTCCCGACGGGCATCCACCCGTAGTGGTGCAGGTCAGTGGACCCACCGCGTTGTTCTCCCGGCCTGAGCTGAAGGTGGAGCGAGTCAGCTATCCGGTGATGACGCCCACGGCAGCCCGCGGTGTCCTGGAGGCGATCTACTGGAAGCCGGAGATGCGGTATCGAGTCGTGGCCATCGAAGTGCTGAGCCCGATCAGGCAGTTCAACATCCGCCGTAACGAGACCTCTGCGCTGGTGTCGCTGGACGCCGCCCGCCGCGGTAGCCGGGTCGACACCGCCGCGCACCGGGACCAGCGCAACGCGGTCTGCCTGCGCGATGTCGCCTACCGCATCCACGCCCACATCGAGCTTACCGAGCGTGCCACTAAAACGGTCGCTGCCTACCGTGACCAATTCCGGCGCCGGGTCAGCCGGGGCGCCTGCTTCCACCAGCCTTATCTGGGAACGCGGGAATTCAGTGCCGACTTCAGAGAGCCCGACGACAGCCCACGCTGGGCCCGCAGCGAAGACCTCGGCGTCATGCTGCACACCATCCACCACGGGCCCCCGATCCGCATGGAGTGGTTCACCGCGCGGCTCGACTGCGGTGTGCTACACATCCCGACGCACGGCATCGAAGTCCCGGCCACCGAGTCGGTGGAGGTCTGAATGTTGCTGCACCGGCTGGTCGACTACGCCCGCGCGGATCCGCACATCACCCCGCCGTTCTACGCCAGCAAACCCGTGCGCTGGGTGGTAGAACTCAATCCGGATGGGTCGCTGGCCTCCCGCCACCTCACGGACCTGGCCGATCCCGGCGACCGTGCCCAGCGCGACGGGATGCCACGGATGGTGCCGTCGGTGCAGCGCTCGGGCATCGCCAGCCAGCCGATGCTCGCCGTCGACACCGCCGAGTACGCCTTGGGTCGGGCCACGGACGGTAAGCGGGACGCCAAGGCCGAGCAGTACCACGCGACATTCCGGGAGCTGGTCGCCCGCTGGCACGCCAACAGCGACGACCCCGCCGCCGCGGCGCTGCACCATTTCTTGACCGAGGGCCACGCCGCCAGGCTCCTCAAAGAACCAAACTTGGCCGGCAATCACCTGGTGGCCTTCCGCGGCAGCGGGCGCTTCCTGCACGACACCGACTCGGCCCGCCAGTTCTGGGCCAGCGAGGCCGGGAAACGCAAGAGTAGTACCCGCACCGGGCTGTGCCTGGTGTGCGCCCAGGTAGGGCCGCTACTCAAGACCATTCCCCAGCAGCTGCCCAAACGGCTCGTCCCGGGAGCGAGCCAGACAGCCGCGCTGGTCAGCCTCAACAAGCCCACTCACGTCTACGCCCTACAGGAGCAGCTCGAGCACACCCCGATCTGCCCGGCCTGCGGTCTACAGATGATGAATGCGCTGGAGGTATTGCTCTCCGGCGCCTCCAGCACCAGGTTCCCGGGGCAAGACACCCGCCTGACCTGGTGGACCAGCGACCGGTCCGCCTTCGATCTCGACGCTCTCGATGATCCCAGCCCGGCCCGGGTCGCCGCCCTGCTCGGCAGCGCCACCCGGGGCATGCTCTCCGGTGATGAAGACCTGGCGATGTTCTGCGCGGTCATGGTGGGCGGCAACATCGCCCGGGTCGTGGTGCGGGAATGGATCGAACTACCGCTGCCACGGCTGATTGAAAACCTCCAGCGCTGGTTCGATGACCACGAGATGGTCGAGGTGTGGAGCGGCGAGGTCTGCCGGCTCAGGATCAGCCGGTTGGTCAGCGCCAGCGGACGCTGGATTGCCGGCCGCGGCCAGGAACACGGCCGGTACGCGAAGTGGGGCGCCTCAGGGGCTGATCGCCCCGACGATCTGTACCAGGCGCTGATGGGCAGCGCGTTGGGCGGCAAGAGCAAGCCCCTGCCGCCCAAGTTGCTCACCCATCTCGTGCACCGCATCCGCACCGACCAGCGGGTGGACACCGAACGTGCCGCACTCATCCGCCTGGCGCTCCGCCGCCGGCACGGTAACGCGAATCCGGAGGCATACATGCCTACTCTCAATCCCAGGAACCACCATCCGGCATATCTGTCCGGGCGGATCTTCGCCGTGCTGGAACGTCTGCAGCAGACCGCTGCCTGGGCCCGGGGCGACAAGGAACTCAACGTGTCCTTCGCCGACCGGTACTTCGCCCGCGCCGTCACCAGCCCCGCAGTCGCCCTGGTCGCCGGCCAACGCGACGCCCAGTCCTGGCTTAAGCGGCTCCGCCGGGACCGCCCGGGCTCGGCGAAGTACTACGACAACCTGCTGGAGGAACTGTTCGCCTGCCTCGCCGAGGCCGGGGGAATCCCGCACGGCGCGGTACTCGCCGACCAAGCCGCGTTCATCCTCGGCTACCACCAGCAACGCGCCGACATGCGAAAGAAGCAAGACGCCGCAGCCACCGATGCCGCGGACACCATCACGACCGACCCCGCCACTACCGATCTTGACGACCTTGAGGGAGCACCCGCGTGAGTACCCATCTCGACCCCGCCGTGCGCCACGACGTGGTGCTGCTGTTCGACGTCACCGACGGCAACCCCAACGGTGATCCTGACGGCGGCAACCAGCCTCGCACCGATCCCGAGACCGGCCATGGGCTGGTCACCGACGTCGCGATCAAGCGAAAGATCCGCGATGTGGTGCCCGAGATCAAAACGGGCGATCCGCGCTACGGGATCTTCGTCGAGGCCGGACACGCCCTCAACACCCGGATCCAGGATGCGGTCACCGCTACCGGTGACAACGGCCCGAACGCCCAGCAGTGGCTGTGCCAATGCTACTTTGACATCCGGATGTTCGGAGCCGTGCTGAGCACTGGCAAGGCCGCTGGGGAAGGCAAGGCCCGGGGCGCCGGGCAGATCCGCGGCCCACTACAGGTCACCTTCGCCCGCAGCCTGCATCCCGTGCTGCCCACCGATCACGCCATCACCCGGGTCACCCAGACCCGCCAAGAGGACATCGACAAGGGCGAGCGTACCGAGATGGGCTCGAAGTGGACGGTGCCCTACGGCTTGTACCGGGCACACGCCTTCTACTCCGCCAGCCGGGCGAGCAAGACCGGCGTCACCACCGAGGACCTCGACACGTTGTGGACGGCCTTAAGCACCATGTTCGACCACGACCGTTCCGCCACCCGCGGTGAAATGAAGCTCTGCGGCCTCTATGTCTTCAGCCACCCCAACGCCTTCGGCGCCGCCTCTGCCTACCAGCTCAGTAGCCGGATCCAGCTCCAGCTCAGCAACCCGGACAAGCCACCTCGGCAGCACACCGACTACCAGCGCCGGATTCTCGCCGACGACCCGCCCGAGGGCGTAACCCTCACGACCGTGGTCGATTTGTGGCCATGACAACAACGAATCGTTACGCCCACGTCCCGCCGCGATGACCACGCCGAGCGAGTGGCTTGGCATTGGTCTCGATGGTGTACGCCTGCCACCGGACCAGCCGGTGCGCATCAGGCCGCAAACCCTCGAACGTGTACCCGGTATCCTCCGCAGCCCGCTTGAAAACCTCTCTGTCCGTACTGGCATGCGCATGCGATTCGCGGAGCGCGTCCTTGTACGAGTACCCGTACCGATCCATGAGGTATCGGCATTCAGCCTCTTGCCCGGCGACGATGGCGACCAGCAGGGCCCGCCGTTGCTGGTCAGTCATGTCCGGGCGAGGAACCCATTTGGTCTGCCCGCCGCCATGAGACTTCACCCACATTCCGGTGACGGTCATGCCACTAACCCGAGCCGCTCTGGCGTGACCGGCTTCGTGATATGCCGCCACAGTCCGTTGGTCAGGGTTTTTCGTGGCGTGCTGCCCGGTTAAGAATCCCCATATCGAGGCCCGTTGTGCGGATTGCGCCGGCACCGGAGCGGCGTCGTCCTCGCCACTGAAGAATTTCCAGATCGCGCCCATATCGATCATCTCCCACGCCGGACTCTACATAGACTGAGTAGCACATGTCCAGCGGCCGTTTCGCATAGGGCAGCGTCACCTAACATCGCCTGTCGCCATGCGCGAGCAGGCGACCACCATTAGTGGCCATAGCCCGATCACAGTGCGGGTTTCTATCCTATCGACAATGGATACGGTTTCCATCTCGGCTAGGTGATCGTGGATATTCCAAAACGCAGCCGGTCCGCCGCCTCCAGTGTTCCGTCCTCGAAGTAGGGCCGCGTCCAGCGATCATCGGGGCACAGCGCTCCCGCCGGCCAGCCGTCGGGAGCGGGCACGGGCGGCGGACCGTCCTTGGCTTTCGATCGCTTGCTCTGATGCCAGCGGAAGCGGTAGTGGTCGTAGAGGCGCATCAGTTCGACGCCATAGCAGTCCGCCACGTCGAGGGCGCCGCGGATGATCAGGTAGTTCTCGTCGTTGCTACCTGACGCGCTGGCGGAGAGGTTGTGCGATCCGCTCAACACCGTCGGCGCGTCGGAGGTGAAATCGATCACGACCAGCTTGGTGTGGATCAGGATGTTGCCCTTCTGGCCCGCGGTCGTCTCTTTGAGGAAGCCCTCGAGGCCCTCATTGAGCATCGCGGTAGCGACGAAGTCCGCGGTGCGGTCGCGGTGGATGCCCGTGATCGTGTCGGTCGAGTTCTGCAACCCAAAGCGCAGGATCGCGTCGTTCGGCTTGCCGATCAGCGCGTCGAGGATCCGCTTGTTGAGATCGAAGGCGGTGCAGAACAACACGTCGCGCGCCGCGCCGCGGATCTCGGCCGCGAACAGGTCGAGATCGACCTCACCGCCGCGCGGGGAGAAGCCGGCCACGATCGGCGCGTCCGACGACAGCGGATTGTTGACGTTGATCCACTTCTTCGTCTTGCCCGGGGTCGCGCCCCCGAACAGGATCTCGAATATCTCCTGGTACTTCTGCGCGAGCTCGGGGCGATCAGCCGTATGGACGACGTTCGCCTGGCGGTAGACGCCGTTGTGGGTGAAGTTCGTCGAGCCACACAGCACCGCCATCGGCGTGCGCTGCCCGTGGATGCGGCTGAGCACGATGAATTTGTCGTGGAAGATGCGGCTCGTGACGCGGGCCTTCTTCTGGCTTTCGGGCCAGTCCGTGACGTGACCCTCGTTGATCTCGGTCTGCTCGTCGCCGGGCTTGGCGTGGTAGACGATCCGCACCTCCGCGCCGCGGTGGCGGGCGGCGTCGATCGCGTCGCGGATCTCCTGCAGCTCGTATTCATAGATTGCGATGTCCAGCCCCCAGGTCGGATCGAGCGCACGGGCGCAGAAACCGGTGATCTGCTCCAGGGCTCCGCGAGCCAACCAGGCAAGCGCGCGCGGGGGCATGACGGCGGGACGCTTCTCCCGCTTGGCCGCCGCGAGCTCCTGCTCAACCTCCGGGAACTCGCGGGAGAACGCCTGGCTCGCCGCCGCGGCGCGGTTGAACACGACGCGGTGGTCCCCACGAGTGACGCTCGAGGTCACGACGGTGACCGACGGCCCCGGCTCGAGACTCAGCTCGGCGGGATCCCCATAGACCGGGTGGACCGTGTATGTGTAGGTCGTATCCGGGTAGACGGCGTAGTCCGACCAGCGAAATTTCTGGATCGGTGCCTTATCGCTCGCCGGGAACTCACCCGCTTTGCCCTTGACGCCGGGAAATCGCAACCCGCCGGATAGCCATCTGTGTGCCCGGTTGCCGCCCTGGCGCTCGATCGCGAAGCCGAGCAGCCCCGCCCGCCTGCCTGGCCGCACATCAAAAGCGAGGAGCACACCCGTCGTGCCCGCGTACGCCTTGACCGACACTCCATCGGACTGCCCAATCGCGCGCATAGCGCGAGCATACGACCGTTAACCTGAAAATGACCATCGCCGCGGACGGCATGACCTCACCAACGCGCGGGACGAGTAACCCACGCCATTCCGGGATCGCCGAACGTCAGCGATCCGTCCTCATGCACTCGACACCAGCCCGTGCGCCGCGCTCCGTGCCGCACCTGGACCTGAGTGCCCGGCACGGTGACCCACACCCGGGCCGGAACAGCAACAGCCCGCACCACCGCCTGCATCACGAGACTCCATTCCTATTCCTTGGTACAACCCCCCATCGCCAGCCGCCACTCCATCGTTACTGATCCGCCCTCACAGCAGCTGCTCGGCACCGACGACCCCCTACCTCCAGACGCCGCTCAGCCCGGCTCGCCGGGTCGTGGTAGCCGGGTAATCCCCGCATCTTCGATATCT
The DNA here is from genome assembly GCA_050699515.1 of Pseudonocardiaceae bacterium. GTDB lineage: Bacteria > Actinomycetota > Actinomycetes > Mycobacteriales > Pseudonocardiaceae. The sequence continues at coordinate 39,403 of JBOHFF010000047.1, forward strand.
CGGACCGGCACTGGCCCGGGTAGCCTGGTTGTTCGTGCCGCGGCACTACGTGGTGTGGGGTGTTCTCGGGCTGGAAGTTCCCAGAGATCTCGCTGTCAAGGGGGCATGACATGCGCTATCGCCAGTTGGGTGAGTCCGGTCTCACCGTGTCGGTGATCGGCCTCGGAGGGAACGACTCCGGTGGTCGTATCGGCCTGGAGGAGACGCGTGGCGTGGTCGATGCCGCCATCGACCACGGTGTGACGCTCATTGACACTGCCGATATCTACGGGAACCAGGGCGGATCAGAGGAGCTCTTGGGTCAGGTGCTGGCGGGTCGGCGCGAACACGTCGTGCTGGCGACGAAGTTCGGCATGGACATGGGTGAGGACACGGTGGCGGCGACGCTCGATGAGCTCGTCACGGAGGGCAAGGTGCGTTACATCGGGTCCTCCAACTTCGCCGGATGGCAGATTTCCGATGCTGATTGGATTGCCAGAACCCGGCATCAGACTCGGTTCGTCTCAGCGCAGAATCATTACAGCTTGCTGCAACGTGACGCGGAACAGGAAGTCATACCGTCGTGTGTGAATCGCGGCGTTGGCGTGTTGCCCTACTTCCCCCTGGCGAACGGGCTGCTCACCGGCAAGTACCGCCGCGGGCAGATTCCCCCTCAGGGAACGCGCCTGGCCGGGCACGAGTCGACGTTGACCGACGACGTGTTCGACAGGATTGAAGCGTTGGAGCGGTTCGGTGAGAAGCATGGACGTTCGCTCCTGGATGTCGCTGTCGCCGGCTTGGCGGCCATGCCGGCGGTTGCCTCGGTCATTGCCGGGGCGACGAAACCCGAACAGGTACGAGCCAATGCCGCCGCCGGTGAATGGGAATTGTCGCCGGACGAACTCACCAAGCTTCGGTCAACGTTGAATTGAGCGCTGGGCACCACGCCCGTCCGCACTCGCCGGGTAGCCCTCGCTGGGATTTCTCGTGGTCGGATCTTGGGGTTGATCGCGGTGCCGGCTGGCGGCATGTATCTGGGCGGTGTGGCGTCGGCTCTTGTTTGTCACCAGCACCAGCCCGGCGCCATGCCGGGCACCGCCGTGAAACCACGTCAGGGGAATGACACCCATGCCGAACTATCACGTCACCGTCCATGGCCCCGATCGCACGGCGCTGGTCGGCCTCGGCCGTGCTCATCACGCCTATGTCTATCTCCAGACGCTCGCCGCTGATGACAGTGGGTACCGGGTCAGCGCGCTCGCTGACGGGCAAACCGTCGCGCGGTTGCGGGGAGCGGGGTACCGGGTCGAGCAACATGAGGACGTCCACCAAGCAGCCCAGGACATCCCGCGTCATGCTTGCTAGCGCAAACCACCTCCCTCGACCACGCAAGAGAGGTGGGTCCGTGCTCCTCGTCACGGTCCTGCTTCTCGCGGTAAGCGCCTGCCTGTCGCCGCCGGCGGCGTCATCGTCCACGGTCTCCCAGCATTGCGACCAGGTTTCCGTGAAACAGGCGCCCGTCGATCTCCAGACTGTGGTCGATGAATTCGTGCAGTCCATCCCGGCGGGAGGCACCTCTGGTTATGCCGACCCCAAGGCAGACCCCGACGGAGTGAACGCCCTCGTCCAAGGATTTGTCAAGACCACGGAAGGAGACCTCACGGCGGCATGCCACATACTGACGCCGGTTGCCTACCGTGTCGTTCTCACCACCGATAGCAAGACCAGGCAAGACGTAGTGCTGCTCCGTGAGACACGAAGCGACAACGGCTACGCTCGCGCCTGGGGCTTCTACACGGTCTCCTGGCCGCCGGGGGCCAACCCATCCACCCTCACCGTCGAGGCTCCGCATGCCTGTCCCCATATCGTCACGAGAGGGTGCGCGGGAGGGGACCGACTGACACATCAGGTTGCGGTGCGGGTCTTTCGGGAAGCCAATGCTCGCTACCTGTTCATCAACGGGGCGGATCGCAGGGCAAACGGAGAGCTCGGGCCCAGCGCGTGCGAGCAGGATTCGCGCTGTGCCGATGTGGCCCACCAACCGGAGAGCCCCTTCGAGAAAATCCATGAAAAGGCCGTTGCTGTTTCTGGAGCGGATTCGAAGGTTTACCAATCCCACCGCTTCCTGGCCGCCGACCACGACGCCATCGACAACGTTGCGCCGGAGATTTCCGGGACCGCGAACGTGGTGGTGTCCGCGGGCGTCACCACGCCTTCTCCGATAGCACAAGACGTTGCGGGCCAGATCGAGGCGGCAGAGCGATCTTTCTTCCACGTCTGCCTCTTCAACGTCTCGAATGATTGCTCGCAACTCGGAGCTACCAGAAATGTTCAAAAAGATCACATGTCTGGCGGGCGGTTCGTCCACGTGGAGGCGAGCAATGAGGTGCTGCGGGAACCCTGCGGAACTCCCTGCCGGCGTGATGAGCTGGCTGCCGCGATAGCGAAGGCCATGAAATGACCGGCCGAACTTTGGCAGAGGGCTCCGCGACCTCGAGCTAGTTGATCGCCATCGACCCATTACTGGTCTTGGCTCTCCCGGACTGCCGCGCCGCTTCCGCATCGCAGGCGCTGACGCGTCTGCGATGCGGGTCGGCTTGCCGCCGAACGGTCAGACCCACCGAGCTTGCCGGCTCACCTGCCAGCGGACGCAGTGCACGCGGGCGGCGCTGCCGGAATACCTGCGCCTTTCTCGTGACTTAGCGCGTTAGTGCTTGATCAGAAGTCGACGAGCATTGCGACGCCCTGGAGCTGGTGTGACCGGTAGGTCTGCAGCACTCTCGGGCTCGGGGGCGCGAATCTGCCCGAGCTGGTGATCGTCTCGATGCCGAGGGTGTCGAAGGAGATCTCTTCGCCCCTGCGCATCCTGATCGCCGGCACCAGGAGCGTAAAGGTACGACGGGGGCCATCGACGGGGACCAAGTCTTCCAGCGTGACCGTGACGATCTCACCCAGAGGGGTGTCCTGCTGGGCGATGTCCTTGCCGCTGAAATTGAAGTCGAGCTCTCCGTCCTTGTAGGAGAATCGAGGCTCCCCCGTGAAGCTGGTCCTGGAGTAGCTGATCACGATAGGTCCGGTGATCCTGAAATCGTTCGCTTCTCCGAGCTGCGCGGAAGTGGTCATCGCTCCTGGGTCTTGTGACATGATTATTTCCTTCCATCGTGAACGGCAGCCGAGGCACATACCCCGGCTACATGACGATCCCGAAGGATGCCTGTCAGATACCGCGGGACAGCGGTATCTTTCGCCGGCTTCGCGGTGGGTTTGCCTTCGGTGATGCGGCGATTCGGTCGGCGACGGCGAGCATCTGGCGACCGATCGGCTGCAGATCGATCGTGGTGCACAGCAGCCCGGTGGAGACTCGCTCGACTACACCCCACTCCCAGATGGCGGTCGCGTCGAGGCCTGTTCGCGTGGCCAGCCACCGGGCGCGCTCCCGCGGGTCACCACCCAACAGCTCCAGGGGGTCCTCGCGCATGACGATGCCCATGTCGTATTCGGCCTCGGCGAGCAGACCGTCCGGGTCGACGAGCTTGAATCCGTCGCCCGCCTGGAGAGTGTTCCATTGGTGCACGTCACCATGCACCAGCACGGCGCGTTCGTCGTCGTGTGCGTCGATGCGGCGTGACGCACACTCCAGCGCATGATCGACCGCGCGCCGCGAGCACGGACGGCCGAGGTCTTCCCAGGTCGCCGTGACGAACTGGACGAGCCACCGGCCCTTGTCCGCGCCGGTCGGAAGGCCACAGTCAGGCGCCGGGCACCACACCCGACGGGCCACCGAACAAAGGATCTCGTGCCGCCGCCCGATCGGCAGCGCGAGCTCGAACAGGGATCGGCCAAGCCGTTCCAACAGCAACGCGCCCCTCGCCTCGTCGTGCCGGAGCAACCGCACGCACCCCATACCATCCGTCAGGCGCAAGGCGGTGATCTCGTTCGCCGCGACATCACCGTCACGCGGGACGAGCAGCTTCAGCACGGCCGGTACACCGCCGTCGACGACCGCCTCGGCCACGAACGCCTCCGTCGCATCCCCGTACGTACGGCCGACCGAGATCGACCAATCCCGCTCGATGCCGGCTATCAGCGAGGGGAGATCGTCGAGCCACCATCCGGCTCCGGTCGCGAGCGCCTTTCCACGAACCATCTCGGGAACACCGACCATCAGCGCCTCCGTACCACGTTTGATTCCACGACGGCCCGCTGGCGGAAACCGACAGAGAGATGTTCCCGCGAAAGCCGCTCTCGGGGGAACGGCGAAGATCCCTCGGCCGGGTCGCCCTACCTCTGCCACGTTCTCTGGACCAGATCCCAGCGTCCTGAGGTCACTGCGCCGGTCACGACGGGGGCAGCGAACTCGGCCACGATGGCGATCGCCTCCTGGTATGTTCCCGGAAGGTCGGGCGCGAGATCATTGCGACGTACGAATCGATCCCACTCGCCCTGCCGCGGGACGCTCACGCTCACCAGCATTTCGCGAAGGGGACGCGGCCCGGAGCCACGGTGTGATGCCGTCGCGGCGATCGCCGCCGCCAGCGGTTCGGCCGTGATCGCGTTGGAGCGTGACTCGTCCGCGGGTGACCTTGGCGAGGATTTGCTCGGCGGTGGCGGTCCAGACGAACAGCCGTGATGGCCTACCTGGAGTGGTAAGCCAGGTCAGATTGATCGGACGGATCACCGTGCGCGGCCTGAGCCCGCTTCGCGATGCTGTCGTCGCTGCTGGCGCTGCCACGTGGGCTTCCGTCAGCCCGAACGGGTCAATCGAGCTACGGGACGGCCAGGAGGAGCGGACAGAGCGCGGCGAGGAGCGCCGCTAACGCCCTCACGCTCGGTTCTGCGCACATCCCGATGCTCCTTGTAGATACTTGTAGGTAGATGTCAAGCTCCGAGCGGATGTGCGCGATCTCGGCGACGACCGTCGCCTTCCCGCGGTCACGAAAGATCAACGGCTCTTCGCGGCCGGGGTAGGCGCACGCTTTAGCCTCGGCAAACAGTGATCGTCGTAAGCGTGTAGTTGCGGGCCACAGGCCGAGGGGATCGGGCCTCCCAGATGTTAGGCGGTCTTCGTGACCGTGGCTGCGGCCTAACCCTCGGACGGCTCCACCAATAGCACAAGCCTTGGCCGCACCACGACCTGAGTTCGCACCACGTTTGATCCCACGGAGATCTGCGCACTGCCAGACGGTTGGCGCTGGCGAGCTGACGACCGGCGCTAACGGTTAGCCGACGCTGGACACTGACCATACTGCGATGTATCCAGTTTGCACTACACTTCGCAGCGCCGTGTGGAGATGTCCCGGTTTCCCACCGCAGCGCACCTGGCATCATGGGCCGGATTGTGCCCGGGCAACAACGAATCCGCCGGACGGCACCGGTCGGGCAGGACCCGTACCAGCGCGCAGTGACCACGGCGCTCAGCCCTACCATCCCGCGCATGTCCCCAGTGTCGCGTACTCGCAAGACCAAGAAGAGCAAGACGAGTTCGGGCACGCGCGGTGCTGCGCGGCGTCGCACCCAAGCCACGCTGACCGGTCCACCGCGCTCGGCGTTCGCGGCGATGCAGGAGCTACTGCTGGGTCCGCGGCAGCGGCCGGCGTGGTTCGATCCCTCGATCAAGACTGTTCTCGATGGGGCCGGCGTCGTCATGGCGGCGCGGGGTCCTCGGGAGCTTGAACAGGTGACGGCGGAGCTGTTGGGCGCCGAGCTATACCACGCCGTTCATGAGGAACGCGAGGGAATGTGGTTTAGCTGGTGGTTCGAGGAGCTCACGCAGGCCGCGACAGCTCGGATCCGGGAGGAGCTGGGCAACCGAGACGGCGGGTGGGTGCCACCGTGGCGGTTATTGCACGGTCTGACCTCGATCGGGTCCCCAGCGCTGCGTTCGATAGCGCAGAAGGCGTTGCGGCAGGCGAGCCAGGAGTTGCGGGGTGATGCGGCGCTGCGCGAGCAGCCGGACTGGCTGCGGTTGCTGGCGCGGATCACAGCCACCGGTGAGGTGTGGGAGATGCGCGACGCCTACGGCGCGCGTATCGCGCTGATCGCTGGGTTTTCCTATCCACAGGGGGTGGACCGCTCGGTGTTCCTGTTCGACATCGACGCGTGCGGGTTCATCGAGATCACCCATGCGGGTGTCTTCGACGACGTGGCGCAGGCGGCCACCGCATGGCGGGCTCTGGTGGGTGACACGGCGCAGGATTCACGGCTGGAGCGGGTCGAGACCGCGGAGCGCCTGCGCTGCCTGGTCCATTGCGATTCCGAGGAAGAAATGCTCCGGGGAAGCGAATCGCGCGCAGTGCTGGATAACTGGTTCCGGGCGCGCCGCCGGATCTACGATCTCGCCGAAGCGCTGCGCCGGCGAGGACTGTCACTGCCCATGGCGCGATCGCTGTATCACGACCTCGACACCGATCCGATGGCTAAGGCGTTCACCAGCTGGCATGCGCAGCGGCACGGCAGCGAACCGGATCCGGAGGTCGTCGATGCGCTGGCACTGGAGTGGATGGAGGGCGCCCTGCCCGACACCTGGCACGCAGCCTCACCGCATCGAGTTGACGTCCAGCTCGCACTCATCAACGACTGGATTCCGGACGATCCGATCACCATCGCGGTAAAGGTGCTGCTGCCTGAATGGGTGCGCTGGCACGGGGAACAGGCCGACCTGCCCGAGCACCTCATCGACCGCGCGGTCGCTGTAGCCGCAGGCGGTGCACGGGCGGCAACGGACTGCCCGGGTCGCCGAGTTTAGTCGTGGAGTGCTCCTCCTCAGGCTAATCAGCCGCTCAGCCCAGAGCGGCGCACCTGCGCAGCAGCCTCCCGCGAGGCTCGCCTCTGGCACCCAGTGGCCTCGCATCGCCGGAACATGACGTGATCTTGTCGGGGATCCAGGTTAGGGTGGCGCATGGCTTCACCGCAGACGTTGGAGCGTCGTATCGCGGCGCTTGAGGCTCGCCTGGCTGATGTCGAGGGGGATACGCCGACACGCTGTACAAACTGCATCGCGTGAGCGTCAAGGCAGACCTCCCAACGGCGAGGATCCTGGAGCGCCTGGAGATCGAGGACGTATCCGATGAGGATAGGACCGGATTGGGCAGGCAGCCCACGCGGCCGAGCCCCAGCTCTCAGCCCAAGACTGTTTTCCCAGGAGAGAGGGACCAGCAGACGTGTCACCGACGCCACGTACTACCCCGACCTCGACGGATGACGACGTGTGCCGCAGGGCAACAGGGAGACGGTCTCGGGGTCGAGAGCGATGCGGCGGCGCTAGTCGGTCTTGGTGTCCTCCCGCGTGCGGCCTGCTCGGCGGTGGGCATTGTGAGTTCGGCTTGGGCTGGGGTTGGCGGGACAGCCTGAGCGCTGGGGTTGGTGGCGATCCAGCGCCACCGCACGGCCCGCTTCAGTGCGCCGCTGAGGATGCACATTGGTGAGGACCGCTTGGAAATTCGCCATAATAGGTGACGGCTGGCCAATCCATACCTGCTGGAGGTCACGCTGACTGCTCGTCGAGACATTCCCAGCAGCGCCTCTCCCGCAACTCACAGCGTCGAATCACCCTTACGCTAGGACCGGACACGCCGTACGCCGGCGGAGCAAATCCGGGGCTTCTCTGTGGGCGAGCATCGCGTACGGCCTGATCCAGCCCGCAGTCACCTACGTAGTCGCTTTCGACGAGATCACCGAGAGCGGGCTAGTGCCAGGACCTAGGCGCGTGCGAATCCAGCAGTACCTTACTCGGAGCTGCGTGGTCACTCAGTTAGTCACCCGAAGATCAGTCGGGCCCCCTCCATACCATCGTGGACGGGGCCCGACCTGCGAGCCGCCTCGGGGAATCGAACCCCGGACCTGCTCATTACGAGGAGACCGCACCCCGCCTCATCTGGCGTCTACCAGCGACAACAGTTGCAGTTCTCACACTTTTGGGTGACTTCAGCGGCATCGTTCGACCTGAGTTCGCACCACGTTTGATTCCACGCCGAACCCATCGCGTTGGTCACGGGGTCAGGGGCGATCAAGCCACCGACGAGGACGGAGCGAGCTGCACCGTCAACTCGGCCCCTAGTGAGCGGGCGAGGCGCTCAAGGACGGGCAACGTCGGGACCGTGCCACCGGCCTCGAACCGCGCGACGGCAGGCTGGGTCATGCCCCGCACGCCGGGCTAGCTCAGTCTGGCTCAATCCCTGTTGAACGCGCAGCTCCCGCACCCGCCGACCGAGTTCGTAGGCCAACCGCGCGGCGTCGTAAGCGTCGGCCGCGCCGGGCTCGGCCATCCGTCGGCTGCGTAGCTCCCGCCAGTCAGACCGCCGCTCCGACATCGCCATCACTCCTCGCCATCATCATCCACGGTGTGCTCGGCGGCAAGCCTGGCCAGCCGCGGAACAGGGGGACGTCGTCTGCATGCGGGTCCTGCTCGAGGTGTCCCGCCGGCGGTCGGTGCTCAATGGGCTGGACAAGCCAACGTGTTGCGGCTGGAGGGCCCGGGGGTATCGGGCATGGGCGGGCTGCCCGAAGGGGCATTCACGAGTGCCCCGAAGTCTGGTACGCGGCGATTGGTTTCCGGACCGACGGACGGCGCACAATGCATCATGCGCGCGACAGCGGCTGATATTGCTGCGCCGGGCCGAGACGCGGTCCGGCGGCGAACGCGCGACAACGTGGACGAATCGATGATACTGCGCAACAACATCTTCCGCGGGCGTGCCGTGGTGCCGCGCGGTCGGGTGTTGGGCGCGAACGCGGTGTTGGCGCTGCAGCGTTCAGCGGGAAACCGGGCTACGGGAAAGCTGTTGTCCCGTGTGCGCGTGCCCGGGATCACGGTGCAGCGTGACGATAGGGACGCACCGACGGTGGCCAGCCCGCTGCGGCGCAAAGTTGCGCCGCTGCCCGCCAACCTCTGGCTCAAGAACCCCGAGGAGTTCCTGCGCAACCAGCATTTGCTGGCGCCGAAGGGTGGGCTACCGCCGCTGCCGCCGTTCCAGGTCGAGGGATTGATCGACTGGGGCGACATCGGCACCGCATATCGCGAGCGGCGGCTCTTGCTGGAAACCCGCGACCATGCAGTGATTGTCGGTCATTGGCAGCGTTGGTACCCGCTCGCGCGGGCACTGTCCGACAACCCAGCGGCGCTCATGAATTGGATGACCGCCAAGATGATCGACTCATCGTTGGCGGGAGAACGCCCAGACATCATCGAGCTTTTTGACCGGGGGGCCGAGCAATTCGGTGTGAAGACCAGGGGACCCTGGTCGATAACATTCAGAACTGGACGTATCCCCGGTTGACGTGGGCGCGCCGAGCAAGCTCACCGAAGGACAGCCCGGCTTGATCCCGCAACCTGCGTAGCTCAGCTGCAAAGTGGCTCCCGCTGGTGCCCGTCCAGGGTCTGTTGCGTTTAGCTGATGACGTGCTCGGGCAGGCTGAGTTGATGGGTCGTCGCCATCGTCGAGTACCTCCGCCGAGGTCCAGCTTCGCTGGGTTTCGCTTCCCTCGTGAGGTCATCGTGCTGGCGGTGCGTTGGTATCTGCGCTACGGGCTGTCCTACCGTGACGTGGAGGAGCTGCTGGCTGAGCGGGGCATCGAGGTAGATCACGTCACCATCTATCGCTGGGTGCAACGGTTCACCCCGCTACTGATCGACGCGGCCCGGCTCGCCGGCGCTGCCCCGGTGACAGGTGGTTCGCCAGACGAGACGTAGGTGAAAGTCGCGGGACAGTGGGTCTATCTGTATCGGGCGATCGATCAGTTCGGGCAGGTCATTGACGTGCTGGTATCTGAGAAACGGAATCTGGCGGCCACCCGCCGGTTCTTCACCCGCGCCCTCGAGCACGGCCTACGACCGAGCGAGGTGACCACCGATCGGGCAGCGGCCTACCCACGAGTGCTCGATCTCCGCCCGCGTGATCAGCACCGGCCACGCCTTCATCCAAAACCTCCGGCGCGGCCACTACGAACTCGGCTGGCGAGCTGACGACCGGCGCTAACGGTTAGCCGACGCTGGACACTGACCATACTGCGATATATTCGGTTTGCACTACACTTCGCAGCATGACATCGGCGGTGGCGCGGCTGTCGGACCTCGCCGAGGGCCAATGGGGCCTGATCACTCGCGCTCAGGCGCGTCAGCTTGGTATCGCTTGGTCAACCTTGTCACACCTGGCCGGTCCGGGGGGGCCACCGAGCGGATCGCCCACGGGGTGTACCGGCTGCGCGGTAGCGCAGATCCGGGTCACCTATCGCTGCGCGCGGCTTGGTTGCAGCTCGACCCAGCCACGCCGGCGTGGGAGAGGCTTGATCGAGCCGAGCAGGCGGTGGTCTCGCACTCCAGCGCCGCAGTGCTGTACAACATCGGCGATCTGCGGGCCGACACCCACGAGTTCACGCTGCCGGTACGTCGCCAAACACGGCGTCCCGACGTACGGCTTCATCGCGGAAGGGTGCCCCACCAAGACTGGCTCATCCTGCATGGCCTGCCGACCACCCGCGCGGGGAGAATGGTCGCCGATTTGCTCGCTGACCATCACCGGAATCACCAGCACCACCTACCGCGCCTACCCGATCACGGACCACATCGCCGACAAAGTGTGCGCAATGATCGAAATCCACCACCGTTCCGACCGTCAACCCCAGTCCAGCACCCGCTATCACGACCTGGCCGACCTCGCGACCTTCGCCCGTACCACCGTCGTCGACGCCCACGCACTCACCCGCGCGCTGCGTTCCGAGGCCGATCGCCGGGGCCTGCAACTGCCCGACAAGCTCACCATTCCGGATCCCACCCCGCAGCGCAGGCAGAACCGGAACGTCCCGGGCACCCACGCCGCCAGCACCCCCTCCGGCGCGCTGGCCCCTTCGGCCGGGGCACCGTGCCCGTCCGGACTGACCCGGAACCGCTTGGGGACGTCGTCGCGCCGCGCCGAGATCACCTGCGTGCCGACGGATGTGGCGGCTAGCCAGGAACCCGGCAGCCGCTGCTCGGCCACCGGGTCCACCGGCCACTCCCGGTCGGCCGAGACGAACAGGTAGCCGTCCTGCCGGTCGACCGGCCGCAGTGCGTGCCGGGCTCGGAAGGCGACTGTATGATCGCCTCGCTGGTCTCGGCGGGCCATCAGGTACTCCTGCCCACACTCCCGGCAGAAGGCCAGCGGAAACAACGGCCGCTCGGGCACCCCCGGCAGCACCATCTGATACTCGCTCTCGATGGGCCGGGTGCCCTCCGGCTCGAGAGTCGTGAACACCGTGCCTCCCTTGGAGAGGAACTGGTGCAGGCGGAACGCGAACAGTGGGCGGTGCGTGGTGGGATCCAGCGTGCGAGACCCGGCGAGCAGGGTGGCGCGGATGGCGGTGGCGCACATGCCGGCGGGTTGGCCGGTCTGCTCGGCGAGGGTGCCCGCGGCGGCCTCCACCGTCGTCGGAGTACGCCGGACCAGGACGCCGCTGCCCAGTTCCTCGGTGATGCCGAAGGTGTCCTCGATCCAGGAGGCGAGCGGGTCACCGCGCAACGCGTCGATCCCGGCCTTGAGCGCGAGATCGTCTGACTCGGCGTCGCCGCGGGCCAGCACCACCCTGCTTAACGCCGACTGGTGCGCCGCACCGGCGGTCGTCGCCCGGACAAGCGTCTCGGTGATGACGTGATCAGCACTGACGGTGGTCCCGAAGATCTGGCTGGCGACTTCGGCGACCTCGCTTCTTTGCTCAGCCAGGGTGTCGCCGCTGGCCATGGTCGCGGAGGTGCCGATGCATTGGAGGGTGTCACGTGCCTGGCATGCTTCCCGGAGCCGCCGGACGAGCATGGCGACATCGGCGCCCTGGCGGCCACGATAGGTATGCAACTCGTCGAGGACCAGGAAGCGCAGCCCCTGGGCGGCGCGGATCAACGACATCCGCTCGTCCGGCCGGGTGAGCACCAACTCCAGCATCACGTAGTTGGTCAGCAGGATGTCCGGCGGGTTGTCCAGGATCCGGCGCCGCGTCTCCTCGTCCTCCTGCCCGGTGTACCGGGCGAAGGTCACCCGCTCGTTGCCCTCCCCGTAGCCGTACGTGAGGAACTTGCCCAGCTCCTCACGCTGGCTGTTGGCCAACGCGTTCATCGGGTAGACGACGATCGCCTTGACGCCCCGCCCGGTGCCCTCCCGCAGCACACGGTCGACGATCGGCACGATGTAGGCCAGTGACTTTCCGGAGCCCGTGCCAGTCGTCAGCACGTAGGAGGCACCGGTCCGGGCCACCTCGATCGCGCTGCGCTGATGGCGGTGCAGCAACAGCGGAAGACCCGTCCCGCTCTCGGCCGACTTACCGACCTGGAAGATCCGTTCGCATTCCGGATGTAGCACACCGTCCCGGACCAGCTCGTCGATAGGGCCGCCAGACGCGAACGCCGGGTTGAGCGCGAGCCACGGCGCCGGCCACTGCGCTCCCCGAGCCGCCTGCTCCTCGAGGTGAGCGCGGATCCGCTCGTTGCCGATTTCCACGAACCCCTGAGTGAACGACCGGTAGTCGCCGATCAGCCGCTCATGGATGCTGAACGCGTCCACCAATCTGCCTGCCTTGTCGTCCGGAGACGCCCTGGCGCCTCTGCCACGTCGGAATGATCGCCCAGAGAATGATGGTCCAGAGGCCGAGCACCATTATTGCCGGGGCGGCCGCTAGCTGTGGTCGGACGAGAGTCAAGGCAGCAGGGTCAGCACAGGCACATGGGCCGGGCGCACTATGCCGAAATCGCGACGGTCGATGGTCACCACGGTGGTGATGTTCAATCGCTCGGCGAACGCGATCACCGAGGCGTCCACGGTTCCCAACGGCAGGTCGTCGTACTTCGCCACGAGTTCGGCGATCCGCTCCAGGTCGGCGGACAACGACTCGATCAGCGTGTACCGGCCAGCCCGCACATCCGACAGGAACGCCAGCTCGGCGTAGGTGCCCCGCCGACGCTCGAGCATGAGACAGACCTCGGTGGCCACGGTGGCAGGGATCAGCAGAGGACCGGGCAGCCTCTCCAGCAGGTACTTGCACTCCTGGTGGTGATCGTCGCGGTCGTTGATGACGGCCACGATCGGCCCCGTGTCGACCAGGATCACGCGGCGGTGCCCGGCTCGGTTCGGAGAATCTCCTCGACCCGCTCCGCCAAGTTGGATTCGGCAGACAACGTGCCTGCGCTTTCGAACGTGCGGACCGGTTCCGATGCCAACCGTGTCGAGTCAGGATGCGCTCTCAACTGCTCCGCCAGCCGGTGCGCCTGCTCATCGGTCATGCCGACCTCAATGGCAGCACGCAGCACCGCGCCGATCGCCGCGACCCGGTCCTCAGGCAGCACATCAACCAGCTGGTGCACTTCGTCCCTGGTGACCATGCCCCAGTGTCCCACGGCAAACGTGAGAGGTGGAGCCGCCTCGGGGAATCGAACCCCGGACGAGGACCTCGCCCGACGCCCTGGCCCGCTGGCGAAACGACCGGGACCCGCCCGGCGCCGGTAGGTGGACCCAAAAGACTACTGGGCCGTCGACCGATGGATTCCGGCGCCTCCCCGGATCTCTATCAATAACAACGCAACTAGAGGAGGCAGGCGTGCGGGGTTCTACGCGTATTGAAGGATCGGTGGCGCTGGTGACCGGCGCCAACAGAGGCATCGGCCGCGCGATCACGGAGGCGCTGTTGGAGCGCGGCGCGGAGAAGGTCTACGCCACGGCGCGTGATCCGAAAACGCTCGAGGTGTTGCGGGAGCGCTACGGCTCTCGCGTGGTTTCGTTGCGGTTGGACGTCACGAACGCCGGCCAGGTCGCCGAGGTCGCACGCCATGCCACGGACCTCGATTTGCTGTTCGACAACGCGGGCGCGTTCGAGCCGACGGAGCTGACCAACGAGGCGATCGTCGAGGGGACACGCTGGTGCGCCGCGGTGGCGTCCTCGTCAACGTCGGCTCGGCGGCTGGACTCACCAACGTGCCGCTGCAACCCACATACAACGCCTCGAAGGCCGCGCAGCACTCGCTGACCCAGGCCTCGCGCGCGCTGTTGGCGGGTCGGGGCGTGACCGTGCATGGCGTCTACCCGAGGCCCGTCGACACAGACATGACCAAGGACCTCCCGCCTCAGTTTGAGAAGACCCCACCCGAGGACGTCGCGAACGAGGTCCTCGACGGCGTCGAGGCGGGCACTGAAGACATCTTCCCGGACCCGTTCGTCTACCGGGGGATCACCGGCGGCACCTACACCGCGGGAACCCCGCACGGACGCACCTATCGAGGCGCGATCACCTTCGAGAACACGGTCGGTGCGTTCGCGGAGCTCAACAGCGTGCTCGCCGTGTTCGAGCTGGACATCGACGACGCCGGCAAGGTCAGCTTCCGCACCTGGGAGCTGGTATGAGCATCCCTGACCCACGCATCGAGCCAAGTCATACCGCCATCGTCGCGGTAGATTTCCAAAACGACATCGTCGGGGCGGACGGAGCCTTCGCACCCATGTTCCGCGCCGAGGTGGAACGAACCAACGTGATCCCGGCCGCCGCCGGGCTGCTGGACGGCGCCCGCGCCGCACGAGTCAAAGTCGTCTACTCCAGAGCCGCCTTCCAACCCGGCTACCCCGAACTGGTGGCCAACATCCCGCTGTTTACCACCGTCGCGCAGGACGAGTGTCTCATCGACGGTAAGTGTTCGGTGATCGGGTGGGATGGCATGGTGGGGGCCCAGCCGTGTTGATGGCTGGGTGTGTTGATCGGATTGTGGGGCCGGTGGAGGGGTGTCAGCCGGGTTGGGTGATCTTTGGTGGATCGTGGTCTCGACTGTCGGTGGGGTTGAGGGTCCAGGGCAGGAATCGTTGCAGGGCCTGGCCTGTTGGGGGTTTGTCGCCGGCCTCGGCGCAGTCGTTGAGGTAGGTGAGTGGCTCGTGGTGGTGGCGTTCGGCGGTCGCGGTGATGGTCCAGACGCGTGCGGCTAGGTGCGCTGACCACTGGGCGTGGCTCCCGCTACCGCCGTGCTACACACCCCCCGCCAGGCAAGCTGCAACGCGCCCATCATCGAAATCCGTGCAGCTCCGCATGGCGGCCATCAGCTGACCGCGTTCGTCGCCCTCGGCGCGCCCGCGATCCCTCGATCGAAATGGCACTGCCCGCGGCGCGGTCGTTGGACCACGACTTCGACCCCGATCCGATGGCACAGCCTGCCCGAGCACCTCGTCGACTGTGGGGTCGCTGTCGCCGCTGGCGGTGCACGAGCAAGCATCGGACTGCGCGGACCTGGGGGTTTAGTCACCTACGGCGACGCCCTGCGCCCGTTATCCTGCGCCCCCGGTGGTGTCGTTGATCGTCCCGACACTGTTGTCGATGCCGCCGGCGGTGTTGTTGATCGTGCCAGCCGTACCGTTGACCGTACCGGCGGTGGCTTTGATAGTTTCCGCGGTTGCATCGATCGACTTCGCCACGCCGGCGATATCCCGTGCGGTGGCGTCGATCGTGTCGAGCAGACCCTGCAGCGGCCTCGCACTCGACAAGATCGAGGATGCAAGCTCGTTAGTCCGGTTCAACTCGATGACCGAGCCGGTCGCAAAATCGATCTTGTCAGCGTTGACCGCGATAGTCTGCGCCTTCTTGTCGATGCTCTGGGCCGCCGCCAGCGTGCGGGCCAGCAGGGCGGCCGCTATGCCGATCACCACCACGCCGACAACGAGGATCACGACACTGACCACGTTGAACAGTCCAGCTCCTCCAGATCCCCCGGATCGAGCACCCTTTCTTGCCACCGTCACCACCGCTTCCTCAGCACAGGACTCGTTCATAGCGTTAGTGCTCATCCTGCACGGCCTGCCGACGATCCGCGCGGGGAGAACCGGCACCGGCATGGGTAGTCTGGTCGTTCGGGAACGTTCGGTGTGCTGCGGCACAGCACGGTATAGCGGGTTTCTCAGGTTCTTCCGCCGTCGGAACGCGGCGTTTCGCAGCGGGCGTCAGCGGTCGTGTCCACGCCCCGCCGCGACCTCCGCTAGGGGCGCCAGATCCACGATCACCCTCCGCACCGGTGCCTCTTTGAGGATCAGCAAACCCAAACTACCGGCGCGCCGCACATCCTCCGCGGCGGCTCGGACCGCCGCGAGCTGCTCCGGTACATCCTCGACCTGGACCTGGGTCACAGCGCTGCGCTGCGAGCGTTGCTGCTCCGATTTCGCCTTACGAATCTCCATCAGAACGGCACTGGCGGCGTCCAGAACCGCCGGATCGCTGCCGGACACGGCGCCGGTCAGTTCCTCGCTGCGCGGCCACAACGCCCGATGCACAGACCCATCCTGTGACCACGACCAAACCTCTTCGACCGCGAACGGAAGGAACGGCGCGAACAATCTCAGCAGTGCGGACTGCGCCAACGACAGGGCGGCCTTCGCCGACGATGCCCCCGGATCGCCCCCGTAACCACGAATCTTCACGAGCTCCACGTAATCGTCGCAGAAACGCCAGAAGAATGACTCGATGACGTCCAGCGACCGGTGATAATCGTAGTTCGAGAAAGCGGCCGTCGCATGATCGATGACCTTTGCGAGCTGCGCCAGCATGGCGCGATCCAGCTCCTCCGTCACCTGTTCCGGGTCGGCGCCGGCAGTGGCGCCGATGCTCAGCACGAACTTTCCGGCGTTGAGAATCTTCAATGCGAGGCGGCGGCCGACCCGCACCTGGCTCTCATCGGTCACCGTGTCAACCCCGGGCCCGCTCTTGCACGACCAGTACCTGAGGCCGTCAGCCCCGTACTTGTCCACCAGCGGCATCGGCGTCAAGACGTTATCCTTCGACTTCGACATCTTCTTCCGGTCCGGATCCAGGATCCAGCCGTTGATCGTCGTGTGACGCCAGGGCAGCGCACCGTGCTCCAAATCCGAGCGCAGCAGGGTGGAGAACAGCCAGGTCCGAATGATCTCAGGCCCCTGGGGCCGCAGGTCCGCCGGAAACACCCGAGCGAACAGGTCGTCGTCGTCCACCCAACGGCCTGCGATCTGAGGCGTCAGGGACGAGGTGGCCCAGGTGTCCATGACGTCCGGGTCACCGATGAAGCCTCCGGGAATGCCGCGTTGGGATTCCGCAAACCCCGGTGGCGCGTCGGTCTGCGAATCGATTGGCAGCGCGTCCTCGTCAGGCAGGATCGGCTCGTCCCAGATGGCTTCGCCGACGGCGTCCAGCCTGTACCACACGGGAAAGGGCACCCCGAAGTACCGCTGGCGGCTGATCAGCCAGTCGGTGTTGAGACCCTCGACCCAGTGCTCGTAGCGCAGGCGCATGAACTCCGGGTGCCACTGCAGCTCACGGCCACCCGCGATCAACCTGGCGCGCAGCTCAGCATCCCGGGCGCCGTTGCGGATGTACCACTGGCGGCTAGAGACGATCTCCAGCGGACGATCGCCCTTCTCGTAGAACTTGACGTCGTGGACGACCTCGCGGGGTTCGCCGACCACCGCCCCCGCCTCGGAGAGGAGCTCGAGCACCCGGCGCCGTGCCTGCTTCGTCGTCCTACCCGCCAGCTGCTCCCAGGCTTGTGCCCCGGCGCCGCTCAACCAGTCCGGGGTGTCCTCCTGGAAGCGACCGTCGCGACGGATCACCGAACGAGTAGGCAGGTCCATCTCACGCCACCAGATGACGTCCGTCGTGTCACCGAAGGTGCAGATCATGGCGATGCCCGAGCCCTTGCCCGGCTCGGCGAGCGGGTGCGCGAGCACCGGGACGCGCACCCCGAACACGGGCGTGACGACCTCGCTGCCGATCAGCTCTTCGTACCGCTCGTCGCCGGGATGCGCGACCAGTGCTACGCAGGCCGCCAGCAGTTCGGGGCGCGTGGTTTCGATCTCCACGACCCGCCCGGTGTCCACCAGGGGAAAGGCGAGCCGGTGGAACGCACTGCGCACCGGCCGGTCCTCGAGCTCCGCCTGCGCCACCGCCGTCTGGAAATCGACATCCCACATGGTGGGCGCGGCGCTCACGTATGCCTCGCCGCGGGCGAGGTTGCGCAGGAACGCCCGCTGGGCGACCCGGCGGGATCGCTCATCGATCGTCGCGTAGGTCAGCGACCAGTCAACCGACAGTCCCATCCTGCGCCACTGCCGCTCGAAATCGTGTTCGAACTCCACGGTCAGCCGGTGGCAGAGCTCGACAAAGTTGGGCCGGGACACTGGGCGCTCCTGCTCCACGCCCTCGATCACGAGGTTCGGGGTGTAGGGCAGCTGCGGATCGCACCGAACGCCGAAGTGCTTCTGCACCCGGCGCTCGGTCGGCAAACCGTTATCGTCCCAGCCCATCGGGTAGAAGACCTCTTCCCCGAGCATCCGGTGGAACCGGGCGAGCGCGTCAACCTGGATGTAGCCGAACGCCGTGCCCAGATGGAGGAACCCGCTGATCGTGGGAGGCGGGGTGTCGATGGCGTAGACCTCGCTACGCAGCCTGGTGCGGTCGAACCGGTAGGTGCCCTCCTCCTGCCAGACCGCGTCCCACTTGGACTCGAGCCCCTCGAGCGACGGCTTCTCCGGGATGCTGACCATGCCGGACATGTTAGCCCGAGCGCTCCCCTGACCAGCGCGGCCAGGTTCGCCGCGGACCGGGAGCGAACGCGGTGCCCTTGGCGTCTCTTTTCTTGATCCGCTGCTCAAGCATGGTTCACCAGCCGTGGCTACCCTCCCGTTACTGGCCTGGGCGGCTTCATCGACGCCCTCGGCTTGGTCACACTCCGAGCTCCCACACCCCTCACCTTGATCGATGAGCGGGCTCCGGCACGCTCGGCGCCGCGGCAGCACGGCCTCGACGATCAATCGGGCCTACCGCTGCCTCGCCGAGCACCAGGTGATCGTGCGGGTCGAGGATCGCCCTCAGCGCTGGCGCAAGGCCGTCCAGCGCGCACAGATCAACCACAGCGAGGTGAGCGCCAGCACCGGTCAACCCTGGGAACCGAAGGATGCTCTTGGCCGGGACGCGGCGTCAGCAGTAGCCGGTCCGCACGCGGTCGTCACAGAGTGTCAGAGTGCCGTCCTACCGTGATCAGCGTGCGACACTGGAGCCGAGGTCAGGGAGGTGAGCAGTCGTGGGCGCGCAACCACTCGATGAGCTCTTCGCTGGACATGCCGGTCCCTGGAGCGAGCAGGAGTGGGCCGCGCTGCCCGAGAGCATGGGCCGGGTTGAGCTGCTGGACGGGGCACTGGTCGTGAGCCCGTTCCCGGCAGTACCCCATCAGCGCCTGGTGCGCAACCTCGCACGCGCGTTAGAGGCGGCCGCCCCGGCGGGTCTCGAGGTGTTCGAAGGCCTCAATATCAGGGTGGGCCGGGATCGGATCATGATCCCGGACATCGTCGTCCTCAACGAACCCGGCCTGGATACCGTCATCGTCGAACCTGGTGCCGTCGCGCTGGTCGTCGAGGTCACCTCCCCGTCCAACGCCTGGGTTGATCGGCTGGTCAAGCCTGAGGCCTACGCGCGTGCCGGCATCCCGTACTTCCTCCGGGTCGATCTGGACCGCGCCGACACGGAGTTAGGTGCGATCAGCTATTCGCTGGCCAGGGACGGATTCGTGGTGTCCGCCCAGGCCATCAGAGGCCGGCTAACGCTTGCGGAGCCCTTCCATGCCGACCTGGACCTCGCTGCTCTGGCCACTGCCACCCGTTATCCCGGGCACTGACAGAGCCACGGGGAACGCTGGAGGGCCCGCACTGGGCTGAAAAATTCTTCATGTCCGGTTCACCGCCACTTCAGGCAGGCGCCGGACGCTCGTCACCATGGCTACCCAGCTGGCAGCACCACGGCACCGGAAGCATCAGGGTGGCCGGCCGGTCGTGGGGGCGCCGGTCGCCCCGGTGGATGCTCGTGCTGGCCGTCGGGGCGGTCGCGGTGGTTGTCCTGGCCCAGCCAGGAGACGTGCTGGCAGCGCAGGCGAAGCTGACGCTGCTGGTGTTCATCGTTGCGGTGGCACTGTGGGTGGCCACCCGGGTCGATGAGACGCTGATCGCGCTGGCTGCCGCGCTGGTGCTGGTGCTGGCCGGAGCGCTCGGCCAAGACCGGCTGTTCGCGTCCCTGGGCGATCCGACGATCTGGTTGTTCATCGCGGCGTTCGTGCTCGCGGCCGGGGTCAGCGCGACCGGCCTGCCGGTCAGGGTGGCCGCCGTCTTGATCAGCCGGGCCGGTTCGGTGCGCCAGCTCGCGCACCTGGTCACTGTGGCGCTGACGCTGACCGCGTTTGCCGTGCCGGCCACCTCGGGACGCGCGGCGCTGGCCGTGCCGGTGGCCACCCTGATCGGGGCCGGGCTGGCCCGGCTGGCCGCGCTGCGCGAGTTGCTCGGGCAGCTCGACCAGCACACCGCCGATCGGCTGGCCGGCACGGATCCTGAGTTTGCCGAGGCGCTCGGTGCCTACCAGCGCGACTGCGCACCGGGCGCTGAGTTACGAGATCGCCGACCCGACTGTCGCCGAGATCCCCGAGCTGACCCTGCGGCTGCTCGCCGGCCAGCTCGCTGGTGGCTATCAGCCGGACGCCGGGGCGGCTGAGCTCGCCAGCCGGAGAACGGCGGCTGTGGCGGCCGCCCGGGCGGCGCTGGCTGAGCGGCCGGCCAGTGAGCGGGAGCGCTTCGAGCGGGCGCTGTGCCGCGCCGAGCTGGTGTACCCGGTGCGGGAGGGCAACGAGTTCTTCACCATCAGTGTCCCGTTCGCGCTGCTGCGCTACGCCATCCTGGAGCTCGGCGAGCGGCTGGCCACCCGTCAGCAGCTGACCCGGCGTGACGATGTCTTCTTCCTTGAGCTGGGGGAAGCCCGGGGTGCGATGGCCGCCGGCGGTGACCGGCGAGCTCTGGTGACCCATCGCAGGGCAGAGCGGGCCTGGGCCGGTCAGCATCCCGGTCCGGCCAGATACGGCACTGAGCCGATCCCTCCGCCGCTGGACGCCTTGCCCGCGGAAGCCAGGTTCGCCGCCGAGGCCATGCGGTGGGATCTCGAGCGGCTCTACGAGTCCGGCGCGTCCAGCCGCCGGCAGGCGGCCGGTGCCAGCACGCTGACCGGCGTCGCGGCCTCCTCCGGCCGGTACACCGGCCCAGTCCGGGTGATCATGAATGAGCACGAGTTCGGCAAGCTCCGGCCGGGGGACGTGCTGGTCTGCCCGATCACCTCACCGGTCTGGTCAGTGTTGTTCCCCAACGTGGGTGCGCTGGTCACCGATACCGGCGGCCACCTCGCGCACGCGGCCATCATCGCCCGGGAGTACGCGGTGCCGGCCGTGGTGGCCACCGGGAACGCGACCGAGCTGCTACATGACGGCCAGGTCGTCACCGTCGACGGCAGCGCCGGCTCAGTTCAGGTGCACAGCCACTAATCGTGGGGTGCTGTCACAATGCCAGCGGCTATCGTGGTCGCCATGCCAGCGGCCGGCCAGCACCACCCGATCCCGGCCATCCCCCCGCTCCCGGAGGGGGCCAGCCCGCGTGCAATCCGCTGCGCGCTCATCGCGGAGGAACGGGAAGAATTCGATCAGGCATACCGGCGGGCCCTGACCGAGGCAGCTGAGACGCTGGAGCTGGCGGATGTGCTGGACACACTGGAGCACTGGCGGCGCCGCGCGATCATGTCCGCCGACCCCCAGGCGTACCGGCGGATGCTGCGTCGTGCGGTGCATCTGCTGTCTGGCGAAGACGCGCCCGAGGATGAGCCGATAGCGCAGCTCAAAGAACGGCTGGCCCAGTTGGGCGTGTAGGTGTACCGCGTTATCGACGACAACCAGGTTCAAGAGCAGGTTGACGCGCTGCCCGCCGAGGTCTTGCCCGCCTACGCCGAGGCGCGCACGCTGCTGGAGGTTGCCCCCTGGTCTAGCCACCCGTACCGCAAGGAGAAGCCGAATGGGTCGATGCGGACGCTCATCTTCAGCAGCTCTGGAGCTGTGGTGTATCTGATCTTGGAGCAGCAACGGGAGGTCCACGTGCTGCTTGTGCAGTGGATCGGGTGATCTGATCGCTGACGGTTTGGACTGGGCCTGCATTCGGTGGTGCAGCAGGTGACGGCGCACCGTTGGCGTTCCCACGTCTCAGGTGGTCCATCGTCGTGTACGGCGACCGTGACGGCCCGTAGGGTCACTACCTCGGCGCAGGTCAGCGGTCGAGTGCGGTGACCACGATCGTGCCGCCGTGATGGGACAGGGACACGACCGCTCGGCGAGCGGCTGGCCACCCGTCAGCAGCTGACCCGGCGTGACGATGTCTTCTTCCTTGAGCTGGGGGAAGCCCGGGGCGCGATGGCCGTCGGCGGTGACCGGCGAGCTCTGGTGACCCATCGCAGGGCAGAGCGGGCCTGGGTCGGGCAGCATCCCGGTCCGGCCAGTTACGGCACTGAGCCGATCCCTCCGCCGCTGGATGCCTTGCCCGCGGAGGCCAGGTTTGTCGCCGAGGCCATGCGGTGGGATCTCGAGCGGCTCTACGAGTCCGGCGCGTCCAGCCGCCGGCTCAGTCCAGGTGCACCACCACTAAGAGCCTTTTGGTAAAGGATCACGGGGCTTGCTGATCTCGTTGCAATATCCACTCCTTTCGCCTGGCCAGCAGGGTTGGCTGTCGGCCAGGCGCTCGGGTCCAGTGGTCAGAACGGAGGTTGGTCAGGTAGCTCGGCAGGTGGTGGTCGCGCTGGGGGTGGTTCGGGCGGGCAGAAGATCGGTGCCTCCCATGTCATCGGGACACCTGGTGGGTCGGGGTCGGCGTCCCGGGGTAGTGGCTGGGGCAGATCGGGGATGATCGGCTCGCCGCGGGTGTGGTAAGTCTGCCCGAGGGGGCTAGTCCAGATGAAGTGGCCAGCTTCGGGCTGTTGGAGGGTCCAGCCGCCCTGGTGTTTCATCGTGTGGTGGCGTCCGCAGTTGGGGCCGCTGTTGGTGGTGACGGTTTGCCCGCCGTGGGCGTGATCGTGGGTGTGATCCAGAT
>JBOHFF010000048.1:0-63806 GCA_050699515.1 Pseudonocardiaceae bacterium
GCTACCAGCCAACCGGATCTGCTCCACCCACATCAGCACCGCCCGCGCCCACCTCGACCTCGGCCACCGGGACAACGCAGAAACCTCACTCCTCCGCGCCTGGCACACCGCACCCCAACGAGCCAAAACCGACCCAACGAGCCTCGAAATACTCCGAGTCCTGATCTCACTGCACCAACGCAGCAACCCCCAACTGATCCAACTCGCCAAACAGGCAGGGTTGACGGCCGCAGGATGACACCCTGGGCGCCCGGCGTTACCTTGTCAATGTAACGTTATGTTCGACAAGTACCGACTGAACGAAAGGTTCCGCTGCCATGATGACAGCCGGTCCCGCTCTCCGCAGGCGCCAGCTTGGCGTCGAACTGCGCGCGCTCCGTGAGGCCGCCAGCATCAGCCGCGAGGCCGCCGCCGCCCACATCGCCTGCTCACCGACCAAGATCACGCACCTGGAGTCCGGGCGCAACGCCCCGCGCAAGGCTGAGCTGCAAGTGCTGCTGCACCTGTATGGGGCCACCGCAGAGCGGCACGCCGCGCTGGAGGCGATGCGTGAACAGGCGAGCCAGCGCGGCTGGTGGTCTACCGCCCGGCTGCCCGAATGGCAGGCCAGCTACATCGGCCTGGAATCCGACGCGGCCTCGCTGCGGTGTGCCGCGCTGGAACTCATCCCGGGCCTGCTGCAAACCGAGGACTACGCCCGGGAAACCCACCTGCTGGCAGAACACGTGACAGAACCGGACGAGGTGGACCGGTGGGCCGAGGCGCACACGCAACGGCAGTACCGGCTGACCGACCCGCAGCCACTGGAGCTCTCAGCGGTGGTGTCCGAGGCGGCGCTGCGGCGCTGTGCCGCACACCCAACCCTCGCCCGCAACCAGCTCAATCACCTGATCAAGCAAGCTGATCTGCCCAACATCGAACTGCGGATACTGTCATTCTCCGCTGGCTTGCACCAGACCATGTCGGGGTCGTTCTCCCTGCTGAGCTTCCCGGACGGGGTGCTGCCCGATGTCTTCTACCAGGAGTACGCCATGGGTGGCCAGGTCATTGACAGCCCGGCGATCGTGGCCCGGTTCGATAAGATCTACGCAGGACTCCGGGACCAGGCCCTCGGTGCTGACGAGAGTCTGGCCATGATCTCGGAGCTGCTGACGGCGGCAAACTGACCCGGCTTCCTGGGCCTGAGGAACTCCGCCACGAGGACAAGGCCATCCATTCGCTTCGCCGGCTGTGGCGGCCGGCAGGACTTCGGTGCCCTCGCCAGTGCGCGCTGGGGTTTTTAGATTATCGGAAAAGATTTGAATCCCCTTTCCGGGGCCCGCACTTGATTCAAATGTCTGCGCACTTCCCCGGTTCCTGGTGGTCGTCTGTGGTGCGTGAGAGAACCTGTGCGACGGCCGCCAGGAACGACGGGAGTGGGTGCGATCTAGTTGGGGGGAGCGGGCTCGGGGCTGGTTCTAGCGGCGGTGAACCGTTTGGGCTTGTCGCAGGTTTGCGCGGCGTACCCGTCGGCGACGAGTTTATCCAGGGCGTTGGCCACCGCACCCGAGGAGCGCCCGAGTGCTTTGCCGATCGCGCTGGGGCTGAACCGTTCGCCGGGGTGGTCACGCAGCCAGTCCTCGACCAGCCCACGCAACCCACCGGGCGGGAGTCGTCGCATCTTGTCGGGTTTCTGGGTGTTGCACTTTCCGGGCGGCGCTGCCCTGAGAGGGCTAGGTGCTTCTGGTCCTCATCCATCGCTCGCCGAGTTGGCGGACTTCCGCCTGGTCGGTCCAGCCCGCTGGCAGGACTGGGATGGTGTCCAGAACGTCGTGCGTCCCGTGGTCATCTCGTCGGCCGCTGAGCACGTAGGCGACCGGATCGCCTCGTTTCCACCTGATGGTGAATCCGGGCGCGCGCCCGCGATCGATGTGTGCGCACGCGGTCGGCGCCGTGCGCAACGTCGTCTGCTGGTGCAGCAGTCGATGCCCGCCACCACGACCAGCCGGATCCTTCTCGGACGGGAGCTAGCACGACTGCGGGAGGCGGCTGGCGTCAGCCGTGACAGAGCTGCCCACAAGATCAGTCGAACGCGCAACCACATCGGGAACATCGAGACCGGCCGGAATCCGCCCAGTAGCCTTGATGAGCTGCGGCAACTCGTCTCCTTCTACCAAGCCAGCCCTGTCGATCCCCGCGCGCTGGAGCAACTGTGGGCCGACGCCAACAGGTCAGCGATGACCCGCTGACGCTGATCGCGGTGATCTCCGAATCAGCGCTGGATCGGTGCGCACACGCCGGGACAGTGGGGCTCGGGCAGCTCACACAGCTCCGTCAGCGGGCAGCGTGGCCGAACGTGGAACTGCGAGTGCTCGCGACGGAGGTAGGCTTGCACGCCGGTCAGGACGGCCCGTTCTCGCTGCTCAGCTTCCCCGACCAGCTGTTGCCGGACATGGTCTACGAGGAGGGCGCCACCGGTGGTCACCTGACTGATGCGCCATCAGCGGTAGCGGAGTTACATACGCTATTCGAGGAGCTCCGCTCCCAAGCTCTCAACCCAGATGAGAGCGTGACCAAGATCGCGAAGCTCCTCGAACCATAACCACGCAGGAAAGGCGCTTACGATGACGCTGGATGCTGGCGATGTCGGTGCGACGCCCCAGGGACATCCCGCGTTTCGGTTTCGGGGCGCACTTCAACGCCCGCAGCGCGCTGCGCTCGGCGTTGGTCGAGCTGGGCCAGGCCATCCGCTTCCACTCACAGGAAAACCGCAAATGGGCCGGTTTCGACTGGTTCAGACAATCCCAGCTGACCGTCCCGCACGGGCCAACCCGACGAGTGGAGCACTATCGCGATGCTGACGAAACAGCGACGGTCCACGAGTGCGCGCTCGCCGCTGCCGCGGTCCGTGCAGAGGTCTTTGTCCGGGATTGCACCCGCGCTGACGTCGGGGTGCCCTGCGTGAAGGTGGTTGTCCCGGGTGCGCGCGGCATCCGGCCGCGGTTCGGGCCGGGCCGACTCTTCGACGTCCCGACTCGCCTGGGGTGGCTGCCCGAACCGCGCGCCCGCACAGAACTCAACACCGAATACCTGCGCTCCTGAGAGGACGTCGGCGATGTTCCCGAACTTCGTGGTGATCGGCTCGTCGAGAAGCGGCACGACCTCGCTGTACCACCACCTGAAAGAACATCCGCAGGTCTACGTGACACCGGTGCTGGAGCCACGTTTCTTCGCCTTCGAAGGTGACGATCTCGACTATCGCGGCCCCGGCGACCACCTGCTCAAGGAGCGGGTGGTCACCACAACGGCTGACTACGCCGCCCTGTTCGACGATGTCGTCACCGAGACGGCAATTGGCGAGGTATCGCCCGCCTACCTCTCGAGCACCTGTGCGCCACACCGAATCTACCACTACGCACCGAATGCGAAGATTATCGCGCTCCTCCGGAACCCGGTGGAGCGGGCGATCTCCAGTTTCCGCCTCGAACAGCTGGAAGGCTTCGAGACAGCACAGTCCCTGGCCGTAGCATTGGAGCTGGAGGAGGAGCGGAGAAAAGCGAACTGGTCCTACGTGTGGCGGTACAGTTATCGCGGGCTCTACTACACGCATCTGCGCCGATACTTCGACCTGTTTCCACGAGACCAGATCAAGGTCTTGCGGTACGAAGACTGGCACAACAATGGGGGTGTTGACTTGCTGCGGGAAATATTCGGCTTTCTCGATGTCGATGACAGGGTGTTGCCCAAGCAGGCTGTGCGACTGAATACCACCCGAGCGGACCGGTTCGCGACGAGGGGAATCCCGCGCTTCGATCCCGCGCTGGAGCTGCAGACCCGGCTCACCCGACTCTACCGGGACGAGATCGACCGACTCGAGGAACTGATCGATCTGGATTTATCGATGTGGCGCCACGAACGTGCATACAGTCGCACCATCCAGGCCAATGCAGATTCCGGAGGAACCCGAATGGTGTAGACGAAAATCTTTGACCATGCGCCGGCGAACTACTACGGTTGAATTGGCAAGTCTGCAACAAGCATCGAAAGGAGCAGTCGATGGACAGCCAGGAGCGCAACCTCAGCGCGCCCGAAACCATTGATATCCCCGTTCCCTCGGGGGAATTGCAACAGTCGATCGAGGGAGGGGACTTCGTGCATGTAGAGGAGATCCCGAAGGAGGCTGTTCACTTCTCGGCGAGCTACCGACGCTGCTAATGATCGTCGGCGGCGTTGTATGCGATCGCTACACCACCGCCTCCTCGCTGCCCAAGTGAGGAGGCGGTGGTGCTCGGCAACCCGGTCGACCACCCCGATCACAGGTTTCTCCTGCCCAGCGAAGGAGCGCGCCATGAGTCGCCTCACCGACGAACTGCGGTTCTACGCCGCCAAAGCGCGCCAATTCCAGGCACGACGCGTCGACCCTCAATTGACCGACCATCCCGAGTACCTGAGCACTCTCCGGCGCGACGGCATCGTGCTCGTCGAGAACTTCATCGGACCCGAACACATCACGGAGATCATCGAGGAAATTCAGACCCGGACCGACCTCATGACAGACCGCTCATCTCCCCACATCGTGAAGCGCAACGCCCGCTATTTGCTCATCGATCCCGCTGCACGTTTACCATCCACCCGGGTGTTCTTCGACAGCGATGTGGTGAGCAGACTGGCACGGTCCTATCTGTCCAAGGACGCCGTACCAGACCGCCCAGCGGTGCAACTCAAAACAGACATCGGCGAGACGAGCATCGTCGACTTCTACCACATCGATGAATGGCGATACCTGCTCTCAGCCTTCCTGCTGCTGACCGATGTCGGCGCCGACGAGGCTCCCATGATGTACCTCAAGGGCAGCCACCGCCCGCGGCCCTGGCGAATCCGCAAAGAACAGGAATTCTACTTCTACTACGACCGCAACAACGCAGGCGAATACGCCAACGAGGAAAGCCCGTACTGCGGATGCTACCTGCCCACCGAGGTCCGCAGACTCCGGGAACGCTACGGCTATGAACCGATCACCTGCACGGGCCGGGCGGGCACCCTGATTCTGTTCGACAATCGCGGCCTGCACCGCGCGTCGCCATTGCGCAGAAATTATCGGCTGATCCTGTCCTGTTACTGGATGTTGCCCCATTCGACTGACCCGGGCCAGCCGCGGCCTGCCCCGCCCCGCGGCTGATCCGGTCCTGAGTCAGATTTTCGGTGGGCACTCCACGTGGCACAGGCTCAGCCCATTGGTCAGCACCAACTGCACCGCGCGGGTGATCATCAGCCGGGACTTGTTCGCATTACCCCGCTGTAGAACGGGAGCACTGGCGTAGTAGGAGTTGTAGATCCAGGCGATGTCAAGGAGATGTCGGACCAGAATCGACGGGTTGTCCTCATCCGCTGCCTTGATCACCTTACCCGGGAATTCTAGGATCCTCAAGATCAGCAGCGCTTCCTGGTCACTCAGTTCGAAGGCGTCGATCTCGGCCAGATGCGGCACCGGCTTGCCGTACTTGCGCAAGATCGCCCTGGCCCGGCAAGCGGAGTAGACGACATACGGACCGCCGGACTTCTCGAAATCGGCGATGATGGGCGCGAGGTCACCGCGGGCGATGCTGACCGGCCCCTTCATGTCGCGCTTGAGGTCGTTGAAGACGACCGAGCCGACCGCCAGTTGCTGGGCGGCCTCGTCGAGCTCCGCCTCGGTCATCGCGCCGTCCTCGGCGGATCTCGCCCGGAAGTGCGTGACCGCTGCCGCCAGCAGTTCGGTGACGCCGGCCACGCTCTCCCGGCTGGACAGCTTCCTGCCGGTGGCGGCATCGACGTAGAAACCGAAGTAGGTGTGCGTGAACCGGGGCGTGATGGCGGTGGCGAGGCCGAGCACCTGGGCGGCCTGGAACAGCCGGGCGAAGTGGACGCGCTGTTCCTGCCCCACGACGTAGTTGATGTCAGTCGGATCGAAGATCTCCCGCCGGAGCTTGATCGCCCCGATATCGCGAGTGGCGTAGATGCTGCGGCCATCGGAGCGGCGGACCACGAGGCGTTCACCAGCGGGCAGCGGGACCACGACCGCCCCGATATCCTTCTCCAGCAGGGCGACAGAGCTGTCCCGCACCTGCGCGGTGATCTCCCCGGCGTCCATCGCGCGGTCGAGCTCCGCGACCTCCTGGCAGACCAGCCGCTTGGTCAGCTCGAAGGCGATGCCGTTGCCGATCGCGCCGTCCACCACCGAGTTGCCGGCATCGAGGTAGAAGCTTTCTCCGATAACGAAATCGATGGTGATGTCGAGCGCCTGATAGAAGGATTGGAAATCGGCAAGGCTCCACTCCACCATGCCTCGCCACAGGGCCACCTCGTCGGCATCTCCCTCCTCCAGTTTACGAAAGCGCTCGTCGGCGGCGGCAATGAATCCCTCATAGGCCGCACGTAATTCCTCCGCGGTGCTCGCACCCGGGAAATAGCGCCCGAGGATTTCACGTTCCCTCTCTTCGACGCGGGCCACGCCCGCCCCCGCCGCCACAACGCGTTCCAGGGTCCGCCGAATAGCGTAAACCTCCAGGAGCCGTTCATTGTCGCCCAGCGACTCGGGAAAATTCGGTCCGAACCGCCGGAAACCTTCCAGCATGAAACCGAAACCCCCGAAATCGTTGATGTGATTGACCCGGTAGACGGCGGCTCCGCACGCCTCGTAGAGATTGCCGAGAACATGACCGATCATCGTCGAGCGGAAATGGCCCGCATGCAGGACCTTGGCCACGTTAGGCGAGGAGTAATCCACGATCTGCGCCCGACCGGAGCGAGTGTCGTTCTGCCCGAACCGCTCGGCCAAGTCGATGACCGACTGGACCCCCGCCAGGAACCAGCGGTCAACCAGTCGCACATTGACATAAATTCCCTTGCAACTGACCTCGGCCACTAAATCAGCGAGCTCCGGATCCCGCAGCGCACCGACGATCCAGGGAACATGCGATCCGATGTAGTCCTTGGCACCACACTCCTTCAACAAGCCAGTCAGCCGCACAGCGAAATCGGCACCGAACTTCGAGCGATCAAGGAAATCAATCTCCCAAGTCACGTCGGCACGCCCGGAATGCCTGCACAAAACCCCGGTGATCCGTTCCTGCAACCGAGTCAACGGATAACCACCGAAACTCGGTACCGACGACTCCGCACGCCGCTTCAGGACGATATTGCGACGTCTCATCACTTCGCGGCGGCGAGCTTCGTTGTGCATGGCCAGTTCATTCATGAGCCGATCATAGCCTGCTACGTGAACACGCTGACTCCGATCACACACTATGCTGGCCGCGGTCGTCCCGGCGCTCAGCTCTACCAGCGGTATGCTGTGTTCCGGAATCACGCCGACGAGATCCTCGCCGAGCTGGATCCAGCCAACGCCGCGGCCCTGCGAGACTGGCTGAACGAGCCGATCCGCCTCTGCGGGTCGCGGATCTCGCCTATGAGCGCGGCGAGGCGTTGACGTCGGAATCTGCCGGATGGCCGACCCGCTAGCACTCATTAGGGCGAGCTGGCCCGGGTTCCTGTTGATCGCGGGGACCGCCTGGGACAGCGCGGTGTCCCGGAAGGGCGAGCTGGCGTGGCAGGAGCTTGTGTGGGGTCTGGACCAGGTGATCAAAGCAAGATCGCTTCAGGACGAGCGAGCCGAGCCAGCCGTGTGGCAACGTTTCCTCGCCAGCGACGGCGAGCTGCGGAGGCTGACCGCCGAGGTCGAGCAGGCGGAGTTCGACCTCCAGGTCGCGCTCAGCGGTGGCAGTGCCCAGGCCGCTGCCACCGCGAGAGACACGCTCGAAGAACGACGCCGCCTCCAGGGCAAGCGTCTGCGGGCACTCGCGCCACATTCCGAGGCGCTGCTGTCGCTGACCAGCAGCCCCATGGTCGCATTACCCGCCTTCCAGAGCCGGCTCGCGCGCGGTGAGATGTATGTCGGGTTCGTCAAGTGCCCGGGCGACCGGCTGCTGCGCCTGCGAGTCACCGCCGAGCACTCCGAGTTTGATGCGGTGGAAGTGCCCCACATCGAGTCCTACCTACAGGCCGAGCTCCACGGCGCGGGGTTTGGCGGCGACCACCGGAGGCTCCTGCTCGACGCCGCGTCCCGACTCATAGGGCCATTGCCGACCGATGTTGACACCCTTCTCATCTGTCCGGATCGCGCTCTCGTCACCGTCGGTTGGCACCTTGTGCCAACCCGGTCAGGAAGCCTGCTCGGTGACGACGTCACCATCGCTGTCCTCCCGGCGGCCGGTGCGCTGGCGCAATTCCGGCAAGGCTTGGCGCACGCCGATGCCCCTCACTCCGCGGCCCGCTATCTGGGGGTGGCCGACGACGGCGGAAACCTGGCCTACGTCGACTACGAGATCGAGAACATCCGCCGGAACTACTTCGCCACGGACGGACAGACGTTCCCCACGGGAGAGGGAAGCCTCCTGCTCGTCGAGACGGGTCACGTCGAGCTGCTGCACCTGGCCTGCCACGCGACCGTCGCGGGGCTGGTCATCGGCGGTCGCTCCATCACTCCGATCGACTTGGCCGACCTAAACCTGAGCGCCGAGATACTGCTGTTGACTGGCTGCAACACCGGGGCGTTCGGTCACGACGAGAACACCGAGTTCTTCGGCATCGTCCGCCAGTTGCTCGTCGCCACTCGGGCGAAGGCGGCGATCGTCAGCCGGCATCCGATCTTCGATCCGTCGGGCCCGCTCTTCAGCGATCTCGTTGTCGCCGCATTGACACACCACGCGCCTGCCCGACCGTGGCCGCTGCCTGACCATCGGCTTCCCGTCGGCCAAGCCGTACGCTGGGCCCGCTCGACCATGCGGCGCTTGTCGAAAGACGACGCCCACGCCGTATTGCCCGACGTGTCCGTTCGACCGCGCAGTCTCGTCTGGTGGTCGCCCTGGTTCGTCGTCGGTGACCCGAGTGCGCGCATCCGTCCCAGTGGTATCTGAGCGTCAGTCATCGTCCAGCAGTCTGGCCATCCCCAGGTTGAGCTCGCCCGCCATTTGATGGTCTCCCCGCCGCGTCGCGAACTCGGCTCCCAGCTCAGCTATCCGCGGGAGTTCCCAGCGCGCCGCCGAGGGATCGCTTTCGGCGAGGAGCACAAGGAGTTCACTTCGCGCCTTGCCTTCACCCTCGATGTCAGAGACCTCGGCACACAGCGCAGCCGCGGCACGTAAGACGGACTCCGCCTCTGCGACCGCACCCCCGTCCCGCAGGAGAATGCCCCGGCAGATCATCAGCTCCGCCGCAAGCCCGGTGTGTCCGGCTTGTCGTGCCCGCGTGACATCCCGGGCGAGCTGGGTGAGACAGGCCTCTCGGTTGGTCTGCGATACCAGCCGGCTGAGTCGGGTGACGGCACGGAACCTCAACTCCCGGTCCCCGGATCTCGTTGCGGTCAGAAGCCACCCCGGAACCTCCCGCGCTGACTCATCAACCATGCCGACCAGGTTGAAGGCGGCGGCGGGGTGGCCCCGGTCCGCAGCGTAGCGCCACCACCGTTCGGCCTCCACGTGATCTTCTCGCTCCAGCCCGGCGACCCCGAGCTGGAACGCCGCGCCCTCGTCACCGCTGTTGGCCACCACCGTCAACCACGACACGGCCTCGTCGGGAAGCCGCTCGCGAAGCAGGAGGCCCAGGTTGTACGCGGCATCGAGGTCCCCTCGTTCGGCGAGGTCGCGCCACAACCGTGCCGCCTCTGACGGGTCGCTCTCGCGAAGCCGCATAGCGCGATCGAAGGCTTCAAGGTCGTCCATATCTCTTCCCGTCTGCGCTATAGCGAACAAAGCGCGTCGCTCAGTAGTCCATTGTGATCGCTATCATCGCTATATAACCAAGGAAAATGACGACCGCGACGCAGACAACGAATACCGCCAGCGCGGAGACCACAAAATAGGCGATCGGTGTCAACGCCAAGCACGCGACACCCCATCCGTTATTACCTTCGGTAAAATTGGATGCCGCCGCCACTATGCACGCAAGGGCGCCGATGGCGCCACCTATGATACCCACTATTGTCCACGCGTCCACGATTCGACCCCTCCCTGTGAGAGTATATCCACTTCCAGTGGCGACGCGGTCTTGCCGAATGCGAGCATGTATGGCGATTGAAAGAGCGCTCGAATGGGGTTGGACCGGATGGGGGGCGCTCGTCGCCGGAGTCCGGGGACGTAGACGGTGGTGAGAAAGTTCGATGAGAGATCGCACCACCCATGGACATCCACCCGCCTCGACCATCTTGGCCGTACGAGGTGCACCACGCGGCCACACTGTGTGAGCTCATCCGTGGGACATCAGTTACGACCAGCTATGGAGACTGTCGCTCGATCGCTAACCTCTGTTAGCGGCGCCTCGCGGACTGGCGCGATTTCACCCAAACAGGGTAGCGTTGCCCACGAATTCGTCTTGTTCACTATTTTCGTACCCTTTGCCCGGATCGCCCGACGATCGTCGTCTATGCCGTCCGCCCTGGTTGTGGATCGTCCACCGGCGAACATCGATGTGGATGGCAGCATGGCCGACGAGGGGAACGGGACGGCGACGATTGGCCGAGTTGCGTGCAGCGGCACGGGACCTGCTTGAGCATGACTCGTTTCCGCGCGCCGGAGGTGTGTTACATGCTTACGCACGCAGTACAACCATCAAGACATGGCCGTCGCCAAGGTCATAGGAGTTTGGCCTGACATCGCACCCCAGAAAGCGCAAATCCACCCGATCAGCTGCGAAGTGCCACGCATGCTGATCTCCCTGCACCGGCGCAGCAACCCCAACTGGTCACACTCGCCAAGTAGGCCGGCCTCACCGGATAGCGACCGCCAGCACGGACACAACCGGCTCAGTGAACCCGCGCCAGCAGGAGCACAGAGCCAGCCGCCGCGTGGAAGACTCGGGGTTATGGGTAGTGCTGCCACGGGTGGGGCGCGGGTCGCGCAGCTGCGCGAGGCTCGTGGAATCAGCCAAGCCGCGCTGGGCCGCCGGGCAGGGATCTCAGCGGGGTCGTTATCGAAGATCGAGATCGGGGATCGGGTACTCACCCCGGGCGTCGCGGCGGCGCTGGCGGGCGCCTTGCAGATGTCGCTGGGCGCGCTGTACGGGCAAGCCGAGATCTCCGCGGACCAGGACATGCTGCTGGAGGATCTGCGCACTGCGGCACGCCGCTACGACATCCCCGACCAGGCGCCGGTGCCCGAGCTCACCCAGCTGCGTGCGGAGCTGGACCACGTCATCACCCTAAGGTGGCAGGCCGACCTGGCGGGGCTGCTGCGGACGCTGCCCGGTCTGCTGCCCCGGGTCATCACCTACGCGCACACGAGCGCCAGTGCGCAGGGGTGGGCACTGCTGGCCGAGGTGTACAGCGCTGCCTACCACTTGGCCGCGCGGCATCGATGGATGGACCTGATCGAGACTGCCTCCGCGTACCAGACCTTGGCCGCGGGCAGGCAACCCGACCCGATGGTGATCGCGCTCGCCGCGCGCGACCGGGCGGGCACCTTCCTGCACGATGGGGACTTCGCCGGTGGGCTCACGGTGGTGGACCGGGCCATCGTGGCCGCGCAAGCGGCGTTGACCGGCCGGGAGCAGGCCTTCGCCATCGGCACCCTGCATCTGCGGGGCATCACGCTGGCGGGATGGCTGGGCGACCGAGCCGAAGCCCAGCGGCACATCCAGGGAGCCTGGAGTGCGGCTGAGGAATTTCCAACCGACCGGCGAATCGACGGTCATCTCTTCGGTCCCCACAACACCGCAACCCACGTCCTGGCCACCGAGGCGGACCTGGACCGTCCCCGCGAGGTGATCCGCCTCGCGGCGGAGCTGACCAGTCACGACACCGATCTGCCACCCACCCGGCTCGTCGACGTGCACACCAGCACCGCCCGCGCCCATCTGGACCTGGGCGATCGGGACGGTGCGCAAGCCGCCCTGGCACAGGCATGGCACGTCGCTCCCCAGCAGGCGAACGTCGACCCGATGAGCCGCGAGGTGCTCCGAGTCCTGATCTCGCTGCACCAACGCAGCAACCCCCAACTCAGCACACTCGCCAAACTGGCAGGTCCCACCGGATAGCCGCCCCAGCAGGTACGTCCCGGCCGCTATCAACGGCACTGCGGGTGGGGAGCACCGTGACGTTCAAAGCGCAACACTGCTCCCCACCAATTGGAAGCTATCAGCATCATCTCGGCGTAGCATCACCATGGCTGTACCGGTTTTGACTATTTCACATTGGGCAGATCTAGTACTGTGAGTACCGCTCTCCCGCCATAGACCACCGCTGTCTGGATCATGTGCCGTCACCTGCCTCGAGCGCATAAGATGCGACGTGGGTGGCGCACAATTATCCAGCGCGCCAGTACCAGAAGTACCGGATACGCTCACTATGAAATGATCGAAATTAGTACGAGCAGGGTGGCGATCACAGGGAAGAACGTTGATAATATCCGACTTGTCATGTTAACCGTCATGCAATCGAAAGCAGTCAGGTCGCATGAAAGAAGTAATGACCCTACGGGACAGCCGGCAGGCCGCAATCAGCGGGCACCCATTCTTCGAGTGGTTGCACAAAAACCACATAGAGATCGAGACCCGCCTGAGGTTCGCGCCGATGGGCGCGTTCTTCATCATGCAGTTCCGAGACATGAACAGATGGGTGCTGCGCTTTCCTCAAGTTCGGACCGAATTCGAGTGGGTTATCAATCTGGGAACCCAGGAGGATGAGAAGCATTCACGGATGTTCCTCGAGGACTGGCATCAACTGGACATCGATGAGCATCTCCGCTGGAAGGCAAGCGACATGCTCTGGTGGCTTTTCTTGTCTCCAGAGCAGGAGATCTTCCGGCGCAGCGGGATCGAGTTCATCTCGCTGGCCGTCGAGGACGGGGACGACGCGCTGATCCGGTTCGGTCATTCCGAGGCAGGCGAGGCATGCGGGCACGTCTTTCTCAGCAACACCGCGAAAGTCGCAGCGTCCCTGGCCGAGAAGACGCGGCTCGACTACCGGTATTTCGGCCCTTACCACCTCGACCTCGAGTCCGGGCACGTGGCGAACACCGAAGGCGTGTTCGAGGAAGCCGTGCTCGACACGGATCGCCGCATGCGGTCCAAGGAATTGTGCGACCGCATGTTCGATATATTCGAGCGGATATTCGATGGTTTCTTGCATTACGCGAACACCTACCTGGATACCATGACGGTTCCCCGTCGTCCTGTCGAGCCGGCGCACGTACGGGTCGGGTGGACAGCTTCGCCGATGGCGATCAAGCCGAATGACCAGCGGGACGTCGAGGTTGCGAACAGGCTCGCACAGCGCAAAGCACACGTTGCTGGGCATCCATTTTACGACTGGCTACGCGAGGACAACAGCCTTTCGGCGGCACAGAAACTCAAGCGGTTCATCCCGATGTGGTTGATCGATGTTCTGGGCTATCGGGATCTGAACAAATACGCCATGACGTACGTGGACCCGGTGAACCCGGCTCAGGAGGCGATCAACACCTGGGCACGGCGACTGTCCGCGCACAGTGGCCTTTTCCTCTCCGACTGGGACGCCCTGGAACTGGACGGACTGCTGGGGCACTCCGCTAGTGAGACGTTGGAGTTCCTGTTCCTGGACCAGGACATGGACCTGCATCGCGAGCATATGATCGAGTTCACGAAGCTCGCCATGCGATACCGTGACCCGGCCGTGCGATGGTGGATGATGGCCGCGTTGGAGTCGACAGGTGAGCAGTTCTTCGCTCATACCAAACCGCTGGCCCTCGCCGTCGAGAAAGAGACCGGGGTACGCCTCGACTACCTGAGCGGCCGGCATGACCCACCCGTGTCAGGCACCGGCGGCGAGAGCGACGGCGAGAGCGACGGCGTGCCGCCGGCACCACTGTCCGCTGACGGACAGGACATGGCCCTGACATTGGTCGACCTCGTGTTCGACTCGATGGAAGACCAGCTCTGGCGTTCCTTGGCAGTGGCACGTGCCAACAAGTTCGCAGTGCCCTAGCAGCGGCAATGACAATTACCGACACCACCTGTGGAATTGGTCAGGAGTCTTTCATGGAGCATGACCCCACCGCCTGCGATGTCCTCGTCGTCGGTGCGGGACCGGGCGGGTTGACCGCTGCGAGCGTGCTCGTGCGGCACGGCGTCGATGTGCTGGTCGTCGAGCGGCACGAGGGCACATCCACGTTCCCCAAGGCCACCAGTGTGACCACCCGGACGATGGAGCTATTCCGCACCTGGGGCCTGGAGCAGCGGGTCCGCGCCGGCGCGATGCGAGCCCGGCCGGTCCTCACGGTGTCCCGCACTCTGGTCGACGAGCACCAGGTCGACGCGCCGTTCGGCTACCCGAGCGAGGAGGCCGCGCTGGCCGTCAGCCCGACCACGCCCTGCTACTGCTCGCAGGACCACCTCGAGCCGGTGCTGCTGGAGCACCTGCGCACCCACGACGGCCGTATCCGGTTCGGCACTGAGCTGACCGGTTTCACGACCGATGACACCGGGGTGGACGCCACACTGCACAACCGAGCCTCGGGGCGCACCGAGCGGATCCGGGCCCGTTACCTCATCGGCGCCGACGGCCTGCACAGCACCGTACGCACCGGCCTGAGCATTGGTGTCGATGACCTCGGTACGGTCGGCGAGTACGTCGCGGTGACCTTTCGCGCCGACCTCACCCGCCGGCTGCCCCGGCTGCCGGCCGTGCTCAACCTCGTCGAGATCGCCGGCGGCGAGGGGCTGTTCATGCCCACCAGCATCGACGACCAGTGGATCTACGGACGCGAGCGGCACCCCGAGCGCGATGAGTCGATCACCGACCTGACTCCCCAACGGTGTACCGAGCTGATCCGGGCCGGCGCCGGCCTGCCCGACCTGCAGCCCGAGATCCTGGCGATCATGCCTTTCATCATGGTCGG
Organism: Pseudonocardiaceae bacterium; assembly: GCA_050699515.1. GTDB lineage: Bacteria > Actinomycetota > Actinomycetes > Mycobacteriales > Pseudonocardiaceae. The sequence continues at coordinate 14,886 of JBOHFF010000048.1, forward strand.
CCAGGTCGCCACGGCATTCCGGGCCGGGCGGGCGTTCCTCGTCGGTGACGCCGCGCACCGGACCACGCCGGTCGGTGGCGCCGGGATGAACATCGCGATCCACGGCGCGCACAACCTGGGTTGGAAGCTCGCCTGGGTACTCCGTGGCTGGGCCGGCGAGGCGCTGCTCGACAGCTACGAGGCCGAGCGCCGCCCGATCGGCATCCAGAATGTGCTGCGCACGCTGCGGCGGGAAATCAAGTTCGAGGATGACGAACTAGCCTGGGATATCGGCGTGCGCTACACCTCAGCAGTTCTCGAGGCGGGAACGGGGGAACGTGCCCCGCACGCCTGGGTGCGCCGCGATGGAACCTGCGTGTCGACGCTGGACCTGTTCGATGGCCGCCTCACCGTGCTCACTGGCCCGCAGGGCGAGCCGTGGCGTCAGGCGGCCGCCGAGCTCGCCGCTGACGGACTGCCGATCGTCGCGCTGTCTGCGGGTCGCGACCTGCACGACGAGGACGGCGGGTTCGCCGATCGCTACGGCCTGGGCGCGGCAGGGGCGGCGCTCATCCGCCCCGACGGGTACCTCGCCTGGCGCCGTCCCGAGGCGAGCCCCGACACGCGGGCCGCGCTGCGCTCGGCTGTCGGGCGCACGCTGGGCACTATGACCTCGGCAAGACGTGCCGTGGAAGCGTTGCGATCAGCCGTGCCGTCGACTACGACCTCTGGAGCCTCAGGCGGCTCGTAACGTTGCCCGACTCCGGTCATATCGGGTATCGCCCCCGCGTGGGCCTTGGCGTACAACCCCTTGGGGTCTCGCTGGATACAGACATCGACGGGCGTGTCGATGAACACTTCGATGAAGTCGCCGTGGTCGAAGAGATCCCGCGCTGCGCGCCGGTCGGACTCGAACGGCGACACCAACGCGACTATGACGATCAGACCGGCATCCAGCATGAGCTTGGCTGTCTCGGCGACCCGGCGGACATTTTCCGAGCGGTGCTCGAGGGTGAATCCGAGATCCTTATTGAGCCCGATACGAACGTTGTCACCGTCAAGCACATAAGTATGCAGACCCATGGCATGCAGATGGCTCTCCAAGCAATCCGCGATCGTTGACTTGCCGGCACCCGGCAGCCCTGTCAACCACACCACACACGGACGCTGAGCCTTGAGACGGGCGCGAGCCGTCCGATCGATCGTGAAGTCATGCGGGACAATGTCGTGTTCTCGACGTGGCACCATCAGATGTTATCCTCGTGCGCGTCGGCAGCACTTCACTCTTCCGGTACCGATCTCGACCATGTTTCCCCAGGTCGATCTGGTACCTCAAGTACTCACCCGTCCAATACGTGACATCGAGATCGATGGCGCCAGGCCGCGACCAGATATCGTCCTCAGTGGACACCTAACGTGCTTGCACCAGGCTTGCGCGTCCCGCCTAGGTTACGAATGACGCCTAGGTCGGTCGGCCTGGGCCCTATGACCCGCAGGAAAGGTGGTTTCTCCCAGCCCGTCCGGGCTGTGACGACACGATTGGGGGGGTTGTGATAGTCAGCCAGTCGCCACGGTACCGACTGACCCAGTTGCAGGCTCTCGAATCGGAATCCATCTCCATCTTCCGGGAGGTGGTCGCCGAATTCGAGAAACCGGTGTTGCTCTTTTCCGGCGGCAAGGACTCCGCGGTCATGCTCCGCCTGGCGGAGAAGGCCTTCTGGCCCGCACGGATCCCCTTCCCCGTCATGCACGTCGACACCGGTCACAACTTCGCCGAAGTGCTGGAGTACCGCGACCGGCGAGTAGCCGAGCTCGGCGTTGCGCTTCTCATCGCCAGTGTGCCCGACGCCATCGAGCGCGGTGTCGTGACGCAGCCACCGGACGGCACCCGCAACCGCATCCAGACTCCGGTGCTGCTTGCGGCTCTGGAGCGCCATCGCTGCACCGCGGTTTTCGGAGGTGCCCGCCGCGACGAGGACAAGGCCCGCGCCAAAGAGCGGATCTTCTCCTTCCGGGACGAGTTCGGCCAGTGGGATCCGAAAAACCAGCGCCCGGAGCTGTGGAGTCTTTACAACACGAGGATCCACCCGGGCGAGAGCATCCGTGTCTTCCCGCTGTCGAATTGGACCGAGCTCGACGTATGGCACTATATTGCACAGGAGAAGATCCCGCTGCCGTCGATCTACTTCGCGCACAAACGGCCGGTGTTCAGCCGTTGCGGCATGCTGTTCGCGGTCCACGAATTCTGCCGGGCACGCGAGGGCGAGACCATATCCGAGGAATGCGTGCGGTACCGGACCGTGGGGGACGCCAGCCTGACGGCGGCGGTGCTCTCCTGCGCGAGCACGGTCGAGGAGGTCATCGTAGAGATCGCAGCCAGCCGAATGACCGAGCGCGGAGCCACCCGGGGCGACGACAAATTCAGCGAGGCAGCCATGGAGGACCGCAAGCGCGAAGGGTATTTCTAAGACGTGGACATGCTCAAGCTCGCCACAGCCGGCTCGGTCGATGACGGTAAGAGCACTTTGATCGGCCGCCTGTTGTACGACTCCAAAGCAATCTTCGAGGATCAGCTCGAATCAGTGGAGCGCGCCAGCCGCGACAAAGGTGACGACTACGTGAACCTCGCGTTGCTGACCGACGGCTTGCGCGCCGAACGTGAGCAGGGCATCACCATCGACGTGGCCTACCGCTACTTCACGACCGCCAAGCGTAAATTCGTCATCGCCGACACGCCGGGCCACATCCAATACACCCGCAATATGGTCACCGGCGCCTCCACGGCCGACCTCGCGTTGGTGCTGGTCGATGCCCGGAAAGGTCTGGTGGAGCAGAGCCGCCGGCACGCCTTCCTCGCTACGTTGCTCCGTGTTCCCCACCTGGTGCTCGTGGTCAACAAGATGGACCTCGTCGATTACCGTCAGGACGTCTATGACAAGATCCGCGAGGAGTTCACCGACTACGCGGCGAAACTGGACGTCATCGATCTCGCGGTCATCCCTGTCTCGGCACTGCACGGCGACAACGTGGTGTCTCGATCGGACCAGACACCCTGGTATCACGGGGCGTCCTTGCTCCACCATCTGGAGAACGTGCATGTGGCCAGCGACCGTAACCTCATCGACGTGCGTTTTCCGGTCCAATACGTCATCCGCCCGCAGTCCTGCCGGTATCTCGACTATCGGGGCTACGCCGGGCAGATCGCCAGTGGGGTACTCAAGCCTGGCGACGAGGTGATCGTGCTACCCAGCGGATTCAGGTCGCGCATCGCCGCAGTGGACACCGCCGATGGGCCCATCGCCGAGGCACACCCGCCCATGTCGGTGATCGTCAGACTCACCGACGATCTTGATGTGTCCCGGGGCGATATGATCTGCCGACCACACAATGCCCCTGCCGCCGTGCAGGACATCGACGCCATGGTCTGCTGGCTGTCGGAGGCACCGCTGCACCCCGGCCAGAAACTCGCCCTCAAGCACACCACCCGCTCGGTCCGGGCACTGGTGAAGGAGCTGCAGTACCGGCTCGACGTCAACACGTTGCATCGTGCGCCCGGTGTTGCCGGGCTCCGGCTCAACGACATCGGCCGCGTGCGCCTGCGCACCACCCTGCCGCTGTTGTGCGACAGCTACCGACGCAACCGCACCACCGGCAGTTTCGTCCTCATCAATGAGTCGACGAACCACACAGTAGGCGCTGGAATGATCAACTAACCCTCGTCGGCAGCGCACCCACCCGGACGGTGCCGGTCGAACTCGAGGATGCACTCGCTGGCGTAGCCGGCGGCTCCATCGGTGACGAGCAGGTCATCATCGGTGGGCAGCACCTCCTGGAAGAGCAGCGTCAGATCGGGCTGGGCAGCGATCTGGGCGAACACGCGGAGAAAGACCTGGTTGGAGAAATCGACGTAGCAGGGCTTGCGGTTCTTGCTCAGGCTGCGCGAGGCGCCGGCTGCGGCGGCAACCCGGACGAAGCACTGCCGCGGGATGCCGTGCTCGGCCAGCCAGCTCGTCACCCTCACCAGATAGCACAGCGTCGACTCGCTCTTGGCGCGCAGCGGGGCGTCGCCGGAGCCGACCACCCAGCTCGCGCGAGCGATGACGACATTGCCGAGGCAGAGCCGGGGAATCCGTCGCACCCCCTGGCTGTGCCTTATCAAGGACAGACCAGACAGTCGGTGCGGGAGCTGGCAGAACGTCGATGAGCCGAAGGCCTGCATCAACAACCGGTAGGTCCACGGCAGCGCCCAGTCGACCAGCGTGCCGAGATGCAGCGGGACGACCTGCTCCCCGCGGGGACGCCAGACCAGCCGCAGCCGGCCAGTGGCCGCATCGTGGACGACGTCCAGGTCGCGCAGGTGGATCTGCTCGGCCGGTGGGCGGTTGCTCACACTGCCCGGATAGGTGATCTCGTAGGGGGCGGGCGAACGGCGCAGATTCAGGTTCGAGCCGCCGATCGTGGCCACGTCCGCGTACACGATCGCGTGGCCCGCGGGCAGTCCCGGGGTGGGCCGCGAATCGCCGTAGGCCCGGGCGGCGCAGCGTCGCAGGCGGGCGTACGCGCGGCGGAAACCGGCATCGGTGTTGTTCAACACGAAGTGCGGCGCCCCGTCCCTGACCATCGGTTGGCCGTAGAAGGCGACCGAGTCGCGGGGCTGCACGAACTCTGGCAGTGCCGCGACGAAGTCAGCCATCGCCCGCCGGTCGAGCCGGGCGATCCCGACCTCGTCCAACGGCGCTTGGCGCGCCTGCGCGGCGATCTGACGCCGCAGCTGCTTGATCCGCTCCAGGGTGTCCAGCCCACCGGTGGTCACCAGCAACGGCTGGTTGAGGATCGTACCGAGATCCGCACCGGGTCGGCGCGCCTGCTCGCTCACCGCGCGACACCACTGGAGGAAGCCGACCGTCGAGCCGGGTCCGTAGCGATCGGCAAACCAGGCCGCCAGCGCCAGGCGGGGCGGCAGGAACCGGTCGTAGAGACCGCTCAACCCCGCCAGCAGGCGCAGGTCGTCGAGCACTCCGGCCCAGTCGGGCAGCGCGAAGCGGTAATCCAGCCCCACCACGACGGTGTCCTCGAAGACCGCGTTCTTGACCGACACGTCGAGGTCCCGCCGGGTCGAGCCGAGCTGCGCGTGCAGCGCGTGCAGCGCCTCCCCGACCGCGCGCGCCGAGGTATGCCGTTGCGGCGCCGGCGCAGCGTCGGCCAGCCGTGCCAGCTGCGCCCGCAACCGCTCCAGTAGCTCACGCAGCGCCTCGGCGGGGTGGCCGGTGCAACCGGCCAGCGCGTCGGACAGCTCACCGAGATGATCCAGCGACTGGTCGGCGACGTCCAGCTGCACCTCCACCAAGCCCATGTCGAGGAGATGGTCGAGGTAGTAGGCGACCTTTTCAGTGCCCGACGCCGGATCCAGCGCGGCGATTCCCGCTTCGGCCAGGGCGTAGCTGGGCTCGGGTGCGACACTGATCACCTCCAGGACCCGGCGCAGGGTCGGGGTCAGGGCCACCTCGACCACCGCCTCGCGCGGGCGGCAGGACAGGAACCGCAGCATCGCGCCGTCCACCGTGGCACTGGGGTTGACGCGCAGCCGCACCCGCGAGCGCAGCTGCGGCCAGGACGCCAGCTCGCGGCGCACGTTCAGCACGATCCGCATGGCAGGCTCGACCGAGCCGCAGCGCGTCCAGGCACCGGCGCAGCGCACCGGCTGCAGGCCACCAGGCATCCAGCGGCCTTCGGCGAAGCTGGTGAAGGTGCTGTACGGGGTGGTCTTCGCGGCCGCCCGGCCCACGTATTTCGCCAGGCTGACCTCGAGCGCTTCGTCCGGCCGCGCCCCAGGGTCTGCGGGGCGCCACTTGACGAGATCGGCGTAGAGATCCGGGCTGGCCAGGACCAGACCCTGCCGGAACGACTCGTCACCGGCGATTTCGGCCAGCACCTGACGCTTCTCCACGGACTCCGCCTCGCAGGTGGCCTCGGCGCGGGCGCGGCGCGCTTCCCGCTGCGCCAGGCTCTGCTGCCAGGTCGCGATCCGGGCAGCGAGGTCGGCGGGCAGCGCCGACCAGACGTCCTCGTCGAGAACGCCTGGTCGCGGCGGCCGGACCTGGTGCACGCAGCGTCGCAGCGCGAGCAGTCGGCCGCGTACCGCACGGTCGGCCACCGCGCCGACGACGTCATAGAGCGCCTGGGAGAGCTCCGCGCCCTCGGAACTCAACCGGTCCTGGAGCTCCAGCAGCTCCTCGACCGCGGCGATGGTCGCCTCGCAGCGCAAGCGACGCAGCACCGCCATCGGCAGTCCCGCGACCCGCACGACGAAGCTCGGCACCACCACCAGGGCGCCGTCCCCGCGGTCGGCGCCGGCATCCACCGGCTCGGGTTCCAACTCCGCACCACCGTCGGGCGGCGGCTCATGACGCAACCACGCCGTGCGGCTCACGGGAACGGGTGGGGGTGCGGGTTGAGCTCGGCGTGGGTCAGCCGGCGCGGATGGTAGCCCAGCTCGTGGCCGATCCGGTAGAGCCGGTCCAGTCCGTGGATGCGTTGGTGGTCGTAACCGAAGACCATCGGCACGGTGCCGGGCACGATGACCTTGGCGCAGGCGAACTGCTCGATCGCGTGCTCCGGACCGGTCTGGTCGACGACGATGACATCCAACCCGGTGGCCAGGTAGCGACCGACCACCTCGTGCAGGTCGGTCCAGAGGTCGTCGCTGGGCACATGCCGGTCGCGGAACGCCTCGGCGAGGCTTTGCCGGCGCGGGGTGTCGACCAAGAACGCCAGCCGCCCGAACGCCTCCGGTGCGTAGTAGAGCGGCGCGTGATCGGCCATCTCCCGGACGTTGCGGGGGTCGGCGACCATCGCCAGGATCTGGTCCCGGTCCGGCCCGTGCCCGTGGCAGGCTTGCTGCAGCTGGCGGGCCAGCTCGAGCAGTGCTCCCTCCAGCGCCCGCTGCGGGTCCAGGTGCGCGCCCGCGGCGCACATCGCCTTAGGCTGATCGGCCCGATCCTGCTCGTCGACCGCCATCACCCAGAAAGACGGGACCCGCTGCTCCATCGTGGTGTTGAAGATGTGGACGGTGTGCCCAGTGGTGTGCTCGATCCGCTCGATGATCAACGCGAGCGTGCTGCCGCGCAGCGAGGACACCTCGACGCGCGGCACCGGCAGCTGGGCGTACCAGGTCAGTAGGAACGCATCCCGCTCAGCCACCTCCAGCAGGCCGTACAGGATCGCCTCCGCCAGGCAGCCGCCGAGCGCGCACCCGTTGGAGTTCTCGGAGACGAACGACCGATCGTCCGGCTCCCGGTGGCGGACCCCGTAGTAGGCGTAACGCTCGGGAACCAGCAGCGGGCGCTGCCGCCCGAACGAGTAACCCCACACCCAGCTCAACGGCAGATCGTGGTGGTAGCGCTGGTAGCGGTAGTCCGGCAGCGCGTACTGCTCCTCGGAGTGCAACCCCAGGCTGGTCGGGTCCAATGCCTGGTTCCCCAGCTGGGCATAGCTGGCCCGGACCACGGTGCGCTTGCCGCAGGGGGCCAGCCCGCCGTAACGCTCGATCGCCTCGGTGATGGCGGTGATCTCGGCGGTCTGCATGCTCAGCGTGCGACCGGAGCCGTTCCCCCGGTAGTCCGACTGGCGCAACCCGACAGGCGCCCGGGCGCCCGGGAACATCGAGTTACTGAACTTGGTCAGGCTGGGCAGAACCCCGACCTGGGCATCGACGTAGCGGCGCAGCAGTCGGTCGCGGTCCTGTGCACCCGACAGCGGTCGGACGCGATAGCCCGCCGGCGAAGCCTTGGGTGCCGGACTCAGCGTGATCAAGGCGGCCTGCTCGGTGTCCTCGGGCAGGCCACCGCATTCCTGGCACCAGGGGTCGGGCAGGAACGGATGCACGCTGGCCGCCAGGGTGGCCAGGTCCACGCGCATCACGGCATTGCGCGTGCGCGCCTGCTGCGGCCTGGCCGTCAGGCAGGCCAGCTCATCAGCCACCAGTGCGGCGACCAGCTCAGCGCTGCACGTGGTCAGCCACGACCCGGACGGGGTGGCGAACTCGGCCGCGAAGTGCTTGACCAGCTGCGAGAACTCCAGGGGGTCCTGGAGGGAAGCGTGCTGGCGCGTCTGGGCGCACACCGCGCAGCCAGCCTGCCCAGGCAGCGTGCTCGGGCCGATGAGCGCATACCCACGCTCGATGTAGACAGGCAGCCACGGCAGCGCCCGCGCCTGGCACTGGGTGTGAAACGCACTGTGCACGCTGGGGTCCCACCCGTCACTGACGAGCACCGCGACATCGCAGTGGGCCATGCCGGCATGGCCGGCTGCACGGTCCGGATACGGGTCCAGGGACACCTCGAGCAGCAACACCGGGCAGGCACCCACCAGCTGCCGGGCCAGCGCCGCGTGCACCAGACCTCGACCCGCCAGGCCGACAGTGCCCGCACACTCGGGGATCGCCCGCTCAGGAGCGAAGAACACGGTCGTCATGGGACTACCTCGGGCTCTACGACCAGGTTGACGAGGTAGGGCAGGACCGCGGCGAGGGCCGGGTCGTGGTCCAGGGGAACGACCACGACCCGGTAGCCCTGACGCACCAAGGCCGCACTCAGCCGCTGCTGCTGGTGGACCCAGTCGCCCGGGCTGCTGGGGTGGAGCATGGTCGGGCGCACCCCGCGGACCCGATGCGGCAGGTCGGTAACGTCGGGAGGCGCGTAGTCCGGCTGGTGGTTGACCCGCGCCTGCACAGACGCCACGGTCTGCTCCAGCCCACGGCGCAGGGCGCCCGGCACGTCAACGCCGCTTTGATAGGCCACGGTCGGAGGGGACGCCGCCGCCTCGGCGGCGCAGAACGCGAAGGTGGGAACCTGCAGCGCCCCGGTGACCTCGTACACCGCGACGGGAACGTCCCAGGTGCGCAGGATCTGCACGTAACGGGCACCTTGTTCGTCGAGTACCCCGGCGTCGAGGTCGATCAGTGGGAACGGCTCACCATCGAGGTCCAGGGCGGACACGGTCAGCTGCTGGCACACTGCGTTCAGTGCGGTGGCCAGCGCCTCGGCCCAGCTGAACCCCGACGCCAGCCACGGGGCGCTGTGCAGTGACGGTGCCAGGCCACGCAGGGTGGGAAAGACCGATGCTGCCGTGATCTTCCTGGGCTGGTCCTCTGCCAGGTCATAACCCCATACCTGCGCGCCCTGACCGTTGTCGTGGACGAGCCGCCGCTCATCCACGACGCCGACCGCGTACAGCTCGCAGGCGCGCTGCGCGGCCCTGCGACGCGCCATGCCCATGTCGGTGCCGAAGCCGACGGCGGCCAGCGGCTCGTCGGGTTCGGTCAGCAGCGCCGGATTCGAGATCGTGACATGGCAGACATTCAGCGGCAGCTGCTGAAACTCACCCTCGTCGAGGAAGGTGAACAACCCCAGCTGCTCGTCGAAACAATTCCGTACCTGCTGGGAGAAGGCTTGCTCGTCAGTAGGCTCGCTGCCGGCCAGCCGCTCGACGGTCTCGGCCAACGCTTCCGGGCTCGGTGCAACGATCTGGGCCGTCGGCAGGCAACTCGGGTGCGGCCGGAACCGGTGGGCTGTGGTCTGCAAGGTTTCCAGGTACACCCGCAGCAACTGGCCCCGTGTCTCGAGCACCGGAACCCCAGTGAGATGCTTGAACACCTCGAAGCTTGCGTGGTTGGCTACCAGCGCCGCCGTCGGCGGAGTCAGATACTGGCTGAGCCGCGCGGTGGGGTCATCGGTGAACGCGAAGGCAGCCCGTCGAGCTGCTGGACCGGTGCGGGTGGCTTGCAACCGACGCCACGCGCTTTCCCACCCCGCACCCGGCTTGTCGTCAGAGCCGATAAGCGGACCGATCCACGCCTGATCGCCGACGACCACCGCCTGAATGAGCACCTTGCCCACTGGCGAGCAGATGCGGTCCAACATTCTGGCGCGCGCCAGCATCGGCCGGTCCGAGACGTGCACAACCGCCTCGAAGGGCTCTAACGCCGCTCGGACGGCTCCTTCGTCATCGTCCCAGTCCATCACCGTCTGCACGGCCAGGGTCTGCTCAGGATCTCGTTGGCGCGCTGCCTCGAGATGCTGGTGAAGGCGGTCAAGGTTAGTGGGGCACTCGCCGGTGACCAGCACCTCGACGTTGCGCAGCCCCACGGCCAGATTGGCCGCCACCAACGAGATCAGGGTCTGACCAGACCCGACCGCAACGACCCGGGCGTGGCGGAATTCCTGGAAGCGCGCCGCGGCGGAATCACAGAAGTAGTCGATGAACGCGATCTCTGCGGCATAAGCGTTAGTGTCCGCAGGGTTGAGGGTGTGCGATCGATCAGCTTCGACGTCCTTGACGAACCCGGCCCCGGCCAGCATCTCGATGAGCTGATCGACCATCTGTGCCCGATCGGTCGACAAGCCGTCAGTCAACTCGGCCAGGCTACTGTTTCCGTCAAGGTATGGCGCCAATCGGTCGACCCACTGGTACACCTGTTTACCAGGGATTCGCAACACACGACGATTGTTCTGCAAGTAGACACCCTGGGGCGTAGGGACATATTTCGTGTCACTGCGCAACTTGGGTCTCACAACTCCCCCTTTATCACCTTTCGCACTGCACCATTAATACCGTGGCCCAGCCCAAGTCGACGATAATCACCCCACAGCAACAAAAAATAATAAGCTGTCGCGACTCGCACCACCGCGCCCCGGACTCCCAGAAGTCAATGCAAACGCTCAGCGAAACCGAACATTACTCGCCACTCCTGGGCGCGGTCATCACCCTTGCGGTACTGATCCTGGTCATGCCGCTGTGGGCCGATCTGGTACTTTTGGTACTATGCCGCTACTCACCGCGACTGCCAGCCCACCAGCTTGACCAGCGACATACCTCGCCACCACGCCCCGAGCTCGACCCTCAGACATACTCGGCAATCCACGGAAAGCGCTCTTTCAGGAGCATTCTGGCATTGTCCACAATGGGCAGAACTCTATCCTCGAGCTCCAGAGGTGACTCAATCTCGTCACGATACGCGCGAGGGCCGAGGCGGAACGCTCCAGAGTCGTCGACGCTGCCGATCGTGGGACGCCCTCCGGCTGGGTCCGTGGCCCAGCTCTGCGCAAACACACCAGCATCCAGCGACTCGGACGACACGCCAAAACGGAGAAGGCAGTCCTGAAGCTCACCGATCGCCTCCACCGGGTACATGCAGAGCTTGTCATAACTGACAACAATTGTTCGGTCTATGGGCAGCAGGGGGACATGACCATAGAAAAAAGACCACTTGTGGGCACGCTCGACCCACGTTCTCCCGCCCCACAACGCACCACTGTCGAAAGCTCGACTCAAACTCCGCAGCACACCCCGATAATGGCGGACCATGACAACGTAAACGGCCTTCGGGAAATGCTCTTCGAGATCCTTCAAGATGGTCAGATTCATCGGCGCCGAATCGCACCAGAACCGAAATCCACCCTGCGAGGCGAGCTCCTGGGGAAAATTGATGGCATGCAGCTTCAATTCATCGTGATAGCGCTGCATGTGCGGCGACTGGGGAGTTTGCGAGAGCTTGTTCGCCATCCACATGTGCGGAGCCAACCGGAAGCTCAAGAACAGACCTCCATACTCACCCAGATGGAGAATGTCCTTACTGGTGCCGACGTAGTGGCCCATCAAGGTGGTACCAGAACGCGGTGAGCCACAGACAAACAGCGGTGTCGGCTCTCCGACGGATCGATTGAGTGTCATCTCTTCACCTCCTCAGCAGAGCTGGTAATCGTAGGAAATGCCGGGCTCATGGCTGGGAGCGATGAGCACCTGGATCAGGCTGGTGAGCGGGCTCTCGCTCAGTCCAAACAGGGCGTTGACCGCGTCGACGTGGAAGCCCAGTTGGGTATGGCAGCCCAGGCCGAGCGCGGCCGCGGCCAGGTAGAGCCGCTGCACGATGATCCCGGCTTCCATGTTCTGCACCCGGTACCAGCGGTCGCCATAGGCGTTTAGCCTCGGGCCGTAGTTGGCGACCGGGAAGAAGCAGAGGTTGATGTGAAACATGTTGAACATCAGTGAGGTGATTGCCGCTTGCAGCTCGGCGCGGACATCACCCGCGCGGATCTGCTCGAGCGCGTGCCGGACCGGGTCGTAGTAGTACACGCCGGACTCGACGCCATCGACGTCGTGCACCGCGCAGCAGAGCATGGTGTGCCGGATGGACTCGTCATTCCCGAGGTCGCTCGGATAGCCTTGCATACTGCTTGCCAGCAGTGCGCAGAGTTGGGCTCGGCTCACGACACCCGGCCGGAAGAACCCCTTGGAGGAGCGACGGCGATCCAGCCCCTCGAGCAGATCCAGCGACGCCGCGGGCAACGGCACCGAGCGCATCGGCACGGGCGCGTCGGCCAGCACGGGGAGTACGTCGTCACCGTTGGGCCAGGAGCCGACGCCTTCTTGCATGGCGGTCTCGTGGAGCTTGGCGGGCAGGGGATACAACCCGATCGACTGTGGGTGCGGCGCGGCCGACCGGGCAAGGAGGTCCTCCGCGTCGGCAAGCGCGGGATCACCGGCAGGCGCGGGCGCAAGTGTGATCACGGCGTAGACACTCTCGTAGGCCGGATCAAGCCCGAGGAGACGATCGAGCTCGACATCCGAGAACTGGAAGTGCACCATCGGGTTCAAGCCATACCGGGAGGCGACCCCGAGGATCTGGCCGAGCACGACGCCGGCGTCGAGGCTGTGCAGCCGGTAGCTGAACTCGCCGTACTTGAACACGTTCTTCCAGAAAGCGACGCTGACCAGCAGGCTCAGCCCGGCCTCAGGTGCGGTGTGGCGGAGCACGTCGAGACAGTGATGGGCCGGGTCGTAATGGAAGACTCCAGCCGGGATGGGCTGCTCCGGACCGGCAAGCACGTACAGCTCACAGGGATACCGGGCGCCTCCAGCCGGCACCGGGCGCAACGCCGACGACATCGATGACGCCGACGAGGCGGAGGGTCTCGCCCTGGGGGCGCCATGGCGACCGGTGAGGCTGACCTGACTCGGCGCGAGCCATCGTTGCCGGGTCAGCCCGTAAACGTCACGGAGAAACCGTCCCAGCGGAAACTGACCCAACGCACTGTCCGCGTCCTCATCACACTGACCGTCCAGCCCGACCTTCGGGCCGCCGCGGTACAGCTTGAACAGGCTGGGCGCATTTGCCCAGTCGACCGTCGTCGGGATCGGACGGCTCTCACCGACGCGCACGTACTCCCGAGCGACGCTGCCGCGGCTCATGACGCGGTGACCATCTCGACAGCCGAGACACCGAAACGCTCCTCGACAGTCTCCGAGAGCAAGAAACCGAGCAACGATCGCTCGAACGGCTTGATGCCTAGCCGCGTCAGATGCAGATAGCAACAGTTGATAATCACCCGCCACGTATGGAACCGGGTACTCGTCCGCATCATCTCCAGATGCTCGGCGTTGCTCGCTAATGCCCGGTGGAGGGCGCTGTGCGCGGTCAACTCATCCCCGAACCACTCACCAGGCTTGCGTACGGACAAGATGACGTCCCCGTTAGCGATCAACGGCTCGGCACGTCGGTACAAACGGTGCACGACGTCTACCCATTCACGAACAAACGGGACATCGCCACCTGCGCCATCTACCGTGTCGAGCACCTGCTGGAGACGCTCGACCAGTGCGGGCGCGCGAACCTGGTACTGCTGCTCGAAAAACGACCGCAGCGCAGCCGGGTCCGAGGCGCGCATGATCCTGGCCTCAGCGTGGGCCCGGTATGACACGTACCCCGGGATGATGGACCCAGCGGAGTGCGCGGCGGCCCACATCAAGTCGAGCGCCAGGTTGAGACGGGAGACGCCGCCGCGAATATGGTCGATCATGGCGAACGTGAGGTCGGTGGTGGCAACGTAGAAGTCCTCGATCAGGCTGGCGGTGGCCTCGCTGCCTAACACGTCAATCCGACGATCGTACGGCAGATACTGGATCGAGTTGTCCGGGAAGAACGGAGACAACGGCCCCGACTCGCGCTCCCGCGCAGCGAGTAGCTCGTGCGTCTCCAGCAGCTTCGCCTCGTCCACGGTCGCCATTGACGGGTGCGCGGCCAACCAACTACCCACCTGGCCATCGACGGCCGGGACGACGACCCGATCGAAGTCATCGACGGTCGCGTGGAACCGCAACCGTAGGTGCGGGCCGCGCAGCCAGTGGCGGAGGAAGAAGCTCGGCCGGGAGGCAAGGCTTGTGCACAGCGGACGGACACAGTCCACGATCAGGTCGTCTCTGTGCTGGTCGTCGTAGTAGTAGACCTGGACGTTATGCCAGCAAGCATCATCATTATTATTCATTTCGGTCCTTTTCCTCAGCAATCTCGGTGAGCGTGCGTTGCAGCAAGAACAGCAGGTAGGTCTCTTCAACCGTGGAGATCCCAAGCCGGTTGTTATGCTTGTGCAGGCACTGGAACAACCTTGACTCGACGCTGAGTCGTTGGGTGGGCTGCTGGGTGGTGAACCGATCCCGTAGCGCGGCGACAGACCGCGTCCACCGAGCGCTGATCCCGTCCAGGTGATTGCCCACGCCGACCCGGGCCTCGCCCACCAGCTGCTGGACGAGGTCATCCAGCTGCACGCGCTGCCGCTCATACCGTTGCTCGAACTGAATCTCGTAGCGCGCGTAGCGATCAGGATCGGTCACAGCATTCCTGGTCCCCCAGTTCCAGTAGCTGTAGCGGAAGAACCGTGCCAGTCGCTTCGGGTTGGGGATGAAAACCACGGCGGCGATGAGCATCATCGCCAACGCCCGTCCGGTGAGCCGTTGTCTGTCAGGGTCGGCATCAATCAACTCGAGGGCGAGCACGGAGGAGTCCATGAAGTGCGGTTCGAACGCCGCTACCCCTGCCGGACCACCCAGCCGATCCTCTTCCGGTGCATAGGGCACATAGCGCAGCGAGTTGTTCGGTTGCAGCGGCTCGATCATGGTTCCACGCTGGCCGAACTCGTGTCGTGAGCGCCTTTCGGCGATCCGCTGGTAGTCCTCGGAGCACATCAGCGTCTGTGACGGGCAACGGGCGAAGAACCGGCCTGTACCTGCCTCGATCATCTTTTCGACCGGCTGGGCATCGGCCTGGTCACGTAACCGGACGCGCAGCCGCAGATGCGGGCCACCCTGCCAGTATCGGATGAAGAAGAACCCGTCGGTCAGCCCACCCTCGGCGAGTTCGTCGACGAGCGGGTCGATGGCGCAGCGCAGCAGGTCATCGAGTGCGCCGTGGTAGTACAGGTGGGCGCTGACCCAGCGCGCGGCAACGACACAAGGGGGATCAGCGGTCCAGCTTGAAGACGCACTCACTGGCATGGTCGGCGTTCCCACCGATGGCTACACAGCTTCGGTCCCACTGCTCCCCCCTGTCTGTCACGCATATTCCCCACAGGACAAAAATTCGACTCGCCACCTAAACTCATCCTCAAGACACTGCGATCGCACATCGTTCACCCCATGTGACCAATCAGACATTACCAGCTTGTTTTCAGCGAACATCACCCCTGAGGTACTGATCCCAGCCAGACAGGAACGACCCCACCTAGTACCTTGAGTACTAACCAGCCTGCCACTTCAGGCCGTCAGATTGACATGCATATCGCCACGCTCCTAAGCTGTGAACAGCATATGTCTCCTTTGTACCATTGGGTCGTCGTGCAGCGCGCCGAAGTCCAGGACATGCCAGCTCGGCGCCATGAGACCAGACGCACTAAATCAAATACAGGCAGTACCAGGAGTACTAGATCGGGCCCTTGAAAAATGGTCGAGATTGGTACGGTTGGGGTGGTGTCCGCCGAAAATGATACTGATACCTTCCAATTAACCACCGACAGGTACGCAGTGTTAGATCACGATTTTCGATGTGCACTGCTCCTGGAGTGGGCCGATAAGCAGAACAGTCATCGAGGAGGTAGGTCTTGAACAAGCTGCGGCTTGACCTGGAATCCCTGGAAGTCGAACGTCTCGACGTTTCCGCGACCGGATTGAACGGTGGTGTGGAGCTGCTCGGAATGGGCCACGCGTCGCCCGAGCTCAGCCAATCCTGTACTGAGGGCTGCGGCGTCGACCAGTGCGCGTGCAACGACTCGTACGCAGACTCCAGTTGCATCGATAGCGAGTGCAGCTGCGACGACTGCGAGGGCTAGATCGGGGGTTACGCCTCGAAGGTAAGGAATGGGAGCTGCGTGGCCGACTTGATCTGGATCACGCTGCGACCAATCGGCCGCTGACAGGTAGTGCGCGACTTTCGATCGGCACAGTCTTGAAGTAGGCCAGCAACCAGAACAGTCATCAAGGAGGTAGATCTTGAACAAGCTACAGCTTGACCTGGAATCCCTGGAGGTCGAACGTCTCGACGTTTCCGTGACCGCGTTGAACGCTGGTGTGGAGCTGCTCGGAATGGGCCACGGTTCGCCCGAGCTCAGCCAATCCTGCAATGGGGGCTGCGGCGTCGACACCTGCGCGTGCAGCGACGCATACGCAGCCGCCAACTCCAGCTGCGTCGCCAGTGAGTGCAGCTGCGACGACTGCGAGGGCTAGCACGCATCTGCCTTCATGCCAGCAGCTAAGCGGCTGCCCGTGGAGGTAAGGAACAAGGGAGCAGCGTGGTCGGTCTCATTGGTCACGCTGCTCCCTCTTCGTCCCCACGGTACCGAAATATGACATTGAAGGGAGCGCCCCATGAAAAATCGTACCCGTACCATGCTCGTGACCTTGACCGTGGCCAGCCTACTCTCCATGGGCGCGCCACACGCCTCCGCAGCCGAGGGAAAGGTACTCGTGTTCACAATCGA
Organism: Pseudonocardiaceae bacterium; assembly: GCA_050699515.1. Classification (GTDB taxonomy): domain Bacteria; phylum Actinomycetota; class Actinomycetes; order Mycobacteriales; family Pseudonocardiaceae. The sequence continues at coordinate 31,670 of JBOHFF010000048.1, forward strand.
GCTTGCGGCAGCAACGGTGTACGACAACCCGACGGGGTGCATCGCCTTTCCGCCGCTCGCTCACATAGTAGTCAACCAGACCAATGCTGATATTAAAATCTATGCTGGGCCTTCATGCTTTGGTTTCCCCCTGGTCACCGCCAAACCCGGTTACGGAGGCCACATTTCCCCCATACCTGCGACGAACAGTTTCTCTCCTTAAGACGAGCCGTTACACCCCGGTGGCGGCTGACCGGAGCGAGCGTCACGCCAGCCGCCCATGCATCCGGCTGCCGGGGCCGGCGAGACGGGCAGACAAACCAGGGGGCAGAAATTGCCGAACGAATGCGAGTTCCTCAATTTGGTCAACGGGCGTAAGGCAGTCATCGCCGTCATCGGACTGGGGAACACCGGTCTCCCCGTTGTACAGGGCTACGTCGCGCAAGGGTTCCCGGTACACGGCATCGACATCGACGCCGTGCGGGTGGCGGAGCTCCGCAGCGGCCACTGCGCTCTGTCGCACATCTCCGATCAGGACGTGCAGACCCTGATTGACGGTTCTTTCTCGGTCGGCAGCGACTACCGCGCGGTGACAGACGCCGACGTCGTCATCGTGTGCGTACCAACACCACTGGACACCAACGGGATCGCAGATCTCTCCGCTGTCCGTGCCGCTTTCGACGCGATGGCACCGTACCTGCACCGGGCGCCGCTGGTGATGGTGCAATCCACCGTGCCACCGGGCACAACCGACATCCTGGCCGCTCGCCTCGCCGCGAAGTCCGGTCTCACTCTCGGCACCGATTTGTTCGTCGCGTCCGCACCCGAACGCATCGACCCAGCCAACACGGCGGGCTGGTCGATCACCACCACACCCCGTGTCGTGGGCGGAGTCACCCAGGCGTGCAGCCGACGCGCCAGTGCCGTACTGGAGTCTCTGTGCGCCAAGACCACGACCGTATCGACCACGCGCACGGCGGAGGTGACAAAGATCGTCGAGAACACGTTCCGCATGGTCAACATCATCTTGGCCAACGAGATCTCCGATGTGTGCCGAGACCTGGGCGTGTCAGAACGTGAGGTCATCGAGGCCGCGAGCACCAAGCCCTTCGGGTTCCTCGCACACCGTCCTGGCCCTGGCATCGGGGGTGACTGCATTCCGGTCACACCAGCGTTCCTGCTCGTCGAGGCGCACCGGAGAGGAATCCCGATGCCGATCGTCGCCACCGCGTACCGTCAGATTGCTCGGCGGCCGCACTACGTCGTCACCCGGTTGACCGAGGCTCTTGCCCGAAAACACTGCCGGATCGCTGGATCGGCGGTGCTCGTGCTCGGCGTCTCCTACAAGGAGAACGTCAATGACACGCGGAACGCTCCTGCCGTGCGGATCATCGAGAGGCTGTTGCGGCTCGGGGCGAGCGTCCAGTACCACGACCCACTCGTCCCGGTGCTCACCGTGTCCGGGCGCCGGCTCGAGAGCCAGCCGTGCGGCCCTTCCGATCTCGTCTCCTACGACTGCGCGGTCCTCGTCACCGCCCATGACGAGCTGCTGAGTCAACTCAACCCGGCACCGCTTCCACTCGTCCTCGATACCCGCCATGTGCTACGGCAAGAGGGAAACGTCGAATGGCTGTGAGAGACGGCCGACCGGGAGCCGCCACCACGGCAGAACGGCGCCACGGTCCTGGGTACGTGTTCGACAACGACAGCGTCCACGCCGGAGACCAGCATCGATGCCTTGCCGAGATGCTCGACCCGATGACCACTGCTCGGCTGGCCCAGACGGGTGTCACGCAGGGATGGCACTGCCTGGAGGTCGGCGCGGGTGGGGGCAGCGTGGCCGCCTGGCTCGCGCAGCAGGTCGCGCCGTCCGGCACGGTGCTCGCCACCGACATCAACTCCAGCCACCTCCTCAGCAAGGCCGGGTTGACGGTGATCCAGCACGACATCGTCCGCGATCCGCTGCCCGAAGCCGCATTCGACCTCGTCTACGCCCGGATGGTCCTGCGGAACCTTCCAGCGCGACACAGGGTGCTGGACCGGCTGGTCCGCGCGCTCCGACCGGGTGGGTGGTTACAGATCGACGAGTTCGACATCACGTACGGCCCTGCCCTGCTCATGCCGGACCCGCAGGTTCGGCAGCTGTACGAGACGTTCCTGGCGGCCAAAACCAGGCTGTTCGACACGGCGGGTTGCGACGGTGCCTGGGGGCAGCACGTCGCTCAGGCAATGCACGACGCCGGACTGGTCGACATCGACCCGCAACCTCACCTCGAGCTGTGGCACGCCGGATCGGCCGGAGTGCGCCTGCTGATCCATCACACCTTTCACCTTCGGAATCAGTTCATCGCAGCGGGCATGACCGAGGCGCAACTCGCGAAGGTCCGCGCCCTCCTCGCCGATCCCACCTTCAAAGCAGCATCCTGCGTGATCTACTCGGTGCACGGCAGACGCCCCACCGACGGCGTGGCGCCCACGAATCCAGCGTGACCCCCCACCCCAGCCGATCATTTGGTAGCGATTACGTAGATTGTTGGGAGTGCGAGCAAACTGCCGTCGGGTAGCGGTATCTGCGTTTGCAAGTCCACCTCACCGACGGATTGGATACTCCACCCATGACTCTGATACAGATCGACGAGACCGGCAGTGGTGAAGTCATTCGGCACGAGGCCGTCTCCCGGACCTCGAAGCCTGCTTGCCTGCTGCTCATCGAGACCCTTCATCTTCTCAACCAGCTGGGAATAGTTCGTGGACAACTCGAGGTCGAAGACGATCCCCTTCTGGCCAGTCAAGATCTCCAGACTCCGCAAAGCGTCAGGCCAGTCCGGCGGCATCATTCCTTGCAGGACACCTCGCAGATGGACATTAGCGTCTCCAAGCCGTGCGTGCAGGTGCTCGGCACCGACCGTGTCGGTGCCGTTGAGCTGCTGATAGCTGACCTTCGATCCTTGGTTGTCCTGCCGAGCCTTCACTATAGCCGCTTCGGAGATATCAGTGCCGACCACTACGTCGAAATAATCGACGAAGTTCTCGGTGAACGCGCCGTCACCGCAGCCCACATCGACCAGGGGAAGGTCACGACTAAAGGTATCGACAAGCTCACCCAGATAAGGAGCCATTGATTCGAGAGAGTCGAAATTGCTTTTACCCCACACCACCGGGGCGGTCGGATCCGACAATACACCTTGCCAGAAATTCTCCCATGCCTCGGTGTCGTTTCGCTGACCTTCGCGCTGACTCACAGACATTTCTCCTCCTCGAGCACGGTTCACACAATATTAGATACTCGCGGCAATTGTCGAACAATCAATAGCTTAGTTTGGATACTATCGTATCAAACATCGTTTCCCTGCGACGTCAACCTGGCCGTACCAGTTCTGACCATTTTTCAATGGACTGATCTGGTACTTTTGGCACCACCCCTCTGGAAACGTGGCCAGACTGCGGTGATCGCCAGACCGCATGCGGCTCGCTTACGGGCTACCAGGAGAATCATCTTTGACGTCCGTGAAGACATCCACGCGAGCTACGCGACAGTCGTCCAGCCAGTGCGCCAGAATCCAGCGTGATTGGTCGAGGGACTGCCCCGTTTGGTTCCTGACGACAGTCGTCAAAGGTGGAGACATGACAGCGACAGCGACCAGCAGGCAGGCGGGTGACCATGCAGTAGTGCTGGGTGCGAGCATGGCCGGGTTGCTGGCAGCACGAGTGCTCACCGAGACCTACCAGAAGGTCACGGTGATCGACCGGGATGTCATGCCCGAGATCGGGATGCATCGGCGCGGCGTACCGCACGGACGTCATGCGCATGGTTTGCAGCCGCGCGGCCAGGAGGTACTCGATGAGCTCTTCCCCGGCTTCACGGCCGACGTCGTGCGGGCCGGAGCCGAAATGGGGGATTTTCTCGGCAACTGCCGCTGGCTGTTGTCCGGGTACCGGCTGCGTCAGGCCGACATCGGCTTGCCGAGTCTGGTCGTCGGCCGGCCGTTGTTGGAGGGCAAGGTACACGCCCGAGTACGGGCACTGCCCAACATCACCTTCATGGAGAGCACCGACATCATGGGGCTGACGACTAACGCCAACCAGCGCCGAGTCACCGGGGTCAGAGTGTGCAGACGAGATGGGGAACCGGTGCTCGTGCAGGGTGACCTCGTGGTAGATGCGACTGGCCGCGGCTCACGAACGCCTATCTGGCTGGAGGAACTGGGTTATCAGCGGCCCGCCGAGGATCGGATCAACATCAAGCTAGGTTACGCCACCCGGACTTATCGGCTGCGTCCCGGCGCCCTCGGCAAGGACATGGTGATCATCATCGGGGGTACGCCAGAAAATTCCCGACATGGAGCATTATCCGCGTTGGGGGACGGCCGGCACGGTCTCACCCTAGCGGGCATCCTCGGTGATTACCCGCCGACCGATCCAGCCGGTTTCGACACTTTCGCCACGAGCCTGCCGTTCACCGACATCGCGGACACGATCGTGGGAGCCGAACCACTAGACGACCCCCTGCCCTTCCGTTTTCCGGTGAACGTGCGCCACCGCTACGAACAGCTGCGCCAGTTTCCGAACGGCCTGCTGGTCATCGGTGACGCGGTGTGCTCGTTCAACCCCCTCTACGGTCATGGAATGACGGTAGCCGCCAATCAGGCGTTGGCGCTACGTCGACTGGTGGCCCGCGGCCTGGAGCTTGCACCGAAACAGTATTTCCGGACGATCGCAAAAACGATCGACCAACCCTGGGACATTGCTGTAGGAGCAGACCTGGCTTTCCCCGACGTGCCTGGAAACCGCACAGCCAAGGTTCGACTGGTCAATGCCTACGTGCCCCGGTTGCACGCGGCGGCAGCGCACGATGTGAGCCTGGGGGCAGCATTCCTCCGAGTCGTAGGGCTGCTCGACCGGACCGAGGGGCTGCTGCGGCCAGATCGCGCATTTCGGGTGTGGCGGACTAACCGGCGACACCAGGACCACGACCAGTAACGCATCCGCTTCGAGCGGGCCGCCGCGTGCTGCGGCAGGGATGAGACCGGGCTTGCCCTACACTTACCGGCTATCTGTCCGCACGGTGACTTTGCCCAGGTCAGCCAGCGCCTGGCTGGGCGGCGGCGCGTCCTCGCCTGGCTCGTCGCTCTCGTCCCCATGGCCGCGCTGCGTCAAGACGCCGCCGGTGCCCACGCCGTCGGCGACGCCCAGACCGTCGCCATCACCAACGTCACCGTGATCGACGCTACCGGTGCTCCGGCACAGCCCGACATGACAGTCGTCGTCCTGGGAGACCGGATCGCGAGTCTCGGCTCGAGCCGGCAGGTGCCCGTCCCGCGGGGAGCGCGCGTGGTCGACGGTGCGGGCAAGTTCCTCATCCCCGGACTGTGGGACATGCACGTCCACACCTACGACCCGAGCTGGCTGGCGCTGTTTCTCGCCAACGGCGTGACTGGCATGCGCGTGATGAAGGGCGTTTCAGATCACCACCGCTGGCGCCAGGACATCCACCAGGGCACGCTGCTGGGCCCCCGAATGGTGATCGCCAGCAACCTCATCGACGGGCCCGACCCGATCTGGCCAGGATCGGTCGCGGTGTCCGACGAGGCCGACGCCCGCCGAGCAGTGCAAGAAGCTGTGAAAAAAGGTGCCGATTTCGTCAAGGTCTACTCGCTGCTGCCCCGACCGGCGTTCTTCGCCCTGGTCGACGAGGCCCGCAAGCACGCCATCCCCTTCGCCGGCCACGTTCCCGATGCCGTCACCCCCACCGAAGCCTCCGATGCCGGCATGCGCAGCATCGAGCACCTGACCGGCATAGTGGTGGCCACATCGACCCGCGCGGCGCAGATCGACGCCGAGACGGGACGGATCGGTCGCACGAAGGACGCCCACAGCCAACGCAAGTCTCTCGAGCTGCAGGCGGCGCGGAGCTACCACCACCAGCTCGCGCAAACCTTGTTCGGCTGCTTCGCTCGTAACCAGACGTGGCAGGTACCCACCCTGACTGTGCTGCGGTCGATATCGTGGATCGGCGAGGCCCACCGCGGTGAGGATGAGCGGCTGCGCTACGTCGCACCGGAGCTGGCACAGTCCTGGCAACAACGTCTCCAGGCTCCCCGCGGCTCACCGGAGCTGGCCGATCAGCAGGAGCTGTTTCGCCACTACCTCCGGATCGTCGGTGCCATGAATCACGCCGGCGTGGGGATCCTGGCCGGCACCGACGCCTTGAACCCGTTCTGCTTCCCCGGCTTCAGCCTGCACGACGAGCTGGAGCTGCTCGTCCAAGCGGGCCTGTCCCCCATGCAGGCCCTGCAGGCAGCGACCCGCAACCCGGCCAGGTACGTGAACGACCTGGACCAGGCCGGCACGATCACGCAAGGCAAGCGCGCCGACCTGGTGCTGCTGGACGCCGATCCACTCGCTGATATCCGCAACACCCGCCGGATCAACGCGGTGATCGCCAGCGGAGAGCTCCTACCCCGCGACCGCCTTGATGCCATGCTCAGCGGAGTTGAGGCACTCCAGTCCCCGGCGGGAGCCGGCACAGTGCCGAAGCCCTGATCACGTCAGCCACAGTGAAAGGCTATGCGGAGCATCCCGGCCGAGCGGTCGCGAGCCGGGTCAGCGTGTGACGACACACCTTGTCGGTCGGGCCCAGCGGTAGTTCGGGCAGGGTAAGGAGAAGCTCGGGGAGTTTGCGGCGCTCCAGGCCCCGTTCACGCTCCAGGAAAGCGTTGAGCTGCGTGAGCGTGAGCGCAGGGGTGTCTGGCCGCTGAGTGATACAGGCACACAGCCGCTCACCGAACTCGGGGTCGGGGACGGCGATGCAGGCGACATCAGCAATCGCGGGGTGAGCGACCAGCTGCTGCTCCACCTCAGCCGGGCTGATGTGGTAGCCGCCCCGGATGACGATCTGCTTGAGCCGGCCGACCACCCGCAGGCAGCCGTCCGAGCCGATCAGGCCTCGGTCCCCGGTACGAACCCAGCCACCCGGTGCCCGATAGCGAGCGTCAAGATCGGGTGCGTTGACGTAGCACAGCGGGGTCATCGGACCCAGCGACCAGATCTCCCCGGCCTGGCCGGTGGGCACCGGCCGGCCGTGCTCATCGACGATGCGGATCTCCGTGACGGTCGCGTCGGGCCGGCCTACGCACCCCGCCGCCGGCGCGCAGTCCTCGCCGGCTGTGTGGCAGTTGACACCGTCTGCCGACCCGTAAATGTTGACGACGGGAACGCCGAAGCGAGCCATGCAGGCCTCGATGGTGGCTGCGGGCAGCGCGGCACTGCTGGATATGAGGACACGCAGGCCAGCAGAGTCCTCGCCGCAGGCTCTGGGTTGATCGGTGATGCGGCGCAGCATGATGGGCACGCCGAAGACATGAGTGGGTTGGTGATCTGTGATCATGCGCAGCGCGGCGGCGGGATCGAAGGTGTCCAACAGCAGCAGGGTGCCGCCGTGGCGGGCGAGGATGACCACGCCACATGAGCCGTATGAGGAGGCCAACGGCACGAGGATGAGGCCGCGTATCTGCTCCGGGTGCTCCTGTTGCGGATCACCGTGCAGCGCACCGATGTAGTTGCCACGACCACCGGCCATCGCGTTGTGGGTGTAGACGACCATCTTCGGCTCGGCCTCCGATCCGGAAGAGACGAGGATCCGGGCCGGCGCCTCCGGATCGATCGGCACTGCCGACCACCGTCGTTCGACACCGTCGTCAGCGAGCCACTCATCCAGCGGCTCGCATCCCTGCGGGGTGGCGCCGAACACGAACACCGCGCGCAGGTGGGGCAGCTCGGGGCGCAGACCGGCCAGGTTCGCGGCGAGTGGCACTTGCCCGGCTACGTCGCTGGTGATCGCGGCGCTCGCCCGGGAACGACCGAGCAGACTGATGGAGTCCCGGCGCCCGCGACCAGCGGGATAGGGCAGCGCCACCGCACCGACCGCCGCGACGGCCAGCTCCGCGGCGACGGCGCGCCAACCGTTGGGGAGCTGGATACCGACGATGTCGCGTGGACCGAGCCCCGCCTCGGCCAGCGCAGCGGCAATGCGACACACTCGGATGTCGAGGGTGGCGTAGTCGATCGCGCCGGCCGCGTCGATCACCGCGGTCCGTCGCGGATGGGCCCGCACGTGCTCGCTGAACAGTGCGTACAGATCGCGATCGGGACAGTGACCCTGCTCGACCCAGCGACGCCGCAGCGCGGCAGGCACCAGATCGCCCAGCACGATCCCGTTACTCGAGGTCCAGGCCATGGTGGTAGCGGTCCGGGTCATCAGGAAAACTCCCAGGGAGGGCAGGTGAAGGTACAGGCGTGGTGCTGCAGGGCGAGCGCGAATCGGAGATCTGCCGCCAATGCGGCCAGGGACTCACACACCGGAACACAGACCAGATCGACGTCAGCGAACCGCTCGACCCAGCTGTGGCTCGGCTCCTGACGCAACCGCGCGGCGATGGCCTCGACGCTGGACCCGGTGCCGCAGGCCGCAGCAACCAGGTCGGGCTGCATTCGGGTGCGGGTGGACAACGCGACATATCCGTCGGCGGTAGCCAGCGGCCGGTGCAGTGGGGTCCAGACCGGTCGGCCAGCGCGCGGCCCGGTCTCCCCGGCGGCCGCGACCGCATCGAGCACCGGCTGCTGGAGCATCGTGGCGGCGGAGAGCAGCGAGGAGTCCACCCGCTGCCCCGATCCGCTGCGGATCCGGGCCAGCAGCCCGGACAGCACGCCTTGCGCGCAGATCAGGCCACCGAGCACGTCGGTGAGCGTCATCAATGACGGCGCCGGGGGCTCGTCGGCGGGCCGGATCATGGCGGCCAGGCCGCTGTACGCCTGGATCATGAAGTCCGTGCCCAAGGGAGGCTGATCGCCGAGCTCGTCTCCCCATCCGGAGGCGTAGGCATAGACGAGCCCGGGGCGCACGGCGGCGAGATGCTCGGCGTCGAGCTCCAGCTGTGCTGCCTTACCCGGGGCCCAGTTGTGCACGAACACATCGGCAGCCGCTACCAGCTCCAGCACGGCCCGCCGTCCGGCCGTGGACTTGAGGTCGATCTCGACGATCTCCTTGCCACGGTTGAGGGCAAGGAAACGTGCTGAGCAGTCGCCGGCCATCGGGGGCATCCCCCGCAACAGGTCGCCGCCGGGTGGCTCGATGCGAACGACCCGGGCTCCGAGCAACCGCAGGAGGTGACCAGCAAGTGGGCCCTGGAGGCGCCTGCAGACCTCGATGACCACGAGACCTTCCAGCGGCAGCTGCGCCGTGGCCGGCGAGGGTGTCAAGGGTACGGCCGGGTTGCCGCCGGGTATCGCGGTGATCCGCCAGGGTGGGCAATCCGGTGCGCTCTCGGCGCTGCGCTGCGCCACGTCGCGCAGTCGCAGGATGCTGATGCCCGCCGTCGCCGCCGCCGCGGCCAGCGCGGTGAAGGGCGCGCGACTGGCGGCCTGATGCAGCTGCTCGGGAAGCGGGCAGGTCGCGGTGGCATAGCGATGCTGGAACGGCTTCCAGCCACGTCGCACTGCCGCCTCGTCGGCGTCGAGCAGCGCCCAGAAGCGGTGCCATCCGGCGGCGTCGAACGACTCGATCTCGAAACGCACGCCCTCGGCGGACGTGAAGGGGGGGCCGCCGGGGCGCATCGGCTCGGCCCAGTCGTCGTCCGCAGTCGCCGCCGCCAGGTACTGCGACACGCTCAGCAGCGCTGCCTGAGCAACCGAGGTGGTGACGCAACGCAGGTCCATGCCACGGAGCCGGCCCACCATCGCCGCCACAGTGGCTTGCGCGGCCAGGACACCGGCCGCGACCGAGGCGTAGTCGATTCCGAGCGGCTCCGGGATGCCGGATTTGCGCCCATGCACATGCATGATCCCGCAGGCGGCCTGGACGCATGTCTCGTCCTCCAGCGGCGCATCGACAGGACCGGCCCACTCGATCTCGCACTCGACGTGCAGCGGGCGCCTCTCGTCATCCGGCAAGCTCAGCCCGATCCGGTTTCTGGAGCTGCCGAGGACCCCGCAGCGTAGCGCTCGCAACTGCCGGACAGCGACGTCTGCGGCTACCCCGGGCCGGAGGACAAATCGCAGCATTTCCATGTTTATGGCATCGACGTGGGCGGCGTCGCACCGACAGCGGGCCGCAAACCCGTGGCCACCGCCATTCGATTCCAGACGTTGATCGCCGCAATGGTCCACAACAGGTGAGCCAGCTCGGTCTCATCGAACCACTGGGCAGCCATCTGGTAGACGTCACCGGGAACATGCCCATCAGTAAGGAGGGTGAGCGTCTCGGTGAGGGCGAGGGCAGCACTTTCCCGGTCGTCGAACAAGGTTGTCTCACGCCACGCGGCCAACGTCGACAGGCGCTGCTCGCGCTCTCCCGCCGTACGGGCCTCCCGGGTATGCAAATCGAGACAGAATGAGCAGCCGTTCAGCTGCGACGCACGAATTTTCACCAGCACACCGATGACCGGATCGAGCTTCTCCTCAGCGGCTTGATTGAAGGCCACCATCGCGCGGTACGCATCGGGGGTGATTGCAGCCAGATTCATCCGGGGCGCATCAGTCATGGGAGGCGTTGTCCTTTCTTCTCCAGCGCAGCGGCGACTACAGACTGATCAGGTCCAGCGGCCTGTGCCGTGGGTGGCGCCGACACCCGCAAGCTGCTCCCGCAGTGCCAGGCGCCGGACCTTGCCCGTCCCGGTGCGGGGGACCTCATCCCAGGTGAGGATCACCGGCTCGGCCAGCGGCGGCAGGTCGCGGATGGCCGCTTGCCAGGCAGCGTTATCGAGGCGGCCGTCGCTGGTGATGACGACCGGCAGCGGCGGACGGTCGGGGGTGCCCAGGACGACGCATTCGAGCACATCCGCAAGCCGATCGTCGATCACGTCCTCGAGTTCGACACAGCTCATGCCGGGGATCTCGTCGACCTCTCGATCGAGGAACACGACGCTGCCCGTTCGCGTGCGGATGCCGATGTCTCCGGTGTTGAACCAGGGGCCGTCGGCCTTGTCTTCCCATCGCTGCTGCTCCCCGAGATAACCGAGGCATCGAGCCTTCGTCCTGGCCATGATCACCCCCGGCTGTCCGGGCGGGAGCACGCGGAAGGTCTTCGGATCGACCACGCGTAACCCGACCTTGCCCGGGATCGGGAGCCCCTGGTTCCGAGTGGTCGGATGCCGGTTTCCTCGGGTGGTGAGCGCTCTACGGGTGAAGACGCGGAGCGTCAGCGGCCCGGTCTCAGATTGGCCCCAGCCATGCACGAACATCGCCCCGGGCCGCTGGGATGCGGCCAAGAACGACCGCACGGCAGGTGGGTGGATCGCGTCGTAGGTGCTGACGTACAGGCGGACGTCGCTGAAAGGGTTAGCCGGTGTGGCGGCCATCGGCTGCCAGCGGATGAAGGTGGCCGGCAGCGCCTCCAGGATCGTCGGCGGATGAGCCCGCAGGACCGGCCCGGCACGCACCGGATCATCGTCGGCCACGATGACGACGTGGCGCGGCGCCACGGTGAACGCCACCGCGGTCCAACAGAAGGTCCGGCCGTGTGAGAAGGCGCTGGCGCTGGCCACGGTGTCGTCGGGTCGGCCACCGAAAACCGGCCAGCGGCGGGCTTCGAACTGCGCAAGCTGACGAATGATAGTGGTGGTCGAGTGCAGCGTCAGTTTGGGGATGCCGGTCGTCCCGGACGTGGGGCAGACGATCAGCGGTTCGTCGTCACCGCGACGATGTGGCGGTGGTGGTGCCTGGCCACGCACGCTGTCCAGAGACAGCGCCCCCGGCACTGGGCCGTCGATGCTGAGCGTCGTGGTGGCCAGAGCAGCCAGGTCCACTCCCGCGCTGCGCGCCGCCTCGAGGGTTTCTGTGCTCGTGATGAGGACGGAAGCGTCCAGCCGCTGCAACAGGACCTGGATCGCTTCCGGTGCGAGGTTGTTGCGGATCTTGGCGGGAATGGCCCCGATGCGCACCGCCGCGTAGGCGAGCACGTCGATGTCCCAGTGGTTGCCTTTGACGATCGCGACGCGGTCTCCGGGACGGGCTCCCACGGCTGCGAGCCATCCAGCGGCGTCCCGAACGAGATCGGCCAACTGCTCGGCACTGTAGGTGATTCTGCCCTCGGAAGTGATGTCGAACGGCCGGTCGAGGTGGACGAGCGTGGAGCCGCGCTCGGCAGCGTCCTCGAACAGGGTGCTGGGATTGATGCGCCTCACGCCGGCACCTCGCAGTGATCGGTGTGGGCCAGGACTCGCCAGGCGGCCAGGTCGGCAGATCGGAAGGCTCCCTCGCTGCTGGGCAGCGTCAGCCAGTCACCCGCATAGTCGATGGAGCGCAGGGGTCGGCGCAGGAAATCGGACCGCAACCGCAGGACAGCGGGCGAAGCCTCGGGCAACCCGTGGCGGAATCGGTGCACGAAGCTGAGGCGAGTCGCCTGACGCAGTCCTGGCAGCAGTTGCTCACCCTGCTCGACGACCCGGCGGATGACCTCGTCATCGGCGGCGCCCAGCAACTCACTGGTTCCCAGGGGTGATGTGATCATGCATGCAACGCTGTAATCCCTGGGTGCGCGGTTGGCCACCTGATCGTGGTCGACGGCGACCAAAGACAGCAGCGGGTTCTCCACCTCTGGGACGAGGACGGCGTAGGCGGACCGGCCGCCGCGGGGCATGAGCGGCCGGTCGAGCACACAGCTCACTTTGAGCATGGGCATATAGGTGCAGGCCTCGAGGAAGCGCCGCTCGTCCTGCGGCGCGTTCGCGTTCAGGTCCAGCGCGACGGGAGCTGGCACGCATAGCACCACCGAGCGCGCGGTCAGGGTGGAGCCGCCAGCGACCAGGCGCACCGCTCCGGGTGCGGATATGACCTCCCGCACCTGGCATCCGGTCGTCACGCTCACGCGTTCGGCAAGCCGGCGAGCCAGGGTGTCCATCCCGTCGCGATACGTCCGCCAGTTCGCCGTGCTCCGGCTGGCCAGGAACATGCTGACGAGCATGGCCACCGCCGATCGGTCGGCCTGCCAGCCCAAAAATCCGCCGATCAACGGTTGGAGTAAGTAATCGCGCAGCTCATGGTGGTATCGGCTGGCGAGCTGGGCGACGCTCGTCTCACCCAGAGGGGTGCGCTCAGGATGATCGGGGTCGAACGCTCGAGATCGGATTGCGACGCTGGCGTTGAGGCGCAGCAGATCTAGCCGGGCGCGCAGGGACAGGCCCGCCCCGGTGAGCAGCCCGAGCGGCCGGCCCACGTGCGGATGCGCGCGGCCGGCCCGCCACATCGAGACCGGGCTGGTGAGGCGTGGCACGTCCGCCGCGCCCATACCCACCTCTCGGATGAGCCTCCAGGTGGCCGGAAACCCGTGGGTCGCGAGCAACTCCGCACCCGTGTTGATGAGATAGCCGTCGTGGCGCAGCGTGCGCATGCGCCCGCCGACACCGTCAGCCGCCTCGAACACTTGAACCGATCGGCCGGCTTGCTGCAGCGCGTAGGCGGTCGCCAGGCCTGCTGCCCCCGCACCAACCACCGCGACGTCGAGATCAGGGCTCATGACAACCTCTTTCAGGCCAGCGGAGACAGGATGTTCACGGCGATGAGCAGCGCGACGGTCATCCGGTGCGTCCAGATCCCGAGGCGGCGAGCCCGCAGGATGTCGCCCCGGCGGAACCCGATGTCGTATTGCGCGGCACGCAGCACGATGGTCGGCACCATGGCCAGCGGGAACCACCACGGCGCCAGGCCGAGCACCGCCGAGCCGACAATGATCAGAGTCTCGGTCAGGGAAACAGCGGCGATGAAGACCGCATTGCCGCGGGGTGACAGAACGGTCGCGGCGGTACGCCGCCCGACCGCGGCGTCCCCGGCCCTGTCGTTGGTGTTGGAGTACACGCCGAACAGCAGCGGCCCCAGCCCGAACACCAGCGCCTGGACGATCACGAACCCGCTCGCCGTGCCGGAGAGCAGACCGTAGGGCGCGAGCAGCCAGCCGGCCGCGACCCCGGCGAGCACCACCTCCGCCCAGCCGTGGTAACTGAGCTTGGCGCCCCACGAGTACTGGATGAACGCCGACCCGCACAGCACTGTTATCACGATCGCCCAGCTGGGTTGGTGCGGTGCCATCAGCACGGCCGCCATCGACGCCAGGGCCGCGGCCAGCGTTGTGGTCCAGCCGAAGCGGACCGCTTCGGCTGGACTCAATGCGCCGGTGAGCAGGGGCTTGCGGCGCAGCTTGCGGGCGGGCGCATCCGGCCCGTAGTTGGCCGCGTCGCTGCCGTCACGGTATCCGGTGACATCGTCGAAGGCGACCGCGGCAGCGCAGACGCAAACCTCGGCGACCAGGAATATCGCCAGCGTGAGCAGGCTGCGGGCGTCGAGACGGTCAGCAGCGGGCAACAGGGACCAGACGATGAGCAGGCCCAGGTAGTAATCGAAGATATCGAGTTTGGCCAGCCGCGCATAAGCGCGCAGCTTGGTGCGGGGCACCGCGATGGAGCCGAGACGCTCGGTGTCGCTCGTCATCAGTTCGTCTCCCTCCGTGCGAGCACCGGGGCATGGGCCCAGTCGCAGACGGCACCGGCGATGTGCTCGACCTGCGCGTCGGTCAGGTGTGGGTACACCGGGATGGCCAGCGTGCGGGCGCTGGCCTGCTCGGCGTGGGGCCACCGCTGCCCCTCGGCAGCGAAGGGGGCGAACGCGGGCTGGTGGGGCAGCGGCGAGGGGTAGTACACGTGGCTGGCGACTCCCCGCTCGGCCAGGTGCGCTGCCAGCTCGTCGCGCCGCTCGGCAAGCAGCGAGTAGACGTAGTAGCAGCGGCCGTTACGTCCCGCAGGCGGCGCGAGCACACCACGCTCGCGCAGCGGCGCGAAGGTCTCGGTGTAGTACTCGGCGATCCGGGCCCGCCGCTCCAGGCGGGCGGCCAGGCCCGGCAGCCGGTGCAGCTGGAAGGCCGCGAGGATCTCGTCGAAGCGGCTGTTGTAGCCGATGCAGTGGTGGAGGAACCGCTGCTTGCCGTCCTGGCCGTGGTTGCGCAGCATCCGCACGATGCGGCCGAGCTCGGGGTCATCGGTCACCACGGCCCCGCCCTCGCCGGCAGTGCCGAAGGTCTTGACCTGGACGAAGGAGAACACGCCGGCCTCGCCCCACAGTCCGGCGGGCCGGCCGTCGAGCACCGCACCCTGGGCGACCGCCGAGTCCTCCACCAGGCGCACCCCGTGGCGGGCGGCGAGCTGGCGCATCCGGGGCATGTCGGCCATCACCGAGAACATGTGCGCCGGCATCAGCGCCCGGGTCCGTTCGGTGATCAGGCGTTCGATCTCGTCCGGATCGGCGACCATGGTCCACGGGTCGATGTCGGCGAACACCGGTGTGGCGCCGAGGTTGCACACCGTGCTCGCCAGCGGCGCGCAGCCGAACGCCGGCACCACGACCTCATCGCCCGCTCCGATACCCATGGCGTGCAGGACCATCGTGAGCGCGGTGGTGCCGCTGCCGCAGGCGATCACCTCCGCCGCGCCCAGCTGGGCCCGCAGCGCCTGCTCGAACCGGGCGGTGTGCTCACCGAGGATGAACCGCTGCGTCGGCCCGATGCCGATGTCGTGCACGATGTCGCGCAGCGTGTCCCGATCGGCCTCGAAGAGATCGGGAGGAAAGAACGGGATCATCATCATCGCCGCCCCCCAAAACGACCGGTGTAGAAGCGGCGGATCTCCTCGCACACGCGGTCGAGTTCGCGCAGGGACAGGTCCGGGTACAACGGAAGGGCGATCGCCGCCTCGCAGGCCGCCTCCGCATGGGGGAAATCTCCCCGCAGGTAGCCGAGGTCGGCGAAACACGGCTGCAGGTGCAGCGGGCTCGGGTAGTACGTCTCGGTTTCCACCCCGTGGTCAGCCAGGTACACCGCCAGCTCGTCCCGGCACTCGACCTCGATCAGGTAGACATAGAAGACGGGGTTGCTCACCGCGCTGGGATGCGCGATCGTCGGCAACCGCACGACCCCGGGAATCCCCTGCAACCGCTCGGTGTAGGCGGCGGCCAGCCGGGCACGGCAGGAGATGTCCTCGCGGACGCGGGTGAGCTTGGCCATGAGCACCGCCGCCTGGATGTCGTCCATCTTGCTGTTGACCCCGGACACGGCGGTGGCGTTGGAGATCTGGGCGAAGTTGTCGAGGGTCTGGCCGAACCGGCCGTGGTGGCGAAGTGCCGCCGCCGTCTGGGCGATCTGCGGATCGTCGGTGAGGATGGCCCCCGCGTCGCCGATCGCACCGAGCGTCTTGGTGGGGAAGAACGACAGCACCCCACCGGCACCGAGCAGCCCGGCATGCACTCCCTCCCAGCGCATGCCGAGCGCTTCGGCGCTGTCCTCCACCACGGTCAGCCCGCAGCGCGCCGCCACGTCGAGCACGCCGTGCATGTCGGCCATCTGGTGAAACAGGTGGACGGGCATGACCATGCGGGTGCGCGGGGTCACCGCCTGGGCCAGTGATTGCGGATCGATCGCGTAGCTGAGCGGGTCGATGTCGGCGAAGACCGGCCGGCCGCGGGCGAGCACCACCGAGGACGCCGTCGCGATGAAGCTGAAGGCCGGCACGATCACCTCCTCCCCGGGTTGGAGGCCGCAGGCCCGCAGTAGCAGGACCAGCGCGTCGGTACCGGAGTTGACCCCCACCACGTGCCGGGCACCGGTCCACTCCGCGAGCGCGACCTCGAGCTCAGCCACCTTGCGTCCATGGGAGAACTTGCCGCGATCCATGACGTCGCCCAAGTGCTCATGGATGAGCGGCCACAGCGACTCGAACGTCTGCGCTTGCGTGAAGAACGGCACCGAACCATTCGCGGCGCAGCCCTGATCCTCAGCTTCTCGGATCTCGACATCCGGCAAGCAGGAGATATCCTTCATTCCCCCTCCTCCGATAGCAATAATGGTGCCGAAGACTTCCAGAACCTGTCAAGATTTTCCTCGACACAGTTCTGGACCGGTACCCGAAGTACTGGGTCAGCCTATGTCAAGCCGGGTCGAAATTAGTGAGACAAGGGTGATGACCACCGGGATAGATAACGGTAACATTCGAGCACGGGGCAAGTTCTCCAAGGTTTCACACAGCAATCCTCCAAGGTATTCAAAAAGAATGTAACGCGATCGATCGAGAGGATTGTCGTGTTCCGATCGCTCATTGTCGGGCTAGGCCGCTCGGGACGGGGCCTGCATCTGCCGGTGCTGTCCCGAGCGCGGGCCATGCGGGCCTCTACACACCTGTTCGATGCCCGACCGATCATCGCGTTCGACCCGTGGGGCACCCGGTCCGAGCTTCCCAGTGCGGTCCTCGTGGTCCGATCGTTGGAGCAGGCCGGCGAGATGGCCGACCCCGACCGCACGGTGGTGCACCTGTGCAGTCCACCTGCCACCCGGGTCGAGCTGCTGGAACAGCTCGCCCGGTGCGGCTTCCAGAAGGTCGTCGTGGAGAAGCCGCTCGCGGTCGACGATCAGGAACTTGCCGAGATCACCCGGCTGCGCCAGACCTGGAACCTCGACATGGTGGTGGTGGCGCCGTGGCTGGCCAGCTCGCTGACCCAGCGGATCCGCCAGACCCTGCACCACGGCGAGCTGGGTGCCCTCCAATCGGTGTTCGTGGTCCAGCGCAAACCACGCTTCACTCGCTCACTCGCCGGGTGCGGCCACCCCTCCGCGTTCGACATCGAGATGCCGCACTCCCTCGGCGTCGTCCTCGCGATCGCCGGGGACGCCACCGTCTGCCACGCCCAGCTGACCGACATGAGATTCGAGGACGTGGTGTTCCCACGGCTGGGCAGCGCCTGGCTCTCGCTCGACCACAACAGCGGGGTGGGCACGGAGATTCTCTCCGACCTGACCTCACCAACGCGAGAACGCCGAATCACCCTCAAGCTGGAACACGGCACGCTGATCGGCCACTACTCGAACAGCGAAGCCGACCACACCGCGCAGCTGATCACCACTGTGCGGGGGCGTGAGACGCGGTCGGTGTTCCACGATGACGCACTGACCATTTTCATGATCCAGACTTACGAGCACTTCGCCACCGCTGAGCACGACAACGACGACCTCCTGCTCAACGCCGAGGTGGTCCGGCTACTCAGCGAGGCGAAACGCATCTGCACGGTCAGCGAACAGATCGGGATCGGCCTGCTCCCCAGCCGATGCGACGGCAACGGATGGGGGGGACGTGCCTACTGAGGCACCAAGACCGGCGATCGACTACGCCGGTGTCGGGGACGAGGCCGGCGACGACCTGCGCACCCAGCTGGACGCGCTCGCCGGGCTGGGCTGGAGCCGGATCGAGCTGCGCACGGTGGAGGGCACCGCGCTCGCGGATCTCGACGAGGCGGCCTTCACCCGGCTCGCCGACACCCTGGCCGCCCAGGGGGTGACCGTCGCCGGTGTCGCCTCGCGGATCGGTAACTGGTCGCGACCGGTCACCGGGGCCTTCGACGAGGACCTCGACGAGCTCGCCGTCCTCACCCCACGGTGCGCTGCTCTGGGCACCCGCTACATCCGGGTGATGTCCTACCTCAACGCCGGCCTCGACGAGCACGAATGGGGACGGCGAGCGGTGTACCGGATACGCGAGCTGGCCGATCGAGCTGAACGAGCCGGCTTGGTGCTGCTCCACGAGAACTGCACCGGGTGGGCGGCGGCGAGCGCCGAACGCATGCTCACCCTGCTGGAAGCGGTCGACAGCCCGGCCCTGCGCCTGCTCTTCGACACCGGCAACGGGATCGCCTACGGCTACGAGGCCTACGGCCTGCTGGCCGAGATCCTCCCGCACGTGGCGCACGTGCACGTCAAGGACGCCGAAGGCGACGCGGCCGCCCCCGTCTACACGCTGCCGGGCGCGGGACGCTGCCGGGTGGCCGAGTGTCTGCGGCTGCTGCTGCGCAGTGGGTACACCGGCGTGTGGTCCCTCGAGCCGCACCTGAGCCTGCGACCGCACGAGCCCGGGCTCTCAACGCCGTCAGGTCCCGAGTCCGACCAGGGTCGTCATGACGGCTTCCTCGCCAGCGGGCACGCGCTGGAGCAGTTGGTGCGCGACCAGGTGTTGCCGGCCTTCCCGGGGTGGCGGGCGGTCCGCGGTGGGCTGCGCCATGCCTAACGGCTACCGCGAGTGCGCGACCGTCACGATGCGAGCCGAGCTACTCGAGGCCGATCGTGAGCTGTTGCTGCGCCTGCTGCGGATGCCCACCGCGGGGCCGCTGGAGACCGGGCCGGCGGGCCCAGCGCCCCGGTTGTGGGATGCGCAACGGGCCTACGCCGAGGTCGCCGCCGAGCTGGGGTTCGTACCCGTGCACCACGCCACGGTGGCGCCGGAGGCGCTGCGGCGGGGCGACGTGCCGCTGGCCGTCACCCGGGCGATCGCCGGGATCCCTGGTTTCCTGAACGATCAGCCCAGTCTGGTGCTGCGGCTGGGCCCACCGCTGCCGCGTGCGGCGACGATCATGTTCAACGTCCATCTGGACACGGTCGCGGGCCTGGAGGAGGTCGGTTTCGACGGGGTGAGCTTCCACGGCCGCGGCGCGATCGACGCGAAAGGACCCGCCGTCGCGCTGCTCGCCGGCATCCGCGCGGCGCTGGCCGCCGAGCCGGCGATCGGGACCGGCGTGGGCGTGCTCATCCAGGCTGTCGCCGGTGAGGAGGGCGGCGCGATGGGCACGATCGGCACCCGGCCGCTGGTGGAGCGCGGGTTCGTCGGGCGCCTCAACCTGTTCTGCGAGCCCACCGGCCGGCGGTACCTGCCGCGGGCCACCGCGGCCGCCACCGCCCGGGTGCGGGTGCAGGGCCGCGACGCCATCGACGACCGGCCCGGGTGCGGGCACAACGCCACCGTGCTGCTCGGCTTCCTCGCCCAACACCTGGGCCTGGCGCTGGCCCCGCACGCCGCCGATGGAGCGGTCTGCGTCGCGGGCCTGCACACGGGGCACCTACACAACCGGGTGTACGGGACGGGGGAGCTGCTGGTGAACCTGTCCTACGCCTCGCCGCGAGCAGGGCGACGGCTGGAGGCCGCGTTCGCGGCCGCACTGCACGAGGGGCTGGCCGAGTTCGCCCGGCGTTTCGCCGCGACGCGGGAATTCGCGCTCACCGCGGCGCAGGCCGCGGCGGTGACCCGGTTGGAGTGGCTGAAACGGGGCCTGCCCACCCTGGCGAGCGCCGACCCGTGGTGCGAGGCGCTGCTGGACGGCGCCGGGTTGGCCCGCTGGCCGGCTGATGAGCCCGCTTTCACCTGCGATGCGATCTGGATGGACGGCGTGCCCGGCACGTTCACCGCCGTTCTCGGCCCTGGTGACCTGGCCGCCAACCACGCGCACGCGCGTGGCGAGTTCGCCGAGCTGGCGGAGTTGGAGGGCTTCGCCGCCGATGTCGCCCGGGTCCTCGTCAGCTTCTCCCGTTGCCAGGCAGGAGGCGTGCCATGATCGTGACCACCGCTGTCCGGGTGCGTTACGAGGCGCTGTGCGCCTTCGTCACGCAGGTGTTCCTGGCCCACCAGGTGCCCAGCGGCCGGGCCGCGGCGGCGGCCGAGGCGTTGTGCTACGGCGATCTCACCGGCCTGCACTCGCACGGCCTGGTCAACCTCACCCGCCTCTACCTCCCCCTGTTCGCCGACCAGCGGGTCGACCCGCACGCCGAGCTGGAGATCCTGACCGATCGCGGCGCCGCGGTGCTGGTCGACGCGCACCGGGCGCTGGGACTGTGGGCCGCGAGCGAGGCCATGGACCTGGCGACCGAGCGCGCCGCCAGCTACGGCATCGGGCTGGTCTCGGTGCGGGATGCCACGCATTTCGGCTGCGCCGGCCACCACGCCGCCCGGGCGGTGCGGCGCGACATGGTGGGGATCGTGGCCGCCAATTGCGGCCGGCAACGCATCGCCCGGCCGCCGGGTGGGCGCCTCGCCATGCTCGGCACCAATCCGCTCAGCATCGCCGCACCAGCCGGGAACCACCACCCGTTCGTGCTGGACATGAGCACCACGGCGGTGCCCACCGGCCGGGTCCGGGCCGCTGCCCGGGCCGGCCTGCCGGTGCCGGAAGGATGGCTGGCCGACGAGTGGGGCAACCCGGTCACCGATCCGGCGGCCTTCGACCGTGGTGAGGCGCATCTGCAGTGGCTGGGCGGCTCCGGTACCGGCGTGCACAAGGGGTTCGGCCTGGGCCTGATGGTGGAGGTGCTCGCCGCGCTGGTGCCCGGTGCCGGACTCGGCCCGGGTATCGAGGCGCTGGCGGGCGACGGTGGACCGTCCGGCCGCGACGACGACATCGGGTTCCTCGTCGCCGCGATCGCGCCGGGTGCGTTGCGCCCACCCGGCGAGGTCCGCCGTGACGCCCAGTCACTGTTCAGCGCGCTGCTTGCCTGCCCGCCCTCGCGCGAGGACGCCCCCGTGCGCTATCCCGGCTGGCCCGAGGCGGCGCGGGCCCGCGCCCATCGCCGTGACGGCGTGCCGCTCGCGCCGCCGCTCTATGCGGAGCTGCGCGAGCTCGCCGAGACGTTGGATGTGCCGCTCTGTGACCCGATCGGCGGCGGCTGATGCGGCCGCGGCGCATCGGCGTCATCGGGCTGGGCGTCATCTCCCGCTGCTACCTCGCCGCGCTCGATCAGATCCCATCGTTGCGGCTGGCGGCCGTCTGCGACACCGACGAGGCGGCGCTGCGAGCGTTCCACGGCCAGGTGCCCTGCCACCTCGACCACCGCGAGTTGCTCGCCCGCACCGACCTCGACGCGGTCGTGATCACCGTCCCCAACGACGCGCACACCACCGTGGGCCGCGACGCGCTGGAGGCGGGGTTGGCGGTTTGCCTGGAGAAACCGCTCGCGACTCGCCTGTCCGACGGCGAAGCGCTGGTGGACTGCGCTCGCCGGGCCGGGGTGTGCCTGTTCACCGCCTTCCACCGCCGGTACAACAGTGCCGTCCAGACACTGGTGAGCAGCTTGCCTTCGGAGTCGCCGGTCGAGTCGTTGACCGTGCGCTACCTGGAACGCATCGAGGAACACATCGGTGCCGAGGGCTGGTACCTCGACCCGGCACGCTGCGGCGGTGGCTGTGTGGCCGACAACGGGCCCAACGCCTACGACCTGGCCAGACTCTTCCTCGGCGAGCTGCGGGTGACTGGCGCCGAGATCGCCCGGGACGCCCACGGCATCGACCGGCAGGCACGAGTGGTGCTCCGCGCGGCCTCGGGCGCGACGGCGCGGGTGGAGCTGGACTGGTCGTATGCGGGTGAGCGCAAGGACGTGGAGATCGTCCTCGCTGACGGCGGTGTCCACCACGCCGACATGCTGCGCGGCTATCCCGGGTTCAAGAGCTCGCTGTGGCACGAGTACCTGGGCATCCTGCGCGACTTCGAGCATGCGCTGTCCGGGCGCGCACATCGGGTGGACGGCGGCCTCCCAGCGCTGGCGCTGGTCGACGCGACCTATCGCGCCGAACGGGAACGTTGCTGCGCGCTGACGACGGGGGAGGACAGCTGATGCAGGAGAACGGAGCGAAGCGACCGGTCACCGGCACGCTGGTGAAGGTGCTGCTGCACCGCAGGGACGACCGGGGGATGGAACTCGAGCCCTACGCCAGCCGCTGCGTGCGTCAGGGGGAGGTGCACGAGCTGGTGACGACCGACCACACCCAGACCGCGCCCGGCACCCGCATCGACCGGGTCGGTTTCCTGGGATTCGCCGAGATCGCGCACGCCGGCGTCATCGACCGCGGCGACGAACTGTGGGTCGATGGACACCGGATCGGGACTGTATTGGGTTTCGACGCCTGCCATTTCCCCAACCATTACAACGTGCTGATCGCTGCCGACACGCCGCGCAGCGGCTTCGACCTCGACCTGAAACCCGAGTCGAGCATCCGGTTCGAACCCGCAGCTTCCGCGTAAAGGTCCGGTCCGAATAACCCGGGCCGAGTCGAAAGTCGCCGCTTGCGGCTGGCTTGCGCTCCCTGCGTAGCTTCCGATCAGCGGCATGCCAGCCGTTTGGGTGAATACACGACGTATTCGATGAGGAGATCGTCATGGACGAGCAGGCGGCGCATCAGGTCCACGAACCACCAATGCTGATGGACGTCGGCCAGTTCAGCGAGGACACCCTGGGAGACGGTGGTCAGAGCCCCGAGATCTTTCTTCCCTTCAGCGAAGAGGAATGATCAGATCTGGGGCGGTTGACCGGTGAAAGGGTTTGTCGTCCTGCCCGACCAGCCGGGGACGAGCGGGGTGGTGCCGGTGCTGCCGTTCACCGCGCCCCGCACGGTGACACACCCGTCGGGGCGACCATGGCTGGTCGGCAGTTGGTCTCCCGAGGACATCACCGTGGTCACCGCTGGCGACGTTCGCCTGGTGGTGATCGGGCGATGTCCGATCACCACCACCCGGTTGGCCGACCTGGCCGCCGAGGTACGCAGCCTGGCCGACGTGGATCGGGTGGCTCGGCTGCTATCTGGTTGCGTTCATGTGCTGGCCTCGGTCACGGGTCGGGTACGGGCTCAGGGCAGCTTGACCGGGCTGCGTCGGGTGTTCCTCGCCCTGCATGACGGGATGGCGCTGGCCGCCGACCGCGCGGACGTGCTGGCCGCCGTGACCCAGGCCGGGATGGACATCGAAGCGCTGGCGTTACGGCTGCTGACGCCACTCCCGCCGCCACCGCTGGCCGAGCACAGCATGTGGCGTGGGGTGGCGGCCGTTGCCCCGGACAGCTATCTGGAGCTGACACCGGCCCAGGCACCGCGGGTGACGCGTTGGTGGTATCCGCCCGAACCGGCGGTGGGGTTGCGCGAGGGGGCCGGGGTGCTGCGCGAAGCCCTGGAGACAGCGGTGGCGTGCCGGCAGCCCGCCGGGCAGCGGTGGGGGGCGGATCTCTCCGGTGGCCTGGACTCCACTGCACTGTGTTTCCTGGCTGCCCGCACGGCGCCGAACCTGCTCACCGTCCGGATGACACAGATCGAGGAGGGCGACGACGCGGCGTTCGCCGCCCTCGCGGTCGCGGCTCTGGACTCGGCCGAGCATCTGGTGCTGCCGCACACCGAGCTGCCGGCGATGTTCGCCGATCCGGCTGCGGAGCTCGACAGTGAGGCACCGTTCCCGTTCCTGCGATCGGCGGCCCGTGCCCGACATATCGGGCAGGCGCTGGCCGAGCGTGGTGTTCACCGGCAGCTGGCCGGCCACGGCGCAGATGAGCTGTTGCGGGGCTCACCGGCCTACCTGCATCCCCTGATCCGCCGGCACCCGTTGATCACGCTGCGGCACTTGCGGGGACGGCGGGCCCGGGGCCGCTGGCCGCTGGTCGCGACGCTGCGAGCGCTGGCCGATCGCTCCGACATCGCGGCCTGGTGGCGCGCCCAAGCCGTCAACCTGACCGCCCCCCTGCCACGGCGGATGCCGAATCTTGGCTGGGGGCCGTGGTTGCGCGCCCCGGAATGGGCCACCCGCGACATGCTGCTCACCGCCACTACAGCGCTGCAGCGCGCCGCCGACACCGCCCAGGTGCTGGCCCCGCACCGGGCCCAGCACACCACCCTGGCCACGCTGCGCACCAACGGGACGTCCTACCGCCTACTGGAGCGGCTCTACCAGCGAGAAGGCATCCGATGGGAACTGCCCTACCTCGATGATCGGGTCGTCGAGGCGGCGTTGGCGGTGCGCCCACACGAGCGGTGCACCCCCTGGCAGGACAAACCACTGCTCACCGAGGCGATGCGCGGGATCGTACCCACCCCGATCCTGGGCCGGGTGACCAAAGGTAATGACACCACCGACTCCCGTGCCGGGTTCCGCCGTCACCTGCCACAGATCCTGGAGCTCTTCACCGATTCCGCGCTGGCCGAGGCCGGCCTCATCAACCCCACGGTGCTGCGTACCTGCCTGCTCGCACCACACCCGGACAACCGCACCACCATCGCCCTGGAAGCCACCCTGGCGTGCGAGACCTGGCTGCGCGCCACCCGGCAACCCCCATTTCCCCGGAGGAACAGTGCCGCCGCGGTTGCGCCCTGATATCGCCAGCACCGACGACGGCACGCACGGCGCGGCCGCCGTTGGGTAAGCCTGCGATCTGAACACAGTTTCCTGGTGGCGACGTTGCGCCACGTCGGTTCGACTGCGAGTATTCCTCGATCTGCCCCCCTAAGCTCACCCCCGATGAGGAGCCCGATGCAGATCGACAGTGTTCTTCCTAACCGGGCGTCACCCGGCCAGTCCGTGATCATCCAGGGCGACGGCTTGGCGAGCGCGGAGCGGGTTTTCGTCGGTGACCAGGTTGTAGCTGCGCACGGCAGAATCAATTCCTCATCGGCGGATGTTCAGCTGGTCGCATCGTAGGGCTAGTTCACCATCACAGATATCGCGTGAGCTGACCAAGCCGCTGTCGATCACCCGGTCGATCGTGTCCACCGTGATGAATACCGGCGATACCAATACGGCGCGTACCTTGCGGTGTCCGACGGTGTCAGTCACGATCATCGGCGCCATGGTGTCGGCCGCTGCGCGATCGTTTCTCGCAAGCGCGCCGGCAAGCTTCGCCGCTGCCGTGGCCTGCTGGTCGATGGGTATGAACACCGTCATGAACTGGTCGCCACGCAGGATCGCCTTGAGGGCTTCCGGAGTGGCGCCCATGCCGGTCACCCGGACTCTCCCATTCAACCCTTTCTTTCTCAGCACAGCGATCACCGCGCCGGCTACGCCGTCGTCGGCCGCCAGCACACCGTCGACGTGGCCGCCATTGGCGGTGAGGAGCTGCTCGAAGACCACGCCGGCATCCTCGTTGCCGTCGACGGATCGGTCGGCCACCAGCCGGTACGCGCCGCTGTTGTAGCGCGGCTGCAGGACATTGCGCGCTGCCTGGGCGAGCAGCGGCGTGATGCGGTCGGTCCGCGGGCCATCGATCTCGATGACGGTGGAACCCCGCACCCGCGCGCCCCGGAGGCCCCACGCCAGCCCGCGACCTTGCAGCTCACCTGCCTTGACCGGATCAAAGGAGACGTAGTAGTCGGAGGAACCACCGAAATCGTGCCGGTCGTAGCCGTAGTGGATGGTGGGGATGGCCCGCGCGGCGGCCTTCCGCGCGACGGCCGAGCCGGCCTCGTCATTCGGCGAGGCGATGACCAGTACCTTGACCCCGTCATCGATCATGCGGTCGGCGATCGCAGCGAACTTCGCCGCGTCGCCCTCGCTGTTCTCCACCTCGGCGTCCAGCTCCTCGGCGCCCATGGCGTCGTGCAGCAGCGGCTCGTCGACCTCCTCCCACCGTGAGGAGCCTGCGGGATCCGACACGATGACGCCGACCTTGATCCCAGAGCGGTCGGAATCCCCGCTGCTGCCAGCGCATCCGGTGATGGCGGCCAGGAGCCCGATCGCCGCGACGAGCGCGGTCGGGCTGGTCCTAAGACCCATCGTCGATCCTCATCAGGTGATCATATCTCAGAGCGCGGGGCGCAGCCGCCCCTATTGGGCTGTTGTCACCAGCTCTTCTCGGCGCTGCTAGATTCCTGCCGAGCATAAAATACTTCGGGGGAAACAGTGAGCCTAGTGATGCTGGGCGGGATCAGTACCGTCTCGCTGCACCGCACCATCGCAATCGCATTCGTCATGTTATTCCTCATATGCGGATGCACGTCACCTGACGGTGAGAACGACTTCGTCACGCTTCCGGTGGGTGCCGCGCTGCCCTCGGGCAAGGAATGCGCCGCACGAATCCAACGTGACCAGCGAGAACCACGGCCTGAGAACACCTCGGCCAACCATGTCACTCCTGACCGGGTGGTGATGCCGATCTGGGATGACTTCACCGAGCAGGCCAACCGGCAATTCGTGCCCCGCATCGACGGCGACTTCACCGGCACCACCGGTGAGATCCTCGCCTGGGGTGCCTGCAAGTGGGGCCTGGACGCCGACATCCTGCGAGCGGTCGCGGTCCAGGAGAGCCACTGGCGGCAGAGCACCACCGGCGACAAGTCGGACAAAGCCACCGACTGCGTCGGCGGCGCGGCGCCGCCCTGCCCGACCAGCTTCGGGATCATGCAGCTCAAGCACATCTACCTGCCTGGCTCCTACCCGCTGTCCCAGCGAGGCACCGCGTTCAACGTCGATTACTACGGTGCCCGCACCCGGGCCTGCTACGAGGGCTGGGTAACCTACCTGGCCAACGACTACGGTCCCGGCGACATCTGGCACTGCGTGGGCTGGCACTGGTCGGGCCAATGGAAAGACGCCGGCGCGGAGCGCTACATCCAGCGGGTACGTCGCCATCTCGACTCCAAACCCTGGCTGGACTGGATCGACGAAGCCGCCTGACGAGGCCCCGCGCCGGGATTGCTCATGCGGTAGGCCTCACGGGCCGGTCAGGAATTCGGTGACGGCTGCGCGACCCGCCGCGCCGTTGCCTCTGTTCTGGGTGATGTGTCCCGCGCCGGGAATGACGACGAGGCGACCGCGTGGGGCGTGGGCGGCCTCGTGCTGCGCCCACGCCAGTGGGGTGATCAGGTCACGGTCGCCGGCCAGCAGCAGCGTCGGCACCGGCGGCAGGTCGGTCCCGGACGGAAATCCCACCACCGGGGTGGGTGGCCATTGCTCACACGTCACCACGATTCCGGAGCCGGCCGCGGTGGCCCGGTCGTAGGGGAACACCATCGCGTCCGGCAGCGTGGCGAGCGCCTGCGCGGTCGCATCGGCCCGGCCGGGCACCGGGGTCTGGGCATCGCCCCATGGCCAGACCCAGTCCGCGCACACGGTGGCGGCATGCAAGCCCTGGCTGAAGATCTCGGCCGAGCTGGCCTGCTCGCTGCCTTCGGCGGCGATGATCGCGTCCAACGCGCTGTGCTCACCCCGCGCCACCTCGTGCAGCGCGGCTGGTACGCCGCTCAGCCGTGGTGCGCCGTGGGTCAGCCCGCTGAGGATCTCGAGCAGCCGGGGCCCGTCGTGGCGGATCACGATCACCTGCGAGAGGTCCTGTGCCGGATCGGTGCCGCACCGGATATCCGCACACACCATTCGCAGCACGTCCGCGGTGCGGTTGAGAGCAGTGATCTCCAGCGGGTCGTAGCTGTCGTGCGGTACGACCGAGTCCAGCACCAACCGCGATACCCGATCGGGATGGGTGATCGCGTAGCGTTCGGCGACGAAGGTGCCATACGAGGCGCCGTTGAGGGTGAGCTTGTCCACCCCCAACGCATGGCGCAGCGTGTCCAGGTCAGCGATGGTGTCGGCGGTGGTGTAGAACCGCCGATCAGCCCCGATGGATTGGGCGCACGCTTGCACAGCGCTCGACGGGGGTGCGCTCTGATCGTCCATCACCTGCTGTAGTTGGGGGCATTGCAGCGCGCCGGCGCCGGTGCCGCGCGCTGAGAACAACACCAGCCGGTAATCGCGCAGTACCGCCGGGTCGAACTGGTGAGCGATCACAGCGGTCAACCCCACCCCCGGTGCACCCGGGCCGCCGACCAACCACACCAGCACACCGCGCGGCGCGGTGGTGTTGTCGGCCATTGCGACCTGCAGCGAGAGCTGCCGGCGCTGCTGGGGAGTCCCCCGCAGCCCGGCATGATCCAACGGCACGGACAGCGTCGCGCAACTGAACGTGACACCCCCGGGCCCCCGGAACACACCACCTGCGCCGGCATCGGAGGCGGTGGCGCCCAGCGCAGCCGGGTCGCAGGGGTGAACGCCGGCCAGCGCCGGGATCGGCTCGGACACCGATCCCCGAGACGGGGTACCGCAGCCACCCACCCCGACGCCGAGCAGCACGGCTATGACCAACAAAAACCAGTGACGCATCACCTTGCAGGTCATACCTCACTCGTATCTGAGGGCGTCGATCGGGCGTAGCCGGGCGGCCCGGTTGGCCGGGTAGCCGCCGGCGACGAGCCCGATCGCGAGGCTGATCGCGAACGAGATCACGATGGAGGAGATGGTCGCGACAGGGGCGAACGTCTCGAAGGTGGGGCCGAAGGAGGGCGCGATGGCGGCGCCGAGCACCGACAGGCCGAGCCCGAAGCCGACGCCGATCAGCCCGCCGATGCCGGCCAGCACGATGGACTCGATGAGAAACTGCTGGAGGATGGCGCGGCGAGTGGCACCGACCGCTTTGCGGATCCCGATCTCGCGGGTTCGTTCGGTGACCGAGACGAGCATGATGTTCAGGACTCCGATACCGCCGACGAACAGCGAGATCGCCGCGACGGAGGCGGTGAAAAGGGTGAGGATGTCGAGGATCTGGTTGAACGATTTGAGCCGGCCACCGAAGGACTGGACCTCGAAGTCCCTTCTCGCGGGTTCTTTGATCAGGTGCCGGTCGCTGAGGATGTCGATCACCTGATCGCGGGCGAGGGGCACAGTGGCGGCTTGGGTGGCCTGCACGAGGATCTGGTTGAGCTTGTCACTGACACCGAAGACGTAGCGGCGTGCGGTGTTCAGCGGCATGATCACGGAGTTGTCGGCCGGCTCACCGGCGGAATCCAGTACCCCGATGACGGTGAAGGTCTGGTGGTTGATCCGGACTCGCTGGTCCAGCGCGGCCTGGAATTCACCGCCGAACAGCGTATCCGCCGTAGTGGGACCGAGCACCACCACCCGGGCAGCGGAGCGGACCTGGTCGTCGTCGAAGAACGACCCGGCCTGCAGCTTCCGGTTGCTCACCTCTGCCCAGCGTTCGGTGGAGCCGACGAGGAACGTGCGCGAGTCGACGGAGTCGGACTCGATCACTGTGTTGCCGGTGCTGGCCGGCGTGACGCTGGCGATGTCGGGGGCCCGGTCGAAGTTCTCCAGCGCTGCGGCATCGGCATCGATTAAATTTTTCGCAGCACCCCCCGGGACGCTACCGGAGGTCGGCACAATGGTGATGAGATTGGCCAGCGGCTGGACGCGCTCATTGACCGAGGTCTGCACCCCATTGCCGATCGCGACCAGCAGGATCACCGCCGCGACTCCGATGATGATGCCGAGCATGGTCAGCACGGAGCGCAACCGATTGGCCCGTAAACCCCGAAGCGCGATCCGCACCGCCTCCAGCAGGTTCATTCTTCAGCCCTCGTCCCGATCGGTCACCGACATAACAATAAACTAGACCTAGGGCGCAAGCCTGACGCAATAGAAAAAGACAAGAAACAGTCCCAACCGGCAGATTTCAACGCCACTTGCGGGGGACTTACATCAGGCTTACGCCCACTCCTACAGTACCGTTCCAGCAGTACTAGCATTCCCGTTGCGGAGTAGCGCAAGATGGAGAGCCGAGGTCTCCGCCGCAGGGTAGACGCCCAACTCCTTGGCCAGCAGCCGACGGCAGCGATCGTAGGCACGCAACGCCTCGGCTGGATTTCCCGCGGCCGTGTGGACCCGCATGAGCTGCTGGTGCGCCCGTTCCCGAAACGGTTCGAGCTCGATCGCGTCCTCGGCGGTGCGCACGGCGAGCTGGTATCGACCCCGCTGGGCGTAACCTTCGCTGAGCACGCACAACGACCAGAGCAGCACCTCGCGCAGGCGGTCGCGGACACCCTCGACCCAGCGCCCCTTCGCGTCCAGCAGGAACGGACGCACCGCGACCGTCCGGGCGTACTCCGCAAGCGCCACCGCCCGCGCGGGATTGCCTTCGCGCAACATCTGCTCCGCGGTTTCCACCGCAGCGCCGGCGAACTCGATGTCGACCACCACATCGGCCGGCAGATGGAGTTGGTAGGCGCCGAAGCCGTCATAGGCCGCCGCGTTCTCCGAGAAACCCGCAGCCGCCAAGAAGGCACGTACTTTACTGACTACACCACGCAACGCAGCCGCCCACGTGCGTGGTAGCCCGTGGGGCCACAGGGCCTCAGCGAGCTCATCACGAGGGACCGGACGATTGCGCTCCACCACCAACATCACGAACATATGCCGAGCTTGGCTTCCATAAAGCAACCGCTCATCAACCTTCGTATGCGTAGATTCTACTGTCACCCGACCGGCCAACTGGATCCTCATGGGCGTGAGAGTGAGACCTCCATCAATACTGCCCGTGATCGCAGACTCGAAATTCCTCATGATCAACCGTCCTGCTTGACTGCCGCCCACCAGCGCCTCCCCGGCTCGCTGAGTACCGACCCCTCGACCGTAAACGCGCGGCATATCAAAATGTAAGTCCCCCGTTAGGCTTCACATGAGAGAAGTGCAGTGACACAGAGTCGAGAAATCCAATACCGTACCTTTGTGCTTGCACCTGCAAGCTACGATGCACTTACCATGACTTGTGACGACGAGTCGCCACATCGAGACTATACCTGCTGATTACTTAGGACAACTCAGTGACATCGAGCATCATCTCCAGGCCGCCTCATATCGTCACAGCTGCATACTGCTCTCCGCAGGGAATGAATCCGTCGGGGCGGATGGACCCCCGGCTGGCCGGCAGATGAACGAACCCGTCGAGGTCGACGCCAGTCCTGGCACCTGCCAGCGGTGAGATAGCCGGCGGGTGTGACCACCAACTCCCCCGTGTTTGACCCCATCGCCTCCTTGAGTAACGTTGAGTCACCGAGGGGAACCTTAGCGCGTTGAGCCGTCCTGGTGAGACTGCTGCTGAGGCCTCCGGGCAGGGGAGCTCCTACCGACGGACGTCACGCCCTCACCGAAGGCGGCGGAAAGAGGTCGAGATGCAGTTGATCAACAACGCGATGACGATGCCCTCCATCGCCGGAGCGCTCTGGCGGAAGAGCCGCTACAGCAACCCGTGCGGCAGCTGCGTCGAGCTGGCACAGTTGGCCAACGGACGGATCGCCGTGCGGAACTCCAGGCACCCTGGTGGTCCGATGCTGATCTACACCTGCGCCGGGATGGCCGCGTTCATCCATGGTGTGAAGGCGGGCGAGTTCGACGGCACGGCGGCCGGGAACGTGACCTGAAGCCGAAGACGTTCGGGGTAGCCGGCGACGCCTCTTCTCATCACCCACAGGTTCCAGTGTTACTCCAGTCGAGCTCTTAAAATGGCACGACCGGACTAGCGTGGAACGAATTCGGGAGATGAAGCCTTGGAACTCACGCAGCCACACTGCGGCCCGCAACTCGGCTATACATCGACCGCGGGTCCGACCCAGGCACCCGCCGGACCCACCGTCCTGCGGATGGCACTGGGCACCCAACTACGTCGGCTCCGGGAGGCCCGGGGAATCACCCGCGAAGCTGCCGGGGACGCGATCCGCGCCTCTCACGCCAAGATCAGCCGGCT
>JBOHFF010000049.1:0-69297 GCA_050699515.1 Pseudonocardiaceae bacterium
CCATCGTCCGATGCACCAAATCGATGTCAGCCGGAGACCGCACGAACGACAACGCCACCAGATCCACCCGCAACCGCAACGCGAACTCCAGATCCGCGATATCCTTCGCCGACAACGCCGGCACCGAAACATTCATCCCCGGCAATGACAAACCCTTGTTATCACTGACCGTGCCACCCTCGATGACCTCGCAGACCACCTCGGTGTCCTCGACCTTACGCACGATCAGGGCGATCTTGCCGTCATCGACGAGCAGGGAGTCACCCTCACGGGCATCCTGGGCGAGCCCCGAGTAAGTGGTGGAGACCCGGTCGTGGGTGCCGGGGACGTCCTCGATGGTCACTCGCACCTCATCGCCGGTGCGCCACTCCACCGGACCGGCCGCGAACCGCCCCAACCGGATCTTCGGTCCCTGCAGGTCGCCGAGGATCCCTACCGCTCGGCCTGCCTCGTCGCTGGCCTCCCGGACCATCGAGTAGACCCGCGCATGATCGGCGTGACTGCCGTGGCTGAAGTTGAGGCGAGCGACGTCCATACCGGCCCGCACCAACTCCCGGATCTTCTCCGAGGTCGCGGTCACCGGGCCAATCGTACAAACGATCTTCGCGCGTCGACTCATAGTCGGACACCCTAGCGGGGCATCTTGATCATGTGATGTCCACCGGGTAGCCAGCGAGTGACTAGATCTCGACCGCTCCGAGGTGCCTGGACAACCGCCACCGGCGCGCCCCGGAACCAGCGCCGCTAGGAGGCCAGCGCAGGTTCCTTCGTCACGGTGAGTGAGGCAGGATCCTCCCGGCCCCGGCGGGCGATGGACAGGTAGAGCACCGCGCCGAGGAACACGACGGCTGACGTGATCACATTGATACGCAACCCGAAGATCATCGTGGCCGGATCGGCGCGCATCAGCTCGATCCAGAACCGGCCCGCGGTGTAGCCCGCGACGTAGAGAGCGAAAACCCGCCCGTGGCCGAGCTGGAAACGCCGGTCGGCCCACACCACGAGCGCTACCACGCCCAGGTTCCAGAGCATCTCGTAGAGGAAGGTGGGGTGCACGATATCGATCGGGGGGCCCTGCGCGATCCCATTGAGCGGATCGGGAACTCCGGTAGCTGGATTCACCCGGTCGTGGATCTCCAGTCCCCAGGGCAGCGAGGTCGGCCCGCCGTAGAGCTCCTGGTTGAAGTAGTTGCCCAGCCGCCCGATCGCCTGCGCAGCGACAACGGCCGGCGCGAGGGCGTCCGCCATCGCAGGCAGTGGAATGCCTTGACGCCGGCAACCGATCCAGGCTCCCAGCGCCCCGAGCGCGACCGCTCCCCAGATACCGAGCCCGCCCTTCCAGATCTCCAGCGCGGCGACTGGGTCTCCACCCGGCCCGAAGTACTTCTGCCAGTCCGTGGCCACGTGGTAGAGGCGACCGCCGACCAGACCGAACGGCACCGCGAACACCGCGATGTCGGTCACCGCACCGGCCTGGCCACCTCTGGCCTGCCAGCGGCGTTCTCCCCACAGGATGGCGACGATGATCGCGGCGATGATGCACAGGGCGTAGGCGCGGATCGGTACCGGTCCCAGGTACCAGACCCCCCGGTCCGGGCTGGGTATCGAGCCGAGAAACATCGCGATGGACACGGGCCACACGGTATCTCCTCCACGGTGGAGGGTGATTCAGGCGGGTTGGGGAGCTACGCGGCGGACGCCGGTGGCGAGGTCGGCTGCGAGGGCGCGAACGCCGGGCTCGCCGTCCTGGGCGGCGGTCACGAAAGCCGAGCCGACGATCACGGCGTCGGCGAACGTCGCCACCTCCGCGGCCTGTGCACCGTTGCGCACCCCGAGCCCAACTCCCACCGGCAGATTCTGCGCGAACCCGCGAACCCGGCTGACCAGGGTCCCCGCGGCACTGCTCACCACGTCCCGGGCGCCGGTCACCCCCATCAGGGAACTCGCATACAGGAAGCCACGACTCGCTGCGGCGGTCGAGGCCAGGCGCGCCTCGGTAGAGGAGGGGGCAACCAGAAAGATCCGGTCCAGGTCGTGTGCCTGCGCGGCAGCCAGCCAGTCGTGCGCCTCGTCGGGAATCAGATCGGGGGTGATGACACCCAGACCCCCGGCCGCGGCGAGATCCCGGGCGAAGGCGTCCACGCCGTAGCGGTGCACCGGGTTCCAGTAGGTCATCACCACCGCCCGGCCACCGGCACCGGCGATCGACTCCACGACCGCGAGCACGTCACGCAGCCGCACCCCACCTCGCAGCGCGGCGTCCGCGGCAGCCTGGATGGTCGGCCCGTCCAGCACCGGATCGGAGTACGGGATCCCGACTTCGACCAGGTCGCAACCACCGTCCAGCATGGCGTGCAGCAGTGCCCGCGAGCCCTCCACCGTCGGGTAACCCGCGGGCAGGTAGCCGATCAGCGCCGCGCGATGCTCGGCACCGCAGGCCTCGAACAGCGGCGCCAGCCGAGGGGTCATCGCCGTTCCTCCAGCAGGTTGAACCACGTCACCGCGGTGTCGACGTCCTTGTCGCCCCGGCCGGACAAGTTGACCAGCAACAACGCTCCGTCACCCAGCTCCGCGCCGAGTTGCAGCGCGCCGGCCACGGCGTGCGCCGACTCGATGGCCGGGATGATTCCCTCGGTACGGGACAGCAGCCGGAAAGCCTCCATCGCCTGCGCGTCGGTGATCGGCCGGTACTCGGCGCGCCCGGTGTCCTTGAGCCAGGAGTGCTCCGGTCCCACCCCGGGGTAATCCAGTCCGGCCGAGATGGAGTGCGTCTCGATGGTCTGCCCATCGCAGTCCTGCAGCAGGTAAGAGAGCGCGCCGTGCAACATCCCGGGCTCGCCCGCGGACAGCGTCGCAGCGTGCCGGCCGGTGTCCACCCCGTCGCCGGCGGCCTCGAAGCCGACCAGGCGCACACCCGGGTCGTCGATGAACGGGTGGAAGATGCCGATCGCATTGGACCCGCCACCGACGCAGGCGGCCACCGCGTCGGGCAGCCGGCCGTAGCGGGCCAGCATCTGCTCGCGGGCCTCCAACCCGATGACGCGGTGGAAATCGCGCACCATGACCGGGAACGGGTGCGGCCCGGCGACCGTGCCGAGCAGGTAGTGGGTGTGGTCCACGTTGGTCACCCAGTCCCGCAGCGCCTCGTTGATGGCGTCCTTGAGGGTGCGGGATCCGGTGGTCACCGGGACCACTTCGGCACCGAGCAGCCGCATCCGGGCGACGTTGAGCGCTTGACGCTGGGTGTCCACCTCCCCCATGTAGACCACGCACTCCAGCCCGAGCAGCGCGCACGCGGTCGCGGCGGCGACGCCGTGCTGGCCCGCTCCGGTCTCCGCGATCACCCGCGGCTTGCCCATCCGCACGGTGAGCAGTGCCTGGCCCAGCACATTGTTGATCTTGTGGGATCCGGTGTGGTTGAGGTCCTCACGCTTGAGCACGATCCGGGCGCCACCGGCGTGCTCGGAGAGCCTGGGGATCTCGGTAATCGGCGAGGGTCGGCCGGTGTAGTCGGCGAGCAGGCCGGTCAGCCGGGCGGTGAACGCCGGGTCCACTCGGGCGGTCGTGTAGGCGGCGGTGAGCTCGTCGAGCGCCGCGATGAGCGCCTCGGGCACGAACCGGCCGCCGTAGCGTCCGAAGTAACCGCGGACGTCGGGCTGGGCGGTGGTGGGCGGGACACTGACCGTGTTGGTCATGGGGCCGCTCACCGGGCCGGTTTCGGGCAGGCTGGGTGCGATCCGGCGGTGACCAGTTGGGTGACCGCGGCTTTCGGGTCGCCGCTGGTCACCAGGCCTTCGCCGACGAGCACCGCGTCGGCGCCGGCGCCGGCGTAGGCCATCAGGTCCGCTGGTCCGCGCACCCCGGACTCGGCGACGCGAAGCACGTCGGGCGGCAACCCGGGAGCGATCTTGCTGAAGACCGC
Source organism: Pseudonocardiaceae bacterium (assembly GCA_050699515.1). Lineage (GTDB taxonomy): Bacteria > Actinomycetota > Actinomycetes > Mycobacteriales > Pseudonocardiaceae. Next base: position 3,923 of record JBOHFF010000049.1, read on the forward strand.
GGGGTGGACGTCCAGAGTGTGCAGGTCCCGAGCATTCACCCCGATCAGGGTCGCACCGGCCTCCAGGGCACGATCGGCCTCTTCGGCGGTATGAACTTCGACCAGCGCGGCCATCCCCAACGACTCGACCCGGTCGACCAGCGCAACCAGCGCGTTCTGCTCCAGCGCGGCGACGATAAGCAGCACCACGTCCGCGCCGTGCGCGCGCGCTTCGTGCACCTGATAGGGGCTGACGATGAAGTCTTTGCGCAGCACCGGGATATCCACCGCAGCGCGGACGGCGTCCAGATCGGCCAGCGAACCGCCGAAGCGACGACCCTCGGTGAGCACACTGATCATGCGCGCGCCAGCCTCGGCGTAGTCCGCAGCGAGCGCAGCCGGATCCGGGATGTCAGCCAGGATCCCGCGGGAGGGGCTGCGGCGTTTCACCTCCGCGATGACCCCGATTCCCGGACCCCGCAACGCCGTCAGCGCATCCCGGGGAGCCCGCACCCGGGTGGCCAGCCGCTTGATCTCGGTGAATTCGATGGCGGCTTCACGGGCCGCGAGGTCAACTCTGACCCCTTCGAGGATCGCCTCCAGGACGCTCAAGCTTCTCCCCTTCCGCCCCCGTGCGCAAGCCCGGGTCTCGATGCTAGCTCCGGGCGCCTCGACGCCACGTCACCGGGGGTGTCCTGGCGCGGTGGGATCCTCGCCGGCGTCCAGCCGCTCCCAGAACCGTCCCTGTGCGGGCAGCGGCCGGTCCCGCCGGGTCGCCGGCGCCTGGTAGCGGCGCCCCAGGCGCGGCATCCGGTGCCCCCCCACCACCAGCGCGACACCCGCCGCGGCGAGCAGCACCGCGCCCACCCCCGCTAATCCGGGACCCGCAAGGAGCGCCGTGGCCGTGCCGACCGGTACTGACCGGGCGGGCCGGTCGGCCGCAGATAACGCGGCACCGGTGAGCCAACCACCGTCGCGGACGCGCAGCACCGCAAGAGCCGGCGGCACCGCGGTGCCCAGCAGCAGCACACCGAGCATCCGGCGCGCCCACCCGCCACTGGCCAGCACCGCGGCCACCGTAGCCAGTGCGAGCACCGCCAGCGGGCCCAGCGCGGAGAGCAGCATCGAGCCGGATAACCGCAGCTGGACGATCCCGCGCAGGGGTGCCTGAACCTCGATCTGGGCCCAGCCGAGCGCGGCCGAGCCGCCGAGCGCCACCGCCGCCGCGACCAGCACCGCGATGGTGGCCCCCAACGCGGTGCGCGAGGGATCCCGCTCAGGCACGCGTCGATCCGGCGAGGTCCCCGGTAGCCAGCCGCAGGGTGCCTGCGGCGGCGATGGCGGCCAGCACCGCGCCCGCCTTGTTCAGGCACTCGGCGTCCTCGGCCTCCGGGTTGGAGTCGGCGACGATGCCGCCACCGGCCTGCACGTAGGCCACCCCGTTGCGGACCACCGCGGTGCGGATCGCGATCGCGGTGTCGGCGTTCCCAGCGAAATCCAGGTAGCCGACCACTCCCCCGTACACCCCCCGCCTGGTCGGCTCGAGCTCCTCGATGAGCTCCATTGCGCGTGGCTTGGGCGCCCCGGACAGTGTCCCCGCAGGGAAACATGAGGTCACCGCGTCGAAGGCGGTGTATCCCGGCGCCAACTCACCGGTCACCGTGGAGACCAGGTGCATGACGTGGCTGTAGCGCTCGACCCGGAAGAAGTCGGTGACGTGCACCGAGCCGGGACGGCATACCCGGCCGACGTCGTTGCGCCCGAGGTCGACCAGCATGAGGTGCTCGGCGCGCTCCTTCTCGTCGACCATCAGGTCCTTCTCCAGCCAGCAGTCCTCGTCCGGGTCGGCGCCACGGGGCCGGGTGCCGGCGATGGGGTGCGTGGTGACCTTTCCCTCCCGCACCGTCACCAGCGCTTCCGGGCTGCAGCCGACGATGCTGAACTCCTCCAGCGTGAGCAGGTACATGTACTGGCTGGGGTTGGTGGTGCGCAAGATCCGGTAGACGTCCAGCGGATCGGCGTCGGTGGTCATCTCGAAGCGCTGGGAGACCACCACCTGGAATGCCTCGCCGGCGCGGATCGCCTCCTTGGCCGCCTCAACGGCGGCGTGGTGCTGCTCAGGACTGCGGCGGCGCAGGAACTCCGGTGCCGGCCGGCTGAACACCGCCGTGCTGGCTGGCACCGGCGTGCACAGCTTCGCGACCATCGCGTCCAGCCGGGCCACCGCCTCGTCGTATGCCTCATCGACCCGCTGCGGGGAATCGTCCCAGTTGATCGCGTTGGCGATCAACGTGATGGTGCCCTCATGGTGATCCAATGCGGCGAGGTCGGTAGCCAGCAGCATCACCAGTTCGGGCACCTTGAGGTCGTCAATGGCCAGCTCGGGCAGCCGCTCCAGGCGCCGGACCACGTCATAGCCGAGGTAGCCGACCATCCCGCCGGTAAGCGGGGGCAAACCCGGCAGCGGCTCGGTCTGCAATGCCGCCACGGTCTGCTGCAACGCCTCCAGCGGTGTGCCCACCCACGCCACCGCCACGCCGGGGAGCCCGACCGGCGGCGTGCCACGCCAGACTGTGCGACCACCGGACTCGCTGAGCGTGGCGGCGCTGTTCACCCCGACGAACGACCAGCGCGACCAGGACGAGCCGTTCTCCGCTGACTCGAACAGGAAGGTACCCGCCCGACCATGGGCGAGCTTGCGGTACACACTCAGTGGCGTCTCGCCGTCGGCGAGCAGTGTCCGGGTGACCGGGATCACCCGGCGATCGGTCGCCAACGCACGAAACTGCGCCCGATCCAGCTGCACATGTCCGACCCCGCGGTGACGGTTGCTGACCATGCAACCCATTGTGCCTGGCCGTTGACGCTGGAGATGTTTCGGGCATATCTTCTCATCGATTGTTGAAAAATTGTCCGAGGAAGGTATCGAGACTGGTGGATGCAGGCCCGCTCCACGGCGGCGGCCGGCCCCGCGGTCGCCGACCGGCCGGAGAGGACACCCGTACCGCACTGCTCGACGCGGCCAGGGTGGAGTTCACCGAGCGGGGTTACGACGGGGCCACGGTGCGCGCGATCGCCCGGCGAGCCGGGGTGGACCCAGCGATGGTGAATCACTGGTTCGGGGGCAAGGATGCGTTGTTCGTCGCCGTGATGGAAATCCCGATCGACCCGGAAGAGATCCTCTCGCAAATACTCGACGGGGATCCAGAGCAGGTCGCCGAGCGGATTCTGCGCACGTTCCTCTCGGTCTGGGACGCCCACGGCGGTGGGGCGCTGGCCGCGCTGATGCGCAGCGTGGCCAGTCACGAGGAGGCCGCTCGGATGTTACGCGAGTTCGTCAGTCGGGTGATCTTCGGTAGAATCGTCTCAGCTGTGGCTCCAGACCGCCCGGAGCTGCGCGCCGCACTGTGCGGGACCCAGATCGCTGGGCTCGGGATAATGCGCTACGTCATCCGCCTCGAGCCGCTGGCCTCCGCGGACCCCGACACCGTGGTCACCACGATCGGCCCCAATCTGCAGCGCTACCTGACCGGTGACCTGTGAACCAGCACGCTCTCGAAACAGGTCGCGGCGCCGGTGTGGCAGGCCGGGCCGGTCTGGTCGACGACGATCAGCACCGCATCGCCGTCGCAGTCCAGGCGGACCTCGTGGACCTGCTGGGTGTGCCCAGAGGTCTCCCCCTTGACCCAATAGGACTGCCTGCTGCGTGACCAGTAGGTGGCTCTGCGGGTAGTCAGCGTGCGGTGCAGCGCCTCATCGTCCATCCAGGCCACCATCAGCACCTCGCCCGTGCCGCGCTGCTGTACCACGGCACAGACCAACCCTGCGGAGTTGCGCTTGAGCCTGCCGGCGATCTCCGGATCCAGCGCACTCACCGGACTGTCACGCCCGCGTGGCGCAGGCCGTCTTTGACCTCGCCGATCCGGAGTTGCCCGAAGTGAAAGACGCTGGCGGCAAGCACCGCGTCGGCGCCGGCCGCCACCGCGGGTGGGAAGTGCTCCACCTCGCCCGCGCCACCACTGGCAATGACCGGGACCGTGACGACGGCGCGTACCGCCGAGATCATCTCAAGGTCGAAGCCCGCCTTGGTGCCGTCGGCATCCATGGAGTTGAGCAGGATCTCCCCCACTCCCAACTGCTGGCCTCGGGCAGCCCACGCCACCGCGTCGATTCCAGTGCCCCGCCGCCCGCCATGAGTGGTCACCTCGAAACCGGAGGGGGTCGGCAGCTCGCCGGGTGGAACTCGCCGGGCATCCACCGAGAGCACGATGCACTGCGCCCCGAAGCGGTGGCTGGCCTCGCGCAGCAGCTCGGGCCGGGCCACCGCGGCGGTGTTGATGCTGACCTTGTCCGCGCCGGCCCGCAGCAAGCGGTCCACATCGGACACCTCGCGGATACCCCCACCGACGGTGAGCGGGATGAACACGCATTCCGCCGTGCGGCGGACCACGTCGTAGGTGGTCTCGCGGTCCGCCGCGGAGGCGGTCACGTCCAGGAAGGTCAGCTCATCGGCGCCCTGCGCGTCATAGGCGGTGGCCAGCTCGACGGGATCGCCGGCATCCCGCAGGGCGGTGAAGTTGACACCTTTGACCACCCGACCGGCATCGACATCCAGGCAGGGGATCACGCGTACGGCGACGGCCACGCTTCCAGCCTAGGTGGGCGGGCCTGCGCTCCCGACACACCGGGCAGGGCAGCGCGACACGCCTGCTGGGGGTCAGCGAGCGGCAGCGAGCGCACCGGGGAGGGTGAGCGCACCGGTGTACAGGGCCTTACCGATGATCGCGCCCTCAACGCCGTGCGGGGCCAGAGCGGCCAGCGCGGCCACGTCACCGGCTCCGGAGACACCACCCGAAGCGATCACCGGGGCGTCCGTTCGCCCGCAGACCGCGCGCAGCAGCTCCAGGTTCGGTCCACACAGCGTGCCGTCCTTGGTGACATCGGTGACCACGTAACGCGGGCAGCCATCGGCGTTGAGGCGTTCCAGCACCGGCCAGAGCTCGCCACCGGCCGCGGTCCAGCCGCGAGCGGCGAGGATGTGCCGCCCTTCGATGATCCGCACGTCGAGACCCACCGCGATCCGCTCGCCATGCTCGGCGATCACCGCGCGGCACCAGGCCGGATCCTCGATCGCGGCGGTACCCAGGTTCACCCGGGCGCATCCGGTGGCCAGCGCCCGCCGCAACGACACGTCGTCTCGGATCCCCCCGGAGAGCTCCACCGCGATGTCCAGGCGCCCCACGACCTCGGCCATCAGTTCCGCGTTGGAGCCCCGGCCGAACGCCGCGTCCAGGTCGACCAGGTGGATCCACTCGGCTCCGTGCGCCTGCCAGGCGAACGCCGACTCGACCGGGTCGCCGTAACACGTCTCCGTGCCGGCTTCGCCCCGAGTAAGGCGGACAGTCCGGCCGCAGGAGACGTCGACGGCGGGCAGCAGCACGAGACTCACGGGCCCACCCTAGGCCCCGGCCGACGAGCGTGCGGGCCCTGAATGCTGCGGGCGCACCCGTGTTCCATCGCCGAGGAGCCGCGCAGCAGCCCCGACGTCAGCTGCGGCAGCGTGGCACCCTGTCCACAACACAGCCTCGAAACACAGCCTGAACCATCTTTCGGATGACATCCTTTAGTGTCTTACTATCACAAAATGATGGTTTTCCTGCCTTGACAAGAGGTTTTTGTTAGTCTTTTAGGGTGAATCTATTCAGGTAGACCGAGTGATGAGACGTAGATTTCGTCTCGTCACACTTGCGCGGGTCGCACAGCTGCACATCACAGCGAGGGGTGGAAATCGATGTCCTGGCATGTCAAGTCCTGGGGGCCTACACCGACGGTGCAACCAACCGGCGAGGCCGGCGTGATCGAACAGCTCATCCCCTACTCGACCCCCCGCCACCCGACACGGGGGCCGGCGCCCATCCATGGGAGCACCCATCGGACCGCGCCATCGGCTGCGTCGCAGCCGGAGATCCGAAAGGAAGGACGTTCGATGGACCGCAGCGCAGTTCGTCTTCTGACACACCCCGATCCGTACTCCGGAATCGACTCCGGCCGACTCCTGGAAATCATCATCGACATCGCCGGCTGCGCCTTGATCGAATTCGAACCGGAATGCGTGATTCCCGAGGTGTGCGTCGAAACCGCAGGCGCGTTGGGAATCGCCGGCTGCGCGGTCATGGAGTTCGACGATACTGCCCGCGCGGTGAATAAAATGGGGTGGTCGAGTCCGCTCGTCGGTGATATCGCTGGTGAACTCGTCAGCAAGAAGATGCGATCGGCAGGTGTGGACGCCATCGGTGAAATCCCCGCCGTGCACCAGCTCGAGCCCTCGATCGGGCCTGCCAGCACGGCGGGGGTTCACGCGGGCATCGAGGCCGCCGCGGTGGTGCCCCTACGCTACGGCTGCACCAGCCACGGTTACATGTACCTGTTCGGCACAACTGCGCAGCTCACCGGGGCGCTGGTGGCCGCAGGCGAGCTGGTGGCGACGGTGCTAGGCACCGTCACCGGTAACGCGTTCATGTGTCGGCGGTCGACCGCGCTGGCCGTGCAGCTCTCCGAGGCGCTGGAGAGCCGGGTGCCGATCGAGCAGGCAAAGGGGTTGCTCGCCGAGCGGTTCCGGGTCGGTCTCGACGAAGCGTTCCGAATTCTCCGGGCACACTCCCGACGAACCCGCACACCGATGGCCAGGACGGCCCGATCGGTTCTCGACGGTGGGATTGTTGTCATGCCCGTACCGCGTTAGCAGGTCCACATTCCCCCATTCGGCGTTACTTGTGTTCCCATTACCGGTCTGATACATTGTGAATAGCTCGTTCGGCGGGTCGTCGCCGGTCTCCCAGGACCCTCGTAGTCCGGCGGTCATCGTTGCAGTCGCATCCATTCCTGATGTTGACGAACACCTGATGTGATGAACTCTGTCCCATCTCTCGCTCCTCGTTGCAGCGTGAGGTGCCGGAACTCTCCGGACGCCCCCTGACCATCCGGGCGTTCGCGAGGCGGTTCGACCTCCAACAGTCACCGCCTGACCTCCCTGCACCCACCGGCTCACCGTGCCGGACCTCCATGAGGAGCACCTATGCGTAAGAGAATCATCCTCGGCCTGTCATTGCTCACCCTGTTCGTTACTGTGACCGGCACGGCGTTCGCGTCGAATACCACTCAATCCGCTTCCGCGAACATCGTCCCGGTCGCCGCGGGCGCGGACGAACGGGCCACCGTGTACTTCCAGGCCTCAGGTACCGGCTTCACCGTCAACGGCGCGGGCGCCGGCTTCGACATCCTCAGTGAGTACGTCTCGCTGGCCTACGGACCGAACTCGGTGCCGGTGCAGACCGGCAACACTCCGCCATGTGCCGATGACGGCACGCTGGGCGCCCCAGCCGAGGCGACCCTGCGGATGTTCGTCGGTGGTTGGCTGCCGGTCACCGGCACCGACAACCGGAGCCTGGTCGGCTCCCAGCAGCTCAACACGCTGGACAACATCAACACCATCTCCATCCGCCGGGCGAACGTCCTGGGTGCGACCCAACTGCTCGCCGCCGGTGACATCCGTCCGCAGGTCTTCCAGATCCGCTCCTGCGGCAAAGTGATCAACCGCGTCTACAGCTGACCGGAGAACTCCCGGCCGCAGCGGCGTGCGGCACACGGCACCGCTCCGGCCGACCCACCGTCATCTCCAGGAGAAACCCGATGCGCACACCCTCCGCGCTCATTCTCGGCCTCATCGGTGCCGCCCTGCTCGCCGGCTGCGCGGGTCACCCGGCCGACCCGGCCACCGCGGCTACCGTGGACGCCACGACGATCAGCCGGGCTGACTTCACAGCCCGACTCGGCACCCTGACCGTCAACCCTGATGTCCGCTCCGCCATTGACGCCGACCACGACGCGCGCCAACGCCTGGAGGCCGGCGTGCTCGGCAATCTCGTCGATGCCGCGCTCATCAGTGAGGGCGCCACCAAACTCGGTGTCGAGATCACCGACGCCCAGCTGCAGGCCTATATCGATGGACTCGTGCGCACCGAGCTGGGAGGTGCCCCCAACGCCTGGCAGCGCTTCCTCCAGCAGCGCGGTTATCCCGAGGCCGAGATCGGTACCCAGCTGCGCGAGAGCCTGCTCCGGGAGGCCGTGGAGGATCATCTCCTGCCCCACCCGGTGGTAGCTCCCGAGCGGATCGCCGCGGTCTACCAGGACCAGTACGCGGGTCGGTCGGTCATTCGTCACATTCTTGTGGAGCAGGAGCGGCAAGCGCGGCGGGTACTCGAGCGGCTCGCCGCGGGAGAAGACTTCGCCACGCTGGCTGCGGAACTCTCGCTGGACGCTCAGAGCGCGCGCAGCGGCGGTTACCTGGGGCCCTACCTCAAGGAGGCGTTCGTCGCGCCGTTCGAGGAGGCGGTCGAGAACGCGCGCGATGGGCAGACCGTCGGGCCGGTGCAGACACCGTTCGGTTACCACCTCATCGAGCGGCGGCCACCCAGCACGCTCGCCGAGGTCCGGGGTGAGATCGAGAGAACCCTCGCCGAAAAGCTCCAGGACGAGACCTTCACCACCTGGCTGGCGCAGCTGCGGAAGCGGGCTGATGTCAGAGTCGATGTCCACATCGGCCGCTGGGATGCCGCGAGCGGGACGGTGCAGCCATGAGCGGGCGGCTCAGCAGGCGCACCCTGCTGGTCGGGATGGGCGCCCTGGCCGGGGTCGGCGCCGCAGGTGTGCTCGGAGGGTCCCTGGCCGAGCGGGCAGACGATGGCGACGGATCACCCGCTGCTCCCCGGCGACGATCGGTCATCCGGACTCCGGCGAGTGCCTTCGATGCTGAGGTGGCTCATCACTGGGCGAGCATCTATCTGACGCTGGTGATAGCCAACGGGACACCGCCGCCGAGTGCGGCGCGGTTGTTCAGCCAGCTCGGGATGGTCTTGCACGCCGCCTCAGCGGCCGGCACCCCCGAGGCCCAGCCGCTGACCGGTCGCGTCCCAGGCGCACTGGGTGCCTGGACCCCACCCCCCCTCACCGGCGATCTGCATTGGCCGCTGGTGGCCAACGCGGCACTCCTGTACCTGGTGCCCCGGCTCTATCCCGATATGGCCGGACCGATCATGAGCGAGCAATTGGCCACGGCGCAGCGGTTCACCAGCGATGCACCCCCCGCCCTGCGAAGCCGCTCCGCCTATGCCGGCCACGCACTCGGGCAGGCTCTGATGGACTGGGAACTCCGAGTCATGCAGGCCGACCGAACCCAGAACACACCAGTACCCATCGCCATCCCACCAGGTCCGGGCAGCTGGGAACCCACCCCCCCGGAATTCGAGCTCCCGGTGCTGCCCCAGTGGGGCCACGTCCGCACCCTCGTGCTCGCCCGCGGCTCCGACATCGACCCCGGACCACCCCCACCGTATTCCGAACACCCTGGCAGCCCGTGTCGCACCATGGCCCAAGAAGTCCTCGACACGGTCACCGCTTTGACCCCCGAGCAGCGCAGCATCGCCCGCCATTGGGCCGACGGCGAATGGTCCATCACCCCACCCGGGCACTGGCTGGGCATCACCACCGCGGTGCTGCGTGACCGCTCCGCGGCCTTCGACCAGGCCGCCGAGACCTACCTGCGCCTGGCCATCTCCCAACATGACGCGTTCGTCTCCTGCTGGTGGGCCAAATACCACTACAACCTGCTCCGCCCCATCACCTACGCCCGCCGCGTCCTGGGCCGACCCGACTGGCTCTCCCCCATCAAGACTCCACCCTTCCCCGAGTACCCCTCCGGACACTCCGTGCAATCCGCTGCCGCCGCCGAGGTCCTCACCACCCACCTCGGTGCGAGACCGTTCACCGACCGGATGACCGAATCCCGCGGCCTGCCACCACGCCCGTTCCCCGACTTCCGCGCCGCCGCGCAGGAAGCCGGCATCTCCCGGCTCTACGCCGGCATCCACTTCCGCCCCGCCATCGACCTAGGCCTCGACCAAGGAGCGCGCATCGGGAAGACCATCGCCGAGCTACCACTGCGCGGGTGAGCGCGCCTACCGGAGCGCGGCGATGATCCTGCGCTATGAGTGTCGAGCCACGGCTACAAAGTCGCGATCCAGTTGCGCAGTAACTGTGCACCGGCGTCGCCGGATTTCTCAGGATGGAACTGGGTCGCCCACAGCGGTCCATTCTCCACCGCGGCGACGAACGGCTCACCGTGCTCGGCCCACGTCACCAGCGGGGGACGCAATGGTTCGGAGGTCACCATCTCCCAACGACGGGCGGCGTAGGAGTGCACGAAGTAGAACCGAGCGCCCGGGTCGAGGCCGGCGAACAGCGCAGAACCCGCCGGCGGCGCCACGACGTTCCACCCCATGTGCGGCAGTACGTCGGCCTTGAGCTGCTCCACAGTCCCGGGCCACTCATCGCAGCCCTCGGTCTGCACCCCATGCTCCACACCACGGCTGAACAACACCTGCATCCCCACGCAGATCCCCAGCACCGGGCGACCGCCGGCAAGCCGGCGGTCGATGATCCGGTCACCGCGCACCGAGCGCAGACCCGCCATGCACGCGGCAAAGGCACCGACTCCGGGCACCACCAGCCCGTCGGCATTCAGCGCGGCGGCGACATCGGCGCTCACCGTCACCTGCGCACCGGCACGGTGCAGTGCCCGCTGCGCCGACCGCAGATTCCCCGACCCGTAATCCAGCACCACGACACGCGCCACGCCCCCAGCTTCCCACGCGCTCCTGATCTCTCTCACGCTATTTCGGCCGCTTTGCGGGCAGCTACCAGCACGGGATCCCACACGGGTGAGAACGGCGGCGCGTAGCCCAGGTCCAGCGTGGTCATCTCTTCGACGGTCATCTCGTTCCACAGCGCCACGGCGCACACATCGACCCGCTTACCCGTACCCTCCCGGCCCACGAGTTGGGCACCGAGTAGCCGCCCGGTGCCGCGCTCGGCAATGATCTTGACGGTGATCGGGGCAGCACCAGGGAAATAGCCGGCCCGGGTGGTGGACCGCACCGTCGCGCTGACCGGGTCGAAGCCTGCGTCTCGCGCCTGTACCTCCAACAGCCCGGTCCGGCCGACCTCGAGGTCACAGACCTTGCTGACCGCCGTACCGACCACACCGGGGAAAGTCGCATAACCACCGCCGAGGTTCGTACCGATCACCCGGCCGTGCTTGTTGGCGTGGGTGCCCAAGGCAACGTGCACCCGGCGCTGCGAGACGCGATGCAGCACCTCGACGCAGTCGCCACCGGCCCAGATCCCGTCGTGGCCCGGCACTCTCATCCGCAGATCGGTCAGCACCCCGCCGTACTCGCCCAGCGGCAGGCCGGCCTCCCGGGCCAGCTCGGTGCCCGGCCGCACACCCAGGCCCAGCACCACCAGGTCCGCCGGAAGCGTCCCGCCCCCGGTCACCACCGCGGATACCCACCCGCCGGGACCGGTGTCGAACCCGGTGACCGGGGTACCGGTGAGCACAGTGATGCCCATGTTCTGCATGGCCTGGCGCACCAACGCGCCCATGTCCGGGTCGAGGGTGGCCATCGGCTCCGGCGCCTGATCCACCATCGTCACCGTCAGGCCGCGGCGGACCATCGCCTCAGCCATCTCGATACCGATATATCCACCGCCTACCACTACCGCCTGGCGCGGTGATCTGGTCAGGTTTGCGAGCACCCCCGCGCCATCACCCAGGGTCTGCACGCCGTGCACCCCTGGCGCGTCCACACCTGGCAGCCGCGGGCGCACTGGGACCGCACCAGTAGCCAACACCAAGTCGTCGAAACCCACCTGGTAGTTCGCACCGCCCTCGCGGGGGGCTGCGGTCACCGTGCGGGCGTCCAGGTCGATCTCGGTGACCTCGGTGTGCAGCCGCAGATCGATCCCGTTGGCGCGGTGCGCGCCGGCGCTGCGGGCGATCAGAGCGTCAGGACCGGACACGTCCCCCGCCACCCAGTACGGGATGCCGCAGGCCGAGTAGGACACGTGGTGACCACGTTCGAAGGCCACCACCTCCAGCGCGTCGCGACCGGCGCGCCGCAGCGCCTGCGAGGCCGCGCTCATCCCGGTCGCGTCGGCTCCGACGACCACCACCCGCCTCGTCATAGCGATCATCACAGCGGCCGAGCCGTCCCGCAGTCAAACCGACTCGCCCGAGCTCGACCGACGCGAGGGTGCTACGCCAACTTGAGACCACGCCGCCGACGAAGAAACCGGCCAGGGCCAGCAGCGCGGGCCCTGGCCAGCTCACAACACACCCTTGGTGGACGGCACGCCACTGACCCGGGGGTCGGGCTCGACCGCGGCGCGCAACGCCCGGGCCAGCGCTTTGTACTGCGCCTCGGTCACGTGGTGCGGGTCGCGGCCGTGCAGCACCCGGATGTGCACGGCCAGCTGCGCGTGGAAAGCCAGCGTCTCGAAGACATGCCGGTTGAGCACTGTCGGGTAGTTACCGCCTACGACGAAGCCGGTCAACCCGTCGGGTTCGCCGATGTGCACGCAGTACGGGCGACCGGACACATCTACCGCTGCGTGCGCCAGTGACTCGTCCATCGGCACCCAGGCATCCCCGAAACGCCGGATGCCCGACTTGTCCCCCAGCGCCTCGCGCAGTGCCTGTCCGAGCACGATGGCGACGTCCTCGACGGTGTGGTGCGCGTCGACCTCGACGTCGCCGGTGGCGCGGATCACCAGGTTGAAGGCGGCATGCTTGCCCAGCGAGGTGAGCATGTGGTCGAAGAATGCGATGCCCGTGTGCACCTCGGTCATCCCGGTGCCGTCGAGGTCGAGCTCGACGAGCACCGAGGACTCCTTGGTCACCCGCTCGATCCGGGCCGTGCGGCTCATGGTTCCTCCGCTGTGTCCATGGTTCGACCCTGCGAGCAGGTCTCAGCAAGGACTGCGGCGCTCACGGCCAGGAACGCGTCGTTCTCCGCGGAGGTTCCTACCGTGACCCGCAGGTGCGCCAGTATCCCCACGTCACGGATCAGCACACCATGGTCGAGGTAACGCCGCCAGGCAGCCGGCGCGTCGGCGAACCGTCCGAACAGGATGAAATTGGCGTCGGAGGGCACCACCTGGGCGCCGAGATCGCGCAGCGCCGTGGCGACGCGCTCCCGCTCGGCCACCAGCACCGCCACGGACTGCAGGGTGGACGATCCGTGCCGCAGCGCGGCCCGGGCCGCTACCTGGGTGAGCGCTGAGAGGTGGTAAGGCAACCGCACCAGGAGCAGCGCATCCACCACAGCCGGCGCGGCAGCGAGGTAGCCCAGACGTCCGCCCGCGAAGGCGAATGCCTTGCTCATCGTCCGGCAGATCACCAGCCGGTCGGCGAAGCGCTCGAGCAACCCGATCGCGCTCGGTCGGGTGCTGAACTCGCCGTAAGCCTCGTCGACCACCACGATGCCCGGCGCGGCGGTGATCACCGCCGCGAGGTCGGCGAGCGGTACCGACTGCCCGGTGGGGTTGTTCGGGCTGGTGACGAACAGCACGTCGGGCCGGTACTTCTCGATGGCCGCCACGGCACCGGCAGCGTCCAGGGAAAAGTCCGCCCGCCGAGGCGCCGGGACCCACCGCGTCCGGGTGCCCGCCGAGATGATCGGATGCATCGAGTAGGACGGGGTGAAACCCAGCGCGGACCGCCCCGGCCCGCCGAAGGCCTGGAGCAGCTGCTGGAGAATCTCGTTGGACCCGTTGGCCGCCCACAGGTTCGCTGCGCTCAGCGGCACCCCGGTGCACCTGGCGAGGTAGCCGGCCAGGTCGGTGCGCAGTGCGAGGGCATCGCGGTCGGGATAGCGGTGCAGGTTCCCAGCCGCCTGATGCACCGCGGCAGCGACGTCGGCGATCAGGCCGGGTGGCGGGGGGTAAGGATTCTCGTTGGTGTTCAACCGGACCGCCACATCCAGCTGCGGCGCACCGTAAGGGCTGCGCCCCCGCAACCCCTCAACCAACGGCAACTCACTGAGCGTCACCCCACCCCCCACTCCCCGATATGTCTCCATGTCGGGGGCTTCGAGGGGGGTGTTCATGTCGGGCGGGGTCACCGGGGAAAGCGGGCGATGATGGCTTGGCCGTGGGCGGGGAGGTCCTCGGCCTCGGCAAGGGCGACGACGTGGTCGGCGACCTTGAACAGCGCATCTTCGTCGTACTCGATGAGTTGGACGCCACGCAGGAAGCTCTGTACGGACAACCCCGCGGAGTGCCGGGCGCAGCCCCCGGTCGGCAGCACGTGATTGGAGCCGGCGCAGTAGTCGCCCAGCGAGACCGGTGCGTAGGTGCCGACGAAGATCGCCCCGGCGTTGCGCACCCGGCGGGCGACCGCGGCCGCGTCGGCGGTGTGGATCTCCACGTGCTCGGCGGCGTAGGCGTCCACCACCGAGAGCCCAGCGTCCACGTCGGACACCAGGATGCAGCCGGACTGCGGCCCGGTCAGCGCGGTGCGGATCCGCTCGGTGTGCTTGGTGGCCGCGAGGCGCTGACTCAACTGCGCGTCGACGGCGTCGGCGAGCGCCTCCGAGTCGGTGACCAGCACGGAGGCAGCCAGGGTGTCATGCTCGGCCTGGGAGATCAGGTCGGCGGCGACGTGCACCGGGTCGGCGGTGCCATCGGCCAGGATGGCGATCTCGGTGGGGCCGGCCTCGGCGTCGATGCCGATCACGCCGCGCAGCGCGCGCTTGGCCGCGGTGACGTAGATGTTGCCGGGGCCGGTGACCAGATCCACTGGGTCCAGTGGCGCGCCGTCGGTGTCCGTGCTGCCGTAGGCGAGCAGTGCAACGGCCTGCGCGCCGCCGACCGCCCACACCTCCTCCACCCCGAGCAGCGCGCACGCGGCGAGCACCGTCGGGTGCGGCCGGCCACCGTGGGCGACCTGCGGCGGTGAGCACACCACCAGCGACTCCACCCCCGCCACCTGGGCGGGTACCACGTTCATCACCACGGTGGACGGGTACACCGCCAGCCCACCCGGCACGTAGAGCCCGACTCGGGCCACCGGCATCCACCGCTGCGTGACGCTGCCGCCGGGCACCACCTGGGTGACCGTCTCAGTGCGCCGCTGGTCGGCGTGTACCCGGCGGACGCGGCTGATGGACTCCTCCAGCGCGGCACGCACCGCCGGGTCCAGTTTCGCCAGCTCAGCGCGCAACGCGCCGGCCGGCACCCGGATGCCGGCCGGGCGCACCCCGTCGAAACGCTCGGTGAGCTCCAGCACGGCCGGCACACCCCGCTCGCGGACCGCGTCGATCACCGGAGCCACCTGGTGAGCCACCTGATCGACGCTCATCTCAGGGCGCGGCAGCAACCCCCGCAACACCGCGAGCCCAGGAAGCCCCACCCGCAAATCCCGACGACCCAACATGTTCCCCACCCTAATCGCTCGCGCTGCGCATCGAGGCCGGGTTGTATGCCGCCGAGCGGGTCCGCCGCACCGGGGACGCGACCGAGAAGCTCTGCCCGCAGCTGTGGCGGGATCTGCGCTGGATCGTCGCTGACAGGCAGCGGGCCAGGAACCACCTGCTGGAGGACAACCTTCGCCTGGTCGTGTCGCTGGCCAAGCGCTCTGGCTGATCAGGCCCGCACCATCCGGATCCCGGTGCCCCTCTTTGAGGTGATCATCAATCTGGGTCGTATCCAGCGGGAGCTGCACCAGGAGTTGGGTCGCGAGCCCACCGTGGGGAGCTGGCCACGGAGATGGACCTCACCCCGGAGCGGGTGAGCGAGATCCGCCACCACGCACGGGAGCCACTATCGTTGGATCAGACCCTCAGCGAGGAGGGCACCTCGCCGCTGGGGGAGTTCATTGAGGGCTCCGACGCGCGCCATCACCAAGATCAAGGAAGCGACCGGCTCGAACAAGCCCGTCATCGTCGCCGGCGACGGCACCCCCACCGAGGGCGTGCGCCGGTCCATCTACGGCGTTCCGGTGTTCGCCGGCGTCACCCGCATCCTCGGCGTGATCCCCTGATGCGCGTCCGGGTCCGCGACCGCCGCTCCGCCGCCAGCAGATGAATGACGTGCGGCTCGCTCACCGGCTACCGCCACGTCCGGCCTGCAAAGGGACCACGCCTTTGGGCAGCACGCTCATTCCGAGCCACTCCGTGAAGGCATCCCGCACCGCGATAGCGGCCTGTTCGTCGAACCGCAGTACACACGCGCCGGTGGCGTGCGGATCCAGCTCGATCTCACCGTCCAGCTGGCGCATCACCAGGTTGGTGAAGCCCTCCGAGCCACCGTGCGTCGAGCAACTGACACAGATCACCCGGCGGTTGCCGCTGGCCGGTTCCCCCTGGTCCTTGCTCACCCGACAGAGACTGCGGCCTAGATCAGCGCCGACCTCAACAGAGTGTTCAAGCTTTGGTGCTCCTGATGCCGAAGCGGTTACACAAGCTGTCCAGCTCCCAGGTCCGCAGGGTGGCACGCCGGTCCAGCGTCCGCACCAGATCCAGGGCGATCGGGTCGTTGCGGAGCTGAAACGGTGCCAACCGGTCGGCGTTGTCCAGCGCCCGCACCGCCTCCTGATCGCGGGAACCCTCGGCCTGCGCCCACGCTCGCGCCAGGTCGAAGTGCACGTATGCCGTCCGACCCTTGCTGTTGAACACCGAGAGGTCGATCGGAGCAGCCGTGATACGTTCGGCCACGTCAGGCCCCGTGCGCGCTTCGACGGCAAGGCCAAGCTCCCACGCGACCACGTTGGTCGGGCCGAAGTGGCCATACATATGGTTGCGCTCCCCGGTATGGACCGCCAGCGAACGGGCCTCCGCGAGGTGCGTGGCGACCTCGCTCGTCCGGCCCTCCCGGGCCGCGATCAATGCCGTGGTCAAGTGCAACATCCCACACGCCTCAGCGACCCTGGTGTCATCCGGCGTTGGTCCCGGCAACGCCGAGAGCTCCCCGAGCGTCTGACCGCACACGAGGGCCGCTCGGCGGCGGGCGCCGAGCGTGTGCATGGGCCAGTGCGGTGGCTGCGGCCAGCTCCGAAAGCGGCGCTACGGACAGGTCCGGCACATCGTCCAGCGTGGTGTCATGCAGCGCCGTGCTGATCCCCGCGACAGCCGCATCGACATCTGTGCTTTGCCGGTCGGGGAGGTGGTACGGCTGGCCGGTCAGATCCGCCACAGAGCAACACAGCGCCTCGGCCAGGTCCTCAATCAGGCCACGCCGGTTGAACCCGCGCAGGCCACGCTCCAGCATCGACAGGTACTGCGCCGTGATACCGGCCAGACCGGCCACCACTTCCAGGCTCAGCCCACGGCGACGACGGATCATCCGAGCACGCGCGCCGATCGACTTCGCTTCCTCAGCGTCCAACGCCGAACCCTTTCCTCACCGATCCCCCCACCGATGCCCCGGGGCCGTCGCCCCGGGGCGGAAACCTCGGTGAGGAGGTGACTCAAGCGTCTGTAGTGCGCAACTACCTGGACTGAGCCGAACCGTACCGTAGGTATTCTGACCAGGTATTTTGCTCAATTTTACGGCGGAACTAGACAAGCATGCCGTACGTCGACCGCTGCCTCGAACCCGGAGGCGAAATCCAGTCCGGCCCGGACGGGATTTCGGATCTTGGCCGGGGGCTACCCCGAGGGCACCCACAGCGCGGTGACCAGTGGCCGGGACACACCCGCGGTGCCGCAGGTGATGAGGATGTCCGCGTGGATGAACATCGCCGCCGCTGGCGGGGGCGCCGGGGTGGGCAGCTCCTGCTTGAGCTCGGCGGCGTAGCCGGTCAGCTCCTCGGCGGTGGCACCGTCAAGCACCGCCTGCCGGAACCGCAAGTAGGCATCCACCCAGGGATCCCCCGTGCGCACCGGTGGCTCACCCATGACTCTGCCCCGCCCGCTGCCCGTCCTGGCCGAGCGCGGCGAGCCCCTCCACTCCAGCCCGGTCGTTCTGCCTCAGGGCCGCGCGCAAGCAGTCCGGGCAGTAGGCCATCATCCCCGTGAACTCGCACTCACACTCGTTCGGGCAGTCAGTCCCCTCCAGGCTGCCGGCCTGCACCCGCGCCCCGCACACAGCGACATAGGTGGGCGACAGACGCCACCGCCACCTCTCCGGTGCCACCTCATGCGCAGAGATCAGATGAAACACACCCTCCGGCAGGTCCTCACCGGACCGGACCGGGCTCACCGGCTCGCCCCGCCGCCGGGCGCCTGGGCATCAACCGTCAGCGGCGGCCCGGGCGGACTCCAGGCCAGCCCAGCATCCGCATTCTGCCCCGCCGCGTCATCCAGGCACTCCACGCAGTAGGTGATCTCCCGCTCGCACCCGTCCCCGCACAGCAAACCCGGCAACTCCAAGACGGGCAACTCCGCACCACACATCTCCAGGTACACGCGGCGCCGGTGGCACTCGGCGAGCAGCTCCCACTCCGCCGGCAGCAGATGAATGACGTGCGGCTCGCTCACAACCGGCGAACACTGCCCGCTCACCGGGCACCCCCGCCCCGCTGGCACTCCCCGCAGACCTGATCCGGATCAGGCGGGCTCCCCCGCAACGCCGCAGGACCCGCGACCAGTGTTCCCGGCGGTCGGCCCGCCACCCGCAACGTGGGCCGCGGCGTGAAGCTCACCCCGCACCGCGCCAGCACCGTGTCGTCGTCGCCCAGTTGGCCGCGGTGAGTGTCATGGTCGGCCAGGGACCGCAGGTACCAGGCCAAGGACTTATCGGAAGGTGTGGTGGTGGTTTCGCTCATGAGGAGCGACAGTGATTGCGGTGGTCGCGACGAGCTTGCCTGGCTGGCAAGATCACCCGATCAGCCCTCGGCTAGACCCATCCGGTGGGCCATCCCGCGCACTTCCCGGCCCCAAGCGTGCCGTCGACCCCGACGCCGCAGATCCGTAACAGTCTCTCGGACAAATGGGCTGGTGCGAATCCGCTGCGGAGCGAGTCGCTCGGCCCGCAGCAGGGCCTCGACCGCCTGTGCTTCCCGGCCGCGAATGGTGGCCAGCCCGCGGCCCAGGTCGCCGTAGAAGGTGGCCTGGCGGCCAGCCGAGGGTATGGCTGCCACCTCGACATCTCGGGCCAGCTCGGGCACGCGGCCAGGCTCGCCAAGCTCGAGCGCGAGGGTGACTCGCCACACGCCGACGTTGCGTGGACCGAAATTCAATCCGGCGAAGGTGCCATTACCCGTGCGGCCGGCGGTCTCTGCGGCTTCGTCGAGGTGCGCGCGGGCATCGTCAGCGTGGCCAGTCACCGCGGACTGGAGCGCGGCGGAGAGGTGCAGCATCCCATACACCTGACCGGCGGGGCCGCTATCCGGTTTGAGCAGATCGGCGCTGCGCTCGGCAAGCCTCAACCCGCTTTCTCGTGCTCGACGGCCAACTGTGGCGTGCGAGCGCACGAAGCCGGCCACGGCGCCGAGCGCAGGTTCACCGACTGCGGCTGTGGCCGCTTCGAGGTGCCCGGACACCATCCACCCAAGATCACCGTACCCGAGATCCTTGCTGAGGTAGAACGCAGCATGCAGCACGTCGACCAGCAGCCGCTGGGCCTCGGTGCTGCCGTCCACTTCGGCCAGCATGTACAACTCGCCGATCAGGCCCGGCACCGTCTGCCCGAGGATGCCGTACGCGCAGGCGGCCGACGCAGCGTTCACCGCCGCCACTTCACTGCGGAGTTCATCGACCGACCGCAGCGGAACCACTGCTACAAGCTCGCCGGTCTCGACATCCCGCAACACCTCGCGCAGCGCCTGAGCGGCCGCATGCGCTACAGCCTCGCCCTCGGTAGACGGAGGGTAAGGCTGGCCGGTGATATCCGATGGTGCGACCTGAAGAGCCGCGGCGAGCGCCTCCAGCAGGGACCGGCTATCGACCTGGCGCTCGCCCCGCTCCAGGCGCGACAGGTACGACTCGGAGATCCCGGCCAGCTCGGCGATCACCCGTAGCGACTTATCACGCCAGTTCCTGATCTCGCGCAACCGCTGCCCAATAGTCCGCGGTTCCTCAGCGTCCAACGCCGAACCCTTTCCTCACCGGGCTCCCCACCGATGCCCCCGGGAGCTACCCGGGGGCGGAAACCTCGGTGAGGAGGTGAGTCAAAGGCTACCGGCACCCCGATAACCCAGTCCCAGCTGTCAACTCACGGCGTCTCGCTGGCTTGCTCCGCCACCAGTCGGGCCAGATAGCGCTCCAGCGACCCGGCAGGGATAAGCCGCCGCCGACCACTCTTGCAACTGACGATCTCGCCTCGACGGAGCAAATCGAACAGATGACTACGGCCGATCGAGAGCATCTCGACCGCTTCATCGATGGTGTAGGCCAGCTTCCGCTGCTCTGGAGCTGGCGACGGCGCAGGTTCCTGCTGCTGGCTAGCTGAAGCCGCCGCCAGCTCCACCACGCGCAGCACCGCCTCAAGCAGCTCCTGCGCGGCGGGGTACTGCTGCGCAGAAGACAGGAGACCGTTAGCGTTCTTGCCAGTGTTGGCTGTATTGATCTTCATGCGCCGCAGTTCTACGCGGCGTGCTCCCCGTCGCCACAACGGACCGCGGCCAGCTCGGCGTAGTTGCGCCAGACCGGAGCCCAGGTCGCGATCAGGCAACCGACCGCCGTGGTGGCGGACTCCGGGTAGCAGTCCGCCACCACGGACGCCAGGGCGATGCTGTGAAGCAGGCCGGCGAGGCACTCCCGCTGCTCGGGTGTGAGCTCATCGTCGCGGACCGCAGCGGCCAACGCGCGCCTTTGTGTGATCGTTCTCAGTCCCGGATATCGCAGGGGGTACTGCTCCCCCATACTCCCTGTTCCCGCAGGTCAAGCATGCCGTTCAATCATCCGTAGTGCGCGACTACCTGGACTAACCGGTGGGGGCTCCTCACCGCCCACCGGATGGAGCGTGCCCATGGCGCAGCGTTCTCGGGACCCGTCACCTGTCGGTCACTCATACCGCAGTCGGTGCAGCTGGGCTGGGCTTGGGTCCGGTACCCGCGTCCTCGCAGGAGAGGGTTCAGGCGGGGGTGGTGAGCGTGGGCCGCTGACGCGGGTGACGATGTTCTGGGCGATGTCGCGGAGTTTGGTGTTGCGGTGGGAGGAGGCGGCCCGCAGGACCTCGAACGCCTCGTCGGCGGTGCACCGGTTTTGGCCCATGATGATGCCCAGTGCCTGGTCGATGATGGTGCGGGAGACCAGGGCGGATTCCAGGTGGCTGGTGAGCTCGACCTGATCGGCCAGCCGCCACGCCAGGCGCAGCGCCCGGGATGCCTCCCCGGCGAAGCCCTCGGCCCGGGCCAGCTGTTCGGGGGTGAACACCCCCGGCGTGGGGGAGTAGAGATTCAGCGCCCCGTACTCGCCGGTGGTGATCACCAGCGGGACCGACAGCACGGACCCGACCCCGTGGGCCAGCGCATCGACGTGGTAGGTGCCCCAGCGGTCCTCGGCGGCCAGATCTTCGATGGTGACGACCTGTCCGGTGCGCATCGCGGTCAGGCAGGGCCCGTCGTGATGGCCGTATTGCACCTCATCCAGGTTGACTGCGAGGGCGTCGCTGCCGGCCACGGTGACGGGCCGGCCGTCGCGGCTCAGGGTGATCCCGCAGGACAGCCCGGGCCCGATGGTGTGGGCGGCGTACTGGGACACCTCGATGAGGAACTGGGTGAGGCTGTCGGTGTCGATCAGGAGTTGTTGCAGCTCGGCGGCGGACGGGCCGAGGGCGCGTTCTTGCATGAGTGTCGTGACCAGTCTGGGAGTGATCGCCGAGTCGTCGATCGTCGCAGACGGCGCGCCGGTGGCTCGACGGGCTCGGGGTGCCTCCGATACTGGACACGGTCGCACAGCCGGTGGGCTGCGGGCTACCGAACCCCTCACACGTGTTACGGTCAGGGCACGGTCCAGCAGCGCGGCCCAGCCCCCAACGTCTCTGGATGTGTGCAGGTGGCATGGCCCTGGAGCGTTCCCTCCCGAGGCGTCGTTCGCCTGGGTCGCTCTGGACTGCCAGCCGGTCACGGCGGGTGGCGGTGGCGGGTGGGGATCCCTCGGATGCGTGAGCGGGCGAGTCGGCGCCCTCCGGGACCGACAACCAGGGCACGACGGGCTCGGGTGCACCGGACACCCTGTGCACCGGCAGCGCTGGCGAGTGGGGTGCGATCCCCCGCGCTGGGATCCCCTGGTTGTGCAGTTTCTCCGATTCTGTCGGTACCGAGGAGGGGTCAGGCAATGACCATGTTCGTGGATCGGCCCCGCTGCGTGGCCGCATCACCCCGGGAACCGCAGTGACACCGGGGTCCGGCGATGCCGCTGTGTGCCCGGCACCCGATGAGGCCCCCGGCGCCGGAATCCCGCCGAGCCGTTCAGCCGCCGACGCCACGCCGCCGGTGGCGGTCGTGACCGTGTCCTGGTGTTGTTCGGTCGGCAGCACCTGGGCCCTGATGCTCCACCAGCCCGCAGGGGCCACCCGAGCGGGCCCGACGGTGAGGTGGATCGGTTCGGGCGTGCCCATCACCGAGCCGGTCCCGGAGCCGCTGGCCCACGAGCTGCTCGCCGACCACGGTTTCTGGCTGTTTCCCGAGAAAGACCCCACCCTGCGCACCCGCAGTGTGCGCCGGGTGGGGTTCGCCTCCCGCGATGCGGAGCTGATCGCCTTGGCCCAGGCCATCCGGGAGGAGACCATCGGAGTTCCCGAACGCCCGCTCACGCTGGCCACCCGCTGGAGGGCGGCGGGCTTCTCCGCCAAGACGGCGCTGAGCTGGGTACATTCCGGGATCCTCACCCCGAAGGCGGCGCATCGATCAACCACGGCCCAGACCACCAGCCCGCTCGTGGCCGGCACCACCGCGGTCAGGGCAGCCGTGCCGCAGGCCAGTGACGTTGCCGGGACCATCGGCGCCAAGCCCTGATGCTGGCGTCGGGGTGACATCGACGCGGCCACCGACCGGTTGGCACCGTTGCCGATCAAGGCGGTGCCGACGGTCGGCAATCCCGACTCCCGGGGAGCTTCTGAGCCGATCCGAGGGCAGCGACGCGCGATGACGCGGCCTGGTGGGGGTGAGAGTGGAACCAAGACGCGGGCAGGGGAAGCAGTCAGTGACCGGGTCCACCCGGGCTGATCGGGTGTGGGGCGTGGTGAACACCCACGCCGAGGGACTCGGCGTCGCGGTGTCGGTGCATTCACTGTGTCAGGCCGCGGCGCAGTGGTTGCCGGTCACCGACGTGGCGGTGAGCATCCGGGGTGGCCGGGCAGGTTCGGAAGTGCTGGCCGCCAGCGGACCCCGCAGCCGAGAGTACGAAGAATTACAGCTCACCGCGGGTGAGGGCCCATCCCTGGACGTGTTAGCGGGTGGGACTTCGCTACTGGTGGGCGACTTGGACTCCCCCGGGTGGAAGGCTCGCTGGCCGGTGTTCGCCTCACAGGCCCTCCAGGCCGGGACCCGGGCTGTGTTCGCGTTGCAACTCGATATTGGTCGCCTCCGCATCGGGGTGCTCGTGCTGTACTGCGATCACTCTGGGGCGCTGGGAGCCGAGACCCTCGCCGAGGCGTACGCCTTCGCCGAGATCGCCCTGCGGCTGGTACTCGACGAGCAGGCCAGCATCGACTCCCCCGAGGGCTACCCGGCCCTGGACTGGCTCAACTACCGGCCCGAGATCCCCCGAGCCACCGGAATGATCGCCGTTCAGCTCGGTATCACGATCGGGCAGGCGTGGATCAGGCTACGCGCCCGGGCCTTCGCCCAAGGCCGTCCACTGTCCGAGCTGGCCGCCGACGTGGTCGCCCACCGACTCCAATTCGACCCCGAAGAAACCGCATGAACCCGCCCGACCATGGAGATATGCAATCTGTATTGGGATGATCTCGAGTGGTGATCAGTCCTCGGTTGGTCGGTTTCGGTTTTGGAGTTGCCGCCGGACCCGCCCGCCGAACACCGTCATCTCCCGCGCCGTGGTCGACTTGCCGCGCACCGGGAACCGCTGCCCGTCCGAGGACGACATCGTGCCGCCTCCCGCAGTTTCTGCATCCCGATGGCATCGCGCAGCAACCCGCCACCCGCTCATCGGGGATCGACGGGTCCGCCAGCAGGATCGGATACCGGCGATCCCCATCTCGGCGCTCCATCGCCTGGTTGGTGGACCGCCGCCCGACCGTGGCTAGAAACCGGCGCCGCTCGGTCGGCAGCATCGACAGGTCCAGCTTGTGGGCGTCCAGCTTCTCGATCGCGGTCGTCACTCCGGCGGGCGTGGTCCTGCTCCAGATCCTTCATCGCCTCGCCGCCGGCCGGTGCCGACTTCCAGCTCAGATACTCCGCCACCAGCCGCAGATGATCCGAACGAGTGTGTGCACGCTCCCGTATCCCTCCAGCACCGCCGGGTCCAGGCCCAGTTGCTTTGCCAACCTGGCCACCGCCACCGGCGGCGCCGCAGCCACCTCATCAGGCACGAACCCAAGCCACGGCAACGTCGCCAACGCAACGGCAAGCCCAAGCCTGTAGTGATTTTTGATCAAGGACACCAACACCGACCCCGTGTTAGCGCTGGTCAGGGATATCCGACCAAAATTTCTCCAGGACTACTTAGACCCCTGAATGCGTCGCAGCGCGCGGTGGTTACGCTCCGCCCGATGTCCAGGTGGCGGGTTGCCGTAATGGCCGTGGTGGGGATGCTCGCATTCCCCCTGTCCGCGGCGGCGGCGCCACCGGAGCCCCCGCCTGCGCCGCCGTCGACGTACCGGGTGGAAGGGGTGGACAACCCGGGCGCGCGCACCGAGTTGGTGCGCGAGGGCACGGAGGTCCTCGGTGGCGGCAGGGACTTCCTGGAAATCCGGGCAACACCCGCACAGGTCGCTCGGTTACGGGCCAGCGGGTTGCGACTGACCCCGCTGGCCGCGGCGACACCGGCGGCGGCGCCGGTAGCGCCCGGCGAGTTCCCGATCGGCTACCAGAATTACCACACCTACCGCGAGCTCACCGCTGAGCTGGACACGCTGGCCGCCGCGCACCCCAACCAAGTCGCGGTATCCAGTTACGGCACCTCAGCGCAGGGTCGCCCGCTGCTGATGGTGAAGATCAGCGACGACGTCCGCGCCGACAAGTCCCAACCCGAGGTGCTGTTCAGTTGCGCTCAGCACGCTCGTGAGCACCTCACCGTCGAGATGTGCCTGCACATCGTGCAGCGGCTGGCGCGGGGTTACGGCAGCGATCCGGCCATCACCCGGCTGGTGGGCTCGCGGGAGATCTGGGTGGCGCCGATGGTCAACCCGGACGGTGCCGAGTACGACATCGCCACCGGACTGTTCGGGCTGTGGCGCAAGAACCGGCAACCCACCCCGGGCACCATCGACGTGGGCACCGACCCCAACCGCAACTGGGGCGGTCAGTGGGGCTGCTGCGGTGGGTCGAGCGCCAACCCGGCCAGCGACAGCTACCGCGGCACCGCGCCGTTCTCCGCTCCGGAGACCGCGCAGCTGCGGGACTGGGTGAACAGCCGGATGATCAGTGGCACCCAGCAGGTCACCGCCCATATCGACTTCCACAGCTTCTCCGAGCTGGTGCTCTGGCCTTACGGTTTCACCACCGACGCCACGGCCCCAGGGCTGACCAGCGCCGACGCGGCGACCTTCCGCAAGCTGGGCGAGCAGATGGCTGCCACCAACGGTTACGCCCCGCAGCAGTCCAGTCACCTCTACGTCACCGACGGCTCGATCGGCGACTGGATGTGGACACAACACCATATCTGGTCCTACACCCTGGAGATGTACCCGACCAGCCTGAGCCAAGGCGGCTTCTACCCACCGGCCGGCGTGATCGAGCGCGAGACCGCCCGCAACGATAAGGCGGTGGACCTGCTGCTGGACTACGCCGACTGCGTCCCGCGGATCACCGGGGGCCGCTGCGCCGCGCGATAACCACCCTCAAAGTGTGTGCAGCGCCAGCGCGCGCGGCAACCACTGACTCAGCCCCGCCGCCGGCTGTCATCGATCCAGTCGTCGATCCGTTCCCACCAGTGGTAGAGCCACTCGAGCTGGGCGTCCTCGCCACGCGGCACCTCGGCGGCCGGCACCCGCCACCAGCGCATCCGCACGGTCTGATCGAGCGGCAGCTCCCGCCAGATGTCGACCACCGTGTACAGGTGATCCAGCCCCGCATGCGCCACCCACACGACGTCGGCATCGGTGGCCGCGGCCAGCGCCGCCGCGACGCCGCCCGGTCGCGGCGGCAGCACATGGCGCATTCTCTCGGCCCGGCGCGCCATGTCCTCCAGGCCGCGCGCCCGCAGCCGGGCGATGCCCGCGAGCCGGCGGCGCTGGGTGAAGTTGCCGCCCTCAGGGAAGATCACGAAAGCGTCGTTGTGGTCGAGGGCCGTCGCGAGCTCGCCGATCCGCCGTTGGAGTTGCTCGCCACCCCCGCCGGGCAGGAACCGGTTGGGCAGCCGGTTGAGCACCACGTCGAGCGCCGGGTCCCACTGCAGCGTCTCGGCCAGCACGATCCGCGGTTCCCGCGCGTACCAGTTGACCAGCGCGTGGACGAGTAGGAACGAGTCACCGGGACCGGCGTGCCGGCAGAAAACGAGCAACGGTCGGTCGAGGTAGTCGTCGGGGTCAGGCCCCTCGACGTCCACCTGTAGCCGCAGCACCCGGGTCGCCTCGCGGTAGAGCACTCGCAAGTACCAGCCCACGAGTTGGTAGTGCAGGTACTGGAACGGCGGCGTGCGGATCACCAGCCCGAATCCAGCGGCCAGCCACAGCCCGAACAGGACGACCAGCACCACGCTTTCCAGCACCAGCGCGACGACAACCACCCGCAACACGCGCAGCGCGCGCAGCCGGCCCGGTAGCAACGGTGACAGCGCGGCAGCCAGGAGCATCCACACCGGTAGCGTGGTCAGCAGCAGGACGGTGAGAAGCACCACGGCGGGGGCGAGCACCACCCGGCGGACCCACCGCGGCGGGAGCCTCACCGCCGGCCGCCATTACCGAGACGGTCCCGCAGGTACTCTGCCGACGCGCGGTGCGCGGCGGCGATCCGGCTGCCGGCAGCGGCGAGATCGCGGTAACGCAGCGTTGCACGGCTGTCCCAGCGTGGCGCGCCGCCCTCGCCGGTCGGCAGCACGTGCACTTCGACGTGATCGCCCACGGTGGCCAGATCGCGGGCGTAGCGGTGCCGGCGAGCGATCTCGAAAGCCACCAGGGCCACCTCCCAAGGCCGCTTCGGCGGCCGCAACGGCTGGTCGATGCGCCCGACCTGCAGCACGAAAACCCGATCGGCGCCCAGCTCGACGGCGTGGCCCAGCGGGATGCTGTTGACCAGGCCACCGTCCAGGTAGTGCCGGCCGTCGACGACCACGGGCGGCAGTATCCCCGGCACCGCGGCCGAGGCCAGTACAGCGTCGACGGCGGGACCGCGGTCGAACCAGCGCTCTGCGGCATCCTCGATGCTCGCGGCGCAGCAAGTGAAGCGCACGGGCAGGTTCTCGATGCGCCGGTCGCCCAATACACCGGTCACCGCCCGGCGCAGGGGAGCCGATGGGTGCGCGGCCACCCCGCTACGGGCGATCTCGCGCAGCCGCCGGACGGTCCCCGCGGCAAACAAGGACAGGATGTCGGGCGAGCGCCACAGCGCGTCAAGCCGGTCGACGACCTCCTCGAGCGGCAGGGCGGCGAGCACCGCTCCGTTGAGCGCTCCGACCGACGTGCCGACCACCAGGTCGGGTCGCACTCCGACCTCGACCAAGGCTCTCAACATTCCGACCTGGACAGCGCCGAGCGCACCGCCCCCGCCGAGGACGATCGCCGTGCCGCCGGTGCCCACTGGCCCTCCCACAGCTCGTACCACCACGCCCACTGTGGTGGTCGTCAGTGTCGACCACCACCAGACCCGAAAGTCACCGGTGTGGAGCCCATATCCAGGCCGAGATCCAGGGCTGGCGCTGAGTGGGTGAGGCAGCCGACCGCCAGGTAACGCACCCCGGTCTCGGCGTAGGCCCGGGCGCCATCCAGTGTCAGCCCACCGGAGGCCTCCAGTTGGGTGCCTGAGCCAGCAGCGCGGTGAACCGCCTCGGCGCACTGCGCGACCGTCATGTTGTCCAGCAGCACCAGCGGTGCCCCGGCGGCCAGTGCCTCGTCCAGCTCGTCCAGGGTTCCGACCTCCACCTCCCAGAGCGACTGCGGGGCCACCGCCCGGACGGCCGCGATGGCCGCGGTCACGGAGCCGGCAGCGATCACGTGATTGTCTTTGATCAGCACTGCGTCGCCGAGTCCCATCCGGTGGTTGACCCCCCCACCGCAACGCACCGCGTACTTCTGCAGGATGCGCAACCCGGGCAGCGTCTTGCGGGTGTCGCGGATCGACGCGCCGGTGCCGGCCACGGCATCGACCCAGGCCGCCGTGGTGGTGGCCACCCCGGACAGGTGGCACAGCAGGTTGAGCGCGGTGCGCTCAGCGGTGAGCAGGCCGGCGATCGGGGCGCGCACGGCAAGGGCGATGTCCCCGGCGGCAAGCCGGTCGGCGTCCTGGCGCCGGGCGGTGATCTCGTACCCGCCGGGGCCGAGCACCGTGTCGAGGACTCCCAGGAACACCGGCAAGCCGGCGAGCGTGCCGGGAGTGCGTGGCGAGATGGTCGCTTCCGCCACGGTGCCTGCTCGCACGCAGGCCGCGGTGGTGGCGTCCGGGCCGTAGCGCAGATCTTCCTCTAGCGCGGCGGCGATGACCCGGTGCGCCTCGCCGGGATCCAGTCCCCCGTCGAAACCTGTAGCGGCGAGGACGGTGCTCACGCGGCCCCTCCCACCAGCACGGACGCGGCCGGCACCGGCGTTCCGGTGTCATCGAGCACCACAGCGATACTGCGTCGCCAGCGCGGCGCCGTGCGGGGGTGATCGGTGCGGAGGTGGCACCCGCGGCTCTCGGTGCGTGCCGCCGCGGCGGCGAGGACCGCGGCGGCGGTTAGGGTGAGCCCGGCGTCCTCGGCCTCGCGCGGGCTCCGCAGCCGCCGCCAGCTGGCGTCCCGAACCACCGCCGAGGCAGCGGCCAGCCCGCCCGCGTCCCGCCCGATGCCGGCGTAGGTGCTCATGGCGCGCTGCAGCGCCTCGCGATCGGCCACCGGGCCCGCCGAGCACGGTGGCAGCGGCGGGCCGGGACGGGGGGACACTACGAGATCGGCGGCCACCGCCTCCGCGGCCCGGGCACCCATCACCAACCCCTCCAGCAGGCTGTTGGACGCCAGCCGGTTCGCGCCGTGCAGACCGGTCCGGGCCAGCTCTCCGGCGGCGTAGAGACCGGGCACCGTGCTCCGGCCGCTGATGTCGGTGACCACCCCGCCACACTGGTAGTGCGCGGCCGGGGCCACCGGGATCGGCGTGCGGCCCGGATCCAATCCGGCCACCCGGCAGGCCGCGTACACCGTCGGGAATCGGCGGCGCAGCAGCGCATCGCCGAGGTGGGTGGCATCGAGCAGGACGTGGTCGGTGCCGGTCGAAGCCATCCGGCTGGTGATCGCGGCGGCCACCACGTCGCGCGGCGCGAGCCCGCCGAGCGGGTGGACCCCGGTCATCACCGGGGCGCCGGTGGTGTCCAGCAGCACCGCGCCCTCACCGCGCATGGCCTCGGTGACCAGCGGCTGCCGGCCCCGAGCGCCGGACCCGGCGTGCAACGCTGTCGGGTGGAACTGCACGAACTCCAGATCGGCGGTCATCGCCCCGGCCCGCAGCGCCAGCGCCAGCCCGTCTCCGGTAGCCACATCGGCGTTGGTGCTGACAGCGTAGAGCTGGCCGAGGCCACCGGTGGCGAGCAGCACGGCCCTGGTCCTCAGCATTCCGGCCCCGAGCAGCGACAACCCGGCCACCCGGCCGGTCTCGTCGCACAGCACGTCGGTCACCGGCTGTGCTTCCAGCAGCGGCACCCCCTCATCGCGGGCCGCGCCGGCCAGCACCCGCTCGATCTCTGCTCCAGTGGCATCCCCGCCGGCCCGGATCACCCGGAAGGCCCGGTGCCCCCCTTCCCGGGTCCGCTCCAGCTCCCCAGCGCTGCTGTCGAAGGTGGCGCCACGGGCCTGCAACGCGCTGACCGCGGCCGGGCCGGCGGCCAGGATCGCCTGGACGGCTGCCTCGTCGCACAGCCCGGCGCCGGCGGTCAGCGTGTCCGCCACATGCACGTCCACGCTGTCACCAGTACCCGGCAGCACCACCGCGACACCGCCCTGCGCCCACCGGGTGTTGCCGTCCTCGATCGTGGTCTTGGTCACGGCCACTACCCGCAGGCCCAGCTCGGCGGCGCGCAGGGCGGCGGTCAACCCGGCGACACCGGTGCCGACCACGGCAAGGTCGGCGGTAAGCTCCCAGCGCGTCATCATGCCGCCTCTGCGGGACCACGTGCGTCGGCGGTCACTCGCCGCCACCCGTCCGCCCGATGGCGATCATGCGTTGCACCGCGCCCCGGGCCCGCTCGGCGATCTCAGCAGGCACCTGCACCTCGTCGGTGCCCTCACGCAGCGAGCGCAACAGTGCCGCTGGTGTGATCATCTTCATGTAGCGGCAGGAGGCCCGGTCGTTCACCGCGCGGAACTCGACCTCGGGAGCCGCCCGCCGCAGCTGGTGGAGCATGCCGACCTCGGTGGCAACCAGCACTTCGCGAGCGCCGGTCGTGCGCGCGGCGTCGAGCATGCCTCCGGTGGACAGGATGCGTACCCGCTCGGCGGGGACCGCGCCCTCGCCGGCCAGATACAGGGCGCTGGTCGCGCAGCCACATTCCGGGTGGATGTAGAGCTCGGCCTCGGGGGTGGCGGCAGCTTTCGCGGCCAGCTGGGAGCCGTTGATCCCAGCGTGCACGTGGCACTCCCCCGCCCAGATGTGCAGGTTGCGCCGGCCAGTGACGCGCTGCACGTGCGCCCCCAGGAACTGGTCAGGCAGGAACAACACGGGGCGCTCGGCCGGGATCGAGTCCACCACCTCGACAGCGTTGGAGGAGGTGCAGCAGATGTCGGTCTCGGCCTTGACCTCGGCGGTGGTGTTCACATACGACACCACCGCCGCGCCGGGGTGTTCGCGCTTCCAGTCCCGCAGTTGCTCGGCGTTGATGGACTCCGCCAGCGAGCAGCCCGCTCGCGCGTCCGGGATGAGCACCGTCTTGTCCGGTGCGAGGATCTTCGCGGTCTCGGCCATGAAGTGCACGCCGCAGAACACGATGGTGCTCGCCGCGCAGTCGGCAGCGATGCGCGAGAGCGCCAGCGAGTCCCCGACGTGGTCGGCTATGTCCTGGATCTCGGGTAACTGGTAGTTGTGGGCCAGCAGCAGCGCGTCGCGCCGGCGGGCGAGCGCACGCACCTCAGCGTGCCAGGCGCGGTCCTGCTCCGGCTCTCGGCGGCCGGTGCCGGTCCGCTCTGTTGCGGCGGTAGCGGCCATATCGCCTCCTTCACCAGCGCCCGCGCTGGCCGTGTCCTAGTTTTCGCCTTACAATCGAAAACATGAATCATAACAGCGTAGGCCTCGCGGTGCACGAGGTTCTCGCTGCTGTGCTGCAGGTCCGCGACGGGCAGCTGCAAGTTCTGCTGTGGCAACGCGGCATCGAGCCCGACGTCGGGCGCTGGGCGCTGCCGGGTGGCCGGCTGGGCGATCGCGAGGACGTGCAGGCCTCGGTGCTGCGCCAACTCGCCGAGAAGGTGGATGTCCGCGAGGTGGCGCACGTGGAGCAGCTCGGCATGTTCAGCGAGCCGGACCGGATGCCGCACCGGCGCACCGTGGCGTCCGCGTTCCTCGGGCTGGTCCCCTGCATCGCGGATCCCGCGTTGCCCCCCGACACGGCGTGGCACCCCGTGGCGGAAGTCCTGGAGGGGTCTTTGTGCACCGCTTTCGACCACGGCCTGATCGTGCGGGGGGCCCGGGACCGGTTGCGCGCCAAGCTCTCCTACACCAATCTGGGGTTCGCCCTGGCACCACCGGAGTTCACGGTCTCGGCGTTGCGTGCGCTCTACTCGGCTGCGCTGGGCCACCGGGTGTCGGCGACCAACCTGCAACGGGTGCTGGCCCGCCGCGGGGTGCTGATCCCCGCCGGCGGGACCGTCGCGCCGGGACCCTCCGGAGGCCGCCCGGCGGCGCTGTACCGCTTCGCCGATCGCGACATACGGGTTACCGACCCATTCGCCGTACTACGACCACCAGAACCCTGACGAGCGCATTCGTTTAGCGGATCGGCAGATAGGGCCGTAACGTTGACGTGTGGCAGAGACTGTCCCGTTGTTCCCGCTGGGCACTGTGCTGCTCCCGGGTGCATCATTACCGCTGCACATTTTCGAGCCCCGTTACCGCCAGATGACCGTCGATCTGGTGAGCGGTGCGGTACCGGGTCGCAGCTTCGGGGTGGTCGCGGTCAAGCAAGGCCTGGAATCGGTGGAAGAGACGCACACCATCGGCTGCACCGCAGTGCTCCGGGAGACCCGCCGGCTTCCCGATGGCCGCTTCGACATCGTCACCCATGGCGAGAAACGGTTCCGGCTGCTGGCTGTCGACAGCACCTCGGCGCCGTACCTGGTCGGCAGCATCGAATGGGTTCCTGATGACGACCCATCCGCTGAGCAGTCGATGCTGCTTCCGATGCTGGCCGCAGCAGCGCGGGAGGCTCACCGCCAGTACTGCTGGGTGGCCTGGCAGCACGGGGACTGGGAGGAACCCCGAGAGGACGTCGACCTTGCCACGCTGGCGCACCTGCTCGCTGCGGACTGCCTGCTGACCCTGGAGGACCGGCAGGCCCTGCTGGAGGACCGCGACCCGGTGGACCGGCTGCGCCTGGTGCGCACCCTGCTGGTCCGGGAGACGGCGTTTCTGCGGGCGTTACGCGCCGTGCCGGTCCCGTTGAATCAGTTCGCCGTGAAATCCAGCCGCAACTGAAGCTCGACACCACTGCTTCAAGTACCACTGCCCAGGCCTTCACAACGATTCCAGGCCGTGGTGATGGAGTAGGTGACGGCGACGCCGAAAGGCTGCCCGACAACCACCCAACTCGACTGCAAGACCGGCGGGCGCGGGAACGGGGCCCCGGTGCTCGCCAAATCGGGATAGCCGGCGGCGACCACCCACAGCCCGACCCGCATCGCCAGCCACGCCGCGATCAGCGAGCCGAGCACCGCGGCGAGCAGCACCAGCGGCCCACGCCGCCGCCGGAGCTGCCATAATGCGGCACCGGTGAGCACCCCAGCGGCCAAGCCGAGCAGCAGGAAGGTCGCCATGTCGTCGAAGCGGTGCTCGCTCTGCCCGACGAAGGGCAGCACGCCGCCCGGTGTCAGGGCGTTCGGTGAGCGCGCGACGAACTCGGGCGGCGCGAGCCAGGACCACAGCGCGCCCAGCGGCAGGCCCAGCAACGCCACCACGCCCAGCACGCTCAACGCGGGCCTCAGCTCGGCCGGGTCCAGCGCCGCACGCTGCGACCGCGCCGGCTCGGGCGGCACCTCCACCTGCGTCGCGCTCATCCTGGGTGGATGCCGTGCACGCTGCACCGAGCAGACCAGCCAGCCGGCATCACCTGCACCACCATCCGGCGCGCGCACTGCGGGCAGTAGCGGGGCGGATCCAGGTCGCGGCGGCGGGCGCAGCTCGCATGGTTTGCCTCCTCGAACGGGCGCCCGCAGACGTCGCAGAATCTCACAGCGTCCGACCCAACGCCTTGATCGGCATGCTCAGCTCGGTGAGCATGTCCAGATCGGCCTGCGCGGGCCGGCCGAGGTTGGTCAGGTAGTTGCCCACGATGATCGCGTTGATGCCGCCCAGTATGCCCTGCTCAGCGCCCAGGTCCCCGAGGGTCAGCTCACGACCCCCCGCGAAGCGCAGGATCGTGCGGGGCAGCGCGAACCGGAACGCCGCGACGGTCTTGAGCGCTTCGGCACCCGTCACCACGTCATAGCTCTCATAGGGGGTCCCGGGCTGCGGGATCAGGAAGTTCATCGGCACCTCATCAGGGCTCAGTGAGGCGAGCTGGGCAGCGAACTCGGCCCGCTGAGCCACCGTCTCCCCCATGCCGATGATGCCGCCGCAGCAGACTTCCATCCCGGCATCGCGCACCATCCGCAGCGTCTGGTACCGCTCCTCCCAGGTGTGCGTGGTCACCACTTCCGGGAAATGCGAGCGAGCGGTCTCCAGGTTGTGGTTGTAGCGGTGCACACCGATGCCGGCCAGCTCGTTCACCTGATCCTGGGTGAGCATCCCCAGCGAGCACGCGATATTGATCCTGGCGGTGACCGGCTCGGCCCGGATCGCTTCGATACCGGCTTTGACCTGGGACATCAGCCGCCGGTCCGGCCCGCGCACTGCCGCGACGATGCAGAACTCGGTCGCCCCGGTGGCCACGGTCTGCCTGGCGGCCTCGACCAGGCCGGGGATGTCCAGCCATACCGCGCGCACCGGTGAGCTGAACTGGCCGGATTGCGAGCAGAAGTGGCAATCCTCAGGACAGCCGCCAGTCTTGACGCTGACAATGCCTTCGACCTCGACTTCCGGGCCGCACCAGCGCATCCGCACCTCGTGCGCCAGCGCCAGCAGCTCTGCCAGCCGGTCATCAGGCAGCTGCAGCACCGCAAGGATCTGCTGCTCGGTCAGGCCCAATCCCTGGTCGAGTACCCGGTCCCGGGCGAACGCCAGAACATCGACATCTCGCCGGCTCACGGACACTCCTCTCGAC
Organism: Pseudonocardiaceae bacterium; assembly: GCA_050699515.1. Taxonomy (GTDB): domain Bacteria; phylum Actinomycetota; class Actinomycetes; order Mycobacteriales; family Pseudonocardiaceae. The sequence goes on from JBOHFF010000049.1 coordinate 38,448, forward strand.
AGCGGTACCGCCAGTCTGCCGCACCGGCCCGCGAGGGCTCAGTCGCCCGCACCGTCCTCCATCCAGCCGGCGATGTCCCCCAGCTTGCCGCTGACGATGTCGCCCTGCGCGGGTGAGATCGCGATGTGCCGGCCCTCCGAGTCGGTGATCCTCACCTCGGGCATCAGCAGGGTAACGGTGACCGGCCCCTTGCCGCCGTGGGCCGGTACCTCCCAGGTCTTCTCGACCACGGTCTCGCTCATACGCTTGCTCTCGAACTCCACCAGGTTCATATGGCGACCATCGGGCGTTGCAAATGTTACAAGCAATGACCTGATCGGGTGATTGGATCAGCGGCTTGCGCACTGCATAGTGCACACCATGCCCGGTAACCCGCACACCTCGGTCCGCTCCCGGCAGGTCGCCGCCGCGCTGCGGGAGCTGCGTGAGCAAGCTGGCCTGTCCGGGGCGGACGTGGCCAAGCGGATGGGCATGTCCCCCAGCAAGATCAGCCGGATCGAGACCGGCAACAGTGGCCTGCAGATCGAGGACGTCGCGTCGTTGCTGGGGCTCTACCAGGTGCCCGCGTCCACCCGGGATGAGCTGCTCGACCTGGTGCGCCGCTCCGAGGAGCGCGGCTGGTGGACCCGCCAGCCGGGGCTGCCTCAGCTGTGGCGCAGCCTGATCGACTTCGAGGCCAAGGCCACTCGCGTGCAGAACTACGAGGCGCTGTTCGTGCCGGGGCTGCTGCAGACCGCGGAGTACACGCGGGCGATCATCCAGGGCATCGCGCCCGCCATCACCGAGGCCGAGCTAGGCAACCTGGTGGCCGCCCGGATGGCTCGCCAGGCGGTGCTGACCCGGGCTGACGCCCCGCAGTTCTTCGCGGTGGTCGACGAGGGCGCGCTGCGCCGCCCGATCGGCGAGCCCGGGGTAATGCACCGCCAACTACATCATCTGCTGGTCGTGGCCGAACAGCCGCACGTGATGCTCCGAGTAGTGCCGCTGGCGGCCGGCGCGCATGCCGGGCTGCGCGGGCCGTTCGTGATCCTGGAGTTCGCCGAGGAGCCGGCGCTGGTCTACCTGGAGAACCACGACACCTACATGTTCCTGGAGGAAGAGGGCGATCTGGCGGCTTACCGGCTGGCTCTGGGGACTATTCTGCAGGCAGCCCTTGCACCCGCTGCAACGACCGGGCTGATCGCCCAAATTGCCGCTGAGCTTGGCTGACCCGGCGGGGCCGCATCGGCCGGACGAGCACTGGAAAGGAGCGCGGGATGTCTGCGCTGGATCTGAGCGGCGCCCGCTGGCACAAGAGCAGCCGCAGCAGCAACATGGCGAACTGCGTCGAGGTCGCCTTCGCCGGCCCGGTGGTCGTGCTGCGCGACTCCAAGAACCCCACCGGCAGCGTGCTGGCCCTCCCCCTGCCCGCCTGGGCCGCCTTCACCACCGATCTCCGCGCCGATAAGTTCCGCTGAGCCAGGCGGGCTGACATGCAGCTCTGCGTGGCATTGACCTACCTGCTCGATACCAGCGTGTGGAACCGACTGGACCGGGCACCCACCCTCGCTGCGGAGGTGATCGCAGCCGCAGCTGAGGAAGCCGGAGTGCAGGTGTTGCATTACGACCACGACTATGATCTCATCGCCTCGATCACTGGCCAAGATACGACCTGGGTAGTCGAAAAGGGCGGTAGTCAAAAAGGGCTCAGTGTCTTAGCGACATTCCACGTCGCCGATGCGTATCGGCGTCACTCGGCCAGCTACTAGGGTTCCTCCCAGAGATCTTCCGCGGCCGAGGGCCACAACCTCGACATCAACGACATCGGTGCCCCATGTTGCTCCTGTTACTGTACCTGCCAGAAGTAACAACTGATCGCAGCGAACCCCGCCCATTCTGAGGCCGCGCGGTCAGCTGGCTGGGCTGACGGCCTCGATGTTGGCGATGGTGAAGTCGCGCTGCGCGTTGCGCAGATGGCACCAGGAGTCGAGCCAGCGGCCGTAGAGCTGGTGCGGCCGGATCGCCCGGGTGCTGCGGCTGCCGTTCTTGTCGCGGTAGGTGATGAGCACGTCGTTGTGGTGATCCACGGCGTCGGACAGGAGTTCCAGCTCGGCGTCGTCGAGGTAGCAGTTGAGCTGGGCCAGCAGCTCGAAGGTCGCCGAGTCTGCGGAGGCTCCCCCTGTCACACCGTGCGGATCGGCCGTCAGCTTGCGGGCCAGCTCGGTGGCGGACAGCGTGGACCGCGGCTGCGCGACGAACGTTCGGTTGGCGGCCGGCGCCTGGTGGTCGTGGCGGGCTTCCACGATGACCGTGCCTTGAGCATCCTCAGCCATCGGCGACAGGCCCGCCTCCCGCAGCCGGGCCAGCACGTCGTCGAGGCTAGAGGGGCTGGACAGCACGGTCGGAGCGAGCCGGCCGAAGTGCAGCTTGGCGAGAGACCGGGTGTGCAGCATCTCAGTGATCAAGACCTCGTCGGCGATGACACAGGAGCGCATGCCACGCACCCGGACCTGTCCATGCCGGCGAGCCGCATCGGTGATCAGGTACTCCAGTGGCTGCGGAACCGGGCGGTCCGAGACGGCGGCCAGCTCGGCGAGCAGATCCTCGGCACTCCACCCGGCGTCAAGCGCGGCGCGCACGCTGGCCGGGGTGAACCGCCAGGTTCTGGCGGCCCCGTGTGCTTCGACCACGGCCGAATCGTTCAGCAGCTGCGACACGGCCGCGCTCGGCTGGCCGGAGATCACCGCGGTGAGATCCGACTGCAAGATCACGCTGCACGGCGTCTCGGGAAGCAGCGGGGCGCACCGGGTGGTCAGCTCCTCCACCCCGTCGCCTGGCTCGGTCCCGGCGGTGGCCAGCAGATGCTCTCCGAGCGCTGACACCACGTCGGAGGCGACCACGCCGAGCAGCTCGGCCTCGCGCAGCGCCGCGGCCACCTTCAGCGCCCGTTGCGCAGGACCGTAGGCGTGCAGCGGGAAGAACCAGTCGATCTCCTCGCCCACCGCCCGCCCCGAGGCACCCCCTCCGGCAGCGGCCAGCAGCGCGCGCCGCATCAGCCCAGCGGCGGACCCCAGCGGCAACGGCGGTGGAAGTTCTTTGTCGTCCGGGGTCTCCCGGCTGGTCGGGGCGTGCTCGAGCGAAAACCAGGCGCTGCCCAGCACGGCCCACTGCCTGGCCGGTTTCGCGGCGCGCCATTCCGCATAGTCCTGCGTGGGCGCGTACCCGTCCTCGACGGCGCCCAGCAGACCAGCGGCGTAGGTCAGGTCGATCCACAGCACGAGGACCTCCGCGGGGATCGACAGCCGCTTGGCCAGCCGGACCCGCTCCCGAGGCCCGATCCCGCCTTTCTTCAGAGCCGCGATCGGTGCTGTGCGGGCCTCATCGAGCAGGGTGGTCACTCCCCGGAGCGCCTCCTGGGCGGCCGCCTGGGCAGCCCGGCGCACCGCGGTCTCATCGGCACCGGCAAGCGGGATGTCCGGCCGTCCGGTCAGGGTGAACTCACGCTCGGCCAGCCAACCGGCAACCGCGACCTCCCTGGGTAGTTCATGCCCGTAGTTCACGGGCAGCAGCAGACCCGCCGCGATGAGCAGTTGGGTCGGATCCCGATCACCGGCACGAGATGTGGACCGGCCGTATCCCGAGTAGTGGTCGTAATAACCACGCCGGTACTGGCCGAGCTGGTCCCTGACCGACGTCGGCAGCGCGGCGATCACCTTGATCAGCAGGGGCAGGTCCGCCATGAGTTCCGAGAGCCGCGCGGCCAGCTCCGTCTTGCGCAGATCGTCGGTCGCCACACCGAAGGCACCGACCGCCGCCCGCAGGTTGTCGACGAGGACCGATCCGCAGATCTTCGCCACCGGCCGGCCACCGCCGATCTCCGCCAGCCAGTGGGCCTCCAGCCGTTCCGGCAGGCACAGCGTTCCGGAGCTGTCCCAGGCCAGTCCCCGCCCGCACAGCTCGGCCACTCCCTCCCGCACCGCCCGCTCGGGGGCGCCGAGCAGCTGCACCAAGCCCGGAACGGTCGCCGATGCACCCAGCGCGACGATCGCCTGCACGACGCCCACCGTGTCCCGGTTCATTGAGCGCAAAGCAGCACCCAACGACTCCGCTCCACTCAGTCGCTGCGCAAGCTGATCGAACCCACGTGGGACCGGCTGCACCCGGACATCGGGACGGGCTTGGAGCAACGCGGTCAGCGCCGGCTCCCCCATCCCGGACAGATACTCCGCAAATGATCTTGCGCTCACGCCCGTTATTCTGCACCGGAGCGCTCGAGGGCTCGAACCGGGTACCCCGAATCCCGCTGACCACGTTAGGCCCGTAGTGGGCACGAAAGGGAGATGATCGTTGCCGGTGTGGACCAGCCCGTGCGTGCTAGTTGTGTCGCGTACGCTGACGACTTGCGCGGGGCGTCGTCTGGAGATCACACCACCGCAGGCACCGTGTCGGTGTGTCGGTGTGGTCGGTGAGGCCTAATAGCTACGGCCACCCGACACAGGCCAAGACCTCGCAGACGCTGACCGTGCGATCGCCGTAACACGAGCCACCGCGTCGTCGACAAGGGAACAACAGCACCCGCCCCAGCCCGCGCAGCGGCGCCAGTTCCCGCCCCGGTTACGGCGCCCGCCTCTCCTGCAGCGCCCCCGAATTCGGATCCTCCCACGAGATCGACCAAAAATTCGACCGAAAACCCTTCCGCCGGATCAACTGGTGGATCGCCTTATTACGCCAACTGCGCAGCCGCTCGAGCCGCAGGTGTCGCGCCTTTACATAAGGATGACCCTGGTTATCGCTCCGGGCTTGACCGCGAAGGTGACGGTACCGCTTGCGAATAAACCCAGTCCCGACCTGAGACACTTGCGAAGCGAAGCAGGGGCGCAGCAGCCGTGTGAGGTTCCACGCAGATCAACATTGAGCCCCAGCTGCGGCCTCTGATCTGATGTGAGGTATGACGACAGCTCGATGACGCGAGGCTCGGCGCGGCGGCCGGGGCGTAGCGTCTGCTGTGAATTTGTAACGCTTCCGTCAGTTGCGGGCGCCTCAAACGCCCTCCGTCGATCGAGGAGCATTGCGATGACCCTGGTAACCAGGTACGACACCCCGGCCGGCCTGCGTGACGTGCCAGAGGGCTCGTCGTTCTACGACGCCTGGCACGGGTTCGTGAACGGCGAGGTCTCTGATTCCCCGGGTTCGCCGTGGATCGATCCGGTCCTCGTCGACGCCGACGTCATGACCGTTCGTGCCCTGTCGTGGATCGGCTTCCCGCGCGCGACGCTCACCGTGGACCGGCGCGACGACCGCGCGCAGGGCTTCGCCGACGCCGAGGATGCCGGCGCGACGGGGGCGTGGCGGCCACGGCAGTTCGAGTACTTCGAGTGGTACACCACTCGCGACGCGGCGGGGAAGGTCACGAAGGTCGCGTTCAGCACTGAGACCCCGCAGTATTTCGAGCTGCTCGCGGGGGTCGACAAGGAACGGGTGGTGGAACTCTACCGCCAGCATGTGGATCCGGCCGTGCAGTGGGACGAGCTCGTCAAGGCCGACGGGACCTACGACCGGCACAACCGTTGGACCACCATCGATGGGATCATGCACTACGTCAACGGCATCAACGAACTCAACCAGGCGATTGGCCTGGCGAAGACCGGCGCCAGCGCGACCTTCGTCAATGTCGACGACCCGGGCCTCGCGCCAGCCCGGGACAACTTCGAGTTCCGGGTCTTCGATGACAACGCCGCCGACGACTACATCATTCGAGAGGTCGCGGCGTTGGGCCGGTCGGGGTTCGACATCACGGTGCACGAGCCCGTCGGGCTCTACATCGACGGCTGGGACGACACGGGCTGGACCAAGCCCGACGGGTCCCCGGTCGGCGACTACTGGCGCATCACCCGCGGCCGACCCGGCGCTGTGCTCCGCCTGGAGTACGAGGTTCCTTACGAGGAGGGGTTCGTGGTGGGAGACATCCTGATTGGCGGCCGGCCCGTGTTGCACGGCGGCCAGTTGGCCGAGCACATGACCTCGTCCCTGCCGGTAATCGTCGCACGGAGGCCGTTGTGACCGAGCCCGCTGCCCAGGCGGTCTTGGAGCGCATCGCCGCCGCCGAACCGGCGCTGCTGACGGGGGTGGATGTCGGTAACCTCGGCGGCAAGCTCGGCGAGGTTACCGACGGCCGGATCGAACCCGTCTATGACGAGGCGGCCCGGCGCGACATCCAGGGCAACATCGTCCCGGGGTTCAACAAGGACCATCAGCACTTCTTGTTCCTGCGCATCTGCGACCGCGAGCAGGCCCGACGGTGGGTCGCCGGGATCTCATCCTTGATCACGTCAATGGACGAGGCGCTGGGCTTCGTGCGCAAGTACCGCGCGCGGCGCCTGGCCGAGGGGGTGCGGGCGCCCGCCGACCTGACTGCGACCTGGGTCAACATCGCGTTCTCGCATCCCGGCATCAGGACGCTGGCCGGAGCGGACGAGGCTAAGCGGTTCGGGGAGGAGAGCTTCCGCCAGGGCCTGGCGGCACGCTCGACCTACCTGGGTGACCCCACGTCGGCCGAGCATCCCGGCCACCGGGACAACTGGGTCGTCGGCGGGCCGGACAACGAGGCGGACGTCCTCGTGGTCGTCGCCGCCGATGACGAGCACGACCTGACGACCCGGGTCGAGGAGATCCGCGACGGGCTCGCCGGGCTCGAGGTGGTCTACGAGCAGTGCGCCGCGGCGCTGCCGGGGGCACTGGCCGGTCACGAGCACTTCGGCTTCAAGGACGGAGTGTCGCAGCCGGGCGTCCGCGGCCGGCTCTCCGAGGCTCCCGACGACTTCCTCACCCCGCGCTACCCCGCTGCGCCGACCGCCGGGGACGCCGACACCCGACCGGAGCTGTACGCCAAGCCCGGCCAGCAGCTGGTCTGGCCCGGCCAGTTCCTGCTCGGCGAGCCCCGGCAGGACACGGAGAACCTGCTCGACAGCGCGGCGCCACCGGAGCCGCCAACCTACCCCGAGTGGGCACGGCGCGGCTCCTACCTGGTGTGCCGCCGCCTGCGGCAGGACGTCCCCGGGTTCTGGAACTTCGCCGCGGCAGCCGCCGCCCGCACCGGGAGGACGCCAGAGCACCTGGCGTCGATGATGGTCGGGCGCTGGCCCAGCGGGGCCCCGCTCATGCGGGCGACCACGGCCGACGACCCCGCCCTGGCCGGCGACGAGTTCGCGAACAACAACTTCTTGTTCGACGACGACACCCGGCCGCTGCCGCTGCGCCCGATACCCGGCTACCCCGGCGACAACTTCCCCCGGGCCCAGGGCGACATGCTCGGTACGGTGTGCCCGCATTATGCGCACATCCGCAAGACCCACCCCCGCGACACCGCCACGGAGCTGGGCAAGCCGCACGACAGCATGCTCCGGATGATCCTGCGTCGCGGGATCGCCTACGGCGAGCCGTACCTCGGCGCGGCCTACCCGGATCCCGACGCCGACCGCGGGCTGATGTTCCTCTGCTACGGCGCGACCATCGAGGACCAGTTCGAGTTCCTCACCCGACGCTGGTCGAACCGGCCGAACCAGCCGAACGACGGTGGGCACGACCCCGTGATCGGCCAACGCGACAGCCGCGGCAACCGCGAGCGCTACATCGACGTGCCAGGAGCGGACGGATCGACCGTGCGCATCACCATCGAGCGCGACTGGGTGGTCCCCACCGGCGGCGGCTACTTCTTCGCCCCACCAATCTCCGCCCTCACCACCACCCTGGGCGGACACCTCCAGCCGGTTCCGCAACAGTGACCACGGCCGCCCGCTCAGCGCGGCAGGCGCGCTGGCTGTTCACCGGCCGGCTGGCAGTGCGGATGGACGGTCAGACAGCAGATCGATGTCGACTTCCCCCGCGGAAGGCGGGTGGCGGTCGACATGATCGGGGGGGCCGAGAGATGAACTCGGGCGACCGTCGCCAAAGCGCACCGCCCCACTTCGGCGGTACTTCGGTCAGCAGTCCAGAACCGGCTGATCGCGTTCATTCCCTGCGAAGCATCCGGCTCCCCGGCGCCATCGAGGAGACACCGCCGACCAGCCCATCAGCCGATTCGCTGACGATCAGCCGCGATGAGTCACATTAGGATCGGAAAGGAGAACTGTGATGTCTAAAATTCCCTACGATCGGTCATATCGATCCTTGTTGTCCCCGGGAAAATCTGATGATTTCTTCAGGTTTGGCCCGATTTTGTCCGACGCAGCGTTGTGCGCTGAAATGTCACGGCTAGTATACGTGAAAGATGACGAGCGACTCAAGGCCTACCTCGAACGCGTCAATTTTACACTGGTAAGTACGATCGGCTATAACGAGCCAGGAATGCAGATGTTTGTCGCGACATCGAACGACAGTCTTAACCCAATTGCAGTCGCCGCGTTTCGCGGCACCGAGGCGGACGATCCCACGGACCTATTCACCGACGCGCGGTTCTGGAAGGTCAGATGGGACGGCGCAGGAGAGGTGCACGACGGGTTTCGCGATGAGTTCGCGCGCTTTCCTGAAGTGAGAGACCGCCATAGCCTCGTTCCAGCCGGCGCACGCCCTCTCTTCACTGGACACAGCCTCGGCGGCGCGCTCGCCACGCTCGCCGCAGCACTGCATAACCCAGATTACCTGTATACGTTCGGATCGCCGCGCGTCGGCGACAGGAACTTTGCCACCAGTATGCAAGGCGTCAACCACGCACGCTACGTCGACTGCTGCGATCTGGTCGCCAAGATTCCACCGACGGAGTTCCTGGGATTTGAAGTGGGATATGAACACGTCGGCGTTCTTCACTACATCGATCGACACGGAGCGATAGAGCCTTCGCCGCCGGAGAAAACGATTGAAGATGATCAACGCGAGGCTTCTTGGGCGTACGACAAATATGCTGTAGTCAAGAACAACGTGCCGGCGCGCGCACTGGCAGACCATGCGCCAATTAACTATGTTTCCGCGGTGATGGACTTGAGAGCCTGAGCGACCACGCAGGTGTAGCCGGTGGTGGAATCGATCATTCGTCAAACTTGCCGGATCGTACCCGGGATGAACGCGGCCACAGGCATTGCCTGACCAGCTGAAGTGACACGAGCAGTAACCACTTGGTAACGATGGGTCACAGATACTCGATACACCCCACGCCCGGCTAAGTACGCGCCCGGTCGGGTGGGTAGGGAGCGAGTGGCACGGTCCGGATCAAGCTCCCGCATGACAGACCGTGCCGCTCGCTCCCGTCACGCGCAGACAAAGGCCTAGGGGCAACGCGCTGCGCCGAACTCGGTCACGACCATCAGATCCGGCGGCAAGGGGATGCGCCGCGTAGCGGGCGGGCTTCCCTAATTGTGACTGGCGCGGCTTCGAGCTGGACACCGTGCACAACGACGCGGCGGTAATCACCCGCGCCCGACATGCCCGGGAGGGCGGCGCCGCCGATCACCCCCGCTCCACCGTAACCGTCAGTGGTGCATGACTACCTGATGATGATCCACGGCTGGTGCGCCTTGACCGGGCCGGACGTTTCGCGGTGCCGGACATGTTCCGCGCCGGTAAGGGGGTCGGTCACGTAGTGCGGTTGCATCACTTCCACAGAGCCACGCGAGAAAAGACTACCAAGTAGCCTGGAGTCACCTCCTCACCAAGGTTTCCGCCCCCGGTGGCTCACGGGGGCATCGGTGAGGCGAACCGGTGAGGAGTGGTGCTTCGGTGGATCTTGGCGAGGGGCTGACGATCGGCCAGCGGCTGCGGATGGTCCGTAATGTGCGGGACAAGTCGCTGCGGGTGGTCGCCGGGCTGGCCGGGATGGGTAAGTCGAAGCTGTCGCAGATCGAACGTGGAGAAATCGCGCTGGACAGTATCTCGGAGATTCTGGCGCTCGCCGAGGCGCTGGAGATCTCTCCTGCGGAGCTGATGAGGCTGCCGGTCCCGGCGCCGGCCAACGGGCAGACCGACTCCGCGGTCAATTCCGTGTTCTTAGCTCTGATGGCAGCCAGCCGTAACCATCCTGGTGGTCAGGTGCTACCGGTGGAGGCCCTGCGGAGCCGGATCACTGCGATGATGGAGGCGCATTGGCACGGTCGCAGCAGCGAGGTTGGTGCCTCGCTGCCGGGGCTGATCCGGGACCTGCACACTTCGATCGCGGCAGGTCGGGACGTCGCCGTGCTGCTCGATTCGGCGGTCCTGTTGCATTCTCATGTCACCGTGGGGTGGCTGCGCATCGCTGGTGCGGCGATCGAGCTTCGTGAACTGGCAGCCGAGCTGGCCATCCGCGTCGCCGAATACCGCGACACTCCCGAAGCGAGAGGTCTTGCTGTCTGGGGCGGCATGCATGTGATGGTGACGGCAGGGGGCATCGATCTCGCGCGGGTCGAGCTGGACTCGGTGAGCGTCCCGACGCGCACCAGCGAGGGGATGCAGCTTTCAGGGGTGCTGGCGCTGTGCCGCTCATATTTGGCTGTGGCGGACTCTCGACCCGGTGACCTGGATGCGCCGCTGGACTACGCCGCTGAGCTTGCCGAGCGCGCCGGGCAGGGCAACGCTTACGGGCTGGGATTCGGTCCACAGGAGGTCAGGCAGTGGCGGGTACTCACCGTGCTGGAAGCCGGTGACCCCGAGCTGGCGGTCCACCTCGCGGAGAGTTTGCAGGAGGGGCCGGCACATCCGATCCAGACACGCCAGGCGCAAAACTCGATCACTTACGGTAGGGCATTGGCTCGGTTGCGGCTACGCCGCGAGGATGCGGTGATGGCATTCCGCCGCGCTGAGCTGATCCTGCCGCAGTACCTCCTGCGAGACCCGATCAGCCGTGAAGTACTCGCCGGACTGCTCGGGCGGGTACGCCGCGACTCCCCGGCCGGCCGAGAGCTGCGGGGGATGGCGTACCGGGCCGGTCTACCCGTGTAGCCCTTGTAGGTGGTGTCCGTTGGAGCGGACGGTGGCGACTGTCGGTCGGTGAAGGTTGCCGATCATGGGCGAGACCACCATATCTACTGATCAGTCGCTGCGCTGGTTCCTGAGGTCCTTGAGTGATCACGACACCCACCACGGGGACCTGCGCGAGGACGGCACAGTGCTGGCGCGCTGCGGTGCGCTGTTCATTCCTAAGCCCACGCTCAGGGTGGTGGGGCCGCCCCCGGGTCAGCTGGTCACCGGCGGTCTCGCGCTGAGAGGGAGTCCGCCGGATCCGGAGCAGGTGTGCCCGGAGTGCGGGCATGGCGGTGGTGGCCGGTGAGCGTGCTGGGGCGAGCAGTTCACCTGCTACCTGCTGGTGAGCTGTTCCGGCAGGGCTGCGGGAGCACGTCTGTGGCGGTCTGCGGTGAGCTGGTGATCGGCGCACCGGAGAACGAGATGGACCCCCCGTACTGCCCGGAATGCGTGCGCGCGGCGATCCGGTGGTGCGCGCAGCCCGGGGCCGCTGAGTTGGCGGACATCCCGGGGCCTCGCGCCGATGACCGCTGACCAGTCTCACCGCTTCGCCTTGACCGGTCGCGACCCCGAAGGTCGTAACCGGACGATCATTCTCTGGCGAGAAGTTGATCTGATCGACGGGAAGGTGGTGCGCCGCGTGGTAGTCACGCTAGACGCCACGATGACCACCGCGACAGTGCTCACCCGCGCCGAAGCCGTCGAGGTAGCGCAGGCGATCCTGGCGGCGGCCCGGTGAGGGCGCCACGGTTGCTGTACTTCGCTGCTATACAGCTATGGACCACCGCCAGTGGAGGCGGCCCACGCGCCGTCTGCGGGGACCAGGCGGGGAATCCTGGTGTCGTACTGGGCGGAGGGAAGCACCGGGTCAGAACGCGTAGTTTCGGGCGGACGGTGCCCCGTCGTCAGTCGCGGTCTCTATGCGGCGACGGTGACGGTGATCGTTTGGGGGGCGACCTTCTCCTCGGGGACGGGCTCGCCCGAGTCGTGCAGGTCGTCAAGATAGAGGCGGATCGCCTCCTCGGCGTTCTGGATGCACTCGACCACGGTCTCCCCTTCGGTAACGCACCCAGGCAGGGCGGGCACCGTGACGGTGTAGCCACCGTCCTCGGGGTCGGGATCGAGCAGGATCGTGTAGGTCGCCATCCCACTCATGACAGCAGATTACAACAACCCCTGAAGCTCATCGCCCGCGATCTCTGCGGACTTGAGGATTGCCGCGAGCGTCTTCGGCTTGAGAATCCGGCCTGCGTGGACCGGGACCACGACTCGCGCTCCGGCCCGCTCGGGGTGAACCAGGATCACGTGAGAACCGGATTGACGGCTCGTGATCCACCCCGCGCGGTGCAGCGCACAGAGCAGATCAGCGCTGGTGATGCGGGGCGTTCGGGGCATGTGGCTGCACGGTACTAAACGCGCGGTCGACGGCATCGCGCCCTGCGGCGTGGTCGCCGCGGTTCGCGTGAATGGTGGCCTGGGTGGTGGTGAGCCAGCAGGCAATGGCCGGGCCGCTGTACAGCGACGGACTACCCGCTGGCCGAGACTGGCGGCGGCGTATGAGCACGGACCAGCTGCGGGACCTGGTGTCGTGCTGAACGAGCAAGTGAGATCAGGGGGCCGATTCCCTGAGTAGGTGGCCGAGGGCTGGTATTGGAGCACCTGCCCTCGGCCTTGATCCCCAGCCTGGAGTGGAGGGTGGAGACCCAATGGCGAACCCTATGCAGTCCGATCCTGACCTCCTGCGTGTGGCTCTGGATAACGGTGAAGTCGTGGAGTTGGACGGCGACACGCTCACGCTGGGTGATGAGGAGTCGCCGTCGGTGCTGGTGTGCCTGACACCGTGGCGGGCGCGCTCGGTGGCGCGGGTGTTGGAGGAGTGGTCAGCGGTCTCCCGGGTGTTCCACCGGGCACCTCGACCGATCCTCACCGAGCTGGAACTATCCCGCACGCTGGATCTGGCCGCATCAGTACTTGGCGAGCCCGAGCCGCCCATGCCCCTCCAGCGAAGTGGACATACCGTGCCGAGTCGCCAGCGGCTGGATGCAGTGGCGGTGCTCGCCGAACGCGAGTCCAGGCTCTCCGCGCTGCAACGACTGGCACTGGTTGACGCGGCGGCGTCATGGTTATCCGAGCCGAACGGCGGAGACCGGTTGGCTCATGCGCTCCTCGGCGCGGCGTGCACGACTGAGGTCACTGCGGAGCATGCGTATCTGGCGCTGATCACCCCACCGGATAACTCGGAGGATCATTCTGAGGGATTGCCTTCGTAGTGGCCAATCCTGACGGGCGAGCGCCACCGGTCCAGGCTCACGCGCAGCGTGATCCTGGGACGCGTCAGCGGCCTTGACCGGGGGTGATCGACCGTGACGAGGATCGGTCGCGGAGAAGGCCGGCCCGGACGCACGACAACACCATGATCAGACTGCACGGGCCCGGTGACCTGAGAACTCTCGTTCTCAGTCATCGGGCCTTGTCGTGCGCCGCCGCCGGGCCGGCCGCCCGCAGCGGAGCGAGTACCGGACCGGCCCGGCGACCAGCGGCGGCGGCCGAAGGCCGCACTTGACCTGAGGAAGGAAAGTTCTCACCAACCCTTATCAGCCCGTTTTGTCTGACTCCAATTGAGGGGTGACACGTTTGCTCCAAATGATGGGTGACACTGCCGTCCTCGGGTCTGCTTCGCGCGACTTGTGTCTCGCGATGTGACGCCGGTGGAGTTGAGCGTAATCGCTAATGTTTACGTCTTTCGCGCGACGCTGGTGAAGCCGGCGATGTGTTTCCCTTTTAACAGGTTGGTCGGTAGTCGCGGCCGGGGAGCTGTTCCCTCGGCTCATGGAGTGTCGATCGAAGAGATCTCGCGGCTGGTTGGCCATGCCGGGACAGCAGTGACTGAAGCCGTGTATCGCCATGAGCTACGCCCAGTGCTCACTAAGGACGCCGAAGTGATGGGCAAGATCTTCTCGCAGAGGTAAGCCGCTTGCCCTGTCAACGTGTGGACCCGGCTCCCCTTCGTAGCTCTCCTGCGATCAGGTATCCGTACAGGCATGCGCGGCACCCCGTCCCCATCGATCTTCCACCCGTCCGCTGGCGTCCGCGACGTTTGGCTCTTAGTTTGGCTCTTTCGACCTTCCGGTAGATCATCTTTTTGGAGGGAAAACCGGGTCTGACCTGGGTGGGCGATACTGGGATCGAACCAGTGACCTCTTCGGTGTGAACGCTGATTCGCCGTGCGTCCGCTTGTTGATGAGTGTCGTTGCATGCCGCTGAGCTGCGGCTACGTGTCAGTATGTACCGGCGCGTGTTGATTAATCGTGTCGCTCCCGCTGACGGCTAGCTGATGACGATCATGGCAAGCCCTCACCGAGTGACCGCGCCATGCGAGATAAGATTGCCAAGTTAGTGGATAGACAGATCGCTGTGCAGTTGAAGCTGCTTAGCGCCAGAATTCAATCCGATCGAGTAACGTTGCTTCAGCATGCGACATCTATCGACCGACGTATTAACGACTTGGTGTATGGTCTGCATGAAATAGACGCAGCAGATACTACGGTTGTGGAGAATAAACGGACGTACTGTACAGTAGCAGCTGCTGGGTCAGCACGGGATCTTGGTTGCGGTGGACGGCTACTGTGCACGGGGGCGTGTTGAAGTGGCGGCTTGTGGTGCTCGGCGCGTCAACCAGGACTCTGTCTGGCACGCGGCGTCGAGTCGTCGAACAGGCGTGAGGTCTTGAGATGGGAACCGCCGTGTTGTCGCTGGTCAGCTCGATCGTCGGTGGGCTGCTCGTGTTGGCCGGCCAGTACCTGGCACGGCGGGCAGAGGATCGACGACACTGGCTCACCCGGTTCCAGGAAGCAGCCGGCGACTACGCGACTTCGTTCCTGGAGGAGGGCGCTCGTGTGAACGATGCGCGGCGCGCCGGGAAGCTCGGCAAGATGGATGTTGAGGTCTCCACGTATGTTGTTGATCGCCAGAAGGCGATCGGCCGGTTCATGACCCTGCCCTGGGCTCCGATGTTCGACCAGCAGAGGGGGGCCATGGGTAACGGGATTGAACGGTTGTGGGCAACCTGGGACGCAACCGACGAGGAATTCCAGGCCGCGTATAAAGCGTCGCGTCGGGCGGTTCACGAATTCACGTCAGCGGTAGGAGAGATGGTCCGCCATCCTGACCAACGGCGGTAGCTGAGTCGACCCTGCCTGCCGCGCTGGCGGAGTGGACCGACTCGAATGCCTCGCCGACCCCACCAGCAGGCTCCTCACCTTACCCACCCATCCTCACCCGACACGACGCCTATATACTCACGCCGAACATCGGGCAACACACATTGGTCGAGCTTGGCATGCATTGGATTAGGTTGGTGTCTTCGTAGATCTGGGTGATCTTTCGCCTGGCCAGGGCCGACTTGGGCGTTCTACCTAGGAAAGCGGGGTGAGCAGCCGAAATACCTCTCAGTAGTTCTCGCCGCTTCTCACCCCTGCCCAACGTCCGACGGCCTGGAGGCGGCCTGATCTTGATCTGCTCGCCACCCCTAGCTGCGAGACGACGACAGGAATTGGACCGGCATGGCCAGCTTGGAAGGCGCGGTAACTGGGCGTCAAAAGCCTTGACCTGCGGGGTCACCAGAAACAGCGTTACTTGGTTGCGAGCTTGGGAATCTGACTGCCGTCATAGCCGACTCCGACACTTCAAACGAGGGACGAACGCCGCGTGAACGTTGCTATCAGCGCAGTCAGCGGAAGGTGTCGCGGCTATCGTCCAAGCCGATGCCACCTCGGGCGAGTTTCCTTGTCGCCGCGCTGGTAGCGGTCTGCGTGTCCGCCTGCAGCGCGGACAGAACTGCGGACATGACAGCGGACATCGGTGCTCCGTCGACCATCCCGACGCAAGCGAGTACACCGCAAACCGTCATCCCGACGCCAGTGAGTACACCCCACACCGCAGCTACGACTAACAGGATCCACCAGACGACCCGCCCGCCACCGCATCGACGCCTACATGTCGAGCGCACGACCTCTCCGCCGACAACGACTCAGCCGGCCGCCCGTCCACGGTTGCCACGGAGTGGGAGTTCGTCATCGACATTCGCCTGACCAACCGGTCGTCGAGCACCTGCACGCTTACCGGCTGGGTGGACTTCACCATGGTCGGTATGAACATCATCTGCACCGACGGCTACGTCGGACAAGATTGCCCGCCGGATTACACAGCGCCCCGCGACCAGAACATCAGCCGGCTGGAACTGGGCGTGCCCAAGCTGTACATCGTCCAGCCAGGTGAGCACGTGTCGTTCTCGGCGTTGTGGAACAACGGTCTAGGGGGACCTCCAAAATATTGCGAACGCCTCTGGCTCGCCCCTTACGCCATCGAGCTTCGGGTACCCGGCGACCAGACGGCGATCCCGCTGCGACCGGCACCGGTCTATCCCTGCCGCGGTGAGGTGGCAATCACCGTGCTCGGGATCAACGCGTAAACCATACCGCCCCCAAAACAAGCCCGATCAGCGAGCGGAGCGGGCCCGCCGGAGACGCAGATGTTGACTTACGTTGTTCAAACCTCAGAACCAAGGATTCTCGGGCCGTAGTAGTGGTTGTTCGTGGATAGCACTGATGACCTGCGGTTTTCACGATTGCAAACGCTTGTTGTTTGTGGTCACATCAGGTTAACTGGAGGGATTTTGTGGCCGTAAAGTGTCCAACCGATCGTGGTGGCTTAGCTGAGAGCTTTTACAAATCAAGATTATCTGATTGTCCAGGATCCGGCTTACAGGTCAACTCGCCCGCCCCACATTCCGCCACCTGCGTCAACGGAGTTATGCAGCGGGATTTAACAGGACGAACGCACTCGCTACTTCTCCAGGTTTCTCGTTACTTCTCGACGTCCGACGGCCCGGTGACGGCCCAGAGATCGCTCTTGCGCGCTGGGCTGTGGGGCATCCCGTCGACCTGGCGCAGCCCGACCACACGCCAGCCCGGGGGCAACCCTCGACGAAACCTGCGCGTGCGTTGTCTGGCTCTGCCCGGGCTGGCGTGTGGTAGCCCTTGAGGGAGGTCGATGGGATGCCCCACCCTGCCCACCCAGCCCTACCGCAGCCGTTCTGGTGATCAGTCATCCCGGAGACCCGCCCGCCCGGCGAGGGCATGGTTTGTTGCTCAGCGCCCCGCTGGCCAGGGCTTCGACCGTCGGACGATGGTTGTCGGCGACAGTCGCGCCAGGCGAGCGGGTGGGTTGGTCGCGGCCGGTTTTCCCTTATTTGATCTTGTTGTCGGTTGTAATGTCGTGATTTGAGGTGGCATCGAGAGGCGGCGGATGGATGGTTGATGTTGTTGTCGGGTGGCGTGGGTATGGGTGCTGCCGGGTGGAGTTGACGGTCGGGGGCGTGGGAGGGATCTTGTGGACAAGCGTTCGCTGACGCTGCAGGATTTGATCCGATGTCGTCAGGCGGGTGGGTTTGTGGGGCGTCGGGCGCAGCTGGACTCGTTCGAAGAGAGCTTGGGATTGCCGGTGGAGGATCCCCGTCGACGGTTTTTGTTCAGCGTGCATGGTGACGCGGGGGTCGGTAAGACCTATTTGTTGCATCAGTTGGTTCGCCTCGCGCGTGAGCATGGTTACGTGACCGCGTGTGTGAACGAGGATCGCTACGATGTTCTGGAGACGATGGAGGCGATCGTCGATGACCTGGAACGGCAGGGGGTGCGCTGTAAGGAGTTTCGTAAGCAGCTGAGTGCCTATTGGCAGCGCCGCAGCGAGCTGGATGGTGATCCCGGAGCCCCTGAGAAATTGTCGTCATTATTGACTCAGTCAGCGGTGCGGATTGGTCTTCGAGCAGCTGGGGATGTCCCGTTCGTCGGGGCGGTGGCTGAGGAGGTGAACCCTGATGTGGTGGCGTCGCAGGTTGACCGGCTGCGAGTTTTTCTGACTCGGAAGTTCCGCAACCACAGTGAGGTGCGGCGCCTGATGGCACCGGTGGAAGCGTTGACCCCGGTGTTCTTAGCGGAGATAGCCGCCGTAGCGGGGCGGTGCCCGGTCGCGTTGTTCTTCGATACCTACGAACGGACCAGCAGCTATTTGGAGGGGTGGTTGCTGAATCTGCTCGCCGGGCGCCACGGAAACCTTCCCGGCAATCTCATTCTCACGATCAGCGGCCAGCGCCCGCTGGAGGTTAACAGATGGGGTGAGTATCTGGGTTTCCGCGCTGATCTGGGACTAGAGGTGTTCACCGATGCCGAGGCCCGCCAGCTGCTATCAGATCGGGGGGTGACCGATGAGACTGTGGTCGAGGCGATCCTGGACCAGTCCGGACGACTCCCGCTGGATGTGGCGACGCTGGCGCAGGCTCGCCCACAGGATGCCAGTGCGGTGGGTGATCCCAGTGGCAGCACGGTGGAACGATTCTTGAAATGGGAGCCCGACCCGCAGCGCAGGATGGCTGCCCAGCACGCAGCGCTGCCCCGCCGCCTGGATCAGGAGATCTTCGCTGTCGCTACTGGCTCGCCGGCACCAAGTGAGGATTTCGCCTGGCTATGCCACCTCTCGTTCGTGGCCGAGCATACCGAGGGTTTCCAGTACCACGACATCGTCAGGACCCGCATGCTGCGGGTCCTCCGACGGGGCGCTCCCGGTGAATGGCAGCAGCGCCACACCACCCTGGCTGATCATTACCAATCCCTGCGCGACGCGCTGGGGCTATCAGGGCGAGATGCGTGGAGAGACGATCGCTGGCAGAACCTTGCTCTTGAGGAGCACTACCACCGGCTGTGCGCACACACCGCTAGCGCTTTGCCTGCCGCCAAAGCCGGTCTGATTGATGCTCTGGCGTGGCATGAGGCATCGGTTCCACGATGGACCCAGATGATCGAACAAGCCGGCAGAGACACCAAGGCAAACACCGTCGTGACTTGCGGTGAACGACTGTCACAGTGGTGTGCCCAGGATACTGATAGCCAACTGTGCATACTGTCCGATCTGGCGGCAGACACCACGCTGGATGACCACCACCGAAGCATTGCGTATGACGAACGAGGCGTGATTTACGAAAAACTAGACCGTTACGAGGAAGCCGTAGCGGATTTCACCCGAGCCATCGGCCTGAACCCTGAATACCAGTGGGCGTTCGTCAACAGGGGTAAGACCAATCTTCTGATGGATCGGTACGAGGAGGCCGTAACAGATTTCACCCGAGCCATCAGCCTAGGCTCGACGTTTGAGGCGGTGATCGCTAGTCGGGGCATGGCCTATCAGGCGATGGGTCGGCATGAGGAAGCGTTGACGGATTTCATCCGAGTCATTGAACTGAACCCCGCGTCTGAGTGGGCGTTTTTCAACCGGGGTATGACGTACTTTCTGATGGATCGGTATGGGGAGGGACTGGCAGATCTGATTCTGGCTATCAAGCTGAACCCCAAATACCAGTTGGCGATCATCATGCGGGGTCTGGCCTACCAAGAGATGGGTCGGTATGAGGAGGCACTGGTAGATCTCAGTTTGGCCATCAGGCTGGACCCCAAAGACTGGTGGGCGATCGCCAACCGGGGTGTGACTTACCGGTTGATGGGTCGATATGAGGAGGCATTGGTAGATCTCAGTTTGGCCATCAGGCTGGACCCCAAAGTCCGGTGGGCGATCGCCAACCGGGGTGTGACTTATCGGTTGATGGGTCGATATGAGGACGCACTGGCCGACCTCAACCAGGCCATCGACCTGGACCCTAAGGATGAGCTGGCGCTCGTCACGCTCGTCAATCGGGGTGTGACTTACCGGTTGATGGGCCGATATGAGGAGGCATTGGAAAGTCTCAGACTGGCCATCGTCCTAGATGAGAGTGAGAGTGGCTGGGCTTACTACCAGATGGCGCTCGTCAGCCTCGCTCGAGACTGCGCCCACGATGCCCGGCAGCAATTACAACGTGCTCTCGACGTCAAACGTGAGCAGATACTCACAAGCCAGGGAGACGGACAGCGACGATTCGACGTCGCCGTTTACCTGATGGCGCTTGGTGCGCGAGATGAGGCCCAGGAGCAGGTCCGCGAGAGCCTCGAACAAGACGCTCGCATAGCAGATATCCTGGAGGCGATACGAAACTTCAAAGACCTTCAGGTAGCCACCGGGTCCGACGTATCAGAAATCCTATGCGCTTTACGCACTAGTCTGCACCGACTACAAGAAGATGAGCCCCCAACGGCGCCCCGCTGCCACTAACTCATTCGGGAACCAGCCACAGCATCGAGGGAAAGACGCCTCGACCAACAGCGGGACCTGAGCTGCAAGCAGATGTTGCGACACTTGCTGTCCTCACAGCGCTGCCATACTCGTTGCTGGCCACCACCAGGCACGCTGGGCTGGCCCGCGCGAGCACGGCCGTCAGGCCGCGCGCAGCACGCGGGATCGGCCCAGCGGGCACGCGAGCAGGCCGACCGAGCTGGCCACGTCCGCGCCGCCAGAGGAGGCCTTGATCCCATAGAGGGCAATTCGGCAACACACGCAGCGCAATGCACGTAACGGTAGGACGCGGGCAACCAGGACACTCTGTGTAGTCTCGCCTGACGCTTGACAGTGACGCACCTCAGCGTTGCCGTGATCAGCTAAGCCGTTTCTCCTTACCGGCTCGCTGGCCAGTCCGCGGCTCCTGCTCGGCGAAGGTGGCGGCCATGGTCTGCTGCCGCTGTGTGGCCATTTGCTCGCGGAGTTGATCGATCTGCGTGCGTAGTTCACGGATGAGCTCCTCGTAGCGGGCTTGCTGGTCGGCCAGGCGCTGGATGCCATGGGATTTCTCGGTTTCGGTCGCGGCCTGCGCCGCGACTAGCTCCGAGCGGACGCCGGCTAGTTCGGCGTGGTATTCGGCGGCTTGGGTCTGCCAGTGCTCGATGTGTCTCCGGGCCGTGCTCAACTCAGTAGAGAGGTACTCAATTTGCCCGGCAGCGCGGTTCGCCTGTTGCTCGGCGGCGTCGGCCCGCTGGCGCTGCTTCTCGACCGTCTCTCGCTGGGCGGTCAGCTGACAGCCCAGCTCGGTCCGCGCAGCGGCTAGGTCGGCGACTTCTTGGCGGGCGCTGGCCAGCTGCTCGCGAAGCTGGTCGTTCTGCCCCTGGGCTGCGGTCAACGTGGTGGCCGTGGTCTTCAGCTGTTCGCGGGTGCGGTCACTTTCGGCTTGCACTGTCCCGACCCGCACCCTGACTGTGTCTAGCTCCTCGTGCAACTGGGCCACGCTGGCGACCAACTCGTCGCGCTGAGCGAGAGCTTGGTCACGGGCCAGCTGCGCAGTCTCCAGATCGGCCAGCGCCTCCTCGGCGGCGACCTCGGCGGCGCTGGCCCGCTCGTCGGAGTCCTGCGCGGCGCGGGTAGCCTCACGGGCCCGCAGAATCGCCTGATCACGTTCAGACTCGGCGATGTCGACCTCAGCGCGGACCTGCCGATGTGCGGCCAACACCTCGGCGGCCGCCGCATCTGAGTCCGCCGCGGTATTCACGGCGTGCGTGATCTGCTCAGCCAGCGTGGCCATTCGCTGCTCGTGCCTGACAACCTGCTCGGCCACCTCGGCGAGCAATAACTCCAGTGTCATCCGCGCGGCCGTGACCGGTCGGGCGTCCTGACCGGAGACCCTGCTCTGCTGCTCTCGGTCGACCGACGGCATCGATGCGTCACCAGCACCATCCCTACGGGCAGTGTTATCTGACCCCGGCTTAACCGGTACGCGGTCAACCGTGTGTGCCGCAGACCATCGACCGTCTTACCGCAGTACTTCGGCGGCGCGCCCCGACCCGGCGAGTACAGCATCCGGTTGTCACAACCCTCGATCTCGCACGTCACGAACCGATCGGTCACCGTCGAGTCGCTCATCTCCGCTGTGTTCTCGTTCGCCATGCAGTCCACAGCACTCTACTGTATCGTAATGTCAAGTATCGTATCAGATTATCGTTGCTAGATTTTAAGTATCTTGCGGTTGCGGACCAGCATGTTATGGAGCCCTCCGGATCGGCCGATTGAACGGGCGCGCGATGACAGGCGCGTAGTCGAAGTGGTTTTGACGGCGGGTAACCGGGATACCTGGGTTGTCGCATGACCGCCACTCACGGATCTGCTTGGGCGCGATTTCGATCAGAGTGACCAGCGCGATCTACGTCGATGGGTTCCGCGAGGGTGGAGGCAATGCGGTGTCGATCAAATTCGAGTCTTATCATGGACCGCTGAACGCGGAAGCTAGCTGCGACACCGCTCATAGCGCTGTCGCCAAGTGCGACAACGGTCGAGATAGTCTCTGAGTTCGTCGCGACCGAAATCTGTGGCAGGCCAGGGCTCGTCGATGTGTTCGTCCGGCCATATGTACGAGAGGGCGTCCAATTCGGGAGGAAGCAGCACCCGCACAGCAGCGAGTGTATAGGCAGAGTCCTCAAAGGCATCTAAGGTGGTCCACTCGGTGTCCGTGAGGTCGGTGAACACTTTGCCAGTTGCCTCACCTTGACCCGGGACCAATCCGGGGTAAGCCCTCTGCGGTAAGCACACGACCCGCCAACCGGGGGCAACCGCATCCTGGTAGTGGGGTATGCGATCAATGAGGGCGCTCACCACGTCGTCGAGAAGGAGCGTGCCGTAGACGAAAAGTCTACTGGTTTCCTCCGATAACCGGTCCGGTGGGCCAGAGTTCGTGGAGTTCACTCGGAGTAAGCGGGCGCCTATAGGCTTCACGAAGCACCTCCGCGAGCGTTGTCCCGCCCGCTTCGACGAGTCTGATGAACCAGTCTATTCCTGCGGGATAGGACCATAGGTAGGACCTGAACTGTGGATTTCTGCTGCGGTCGTAAAGTTCACGGGCGATCTCCTTGTCAGTCCACCAGGGAACCTGGCGGTGTACCATGTCACGACAGTCCGCAGGCGTGGCGCCGCTATTGATCGAGATGTGGATCTGACCGCGGACGAGGTTCATGAAGTGATCAATTCGCGTGCGGGCAACGACGATCTCGTCTTCGGGTGACGCTATCCATGGTAGCACTTGAGCCAAACCTTCAAACAGGACTTGGTGCGGACAGTGGACGGCGAGAATTCTTGGCCACTCGACGGTGTTGGTCTCAGCCTGCGCCGTGAGGCTAGAGTATTGCAGAGCGTGCCCAAGTACCTCGTGAAGCGCAAAACGATAAGCGTCAACACGCGAGAAGGTGGCATTGTTCTTGTTGATGCGCAGACGTGCGTCGTGGCCTGCGCCATCGAGCCAATAGGACCAATATGCGTCGACCTCGGTATGTTCGACGGTCAGAGTGAAGTCGGCGTCGCTATTGACGAGCCGCCGAATGACGGACTCGTACTTGCCGGCATAGTCCGCGATGACAGTACCCAGCTCGTCTGCTGGTAGCTGCTCGCTCACCGAACGAAGGTTGCTCCAGGCGTCTTGATCCCACAAGATATCCAGTGATCTGAGGGCATCTTGAGCGAGCCATTCGCGTTGCTCGACGTAATCCCGAGTCCAACCGCGAGGGGCGCAACCCTGGGTGAGCAAGAGGTACTCGTCAAGGGGCAGTTGCTGGCCGATCAGGGCACCGAGGTAAGCGATGTGCGCATCGAGGTGAGTCGTCAGCGCTGGTTGATGCTGTGCGTCGGCTTCGGTCCGGAGTCGCGTGAGCTGGTCGAGCGCGGCGAACCGATTGTCGAACGAGCACAGTTTCCCTGGCGGAGGTGCGCAGTCGAAATCGATCACAGGAGCTTCGCCGCGTGATCTTTCCAGAGCATCCCAGCGCCGCACTGCCTCTTCAACGGCGTCACGAAGATGCACGACTGACTTCCCACCGCAGCGTCACTGCCTGGCTGGGTTGGAGGTAGTTGCGCGTCACGGTGATAAGGGCGTCGCCAGCGTCGTCGGTGCAGACGAGATCCTCCGTCGCCGAGATCTCGGAACCGTCTGCTTGTTCTTCGATAGCAGTGCAGTTAAGGAGCATGTCAACGCCGCGGTGACGGATGTTTAAGGTGAGGTGGCGTGTGTACCGCGGAACAGCCTGCCGCCAGTAGTGATTGTGAACGAATTGTCCTCCGCGACAGGAATATGAGATTGTGACTACTTCACCGGAAGCGATCCCGGGCGAGATGTGGCAGGCGAATTTGGACAGATTGTTCATGTCGTGCGTCCGCTGGATCGCCACCTTCCGGTCATTGCTGGGTGCGGGCTCGATCGTCAGCGGACCGTCCGTGGTCTCGAACCACAGCTCTCGGGTCAGACGCTTGATGGGGCAACTCGTCAGGTTGAGGAGTTGGTGAGAATAAGTGACTGTCGACCACCCTGCGCCGTCAATATCAATGGAGCAGGTGACATCAAGTTCGACAATATGCCCAGCTAGCTTCGCCAACTGGGCAATCTCTACATCGGACAGGCGCAGTCGCTTAGATAATGCCACTAGAAATCGGGCGATGCGCTGCGCTGGTGCTTCGTCGACTTTAGACTCCGAGGCGCCAACGGCGAGAGGGAAGGTGACGCTGGGTGATGAAACCATGCGAGATTCGGCTAGTAGGTCCGACCGCCAGCTGGCTTGTCCGTTAGCGGGAGCTTCGAGACCCCGCTCGATGGAGTCGAGCACTCTCGACATAGCTGCGTCATTTTGATCGGCCGGCCCGGTTGACGGTGTCGCGTGGACAGTCGGTGTTGCCACCGTCTTAGCCGGTTCGGGTACAAAATCGATTCCACCCACGTGAGCCTGGAATAGTTGGTCAACCTTCCAGCCCGGGAACATGCTCTCCAGGATGCGACAGTGGTCGGGGTAGGGAAGTCCGACCAGTTCACCGGAGAGCCACCGGTAGAACTGTGCTTTGCTCGGCCAACCACCCCGCAGAGTCGGATCGGCTTTCGCGGCAACCCTGTCGTACTCGCGACAAAAGACGCGGTGGGTTTGCAGATGGCGGTGCTGGAGTAGCACCTTCAGCACGACGGGCTTGGCGTCCAACGGTGGGTGACCTCCTTCGCAGCGGAGCGAGACGAGACTATCACATTCAAGAGACTGCACGAGACCAGAGGAGGGACAGAAGTCGGAGAAGAGACGACCGCGAGGTCGAGAACGGACCTGACCTGGACGAATCTTGTGGTGTCGCCCGCAGACCGGGGCGGCAACCACACCGACAGTCGAGCCAGAAGGGCAACGTCCATGGCGATCCCCAGGGGATATCGATTTGACATCACGTTTGACAACGCGTTTCCGCAAGGCCTCGTTCTCATTGGTGACGTCGCACCGGACAACGAGTACCAGACACGCGAGGATAAGGCCGCCGGTCAGCCGGTTCGCCAAAAAATCGAGCAGGTGACGGGGAAGCGGCAGTGGAAAGCCACTGTCACCGACCCAGACGAGACCAACGCCAAGCGCGCGTCGTTCGAGATCACCTTCATTGCCGATGTCCAACCGGTACCGAGCACCAGTGAGGTCTTGCCGGGCATGCGTCCGATCGGGCTGGAGGGGTTGACGGCAGAGCCCCGGGTCGCTGGTAACGGCGATTTCAAGTACCAGTCCTACCTCTACCGGTCAACCGGGTTCGCGGCAGCACCCAGCGCTGGCGGGGTTCGCTCACAGCCGAGCAAACCGATGGGCTCCTCGAGCGGTGGTGACCAGCACCACCGGGCCGCGTGAGTCTGGTGGCAGGTCCCGCCGAATTCACTCAGGTTCCGCGCGACGGTCAGCAAGGCCGTCCAGCCCGCCAGCCAGCTGGTGCCACCGGCCCCAGCATGGCCGCCGACCGCAGCAGCGTCCCGGGCGGTGGCGGCGGCCTGGCGCGTGATCGAGACCGCTGCCACCGTGTCGTGGTGGACGGTCGCCGCCCTCCAGTCCGCCGCAGCGGCCTTCGACGAACAGGCACAGAAATATGACACCAGCGAAAACAACGAGAACTCCAGCCGCGGGCAGGATCGCTAAAACAAGACCGCCGCTGCCGCCGGGCACCCGGATACAACTCACAGACGGGATGAAACACAAGGGAACTGTGCTGCCGTATACAGCCGGGACGTCACTGGCCCGGTTGGGTCTGTTCCCGGTACGGCTCGATAACGCAATCTGTCAGATCTGCGACACCAACGACGTCATCGTACTGCCACCACCGGAAACACAAAGCGATCAGTGAGCATACACAGCTCCCGTACACCCAAGGCCGGGTAATCACGCAGAGAACCGAGGAGCGGCCCTTGACTTGCGACACGTGTTCTCCGGGCGCACCGAATACGGCCACGACTGGTACGTTCCCCTGGCTGGGGGTCACACCCTGATAGCGGGCTCGACGGGGGCCCCACACCCAACTACGCGTGACACCCTGCTCACCGCGCTGCCCGGTATGGCTGCTCTACGGCATCCAACCCAAAAGCGCCCAGCACTCCATGACGCCGGGACGCTGCAAGAACAAAACCCACCAACCCGAACACCTCGGCATCGCCGGACGCCGCGTCCTGGTCTCCCACAAATGGTCCAACAAAACCGTCAATGTATCGATATGTAGTACCTCCACCCGAATAGCCCAATGGCGGATGCCGTGGGGCCGGATCTCTCTGTCTGACTCTCAGCGCCTAGCCAGCCGTTTTGAATGGATCGCTGATGGGGATGCAGGTCTGCCCGAGCCTCAGACGTACAGGGACGTGAGCCACGTCACGAGGGCGAGAAGGGTCGTCACCATCGTGCACCAGAAGATGAGACGACTCTTCGTGTTTTCCATGATCTCGACTTGCACCGGCCCACTCGTACCGACGGGCGCCCCGAGTCCACCAACTAGGCGTTCTCGCCTTCGGTCGCGAGCGGGGGGCTCCTGCCAGGTCTGTTCACGCCTTCCGAATCTGGCCTTGGCCTTCATGGTGAAGTGGTACTGCCGACAACCGAAGATGACTCCGTATGACCGAAGCCGGCACGGATGACCATCCTTCACCGTGGCCATGCCACAGCGGTTCGGCATCTGCATGGCAACGAACCAGGTCGGGATCGCGAGACCGACTGACGTGTAGAGCGCCATCGTGAGCAGGTCGTGCTGCGAAAAGGCGTAGACCCCGTAGAGCACGACGACGATGAAGATAGCCAACGGGATCAGCGAGTCGTCCTTCCGCCTGCGCGTTCGCCGAGCCACCGTTGTCCCCGTCCACCAGCATCGCAGCGATGCTCTCCCGAGCATCCATTGTCACTGAGAACGCCTCTCGCCAAGCTGCGGCGTTCGGGTGGCATCGCGTGCTCCACCTGCGGTAACGCGGGAAGTTTTGTACGTGTGAAAGTCGCTTGATACGCGTGTTGCCTGAGGGAAGGATGTGGCCATGACGCCGTGGTGTGGCCCTCCGTCTCAGCTCGATCGGCAAGACCGCGCTGCGCACTGTAATCAGCGCCCCCGTGTCGCGATAAGCAAAGGGTCATACAGAACGATTGGGAGGGATTCCACTCGATCAGCTTCCGCTGGCTATACCAGTTCCCACTGGGAACACATCTGTTGCAACAGTGCCGCACTGCCGGAAAGGACCGATATGAGCATTTTCTGGGACACTCCTTTCATTATTATCCAGAAAAATGGAACAGAACGACCCGCGACCGCGCTCGAAGAAGCCTGGATAGAGCGATCTAAGGAAGACCATCAACGCGACAAAAGCACCAAGTTTAAAAAAATCGGCGGAATCCTGAATGAATACCGGTGCGCTGCATGTAATGAAGAAGTATAAAAAGGACTCCCGCTGTCGCCGACGGGGCTCTTTTTTTTCCTTTAGTGCTGCTGGTTATGACCTGGAATCCGGAGCGGTCCTCCACCACCCTGGACCTCTACACCCGACGCACTGACAACCACGACCGCATCCTGCAGGCGCTCGATGACAACGACGACCTCTGCTGACGATCGGCCGCGGCGAATCACATGAAGATCGGCTCGAAGGCCTCTGAGCTGGGGTTTTAAGAGTGGGCGATACTGGGATCGAACCAGTGACCTCTTCGGTGTGAACGAAGCGCTCTCCCGCTGAGCTAATCGCCCCCTGCTGCCGCGGCAAGGGACCACCATACAGGATCAGACCAGCGGCGAACGCACCCAATCCCAGTCCAGGCCGATCCAGCCGGTGAACAAGCCGAAGGCGTCCACCAGCCAGAGGGTGGCCAGGACGATCAGGCCGGTCAAGGCGATCACTGACAGCCGGACGAGAGGACGTTGACGTCGCAACCAGTCGGTCCAGTCGTCGTAGCGACGGCGGGTCCAGTGGAGCACCTGCCGCGCCCGCTGAAACTCGGTAGCCAGGATCGCCAGTCCGGCTAACAGGATCAGCAAGCCCGGACCCGGGTAGGGCATGGCAATGACACCCACGATGATCACCGTGGTGCCCACCACAGCTACCAGGATGCGATACGCAAGATCCAAGGCTGGCCGGCGGCGAAGCCGTGCTCTGAACCGGGTAAACCGGTTGTCGTGGTGAACGCTCTGCCCGGATCCCCGGGACTTCTGCTCTACCGTCAGCTCGTCACCCGTCCGCTCGCTACGACCTCAGTCGGTACCACCGGGGCATGCCGGCCCGGCTCCAGAGAGATCGCGTAGCCAGTGAAACTCCCCACGCTCGTCGCCGAGGATACGGCATGAAGCTCGAACTTCTCACCTGATACGTCGAACGCCGCCAACGCGATGGGGGTCTGACCGGCAAGCCCCCACAAGACGTAGGTTTGATCTGCCACCCGATTGCTGGGTAGTCGAGTGGGCAACACCGCAACCTGGCCGCCGCTCGCGAGAACCATGCCCACCCGGCGGCCGTCCTCGGTGGCCAGAGGTACCCGGACCGCTGCCGGGTCCGCCGCGCTCTGCAACGCCTCGGACATGGCGCTGACCTGCCGCTGCGCCTGGTTGAGCTGGCCATCCAGTTGCACTACCCACACCCCGAGGGCCACTCCTGCGGCGACCATGACGGCTGCGGCGGCAGCGAGCACCTTCACAGGCGCAAACCATGACGGCACAGAAGCGGATCGTACCGGCGACGTCGGGGGTACGAGGGGCACCACCGACGAGTTCCACTGGGTACCGGTGACACTGAGTATCCGCTGCTCCAGCCCATCGCTGGGAATCAACTCCGGGACGGACAGGCCCAGCATGGCTCCGACCTCCTCGGTCCGCGAGGCCAGGCATCGGCAGGCCAAGCAGTCTGGGAGGTGGGCCGCGACCAGGGACTCCTCGGCGGGCTCCAGAGAACGCAGCGCCCACCCGACCGCCAACTCACCGTGCGGGCAGTCCGCAACCTGACGCTGGTCGTTCATCTCTTCACCTCCCTCGCCGTCTGAGCCTCGGTGACCAGGGTCTCCGGCCCCAACTGATCGGCCAACAGCGAGCGCAGCCGCTGCACAGCAGTGAACATCCGGGACTTCACCGTGCCCAGCGGGACACTGGTCAACACTGCGATCTCACGCTGAGTGTGTCCACCGAAATAGGCCAGTGCGAGCACCTGCCGCTGCTCGTGCGGCAGGCGGTGCAACGCCGCTCGCACTTGGCCGGCTGCCACTCGGGCCAGCGCAGCCTGGTCGGCACCCGGTACCGGTGTCGGCGACCAATCCTCCCCCGCCTCCGGTGCCGCGACCATGCGGCGGCGGATGGTGCTCTCCCGTCGTACCGCGTCCACCGCCTTGTGGTGGATCAGCGTGAGCAACCAGGTGGCGAAACCGCCCCGCGACGGATCGAACCGGGTCGGGTCCCGCCACAGGGTAAGGAACACCTCTTGCACCACATCCTCGGCCAGCCCCTCGTCGGCGCAGATCCGGCGCGCCAGCGAGTAGCAGGGCCGGCCGAAACGCTGATAGAGCTGAGACAGCGCCGCCCCGTCGGCCTGCCGGAGTCGTTGCACGAGCTCGGCGTCGGAAGGTCCCTCGGCCAGGCTGGGAGCCGGTGTGACCGGCCCTGGCCTGCCCTGCCATCGGTCCGGCCGGGGGGCACTTGATCGAGCCTCGTCGGCCACCAGAGCGATCCTCACGTCGAACCTACGCCGGACACCACCTGACGGTTCAGGTTAGTTCCCTCAGAGTATTCCCGCAGACGGCCGCAAGCAGGCACGGCGAGCAACGATCCTGCTACTTGGGTAATCGCTTCTGCCCCGTCCGGGTGGTCTGCCTTAGGCATCCGGGCGTAGCTCGCACGTTTCGGCGTCACAGCCGTCAGAGTCAATCGTTTCAGATCCGAAGGCGCAGAAAGGGGCGACAACGATGCGTAACGACCACGTGACCCTCCGTTCGTCGGCGGTCTTCGATCTGCTGGCGCCGCGCACGCCCGCCGTGCCCGTCCAGGTTGCGCTCCGTTACGACACCCGTGATCCGTACGCCATAGTCGCCGCTTTCCGCACCGGACGAGCCGGCTGGGTGGAGTGGGTGTTCTCCCGCGACCTCCTCGCCGACGGCCTGATCGCCCAAGCCGGCGAAGGAGACGTGCGCATCCGGCCCGGCACGGGCGATCCGGAGATCGTCGTGGTGGAGCTCAACTCCCCGTCCGGCCATGCCGTTTTCGAGGCCAGCGCTCAGCGGCTCGCCGAGTTCCTCGACGCCAGCTACGACATCGTCCTGCCTGGTGACGAAACCCTCTGGATGAACGTCGACCACGCGCTCGACCAGATGATCGCCAACGAACTGCCCTGAAGACCGGGCCCGGCTTGATCTCGAGTTCCCGGGTCGGCTAGAGTCCTGACACGCAGCAGGGCGGGGGTCGAGGTTCATCCCGTCGAAGCATGCGGACGTAGCGCAGCTGGTAGCGCATCACCTTGCCAAGGTGAGGGTCGCGGGTTCGAATCCCGTCGTCCGCTCTGTGCGGCCCACCACGCCGGGCCGCCCCAGGGGCGGGTGTCGGGGGCGACAACCTCACGTCACCGGCGATGGGGACCCCCCGGTGACGAGGCGCGGCGGAGTGGCCGAGTGGCTTAGGCAAGGGCCTGCAAAGCCCTGTACGCGGGTTCGATTCCCGCCTCCGCCTCGGGCGATTAGCTCAGTGGGAGAGCGCTACCTTGACACGGTAGAGGTCACTGGTT
>JBOHFF010000050.1:0-24842 GCA_050699515.1 Pseudonocardiaceae bacterium
ACGAGGTCGACGCCAACGAGTTCACCGGCCCGGTGTACTCCCACGACAAGCGAGTCCTCTTCGCGAACCTCCAGGTGCCGGGCACCATGTTCGCCATCACCGGCCCCTGGCACCCGCAGCGTTGACCAACTGCGCCCCGCAGATCTGCCTGCAGCTCCCCGTCGGCTCTCTTCCTCCCGAGCTCAACGGTAGAGCTGCCGTGGCTTGATCAAAAAGCTCTCCTGTTGAGCTCGGGAGCCGGAGAGCGAGCGGCTCGCTCGGACACTTGCCGGATCGGTGGGGGAATCTGCCAGAGTGGACGGGTGATCGCAGCACGAGCCCCGGTCGAACTGGTGTGGTCGGCGAGGAGTGTTCCCTACGCCTACGCCGCGGTGGCGCACGACGTCTCGCGGAGCGGCTCATGACCAACCTGCGGGTCGCCTTGCAGTCTGCGGGTGCAGACCTGCCCGATGTTGTCAAGACGACGGTCTATGTCGCCAGTCAGCGCCGTGAGAACCTGCTCGCCGCTTGGGGAGTGGTGCGGCGGCACTTTGGCGATCACGATGCACCGAGCACGCTGCTGGGGGTCGCGGTCCTGGGCTACCGGGACCAGCTGGTTGAAGTTGAGGCGATCGCCGCCCTGCGCTGAGTACCAACGGTTTCGGGGGCCGATCTCAGCGCGGACGACAAGATCATCGTGCACGAACAGATCAGCCAGACAGCTGCGGTCTTGCGTGATGCTGCCCGCGGGTCAATCCGGCAGGCGCGCAGCAGGCTAAGGTCTTCGCAGCCGCGCCGGGCGCTGGTGCAGATTGAGGCGCTGGGGTGTGGCGTCGCTTGAAACGAGGAACATGAACACCTACTTACTTTCCCTCGGCTGGTGGAATTTCGCAGGCTCGATCCTGATGATCGGCTTCTTTTACCAGTCGTTCGGGAAGAAGGTGTTGAACGACTGGACGAAGATATTCAACACGGAGTTCGTGCTCGATTACTGGGGAAAATTTTGGCTGACGTGGTCGATCGGACTGAATATTTTCTTCGGACTCATCAATATTTACGCAGCGAGATTGAACTACATGGAAGTGAAGGAATTCCTGGTTTGGCTCGACGTTGTCGCGTACATTTTTCTCATGGGACTTTCGTTGAGTCAAATCAAAGCAAAACGAACCAATTCGGGAATTTATGTAGCATTGCTGGTTTTTGCTTTTTGGATTTCATGGGGCACTTGGGTGCTGCAGCACCCGTAAACAGTTTCTCGGTGAAGCCAAATCCTGCGACCGCAAGCCCGGCATTGCCGAGCTCCGCCGGCTCGAGCACCTCCGCGACCTGCTCACCGCGGCCGGACATGACGCATCGGATGCGGTTTTGGGCCTGTTCAGCACCACCGGATTCACCGAAGACCTCACCACTGAGCCCGCACACCGCACCGCCTCTAGGCAACCGAGACCGCTTAAGCGAGGAGAGTTCCGCAGCCGGCCGGGCGAGGACTGAGTAGCGCAGGTCAGCGGGATCGGGGTGCGCGGTGTTCGACAGGGTCGAGGTCGAATGGCCGGTGTGGCTCGGCCTGGTACCAGTAGGCCACCGAGGAGTAGTCGTCGCTGCGTTTGTTCGCGTGGCCGTGCTCGATGCTGACCCGGATGGATCGCTCGAATGGCATGGGATCCTCGATGTGGAAGCGGTAGAGGCTGATCTGTCCGCTCCAGTTGTCGCCGCCGGGCAGGGTGATGCCGTGATAGGGCGCGTGGTAGGTCTGGGTCGGGCACCAGGCGGTATTGAAGTAGTCCTCGGTGCCGGTGCCGTGGAGGGTGGGTGGCCACGCCTGGCCGTCGATGAAAATCATGTCGTCGCCCTCGCCGTACCAGTTCCACTCATTGGTGTCGCGAAGGTTGTGGATGTTCAGCACGCAACCGACGTAGTGGCCACGGCCGGTCGCCTCCAGGATGGTGTAATTGGTCTTCCCGTCGAGATTTTCCCCGCTGAGTAAGAAATCGGCGTTGCTCTCAGATCCCTGCGGGATTCCCGGGCATGGGTTGCCACGCCGCCATTGGGCGTGGAAACGCCCGATGCCGTCTTCGAGCTCGTCGAGTTCCTCGTAGTCGATGTAGTAGTAGAAGAACACCGTCTCGTCGGTCAGCTCGCTGGTGATCTCCAACCGGGCGCCAGCGCCGAACGGCATGTGGAAAAAGCAGTTGAACCCCTTGCCGTCCTCGGGGCTCATCTGCAGTGGGGCGGACACGAAATTCGTGGTCCGGCCGTGCCCGACTCCGAAGAAATCACCCAGCGGGACGGCGATGCTGGGGTGCTCCTCGCCGTCCCAGTAGGCGCTGAGCACGAGGCGGCGCAGGTAATCGGGTTCCCGCATCCATGGATCGCGGAGCATCCGTTCGTTGGCGACGGTCACCCAGATGTGGTTGATGCTGCCCGCTCCCGCGATTTCGGCGAGGGTCGCGGTATGGCCGGGTTTCAGGGTGAGGCGGTCGTCGTTACCGCCGGTGCGGTCCCAGCTGGACGCGCGGCGCCGCCGGGTGCTGCGCAGCCGTGGTAGATCCCGCAGGCTCGACCCGTACGGACCGTAGTTGACGGTCATGCCGGGCCCGCAGCCGTGGAGGGCTCGGTCATCCCGGACCGGGTGCCGTGGCGGAATTCCGCTTCCAGGGATTCCAGGCTGCGCTCCTTGGTTTCCGGCACCATCCACCACACGATCGGGAAGATCACCACGCCGGCGACGGCGTAGGCGATGAACATGGTGCCCACACCGGCAAGCGCGGCGAGGGCGGGGAAGGTCAGGGTCACCATGAAGGCAGCCAGCCAGTTGAACAGGGTGGCGATGGCCATCGCCGAGCCGCGGATGGCGAGCGGGAAGATCTCGGCCAGCTGCACCCACAGCACCGGGCCCCAGGTGGCGGAGAAGGTGTTGGTGAATGCCACGATCGCGGCCACCGCGATGACGAACAGCGCGGTCGAGTTGACCGGGAGGACCAGTGCCGCGACACCCAGGGCGAGCAGGCTGACCGACATGCCCACCAGGCCAGCCAGCAAGATGGGCTTGCGGCCGCGCCGGTCGATGACCTTCGACCGGACGACGAGGGCGATGGTCACGATGTTCACCAGCCCGTTGACAAATCCGAACAGCAGTGCGGCCTGATCGGACATCCCCAAGCCGGTGAGTACCGTCGGCTGGTAGTACACGATCGCGTTGATCCCGGTGATCTGCTGGAACACCGCTAGCCCAGCACCCAGCAGCAGCAGCCGGCGCACCCAGGGGGAGGACAAGCGGGTGTGCGCGGTGCGCTGCAGCCGTTCGAGTTCCACGATCTCGGTCAGTTCACGGTCGGCCTGTACGGGGTCGCCGCGCAGACCGACCAGGACGGCGCGTCCCTGGTCGGGGAGCCCACGTCGCACCAGCGACCGGGGGGTGTCGGGCATGCCGAGCAGCCCGACGATGAGCACGATCGCTGGGATCACGCCGATGAGCAGCATCCATCGCCACGAACTCGCGAAGGCCAGCCCGAAGCCGACGGCTGAGGCCAGGGCCACCCCCACGATGATCATGTACTGGTTCAGGGAGGTGATCACACCGCGCTCTCTGGCGGGTGCCATCTCGGCCAGGTAGAGGGGCACCACCACCGACGCGATCCCGACGGCCAACCCGAGGATGAAGCGGAACGCCACCAGCATGGCGAGGCTCGTGGCGAGGCCAGTACCCGCGGCGCCGAAGGCGAACACCACCGCCGCTACCAGCAGTAGCCGCTGCCTTCCTTGGCGATCGGCCAGCGGACCGCTGCCCAGTGCCCCTACCATCGCCCCCAGCATCACGGCGCTGGCCACAGCACCTGTCCACCAGTCGGTGATCGGCAGATCGTTCTTGATGAACAGCAGCGCCGCCCCGATGATGGCCATGTCGTAACCGAACAGCACTGCCGCCAGCGCGCCCAGGGCGTACACGCGGCGCGTGCTCACCTGGGGCTGGAACGTGGACGCGACCATCAGCTACCTCCGATGCGATGAGGGATCTATGGCTGTGTGCTGGCTATCTCTGGCGGGTGGTTAACGTGCTGCTCTCGGGCGAGGGCATGCGCGATATCTCTGGTGTTGGGGTACAGCTCCCGGTAGAGGGCGTAATAACGCTCGTAGGCCGCCACTGGCTCCGGACGCGGCTCGACGGTGGACGCGATGGGATTCCACTGGGCTATGTCCGGTGACAGGCCGATCCCGATGGCAGCGAGCAGTGCGTCGCCCAGGCAGGCACCGATCGTCTGCTGGGGCAGCTGCTGCGGGGCGTTCAGCACGTCGGAGACGATCTGGGTCCACAGCCCGCCCTTGGTCCCGCCGCCCACCGCGACGAGCCGCTGGCCCTGCCCGCCGGCCTCCCGCATCGCTTCCAGGTTGTGCCGTACCCCGTAGGCGGTGGCCTCCAGAGCGGCCCGGTAGAGGTCCCCGCGGTGGTGCCGCAGGGTCAGCCCGATCAGCACGCCGCGGGCATCCGGGTCGAACAGCGGCGTCCGCTCGCCGGCGAAATAAGGCAACATGACCAGGCCGTGGGACCCGGGCGGGGACTGCTGGGCCTCCGCGACGAGCTGATCGAACGAGGATTCCCCGGTCAGCTTGCGGATCCAGTCGGTGATCGCGCCCGAGGTCGCCATCCCGGCGGCGAAATTGTGGGTGCCGGGGAAGGTGCCCACGGTGCCCCACAGATCGGGGCTGCGGCGCGTTTGGTCGAGCACTTCGACCAGGAACATGGTCGTCCCGTACATCAGCATGACATCACCGGGTGCGGTGACGCCGACGCTGGTGGCCTCCGCCCAGGCGTCGATGGTGCCCGCCACCACCGGCGTGCCCGCCGGGATGCCGGTCTGTGCGGCGGCGGCGGAGTGGACCTCGCCGACCACCTCCGCGGGCCAGCACAGCTGCGGCAGCTCAAGCCCGGGGGCGATGAGCTCGGTCCACTCCGCGATCCAGCGGTGTTCCACCGGGTCGTACATCGGGGTGCACTGGCTCGCGGAGTGATGGTCGAGCACATAGCTGCCGGTGAGCCGGTGCACGACAAAACTGCTGGCCATCAGGAAGCGCCGGGTCGCTGCCCAGGTGTCGGGTTCGTTCGCGCGCAGCCACGCCAGCTTGGGTCCGACCGCTTGGGAGGTGAGCACCGACCCGCAGCGCTCCAGGATGGTCGCTGCGCCCAGCGTCTTGGTCAGGTCCTCGATCTCGAGGCGGGCGCGGGTGTCGACGCCGTAGAGGATCGCCGGCCGGAGGGACTGGTCCAGACTGTCCACCGCGAGCACGCAGGGGCCGATACCGCTGACACCGACCGCGGAGATCGGTTCACTCGCTGTGGCCGTCAACTGGTGGCTGATCGCCGCGAAGTCCGCCCACCACACTGCTTGCGCGTCGTGCTCGACCCAGCCGGGGTGCGGCATCGACACGCCGTGGGTCCGGGTCGCCGTCGCAACGACGGTGCCGTCGTCACGGACCAGCACCCCCTTGGAACTGGAGGTGCCGATGTCGACACCGAGCAGCAACGAGCTCATCCAGCCGCACCCTGTTGAGCCGCGCCCAGCCCGGCCCACTCGATGTCGAGCATGCGGCAGACCGTGCGGAGCTCGGCGACGTGCTCGCCGGGCACGGCATGGATGTGATTGGCGCCGAAGCTGGACAAGAACTCCTCGGCCTCGACCTCCAGCCGGGTGAACGCGTGCGGCCACTGCGGCGTCGACTGCCGGGCCAGCGCGTCGTTGGTCGCGTCGTCGTAGGACTCGAAGGCACCGCGGGCGACGTGCATCCGGTACCGGCCGCCGATCCGGGTCAGCCGGGCGAAGGTGGCGCGCCCGGGGGCGGCGAAGAACGACACCGAGGCGCCGCCTGCGGGGAAGTAGAAGATCTCGGGATAGAAGTGCACCGAGCGCAGGTTCTCCGCCGGGTCCGCACTGCGCGCGGCGAACCAGGTGGCGTGCTGCCCGGAGTTGCACAGGTCCCAGATGTCGCGGTCGGCGTGGTAGTGCCGGACGTCGGCGAAGAGCACCGGCGTGCCGGACAGGCCCTTGAGCAGCTGCATGGTGAGCGCGCCGTCCATGTCGGACTCGGTGGCGCAGACGTGGGTGGGCTTGGGGCCCTCCCAGTCGTAGGGGTCGTTGAGGAACGCCTCGGTGACGTCCATGGTGGTGAAGTGCGTGGTCAGCTCGGGCTGCCCCTTGATCCCGCTGAAGTCGAGGTTCCATTCCTCGATCAGCTCCCGCACGGCGTGGTAGGAGCGGATCTGACGTTCGAGCAGCTCAGGTGTCAGCTGCTTGCCGTCGTAGTGCACCTTGGCGGCGTGGCGCTCCAGCCATTCCCGGCCGGCGGTGACCCGGGACTGCTCGACGGCGGCGGAGCGCCGCACGATCTCCCACTGGTCGATCTCCTCGACGTCCACCCCGAACGTGCTCATCCACTGATCGGTATCGGCCACCGCGGTGTACATCCCCATCGGGCGCCCGCCGATCCGGCCGAAGGTGCTGCCCGACAGCGCGGACACGGCCGCGGCGGCGCGAACCGTCTCCAGGACGCGGTCGCGCACCGCCGGGTCGGCGACGTCGCCCCACACCCGGCTGTGCAGGCGGCCGATCTGGTCCAGCCCGCCACCGGCGGCCAGCATGCCGACCATGCCGGGGAACTGCGGGTCGATGTTGGAGAACAGCATCAGCGGGCCCGGCGTGGCAGCCGCGGCGAGCATCGAGAAGTGCGGGAACGCCCAGACCGGGTAGTTGAAGATGGTGAGGTCCGGGCGCGCGTCCGCGACTCGCCGCGCCTCGGTGCTGGCCAGCGTGTTCGTCCAGATCGTCTCCGCCGCGCGGATGACCTCGTGCCCGGCCTGCTCCAACGCCTGGGCGATGCGGCCTTCGACGTCCTGGGTGAAGTCCTTGATGTCGGTGTGGACGAAGTCACGTCCGTCGGAGAAGGTCAACAGCCCGACACGTGCCATGTCTGCTCCTGCCTGCTGGGGACGAGCACCGTCATCGAGACCTGGTGGTTTAATGGGCAGGCTTCAGCATTGCCCGCACCGAGGGATCGATGATGTTTCGCTGAGTGACGAAGGTATCACTCACAGTCTGTCGTGCAAGGCCTTGAGCTGAACCGTCCGGGTGTGTCCGCCAGACCCAGCGGATTGAAAGCCCGGCCGCAGAACGCCGCCTCGGATTCTATACTTCTGCCATGGCGTTGAGCATCAAGAGCGATGAGGCGGACCGCCTCGCGCGGGAGCTGGCCGCTGAGACCGGTGAGTCCCTCACCGAGGCTGTCGTGATTGCGCTCCAGGAGCGGCTCATGCGTGAGCACGCGCACCGGGGCCCGCGGATGAGCGTGCGGCTGCGCAGGCTCCAGTCCGACGTGGCGAAGCTCCCCATTCTCGACCCGCGGGCTCCCGACGAGATTCTCGGCTATGACGACAATGGCTTACCTGCGTGACCGCGCCGGCGGCGCGGGCAGTGGTCGTCGATACGTCAGCGGCGGTAGCGGTGCTCCTCAGTGAGCCCGGTAGCGACGATCTCGTGTGTTGCCTGGACAGTGCCCCCGCTCGGCTGATGTCTGCAGCCAGCCGGGTGGAGCTGGGCATCGTCATCGAGGCCCGGCTGGGTCCGGCCGGTGCGGACGCGATCAGCCGGTTCCTGCGCGACGCCGACATCGAAGTCTCGGACGTCGACATCGACGCCGCAGAGCGTGCGCTCAGCGCATGGCGCCGGTACGGCAAGGGCCGGCACCGGGCTGCACTGAACTTCGGTGACTGCTTCGCTTACGCCCTCGCCGAGCGGACCGGTCTCCCGCTGTTGTGCACCGGCGACGACTTCGCCGCCACCGACCTCGAGGTGATCCGACCCAGCCAGCCCGGCGACCCACGGTAGGAAGCCGTCGAGGAATCGCCGCGCCTCAAGAGCTCCGCTCTTCAGCTCTGCTTACGCAGCAACTCCAACACCTCACCAAGCTGACCGGCGATGCTGTCGACCTTGCCTTCGAGGCCGTCGAACCTGCCTTCCAGATCATCGAGTCGCTGGTTGACCTTGGCGAAGCTCACTCTGGTCCGGCCTGCGAACTCCTCGATCAAGCCGTAGAGCGCCTCAATATCGTTGGTGTTGCGGCTGATCCTGGTCTCGATGCCCACCGGCTCACTCACGGCGTTATTTTTACCCCACCCCGGCGGCCGGTCTCCGGCGAGGTCCGCGCGTCGGAGCGGTCAGCGGGTGAGGAAGGTGTGCCAGGTGGAGGGGGAGACGGTCAGGGCGGGCCGGTGCGGTTCTTGGAGTCGTGGACCAGCACGGCGCCCGCTCGCCAGCGCGATCTCGGATGTGCACACGGCGTGAGGAACGGGTGATCTCGTGAGGAACGGGCGATCTCAGGGTCTCGGTAGTCCCTGCGGCCACGGCATTCCATCGCCTGGTGGTGCCCTCGGCCACACTGACTTTAACGTGGTGGCCAACGCAGGGAGGTCGTCGTGCGGGTATCGTTTCTGTGGTGTGAGCTGACTTCTCGATGTCAGCTCGACTGTCGACATTGTTATGCAGAAAGCGGACCGTTCGGTGCGCACGGCACGATGCGCTCTGCTGATTGGGTTCGGGTCCTCGACCAAGCAACCGATTTTGGTATCCAGATGGTGCAGTTCATCGGCGGGGACCGACCCTTTATCCGGGCCTTGCGTCCTTGGTTGACCACTCCCTACGGAAAGGCATTGCGGTTGAGGTGTTCTCCAATCTTGTGCACGTCACCGACGAGCTGTGGCAGGTTTTCAGTCGTCCAGGGGTGTCACTGGCCACCAGCTATTATTCTGATGATCCAGCTCAGCATGCCGCAATCACCGGTCGACGTAGTTATGCACGCACCAAAGCGAACATTGCGAAGGCTGTCCGTCTGGAGATCTCGTTACGTGTCGGGCTGATCGACCTCGGCGACGGTCAGCGCACCGAGGCGGCGCGCCAGGAGTTGCTCGATCTCGGCGTTTCATCCGTAGGTTATGACCTGCTGCGACAGGTTGGCCGCGGCGTACGCGATCAGCGGGCAAGCGTCGAGCAACTGTGCGGCAACTGCGGCAACGGAGTTGCCGCGATCTCCCCCAAGGTGTCGTGTGGCCGTGCGTCTTCAGCCGCTGGCTGCCGGTCGGCAATGTCTTAGAGCGGGAGCTTTCCGAGATCTTGACCGGACCAGACGCTGAGCGTATCTGGAACCAGCTCGCGCAGGCATTCTCCGAGCGGGCGGCGCGAGCATGCAGGCCCAGTTGCGGTCCAACCTGTGAGCCGAACCGCTGCACACCAGACTGTGCACCGATGTGCAGCCCAGCGCGCTGCCAGCCAACGTGTGCACCAAGCTGTGGGCCCTCCGGTAACCCTTGTGCGCCCAGCAAGCGGTGCTGGCCGTCTTATGGCGGCTGCTCGCCGCACAAGGAGTGTGGGCCGAGCGAGAGGCACTAAGGTGGCGACGATGTCCGGTGCAACCGACGGAGTGTCCAGCGCCGAGGCTGACGATGTCCACCGGGCCTGGATGCGGGGGGCGCTCGCCAAGGCGGCGACCGAGGCCAACGCAACTGTGGTGGGCGGAGCGATGTTTGGTTGGCGGGATCGCTCACTAGGTGCCCGGGTGCGTGCACAGTCCGCTGAGTTCTGGCTGCGTGTGGTTAGTGAGCAGGAACAATGGGCTAGCGGGGACTTCTGGACCGGCAACACGGACGCCAGCACGATCGTCGGCGTGCCCAAACCGAGAGTCCTGCGTGCTTGGGAATGGGCTGAGAGCTCCGCCCGCGTGCGTGCGGAGCTGATGACTCTGGCTCAAGGACAGCAGTGTTCCCCGACACCAGAGTTGCGTATTCCAGTCGAGCTTCCCGGCACTTGGTGGCGAACGTTGCGGGAATCGCTGGGGATGTTGACAATGGTACCGACCAGCCGTACGTACCTGACTGAGAACGAGATTGCGCGACGGTTGCGAGTGTTCTTCGGTGACCGCGTCGACCCGACCGTGTCGGAATGGACTGCGGCTCATACTGACCTGCACTGGGCGAACCTGATCGGGCCCGACTTGATGATAGTGGACTGGGAAGGGTGGGGAATTGCGCCAGCCGGGTTCGACGTCGCCACTCTCTACCTGTATTCCTTGCTCCAGTCAGCGATTGCGAAGCAGGTGTACAGCGAGTTCGACAAACTTCTCGAGCATCAGAGCGGGCTGATCTCGCAGCTTTATGTGACCACTCGGATGTTGCTCCGTATCGAGCACGGCGACTATCCAGACCTTGCCGTCCCCTTGCACCGCAACGCCGAACGCGTCCTGCAGCGGCTCAGTGGTCGTCAGTAAACAGATGGTGCAGGAACCGGGCCGGGTCGGCCAGGAAGCCGCGGGTCAACGTCACAGGCTCGGCGGCATCGTAGTCGACCTGCTCGATAGCGCCGTCGGTGTCGATCTGCAGGATCCGGGCGTTCGGCACGGCGAGCAGGATGGGTGAGTGCGTCGCCACGATGAACTGCGATCCCCGCGCGACAAGTTCTCCTATTCGCCGGACCAATGCCAGGCAGCCGCGCGCCGATAACGCGGCCTCGGGTTCGTCGAGTAGGTACAGCCCGTTCGGGCCGAAACGGTGGATTACCAGGTCCAGGAAGGACTCTCCGTGGGAGCGCGCGTGCAGGGACACCCCGCCGTAGGCGGGCAGCAGCGGCGGGGAGTCAGGGTCGGCGTCGAGTCGTTCGATCTCGGTGGCCACGTTGTAGAAGCTCTCCGCGCGCAGGAAATACCCGGTCCGCGGCTTGCGTCCCCAGCGGAGCACCACGTGATCACCCAGACTGGACTCGGTAGCTCTGGTGGCGAACCGGAAAGACTGCGACCC
Organism: Pseudonocardiaceae bacterium; assembly: GCA_050699515.1. Classification (GTDB taxonomy): domain Bacteria; phylum Actinomycetota; class Actinomycetes; order Mycobacteriales; family Pseudonocardiaceae. Next base: position 10,811 of record JBOHFF010000050.1, read on the forward strand.
GCCTTCGGCGTTGAACCCAGCCGCCACCGCCAGCGCCTCGACAAGGGTGGACTTTCCCGTCCCGTTGTCCCCCACGAGGAACGTCATCGACCTGCCGAGATCGAGCCCTTCGGCCCGCGACAGCCATCGAACCACCGGCAGATCAAACGGATACCGGTCCACTTCAGTGTTCGGAGCGAGCCGCACATGTTGCACGAACACCCCGACAGGGCGCGTCATTTGGGTGCGGTTCACGGCTGCCCAGCTCGTGGCCATAGCAGCGGATCGAGGGTCCATCAGTGGCCCGGGTGAGGGGACATGGCTATGACGTGCTCCTCGCGGGCGCTGCGTGGTCAGTGGGTGAGGGTGGTGAGGAAGGCCTGCCAGGAGGGGGTGGGGACGGTCAGGGCGGGGCCGGCGCGGTGCTTGGAGTCGCGGACCAGCACGGCGTCCGGCGCGGGCGCGACCTCGACACAGGCACCGTTGCCGTAGGTGTAGCTGCTGGTGCGCCAGCCGACCTCGACGCAGGCACCGTTAGTGTAGGTGTAGCTGCTCAGGTGCCAGACAATCCCGTCCGGCTCGGGCGCGGTGGTCATGATTCCTCTCGATCCGCGTAGAGCTCTGTTGCCAGGCTGGCAATCAGCTCCCTCGATTGTCCCTCGCCCAGCGCGGTCTGCGCCAGTGACCCCAGGATGTGCTGGTAGGCCTCGATCTCCACGGGCTGCTCCAGGAACACGCTGGCCGTTTCACTCTCCAGATAGATCACAGGCCGGAAATCGGCGAACTCCATCAAGATGAACGGCCCGGCCAGGGCGGCGTGCGCGCCGAGCGCGGCCGGCACCACCCGCAGCGTGACGCAGGGCAGCATCGACATCCGCAGCAGGTGATGCAGCTGGTCGGACATCACCACCGGCCCGCCTACTGGCAACCGCAGCACGAACTCGTGCAGGTAGAAGGTGAGACGCGGCGGGAGGTCCCGGCTGAACAGGCTCTGGCGAGCCAGCCGGGCGGCCACCCGGTCGTCCACTTCCTCGGCCGGCATGTTGCCCGAACTCCTGAGCACCGCGCGGGCGTAGTGCCCGGTCTGCAGCAGGCCAGGCACGCCCGGCTCCTGAAACTCGCTGATCGCGATCGCCTTGGTCTCGTGATCGATGTAGGTGACGAGCTGCTGAGGCAGCCGGGAGCCGTGCTGCTGGAACCAGCCGGGGATGTGCTGCTCGTCGCAGAGCGCGAGCAACCGGTCGCGCTCGGTGCCCGTCACCCGGCACAGCGCCAGGAAGGCCGCCACCTGCACCGGGGTGGCGTTACGCTTGCCGGTGAGCAGCCGGGATATCCAGCTCGGGGACAGGCCAAGCTGGTGCGCTACCTGCCGGCCGTTCAATCCGGCCCGTTCCATCACCCGGCGCAGCCCCTCGCCCAGTTCCCGGCTGCGGACCGTCGCCTCACGATCTCCCATGACAACCTCCCGGCACGGACCCTAACCCGGCGTGCCGACAGATTCCGGCATCATCGCTCACCATGTCACCGAAATGGGCATTGCGTGCCTAATAGACAACGGGTTTCGTCAGCGTGGGCGAGCAGCGGATCTCGCCGGAACCCTCCAGGAGGCAACTGATGGACACGATCTCACCCGCGGTCGCCGACGCGTACGCCCTGCTGCGCTCCGACCTCTACGGCCATCTGGACCAGGCCGACGAGCTGGCGGACAAGCTCACGGAGTGGCATCGCGACGACGTGGACGCGGCCCGCAAGCTGATCCCGGACCTGGTGATGGTGATCCGCGGGCTGCTGCTGGAGCACCAGCCACAGCCCAGCGGCACCTGCCAGATCTGCGGGTCGCCCTGGCCCTGCCCGGTGGTGACGACGATCCACGCCCTGGTGAAGGACCCGGAACGCGAGATCGTCGCGGTCGTGCGCCGAGCCCACAACCAGGACTGAGTTCATACGGCCCGGCTCACAACCGGCTCAGCGCTCGAACCGCGATGGACGGCATCGCCGGGTCCTGGCTTGCTTGCCGATGCCACACCGGTACGGCAGATCTGCATATGTCGACACAGCCTGTTCACGTGGCCCAGCCGATGATCGGATGACTGCTGATATGTTCGTGACAGTCGGTCGCCCTCACCGCGGATCCGCGACGTTGCGCGACGGAGAGCGCCACTTCGCCGAAGGAGTCTTCGTGGTGCCGTCTAACAGACCTGCGGTGATGACCATCATGTGGTGGATCGCGCGGTCGAAGGCTCGGGGTCAGCGGTGGGTGAGCTCGCGTCGAACGACCGGCGGTGGTGGCGCGCGGATAACCTAAACGAGTTACCAGGGCGCATAAACCCCGGCGGGCAGATGCTGTATAATATCCACGGTATCGGGGTTCACGTTTCCGCGTCGACAGGCCATAAGCCTAAAAAGGTGACTGGCCGATCGCAGAGACCGGCCAGTCACCAGCTGGGCCTACTGTGACACAGCGTTGACAAGCAGCTCTCGAAGATCATGGGGTAGAAGCACCCAGATCATCGACAGCAACGCTATGCCGTAGCGCACGCTGAGCACGGCGGAGGCCCATCGACGGGACGGGATGGTTTGACCACCCTCGTGCTCCCGTTCCTCCTGGTGGGGGTGCGGGTTAGGGGACGGCGGGGCCACCGGGGTCCACTCCCGGTTCGGCCCCGCCGTTTCATAGGGGTCCTCTGGTTGCCTCGCCCGCCTACATCGGCGTTTCCTTATCCATCCTGATCCTTTCACTGAAGTATTTCCTTTCTTTTTTTGACGTCGGCGGCTTATCCGCCGGCAGCTTGCATGCGCCCCCTTCGCAGCGGCCTGCGGCAGCTACTGGACGATGGGCGCCGCGTCGGGGGCGTTCCACAACACCGCGAATGGCAGCGTGACGGACAGTTATCGAGAGAGTACGAAATATCATTTCTCGTGCCCGGCGCACAGGCGAAACTCGTACCGATGTCCGCGGGTGCGTGAGTATCTCAGCGGTGTTCCGCAGTGTCATCGTCAGGGACACGTGTCCCCCACCCCCTCGTGCTCGATGCAGGTGAACGCACCATCGGGTTGCTACGCACCGCGTCCTCACTGGCACTCGGTGTGTACCTCCAGAGTGCCTCTCCGTGGTGATGACGTCATCCGGTGTAGGGCAAATAACGCCGAACGGCCAGTTGAATACGGCAAACGGCCTAAACCCATTCGGACTAAGCGCACTCGGGGTCAATGCGAACATCTGTTCTAATGTTCGTGGACGATAGCCCGTTGGAGTGGCGTATCCGGCATGGGAGTCGGGCAGCCCGCAGGCGAGGTCGGGCCACGACCCTCGCGAGTAACCCGTAGGACGCAAAACCGGGCTAGTCAGCCAGGGTTTGTTGCTGCTCCACGTCGATGTCCTGCAACTCCGCGATCGGCGGCAACCACCAGAAACCGTTGCGCACCGTAGCTCATCCGATCGGGCGTTGCCTGCCGAGCACCCCCGCGCCTGTGGCTTGATCGTCCGTGGTGTTCGGCCAACAGTGGCACACCACGATCACCCTATGTGCCCACTCTTCCTGCGCGAGGGGCAGCCCGACTCACAAACAGCACGGCTCACAGACGGCTCAGTGCGCGGACCGCGACAGACAGGATCGCCAGATCCTGGCTCTCTGGTTCGGGAATTTTGTCCAAGGTCGCCCTGGCCCGGGATATCCGCGCGTAGTTGCGCTGTTCCCACTGGGCGATCGTGGTCGTGGGGTCGGCTTCGATGCCGCCGGTGCGCAGCGCGTCGAGGGTGATCTTCCGCAGTGCCGAATAGAGATCGTCCCGCAGCGCCAGCCGAGCCAGCGCATGCCAGCGGTCGGCGCGCTCCAGCTCACCGATCATGCTCAGTATCCGGTGGATACCCAGGTAGGCTGACAGCGCGTAATACAGCTGCCCGACCGGCTCGGCGTCCCGTCCCGCCAACTCGGCGACCTCGACCACGTCGAGCAGCCCGAAGCCGGTCAACCCCGCGCTCACCCGTCGGGCCAGCTCATCGGGCACCCCCTGGCGGGTGAGCTGCCCAGTGGCGGCCGCCACGGTGTCAGCCTCGTGGCCGGTCAGCCAACCCGGCACCCGCGGCCACAGCGCCTGCACCACAGGGCGTAGCCGCAGGATCTCGGCGCCGACCGCGAGCGGCTGCGGCCGGTTGAGCAGCAGCCACCGGCTGGCTCGATCCAGCAGCCTGCGCAGCTCCAGCATCATGGCGTCGGCCACCGCGACCGGCACGGCGTTGCCCAGCTCGGCGATCGAGCGCCAGCTCGCTTGCAGATCGAAGACCGCCACTGCCACCGCGTAGGCCCGGATCGCGTCGGGGGAGGAGACTGAGAGCTCCTCGGCCAATCGGTAGACATAGGTCATCCCACCGTGGTCGACGACATCGTTGACCAGCAGTGTGGTGGTGATCTCGCGGCGCAGCGGATGCTCGCGGATGGCCGCGGCGAACCGGTCACGCAGCGGGGTGGGGAAGTAGTCCGGCAACCGGGTTCGGAACGGCTCGGCGTCAGGCAGGTCGCTGGCCAGCACCTCGTGCGTCAGCGCGTGCTTGACGTGGGCCATCAGGGTGGACAGCTCCGGAGAGGTCAGCCCCGCGCCGGTGGAGTGCCGCGCTGCCCACTGCGCCGCAGTGGGCAGCATCGCCAGCGTCCGGTTCAGCCCGTGGTGCTGCTCCAGGGAGGACATCAGCCGACCGTGCACGGGCATCATCGACGCGGCGTGCGCGCGGCTGAGGCCGAGCTGGGTGTTCTGGTCGGTGTTGTGCGCGAGGACCAACTCGGCGACCTCGCCGGTCATCTCGATCAGCAACGTGCGGCGATCCGCGGTGCTCAGCATCCCGTCGGCGACCAACCGGTCCAGCAGGATCTTGATGTTGACCTCGTGGTCGGAGCAGTCCACCCCCGCGGAGTTGTCGATGGCGTCGGTGTTGAGCCGGCCGCCGGCCTGGGCGAACTCGATCCGGCCGCGCTGGGTCAGGCCCAGGTTGCCGCCTTCGGCGATCACCTTGACCCGTAGCTGCGTGCCGTCCACCCGGACCGCGTCATTGGCCTTGTCGGCGACCTCGGCGTGGGTCTCGGTGGACGCCTTGACGTAGGTTCCGATCCCGCCGTTGAACAGCAGCTGCGCCGGGCTGCGCAGGATCGACTGGATGAGCTCGGGCGGGGAGAGCTCGGTGATGCCCTCGGGGATGCCCAGCGCCCGGCGCATCGGCGGGCCGACCGGGATCCGCTTGGCGTCACGCGGCCACACCCCGCCCCCGGCGCTGATCAGCGAACGGTCGTAGTCGTCCCAGGATGAGCGCGGCAACTCGAACAGCCGGCGCCGCTCGGTGTAGGAAGTGGCCGGATCCGGGTCGGGGTCGACGAAGACATGTCGATGATCGAACGCCGCGAGCAGCTTGATGTGCGTCGAGCACAGCATCCCGTTGCCGAACACGTCGCCGGAGCTGTCCCCGATCCCGACCACGGTGACATCCTCGATCTGGGTGTCGATCCCGAGCTCGCGGAAGTGCCGTTTGACGCTCTCCCACACGCCCCGGGCGGTGATCCCCATGGCCTTGTGGTCATAGCCCCCCGAGCCACCGGAGGCGAACGCGTCGCCGAGCCAGAACCGGTAGGACGCGGCGATCTCGTTGGCGATGTCGGAGAACGTCGCGGTGCCCTTATCGGCCGCGACCACCAGGTAGCTGTCCTCGCCGTCGTGGCACACCATCTGATCGGGATGCCGGCTGGCGCCCTTGACGAGGTTGTCGGTGAGGTCGAGCAGCCCGGAGACGAACATCCGGTAGCAGGCGATGCCCTCGGCCTGGACGGCGTCCCGGTCCAGCCCGGGGTCCCCAGTCGGCGCGGGTGGGCGCTTGACCACGAAGGCGCCCTTGGCGCCGACCGGCACGATCACGGCGTTTTTCACCGCCTGCGCCTTGACCAGCCCGAGCACCTCGGTCCGGAAGTCCTCCCGGCGGTCCGACCAGCGCAACCCACCGCGGGCGACCGGGCCGAAGCGCAGGTGGGTGCCCTCCAGCCGCGGGGAACAGACGAAGATCTCGAACGCCGGCCGTGGCTCGGGCAGTGCCGGCACCGCTTTCGGGTCGAGCTTGAGCGCCAGGTAGGGCCGGGGGTCACCGGTGGCATCCCGGACGTAGTAGTTGGTGCGCAGCGTGGCGCGCACCAAGGTGAGCAGGCTGCGCAGGATACGGTCGGCATCCAGCCCGGCCACCTCGTCGATCATGGCCGTGACCTGGCCGGTCAGCTCGGAGTACCCGATGTCCCGGGTGGTGGCATCCAGGGCCGGATCGAAGCGAGTCTCGAACAGGGCGACCAAGGCGGCGGCGACGTCGCGGTGTTCGAGCAGCACGTCCTCGACGTAGTGCTGGCTGTAGCGGCTGCGAGCTTGCCGCAGGTAGCGGGCGTAGCCTCGCAGCATCGCCGCTTGACGCCAGTCCAGCCCGGCGCGCACCACCAGCGAGTTGAACCGGTCGACCTCGCAGGCACCCCGCCACGCGGCCACGAACGCGTCGCAGAACCGCCGCGCCACGTCCGCGACGTCCTGGTCTGCCAGCTGCGCCAGCAGGGTCGCATCCAGGCGCAGCCCGAAGTCGTAGATCCAGCAGTGCACACCGTCGCGGCGGATCACCTCGTAGGGCCGCTCCTCGACGATGTCGACGCCCATCTGCTGGAGCACCGGCAGCACCTGGGACAGGGTGATCCGTTGCCCGGCCAGGTAGAGCGTGAACCGCCGCTCTCCGGCTTCGGCGCCGTCGGAGAGCTCGAAGCGCACGTCCAGGCCATCACGCGCGGCGAGCGTCTCGAGCCGGTAGATGTCGGCCAAGGCGCCGGCGGCGTCGAAGTCCTCCTTGTATGCCTGCGGGAGAGCCGCCAGGTAGCACCGCGCGAGGTCGACGGCTCCGGCGCTGCTCGTCATGGCTGCGGCGAGCAGCCGATCGTCCCAGGTGAGGATGGCGTCCTCAAGTCGTTGGGTGATCGCCTCGAGCGCCGGTGCGGTGGGCGCGCCGGGGTCGGTGTGCACCGTGAAGTGCACCCGCGCGTACACCGACTCACCGACCTGGGCGCTGTATTCGATGCCGGTGCCATGCAGCTCCCGCATCAGCACGCCCTGCATGGCCAGCCGCGCGGCGGTGGTGTAGCGGTCCCGCGGCAGGTAAACCAGGCAGGAGAAGAACCGGCCGTAGGAGTCGCGCCGGCAGAAAAGCCGTACGGTACGCCGCTGTGCCAGCGCCAGCACACCGGTGACCGTCTGGTAGAGCGAGTCCGGGTCGGTGGCGAACAGCTCAGCCCGCGGGTAGGTCTGGAGCACCTCCAACATCTGCTGCCCCGAGTAGGAATCGAGCGCGACGCCCGCCTGATCGATCACCTCACGGACGCGGCGGCCGACTACCGGGACGGCCAGCACGTCCTCGTGCAGCGCGGTGGTGGTGAGCACCCCCAGGAAGCGGTGCTCGCCGGTGACCTCGCCGCGCTCGTTGAACGTCTTGACGCCGATGTAGTGCGGGTACACCGAGCGGTACACGGTGGCCGGGGTGCTGGCCTGGGTGAGCACCAGCAGAGTCCGCGCCAGCGGGTCCACCACGTCCGGCCCGGCGGGCAGACCCCTGGCGGCAACGCTGTCCCTGCGCAGGACACCGCGACCGGAGGCCAGCACCGCTCGCAGCGCGGGCGTGGTGCTCCCGGTCGGCTCCCAGACCAGCTGGTAGTGCCGGTAGCCGAGGAAGATGAAGTGCCCGCCGGCGAGCCAGCGCAACAGCGCGGCGCCCTCGGCCACCTCCCCGGCGGGCAGCGGCGGCGCGGCGTCCAAGCCATCGGCCAGGGCGTGCGCGGTGCCGATCATGCCCTGGCTGTCCTCGACGACCTCGCGCACGTCCGTGAGCACTGCCAGCAGCTGCTGCTCCACCTGGCGGGCCCGGTCGGGATCGGTGACCCGGTCCACGTTCAGGTATATCCAGGACTCGGCCAGCCCCTCGGTGGGTGCCTCGCCTGTATGAGAACTGGCGAGGACCTCCCGCAGCATCCCGTCTAGATCGCGGCGGACGGAGACGACCGGGTGCACCAGGCGCCGTACCGTGACGTTGCGGCGGGCCAGCTCAGCGACCACGGAGTCCACCAGATACGGCATGTCGTCGGTGACGATCTGCACCACTGTGTCCTGGGAGCTCCAGCCGTCCTCGGCGAGGGTGGGATTGAGCAACCGGACCAGCGCCCGGCCCGGCACCCGCTCGGCTGCCAGCGCGAGGTGGGACCGCACCGCGGCCGCCAGGTCAGCGGGTTGCGCGGCGCTCAGCTCCTCAGCGGGGACAAGCCGCAGATACGGCGCGATCAGCTCGATGAGGTCTCGATCCGACAGCGCGGCGCCCACACCGTGGTTTTCCCCGGTTCCCAGGGGCGGCGTGCCTGCCCTGGCAGTCATCGTTGCTGCTCCATGCTCGGCGACCCGTGTGTGACGGACCGCCAAGGTATCGCTTGCCCGCTCGCTGCGGCCAGCGCCGCGTGGTCGGCGACCGTGGCCGTACGGACCAGAATGGGCCTACGGCTGCTGTTTCGTGCGAAGGAGAGGACCTTGGGTGCCAAGGCTGGTAAGTCGAAGGCTGCACTCGGGGCCGGCAAACGCCGGTTACCACGTGCGGTCTACGAGCGTGAGCTGTTCCGCTTGCAGGCGGAGTTGGTCACGTTGCAGGAGTGGGTGCGCGCGGAAGGTGCCCGGGTCGTCGTCATCTTCGAGGGCCGCGATGCCGCCGGTAAGGGAAGCACCATCAAACGGATCACCGAATATCTCAACCCGCGTCTCACGCGCATTGTCGCGTTACCCGCTCCTACCGAGCGGCAGCGCACCCAGTGGTATTTTCAGCGTTATGTCGAGCATTTGCCGGCATCGGGGGAGATCGTGTTGTTCGACCGGAGCTGGTACAACCGCGCCGGAGTGGAAAGGGTGATGGGTTTCTGCACCACTGACGAGTACCGGCGGTTCCTGCATCAGTGTCCGATCTTCGAGCGGCTTCTGGTGGAAGACCGGATCATATTGCGCAAGTACTGGTTCTCGGTCAGCGACACCGAGCAGGAACGCCGTTTCCAGGCCAGATTGCAGGATCCGATGCGTCGGTGGAAGCTCTCCCCGATGGACATGGAGTCGATCACCCGGTGGGAGGATTACTCCAGGGCCAAGGACGAGATGTTCGTGCACACCGATATCGCTGAGGCTCCCTGGCATGTCGTGGAGAGCGAGGACAAGCGCCGGGCGCGCATCAACATGATCGCCCACCTGCTGTCCAGCATCTCCTACCACGCCGTGCCCCGGTCATCGATGCAGCTACCGCCACGCCCACCGGCACACGGCTACCAACGACCACCGCGGGAGGAGCAGACCTACGTTCCCGACCACGCTGCCACGCTCCGCGAGCGTCAGTGATCGACGGTGCCGGCCGTGGCTCATTGTCTCGACTTTTCCCGCGTGTCCTGATGACCATCGGGCAGTACGGCAACGGACTGGAATCCCGGGTTTCGACCCTGAGATGACTCAGTCTGAATTGGATTGAGATTGCCGTCTACGTTGACGTCGAACACCGTGATGGTATGTCCTGAAAAATCGCTGACGTACAGATGTCTCCCATCGTTGCCGAATGCCAGGTCTACTGGATCGAAACCGAAGTCGATACGCTCGATTTCGGTGAGCCGGCCGTCATCGCGGATTGCGAAGCCTCGGATCTGGCCATCTTGTACGGGAAGATCAGAGGGCCCCACCCCGCCAAGCGCAGCCACATACAGCCGCCGACCATCGGGACTGATTGCGGCGCCCTCGGTCCAGACGCCGGCCTCGAAAGGCTCGTCGGATACTGGAGTGAGTTCGCCGTGGTCCCCGATCCGGAATCCGAAGATATCCGATTTCTCACCCGCTTCCTGGTTGGTGACGTAGACGAATCGTCCGTCCGGTGTGATGACGACTCGGTGGCCGGAACGACTGATGGTGGCTTCGGCCACCTTACCCTGTACTGATCCGTCCGTGTCGATCGTGAAACCGGTGATCACACTCGGCTCGGTGCTATTGGGGGTGCCGTGGCTGACGTACACAAGACGTCCGTCTGGTGTGACCGCCACCGCTTTGGGATGAACGGCGCCCGATTCCATTTTATTCAGCAAGGTGAGCACGCCTCCGGTCCCGACGTGGAACGCGGACAGCGAACCGTTGTTTCCACCATCCTCGAAATTGGCGACGTAGACCGTCCGCCCATCGGTGCTGATGGCGATACCGAACGGTTGTTGGGTTGGAGTGGCACCCAGGAAAATGAGTGCTCCATTTGAGGCGACCTGATACCTGTCGATCCTGTCATCCAGCTGGCTGGAGACATAAGCGAAGCGCTGACCGGCCGCATCCGGTTCAGGAGTGAAGACTATGCCACGCGCTCCGCGGCCTGCTTCCACTATCCCGGCGGGCTTGATTTGACCTTCGGAATTGATGTCAAATCGAGCGACATTCGCCGTGTCGGGGTCCGCCCTTAGCGCGCCGTTCGTCACATACAATTGGTCACTATCCACCGGGTGCCACCCCTCCACCGACTCGTCGCAGATCCACTCCGTAGGGCCCAGCCGTGGTCGAGAGTAGCGAACGAGTAGCGGGCAACGCCTCTCATATTCCGGACGGCGGAGCCCTGGCCACCCATCCGGTGGCGGGGCTTCGTAAGATTCAAGGTTGCGCTGAGTAATAGCGGGCGCAGAGATCGACACCGCGACTCACGGCTCTGGGGGAGCGTATGGTTGATCATATTGTGGTCGGTGGTGGGCACAACGGTTTGGTCACTGCTTGTTACCTGGCGCCCTGGCACGGCATGTCACGCCGATAGCGGGCTTGTTCATCACCGGAGCCGGCACCGCTCCGGTGGGAAGTGTCGCCGGTTCCCCCGGTCGAGCAGCAGCCAAGGCGGTCCTGACCTGGCGCCGCCGCATCAAGCGCTGAGCACCGCCGGTCAGTACAGTAGCGAGGGTGGGGGGAGGAGCCGGGATAGCTCGACATCAGTGGCTGCTGATCGTCGTTGTCGCGGCGGGCCTGGTCGGGATGCACCATCTGGTGCACGCGCACGCTGAAGACCCGATCGTGATGGCGAGCGCCACCCACATCGGGCTCGCCGATGTGGATCCGGTTGCCGCGAAGTCGACTGCGGTAATGGCCGCGCCAGCTGACTGCTGTGATCATCACATGGACCTGGTGGGGCACCTCTGTTTGGCCGTGTTGACGGCTTTCACCTCCCTGACAGCCGCGCTGATCTTTGCGGCGGCTCGGGCTCAACCCCTGGAAGCGGGGCATGTGCTGGCAGCCGTACGGGCGGTAGCGGCGCGGGCACCACCTGCCGACGGCGCTCGGTTCACTCGACTCTGCGTACTGAGGCACTGATCATCGCTGAACCCAGCGATCACATATCAGTCGTCTCAGTACAAAGGGGAGTATATCCATGATCACCCGTAGAATCATGACGTTGGTTGCGGCTACGGCCGTCGCCCTGTCTGCCGGTGCCGCGCTCGGTGGGTGCGGCACCGGCGCCGCCCCGCCCGCTACCAGCTCGGTAGTTGATCAGGCCCACAACCAGGCCGATATCGCGTTCGCGCAAGGCATGATTCCCCATCATGCCCAGGCCGTCACCATGTCCATGATGGCCGCTCAACGGGCAGCATCACCCCAAGTGAAGGACCTCGCTGCCCGCATCCAGGCCGCCCAGCAACCCGAGATCGATCAGATGAGTGGATTTCTGCGCGCGTGGAACGCTCCGGTACCCGCCTCCACCGGCTCACACGGCGGTATAGGGGAGATGGATCACGATGCCGGCAGTGCGATGCCCGGCATGATGTCCGGCGATCAAATGCGTCAGCTCGGGGAGCTCTCCGGAGAGATGTTCGACCGGATGTTCCTACAGATGATGATCACTCATCATCAAGGGGCTGTGACGATGGCCAAGACCGAGCTCAGCGACGGGCAAAACCCCGACGCGCGCCAACTCGCCCAGCGCATCATCGACGCCCAACAGCGCGAGATCACCGAGATGCAAACTCTCCTCGGCGGGTAGTGGCCTTGGTGGCGCTGCCGTGGCGAGCATCCGAATGACGGTTAAGCCGACTCGATCGGTTGATGCCGAGTAGGAGCTGCGTCCACGGCTGCGCCACCGTCCACCACCTCGTGCTGCCTACGTCGCCCGTACCGGGTTCTGCCCCACGGCTTGTACACCGCCAACACGATAGCGGCGAGCAACACCAGCAGGCCGCCGCCGGCGTGTCCCAAGAGTTCTATCCGCAGCCCCTCAAGATCGGCGCTGGGTGGCGGTATCGTCTTTGCCGCTACGCCTGCCAAGTAGCTCATTGACGGCATTTTAAAGAGCAAAACGAGGGTGGCGGCGATGGTCAGCAGGAGTTTCACCAGGACCCAATAATGCCGGAACAAACCCCATTTGGTGCCCAATGACTGGATCACTCCGGTGACCAGCGCGCCGAGGCTGGAGGGGACGAGGACAGACCATCCGATCAACTCCATCGTGAGATCGGCGGCATGCACCATCTGGGCGTCCTGGCTCATCAGACCAGCGATGGCGATGGTGATAAAAGCAGCGACCGCGCCGAACCAGCCGATCGAGAAAGTGATATGCGCGGTGAGCACGAACTTGCGAAGGCGGGGAGTCATGGTCATGGCAGGTGATCCTGATCGTCGGCAGCTCTACAGTCCTGCGCGTACCACCCTGGCCCGCTCGGTGATCAGGTCGAGCACCCGCTGGGTGATGGCGAGGTCCTCTGCTGCGATGCCGTCGTACAACTGGTTGCGCAGGCCGGTCCTGGTGGCGCTGACTTGCCGGAACAATGCCTGACCCTGGGTGGTCAGCTCGAGGTTGTCCGCGACGTCGGAACTCGGGGTGACAAGACCTCGTTCGTGTAGCTCGTCGATCGCCCGGGCGATCGACGACTCATCGTCCACCGTCAGCTCGACGAGCGCGTGGATCAGCTGTTCGCGGTTGGCACCCGAGGCATTGACCACGGCCCCCATCACAGCCCACTGGGTGAACGTGATCCCGGCTTTGCCCAAGGCGGTGTTCCGAACGGTCCGGATCGCGTGCGCGGCCAGATGGATGTACCGGCCGCACTGCGTTGCTGGTTCGGTCATGGTGGTCACTCCGGTGTCGTGGGTTTCATGAACGAGCGGTGTATCGCCGAGCAGGACACGGAGGATGTCCTGCAGTTGACGATTCCGCTGGCTCTGCGGGCCGCCCAGCGGCGTGCAGAGCTCAGCGTGCAACTCGTGCACCGCGGTGATCGCCGCAGCGAGGACCGCGTGCCCGCGGGCAGTCAGCGCCAGCCGGACTGCCCGCGGATCGTTCGGATCGTCCGGCCGTTCGACCAGCCCGGACCGCTCCAGGGCACGGGCCAGTTTCGACACGTAGATGGGCTCCAGGCCGCTGAACTCAGCCAGTTCACGTTGGTTGGGTCGGTGACCGAGGCTGGCGAGCCTGTGTAGATGCGCTAGAAGCTCGAACTGTGCGTGGGTCAGCCCGAGCGGCACCAACACGCGGTCGCACGCGGCGCGCCACTTCATCGACAGCCGCCACAGCAGATAACCTGTCGTCGGCCCTTCTGGCATCTCCACGCCGATAGCATACATGGACATTATGTACATGGCAACTATCTGCATAGCGCCCGAGGGGAGGTTCAGTCGTTGCCGCGAGACATGTCACTCTCTGTGTGATGATGTCAGCGTGACTGCTATCGTCGGACGATGAGGATGCTGACTACATCCGTCGCCGCTCCGACCGTAACCCGGACGCACTGAACTTCGTGCCGGAGTGGACCTTGGAAGCAGATGTCGGGTAAGACTCGAGCGGTCTTCCTCAGCCTGGATCCACCGGTTGATTTTGAGTGATCATTCTGGGTCGTGTTCGGTGTTGTGGATCATGTTTGTGTGGTTGCGGGCATGGGGGTGCTGCTGGTCTGTCCAGCGTTTCCACTGTGGTCGCTCCGGTCGGGTCTGGCGAGGCGGTGTGTGTTCTGGTCAGGTTTTGCGTGGTGGGGTGTGGGTC
>JBOHFF010000051.1:0-31720 GCA_050699515.1 Pseudonocardiaceae bacterium
TGTCGACGATCGCGATGCGCCATTCGGCGGTGTGCTGGGTGGCGACCAGGTCCCTGGCGGCCGCGGCGGGGATGGGGCCCCAGCCGGGCAGCTCGGCGGGATGGTCGTCAATTCCCAGCAGGGTGGAGAGCCTCACCCGCACCTCGATGCCGTGTCTCGAGGGGATGGTGCCGGTCTCACCGGGACCGGTCGTATGGGTTTGCTGCGCGGGTCCGGGCTGGCCGGACGGCTCGGGCCGCTCGGCTGGCGCGGATTGTTCGGCTGGCGCGGATTGTTCGGCTGGCGCGGGCTGCTTGGCCGGCTCTGGCTGCTTGGGTGCTGGGCGATGCGGGGGTTCGTGATCCCGCTCGCCCCGGTCGCGCTGCTGGCTGCGCTGGGCGTCGGGGTCACAGTCGGCGGGTGCGAGAGGAGGACCTAAGCGCAGCATGGTGGCCAGGATCTGCGGGCGGGTGTGCCCGTCGAGGGTTCCGTCGAGCAAGCGCAGGTACAGGTCGGCGCGGGTTTGGTTGATGGTGGCCGGGTAACCGCTGGCCTGTAGGTCGTCGGCGAGCGCCTCCAGGCGGGCCGCGGCGGCCGCGGCCTCGGCGGCGGGCAGCCCGGAGCCGGTGAGCACGGCGGTGCCGGTGTGGTCGAGGTAGCCGTGCACGGCGCGCTCGCGCACGGCGCGCTGGTAAGTGCGGCGGGTGTAGTCGGGATCGATGGCCTGCACCTCCCGCAACAGCCGCGCGGCCAGCTGCCCGGTGGTCCAGCCCGGCGCCACCGGCACCAGCCGCGCGCAGATCCGGTCGGCCTGGGCGGGCGTGATATCGGCCAGGTAGTCGGTGAACACCCGCGCCTTATGATGATCCAGCTCGCCGGCGGCCAGCGCGGCGTGCACCCGGGGCAGCCGATCAACCAGCAGCTGGGCGCAGCCCAGCTCGTAATCGGCACGGCGGGTGGTGAACCTCAACGCCGCGGCGATCTCCGCGCTCTCCCACCCGGGTGTGGTACGCCTGGCTACCTCGGCCATCGCTGCCCAGCACCGTGCATAACCCCGGGACACCTCGGCCCATGCGGCGCGCAGCTCGTCGACAATCTCCTCATCGGAGATCACCGAACCCACCCCCACCGTCATGGATCGACCATACGTTCGACCCCCGACAGAACGAGCCCACCCTGCAGCCATCAGCCGGGGTTCACTCAACAGGGTGAAGCCTCGCGATGGGTATAGAGTCGCCCGACACCACAGGTCGACTCGGCTGTCTGGTCATCCGTCGGCGGACAGCGGCATGAGCGAGTCTGCCGCATCTAAAGTTTGTGAGTACTCACTCATCCCGGAGATGTCCGGTGAAACTGACCGTGTTCGGCGTGACCGGTGGTACCGGCGCGGAGGTGGTCCGCCAGGCGCTGGACGCCGGCCACCAGGTCCACGGCGTGGCCCGTCGACCCGAGGCGGTACTCGGTCCGGCCGGGACGCAGTTGGACCGGCTGACGGTGTCGGCGGGCGATGTCCTCGATCCCGCCAGCCTTGACGGCGTTTTCACCGGGGCTGACGCCGTGCTATCGGCGCTGGGTGGGCGGCCCGGCGAATTCTCGGCGGTGTACTCGCGGGGCACCGCCGCGATCGTCGACGCGATGCGTGCGGCGGGTGTGCGGCGCTTCGTCGGGATCGGCGCCGCCCCGGCCGTGCCCCGTGGCGAAAAGACCGTCCTGGAACGTCTGGTGATCCATCCGATGTTGGAACGCGCATACGGCGAGCTCTACAACGACATGCGGAGCATGGAAAGACTGCTCGCGGCAAGTGAGCTCGAGTGGACTCTTTTCCACCCTCCGGGCTTGCTCGACCGAGAAGGCACTGGCCGTCACCGCATCGCTGTTGGTCACCCAATTCGTCGCGCGTGGTTTCTCTCTCGCGCCGACCTGGCTGCAGCCATGCTTACCGCCGTCGTTGATCACACGTTGATTCGGCGCGCGGTCAGGATCGCGGCCTGACGGTGTTTCTCAAGTACATCGACGACAAGGGGCGATCCAATGACACTCACCGCGCCACACCCCCACTACTCCAAAGTCGAGTTTCTTGAACCCGAGGTCTACGGCTTTATCTACCTCGGCATGTCCATCGACCCTCCGCGACGCACGCCATTGGTAGGCCGCAGCTCCGCGCGCGAGCAGGAAATCGAGCGGATTGCCACCATCGCCAGAGCGCTCGTGGACCATGCCGACGTCGTCGCCGTTCAGGCCTACCGGGCCGTGCTCATCCCACTCACCGGTGGCGGCCCCCGCATCCGACCGTCGTCACGCTGTCGGTACCACCGTCAGCGGCCGTCGAGAACCGGCTCGAGCGCGGACACCATGTCCGAAGCGAAGCGCCTGATCCGGACCGGGCTGATCGTCTCGCCGGCGAACCGGACCAGGAAGGCGCGGTGCAGGCAGGCACCGACTAGCAGCTCGGCCAGCACCTCGGGACGGGCGGTGGCCGCCACCCGGCCGGCCTGCTGCTCGGCCGACAGGTACTCGGTCACCGCTTGGACCAGCCGCTCCGGGCCCGCACTGCGCTCCCGCAGTGCCTCTCGATGACAGTTCAGCAGGTACGGGTCGGAGAAGACGGACGCCGCGATCGGGAACGATTCCAGGTAGAACGCCAGGATCTCGGTGGCCAGCCGTCGCATGATGGCCAGCAGGGGGCCGCGACCGACCTGCTCGGCAAAGCCGTCATCCAGCACCGAAACCCTCGGCAGCCGCTCGGTGAGTACCCCCAGGAAGAGGTCCACCTTGTCCTGGGACACCTTGTAGAGCATCGCCTCGGACAGCCCCGACGCTCTGGCGATCTCCTTCGTGGTGGTGTTCGCCAGGCCCCGAGCGGTACGCGCCCTGCTGCCTGGATAACCCGCTCAGTCTGGGGCATCCCTGGCCGCGACCGGGCACGCGATCAGCATCGCGAGACGTCTCCAGGCGGCCGCATGACCACGCGGAAGTGTGACTATCTAGCCTCAACCCATGCAGCGTTACTCTCTCGGCGGCTTCTCTGTCGCACGCATCGGCTACGGTGTGATGCAGCTGCCCGGTCCTGGTGTGTTCGGCCCGCCGCGGGACCGCGGCGAGGCACTGGCGGTGCTGCGGCGGGCCGTGGACCTGGGAGTCGACCATATCGACACCTCGCAGTACTACGGACCCGACGTCGCCAACGAGCTGATCCGGGAGGCGCTGTATCCCTACCCCGACACGCTGGCGCTGGTGAGCAAGGTCGGTGCGCGCCGCGACGCCTCCGGAGGATGGCTGCCCTACGACGAACCCGACCAGCTACGGCAGGGCATCGAGGACAACCTGCGCAGCCTCGGTGTCGAGCAGCTGGCGGCCGTCAACCTGCGGCTGATGGACGGCACGGTGCCGGGCCAACGGTTCGACGACCAGCTCGCCGCCATGATCCAGGCGCGCGACGAGGGGCTGATCGGGGGCGTCGGGCTGAGCAACATCACCTGCGAGCACCTGCTGCGCGCGCTGGAACAGACGGACGTGGCGTGCGTGCAGAATTCGCTGAACCTGGTCGATCGCTCCTCGATGCCCGTTCTCGACGAGTGCACCGCGCGGGGAATCGCGTTCGTGCCATTTTTCCCGCTGGGTTCCGGCTTTGCCCGACCCAATCGGGTGCTGGGCAACGAGCACGTCATCAGCAACGCCGAGCGGCTCGGCATCACCCCCGTGCAGGTGGCGCTTGCCTGGACATTGGGGCTTGCGCCCAACGTCCTGTTGATCCCCGGCACGTCCTCGGTGCGGCACTTGGAGGAGAATCTCGCGGTCGCCGGCATCGAGCTCGACGAGGACGCGCAGCGACAGTTGGCAGCGGCCGCGGCGTGAGAGGGATACCCCGGTTGCTGCACTGGATCAGCTACTACTGATTATTCGTCCTCCCGCCGGGCTTGGCCGGCCGCACGTCCATGGGGAGCTCGTGAATCGAGATGGGCGGCGCACAGAAAATGGTGAGCTCACACGCCACACCGATCGCCTCCTCGACCGTCTTTCCCAGATGCAGCGCGGTCCTGGCGTACTCCCACCCGCTGCCTACGGCCCAGTAGTCGTGGTAGTTGACGCTGAGGTCGTAGGTGACGGATACGAGCCTGCCGTCGTAGGCGATCAGCCAACTGTTGTGTGACTCGAAGTTCTTTATCATCTTGTCGCACCACTGATTGAATTCGACAAAGAACTGGAGAATGTCGCGCTTCTCGCTGCTTTGCGGCTTGTGTGACGCGAGATAGACAGCCATGTGGTTGCTGTGGCTGCCGTAGCCGGCGCCGCCGACGATGATGTCCGGCAGCACGATGAGCTTGCCCTCCTGGAGCACTTCCTTGGCGTGCCAACCCCAGGTCCGCTGGCCGTCGCTGCCGATGACGATTTTGTTCTCTTCGATCTTGCCGGCGATGACGGTCACGATGCCTCGCTCCAGTGTGAGGGTGAGAAGCCGCTGGACGTGCGGTTGCGCGTCAGCTCGGGGTGCAGCTTGCGCCACCGCAGGTGCATCCGGCGCACCCACCTGGCGGTGGTGGCATGGCGGCAGCCAGCCGGTGGCCGATCAACCCGCCCGCGACCAGCAGCCCGACCGTGCCGGCCCCGGCCACCCCGACGATCGTGATGAGCGCCGGACCGCTGGCCCCCAGGGCCAGCGCGCCTCCGAGGGCGCAGACCGCTGCGGCGGCGAGCACCGGAGGGGCGGCCACTCGGTTGGCCGCGACGAACGCCGCCTCAGAACGCAGCGTCGCGGGAGTGCGGATGCCGGTGAACCGGTTGCGCGGTAACCGCCGCCGCCAGCCCAGCAGGCCGACGGTGAGCAACCCGGCGCCAGCGACCAGCAGCACAATCCCGAGCAGTCTTGCCGCAGACACAGCGGCCAGGATACCGGTGCCAGCAGCCCTTGCGGTCGGCGTATCGGGGTCATAGCGATCTCAGAAACCCCGATACGTTTCCATGTCCGAGAGGGCTGGCTAGGCGGGGACGAGTGTCGGGGGCCGGACCAAGCCGGTTTGGTAGGCGGCGGCGACGGCTTGCGCCTTTTCGCGGACCTCCAGTTTCAGCATCAAGCGGGCCAGGTGTGTCTTGACGGTCGTTTCTCTGATGTTCAGATATGTGGCGACCTCGGAGTTGGACATGCCTAGCGCCAGCACGGCAAGGACCTCCCGCTCGCGAGGGGTGAGCTGGGCCATCTCCGCTGGAGTAGGGGCGCGCTCGGGTCGGGTGGCGAACTCATCGATGAGCCGGCGGGCAACCGCGGGATCCAGCCATGCCTCGCCGGCGACTACTGCGCGGATCGCGTTGGCGATCTCGGCGGGGGCGGCGCCCTTGAGCAGGAAGCCCGAGGCGCCGGCGCGCAGCGCGGCGTAGACGGACTTATCGACGTGATACGAGGTGAGAATGAGGACCTCGATGGGCGCCCCGCGCAGCGCCACCAACCCACTGTCGATCACAGCACGGGTGGCGGTGACCCCGTCGGTAACCGGCATGCGGACATCCATGAGGATCACATCCGGGCGCTCGGTTCGGGCCAGGGCTAGGGCTTCCTCGCCATTGGTGGCTTCAGCGACGACTGTGATGTCTTCCTCGGCGTTGACCAGCATCGCTATGCCGGCTCGGGCCAACGTCTGGTCATCGGCCACTATGACACGGATCATGTCGATTCCTTCCTGTGATCTCCGCCGCCCCCGGCCATCGCCAACGCGGTTACCCGTGGCCTAGGAGTGACCGCGTTGCGGTGCTCTGGCAGGGGGAGAGTCGCGATCAGCCGGTAGCGATCTTCATAATGAGGTCCTGCGATCAGGTGTCCACCGACCGCGTGGGCCCGCTCGCGCAGGCCCACCAGGCCACGGCCGCAGGACAGCTTCTCGGGGGGCATCCCGTCATGGCTGACAGCGTTGTCGATCTGGATCATCAGGTGATCGACCTCCCAGGCCAGGCGCAGTCGCGTGTCGGCGTTGCTGCCCGCATGCTTGAGGGCATTGGTCAGTCCTTCTTGGACTATTCGGTATGCGGCCAGATCGACGCTCGGGTCCAGGCCGCGTGGTGTTCCATCGACGTCGACGGTGACCGACATTCCGGTGGTTCGTAGTGAGGTGAGCAGCGCAGGCAGTTCGCCCAGTCCGGGTTGTGGCCCGAGTTCGTCGCCGCCCGTGACGAGGCCGGCGGGCTCACCTGCGTCCAACACCCCGAGGAGGCGTTGCAGCTCGACCATCGCTTGCCTGCCGCTGGTCTCGATATGCGCCAACGACTGCCTGACCTGGGAGAAGTGCGAATCGGCGACCCGGGCTGCGCCGGCAGCCTGTAAGATGATCACGGCCACCGCGTGGGAGACGATGTCGTGCAGTTCGCGGGCGATTCTCCGTCGCTCCGCGAAGACCGCTGCCCGAGCGGTCTTGCGCTCCTGTTCGAGTTTGTGCACATGGCGCGCGCTGGCCTGCGTCACGCGGCCGGCACACCACGCCGCGACGGTCATGAGGACGAGGAACACGATATTTCCGGTGAACGACGCGAGCTGGTCACCAGGATCGGGGTAGACCCGGAATGCTACGGAGGAGGCCAGCGTGTTGGGGATGAAGGACGCCACCATCGCCAGCAGGGAGACTCGCCGGCTGCAGTGGGCGCTGACCGCATAGAGGGCGACCGGGATGCTCACCGCGGGAACGTAGTGCGGCATGATCGGCCAGGCGATCGCGGTGAGCGCGCATAGCGTCGCGAACACAGTCCGCGGCGCCCTGTCCCGCCAGATCAGTGGGATGAGCCCGACGAGCCCGTACAGCCACACCAGGAGCAACCACGGTTTGGTTCCCACCTGGGCCAGTTCAAGCCATGAGGAAAAAGTGAAACAGTTGAAGAAGAACAGTGCCGGAAGTAGCAGAATGTCCCATTTCGCCGGTGATGTCATGTAGCTGTTCTTGGTTATCCAGTCGGGAGCGTTCATCGAGTCTCCTCGTTACCGACGCAGGGCTTGCACACGACGGTCAGCGTGGTTCTGATCCGGGGCAGATACCCGGGGTCTGACCTGCGCAACGGGTCAGTTGGACGGAGTCCCGTGACTGCCCAGGACCAGGGCGGTCTCCTGGGCACATACCAGGCAAGCCGCCGCACGTCAGGTGCCTTGACCTGAACCAGCCAGGGGCCTCGGGACACGGGCCAGGCCGTTCACCGCCGCAGACGAAGTGCGGCTCATCCGCCAGCGCTGCTGTCGCAGCAGGACCACCGGACAGCGCGAATGAGGCGGCCAGCAGAGCTGCCCCCACCACTGTCGCGGTGCGCTTGCGTAATGACGTGACGGCGGTGCTACCGATCACCAGATTCGTGGACGATTTCTGAAGAATGCTCATCGTACTCTTCTCCTCGGCATCAGCGCAGTTTCGAGGCGCCATGAGTAAAGTCCATTGAGAGCGTTACATATGTCTCAGCTCAGCGACAACCCTCGATGTGGGATGATATTATTGTTCCGCCTACAGGTGCAGCTGCCATCTCGAACTACATCATCTGATGTAGTTCGAGAGCATGACCTGTGGTGGTGGAAGATGAGCTGTGGATATGACGACCGGCCCCATGGACATCTGGTAGTCTGGGAAAAATACGCTCCGTATATCTGCGTCGAGCGCTATACGTCATCCGTTTCAGTGCTGTTTTCCACTCCATGTGGTCGGTCACGATCGATCATCCCATGGATGTACGAGCATCTCGGGCTGCTTCGCACGATGCAGTAGCGCTGCATGACCTGTGCACGCGAAAGATGGCCTGTGAGAATGATGACCAGACATCCTGGCGACCAGCATTCTGCAGAAGCTAGCAGGATCATCATTTCGGACGGCGGTCACGGTCCGATCTTCCGCACTCGCCGGCCGATTGTGCCGGTTCACCCCAGGAGTAACCATGCGCAAGATCATAGTTCTGGTTATGTCTCTGCTTGTTCTGATGGCTACGGCGGTCGGCACGGCCCTTGCCTACGCACCCACCGCGAAAGTCACCAAATCCGCCTCGTCGAGAATCGTCCCGGTCGCCGCGGGTGCCAGCGAGCGGGCCAACGTGACTTTCAGGGCCTTGGGTCCCGGTTTCACCGTCAACGGTTCCGGCTCCGGCTTCAACATCCTCAGTGAGTACGTCTCGCTGGCCTATGGCCGCAACTCGGTGCCGGTGCAGACCGGCAACACTCCGCCGTGCGCTGATGACGGCACGTTGGGCGCGCCGGCTGAGTCGACGTTGCGGATGTTCGTCGGCGCCTGGCTGCCGATCGTCGGCAGCAACCGGACCCTGGTCGGCACCCAGCAGCTCAACACCCTGGACAACATCAACACCATCTCCATCCGCCGGGCCAACGTCCTGGGCCTCACCCAGCTGCTCGCCGCCGGTGACATCCGCCCGCAGGTCTTCCAGATCCGCTCCTGCGGCCTGGTGGCCAACCGCGTCTACAGCTGACCCGAGCCCGGCCGGAGCGGCACGTCGCCGTCGTCGCCCCGGCCGGGTTGTGTCGGGAAGGAGAAGACCCCATGCGTACACCCCTTGCACTCGCCCTGATCAGCTCCGTGCTACTCGCGGGCTGCACGCTGCGCCCGGCTGATCCCGCCGCCACCGTGGATGCCACGGCGATCAGCCGCACCGCTTTCGCCGCCCGCATCAGCACGGTGACCCGCAATGCTGATGTCCGGGCCGCTATCAAGACCGATGACGGCACGCGCCGCCTGCTACGGGCCGGCGTACTCGATCAGCTGATCAACGCCGCGCTCATCACCGAGGGTGCCGAGCGGCTCGGCGTCGAGGTCACCGACCCTGAGCTCCAGTCGCACATCGACACACTCGTCCGCACCCAGCTGGGTGGTGCACCCGAGGCCTGGCACCGCTACCTCGACCAGCACGGCTATCCCGAGGCCGAGATCCGCACCCAGCTGCAGGAGGACCTGCGCCGGGAGGCAGTGGAGCAGTGCCTGCTGCCGAACCCGGTGGTGACTCAGGAACAGGTGAATGAGGTCTACCGCAAGCAGTACGCCGGCCGGCCGGTCATCCGTCACATCCTGCTTGCCGACGTGCCGCAGGCCCGTCGGGTGCTCCAGCGGCTCGCGGCGGGAGAGCGCTTCGCTGCGCTGGCGGCGGAGGTCTCGCTCGACACACACAGCGCCGTTGGTGGCGGCAACCTGGGCCCTCATGTCGAGGATGCGTTCGTGGGTCCGTTCGAGGAGGCGATCGAGAACGCTCGTGATGGGCAGGTCCTCGGGCCGGTGCAGACACCGTTCGGTTACCACATCATCGAGCGCCAACCCCCGGCCGCGCTGACCGAGGTCCAGGAGGAGATCAGGACCAGACTGGCCGAGCAGCTCCAGGATGACGTTTTCACGTCGTGGCTCGCGCAGCTGAGGGAACGGGCGAGGGTGGATGTCGCTGCTGACATCGGCCACTGGGACACCACCAGCGGCACGGTGCAGCCATGACCGGGCAACCCAGCAGACGCACCCTGCTGCTCGGGATCAGCGCTCTGACCGGGATCGGCGCCGCCGGCGCACTCGGGCACTCCCTGACCGGCGGCCGCGACGGACTCCCCGCCGCCCGGGGCCGGTCGATCACCCGCACTCCGGCGAGCGCGTTCGACGCGGAGGTGGCTCATCACTGGGCGGGGACCTACCTGGCGCTGGTAGTGGCCAACGGCGCCCCCCCACCGAGTGCGGCACGGCTGTTCAGCCAACTCGGCATGGTCCTACACGCCGCCTCCGCCGCCGGCACCCCCGACGCCCGCGCCCTGACCGGCCGCGTCCCCGGCGCCCTGGGCCACTGGAAACCACCCGAGCTCCCCGGCGACCTGCACTGGCCCCTGGTCGCCAACGCCGCCCTACTCCACCTGGCACCCCGACTCTACCCGGATTTAACCGGACCGATCATGCGCGAGCACCTGGCCACCGCCGAGCGCTTCGAGACCCAAGCCCCACCCGCACTGCGCAGCCGCTCCGCCCACGCCGGCCACACCCTCGGTCAAGCCCTCCTCGACTGGGAACTGCGCATCATGCAAGCCGACCCCACCCAAAACACCCCCATCCCCACCACCCCACCCGGCCCAGGCAACTGGGAACCCACCCCACCCGAATACGAACTCCCGGTCTTACCCCGATGGGGCCACGTCCGCACCCTCGTCCTCGCCCACGGCTACGACATCGACCCCGGACCACCCCCACCGTATTCCGAACACCCCGACAGCCCATGCCACACCATGGCCCAAGAAGTCCTCGACACCACCACCGCGCTCACCTCCGAACAACGCAGCATCGCCCACCACTGGTCCGACGGCGAATGGTCCATCACCCCACCCGGGCACTGGCTGGGCATCACCACCACCATCCTGCGCGAACGCTCCGCAGCCTTCGACGAAGCCGCCGAAACCTACCTCCGGCTAGCCATCTCCCAACATGACGCGTTCGTCGCCTGCTGGTGGGCCAAATACCACTACAACACCCTCCGCCCCATCACCTACGCCCGCCGCGTCCTCGGACAATCCGACTGGCTACCCCCCATCAAAACCCCACCTTTCCCCGAATACCCCTCCGGACACTCCGTGCAATCCGCCGCTGCCGCCGAAGTCCTGACCACGCACCTCGGCACCAGACCCTTCACCGACCGGATGACCGAATCCCGTGGCCTGCCACCACGCCCGTTCACCGACTTCCGCGCCGCCGCGCAGGAAGCCGGCATCTCCCGGCTCTACGCCGGCATCCACTTCCAACCCGCCATCACCCAAGGACTCCACCAGGGAATACGCATCGGGAAGACCATCGCCGAACTACCACTACGCGGCTGAGCGCGCCTACCGGAACTCAAGGACGTCACACCCCGGCTACAGAGTGGCGATCCAGTTGAAACGCCGTCAGGTGCGGGCAAACCATCGCGCCGGCGGTGCTGGCTGATGCTTTTGCGATGGATCTGATACGTTGGTTACAGCGTGCTTCAGTGAGCTGTCGCCGGGCTACTGGGACCCTCGTGGTCGGCGGTAACAACGAACCTGCGTGCGCTTTGACGCAGCTGTTGCTGTTCGTCATTAAGTCGTTTGATGGAACCTGGTCCCATCTCTCGCTCCTCGTTGCAGCGTGAGGTGCCGGAACTCTCCGGACGCCCCCTGACATTCGGGCATCCGCGAAGGCGGTTCGACCTCCAACGGTGACCGCCCGACTCCCTGCACCCGCCGGCCCACCGTGCCGGTTTCCCATGAGGAGCATTATATGCGTAAGAAAGTCGTCGTCCTCGGCCTGTCGTTGCTCACCCTGTTCGTTGTGACCGGCACGGCCTTCGCTGCGACCACCCAGTCCGCCTCCGCGAACATCGTCCCGGTCGCCGCGGGCGCCACCGAGACGGCCAGCGTGCAGCTCCAGGCTGCGGGCTCCGGTTTCACCGTCAACGGTTCCGGCACCGGTTTCAACATTCTCAGTGAGTATGTCTCGCTGGCTTATGGCCGGAACTCGGTGCCGGTGCAGACCGGCAACACCCCGCCGTGCGCCGATGACGGCACCCTGGGCGCTCCGGCCGAGGCGACCCTGCGGATGTTCGTCGGTGGTTGGTTGCCGGTCACCGGCACCGCAAACCGGACCCTGGTCGGCTCCCAGCAGCTCAACACGCTGGACAACATCAACACCATCTCCATCCGCCGGGCGAACGTCCTGGGTGCGACCCAGCTGCTCGCCGCCGGTGACATCCGTCCGCAGGTCTTCCAGATCCGCTCCTGCGGCCTGGTAACCAACCGCATCTACAGCTGACGGCACCCCCACCTCGATATGTCTCCATATCGGGGTGGGGCCTCGCTGGGTAACGGGGATCCTGTCTGTTCCGATATGGGTGGTATCGCGTACGTGAGGAGGGTCGCCAAATGGTTGACTCGGGAGCCGGGGGGCCGGCGGCGAAGCGCAACTGGGTGGTCCTCTTCTACTTCTACCTGGCAGCGCTGGTCGGTCTCGGCTTCGTCATCACCGGCCTCACCATGGGGCTCCTCGGTGCCAAGAATGCCCTGTTCCCGGGATTGGGCCTGCCCAGGTACACCTACGAGCAGCCCTTTTATCCCGGAGACCTGGCCAACAAGCCTACTCCGCCGACGGACCAGCAGCTCCAGGAAGCCAAGGCGCGCGCGATCGGGGAGCGCCGCAGCGGCGGTCTCGATGGCATGCTCGATGGCCTCATCTTCGCCGGGGTCGGGACACCCGTGTTGATCTGGCACCTCAAACGCGCCCGAAAACTCACCTCCGGCACTTGACCCCGATATGTCTTCAAGCCGGGATGAAGGGGACGGGTGCGGGGCTAGTGGGGGGGCTCGCCGCGGATGAAGGACTCTACGGCCTCGTAGGCCTCGGAGTCGGAGTATTGCTGGGGCGGGGATTTCATGAAGTAGGAGGACGCGGAGATGATCGGGCCGCCGATGCCCCGGTCCAGCGCGATCTTCGCTGCGCGGATCGCGTCGATGATGACGCCGGCGGAGTTGGGTGAGTCCCAGACCTCGAGCTTGTACTCCATGTTCAGCGGTACGTCACCGAAGGCCCGGCCCTCCAGCCGGACGTAGGCCCACTTGCGGTCGTCCAGCCAGGGCACGTGGTCCGACGGCCCGATGTGCACCGCCGCCTTGTCCATCTCGTGCGGCACCTGCGAGGTCACCGACTGCGTCTTGGAGATCTTCTTCGACTCCAGCCGCTTGCGCTCCAGCATGTTCATGAAGTCCATGTTGCCGCCGAAGTTGAGCTGGTAGGTGCGCACCAGTTCCACCCCGCGGTCCTCGAACAGCTTGGCCAGCACCCGGTGCGTGATCGTCGCGCCGACCTGGGACTTGATGTCGTCACCGATGATCGGCACCCCGGCGCGGGTGAACTTCTCCGCCCACACCGGATCGGAGGCGATGAACACCGGGAGCGCGTTGACGAACGCGACCCCGGCGTCCAGGGCGCACTGGGCGTAGAAGCGGTCCGCCTGCTCTGAGCCCACCGGCAGGTAGGACACCAGCACCTCCGCACCCGACTCGCGCAGCACTGCGACCACGTCCGCCGGTGTCTCGTCGGACTCGGTGATGATGTCCCGGTAGTACTCGCCCAGGCCGTCCATCGTGTGCCCGCGCGCCACCGTGACGCCCAGCGGTGGCACGTCGCAGATCGAGACGGTGTTGTTCTCACTGGCCACGATCGCTTCGGACAGGTCCCGCCCGACTTTCTTGGCGTCGACGTCGAACGCCGCGACGAACCGCAGATCACCGACGTGATAATTGCCGAAGCGCACGTGCATCAGGCCGGGCACTCGGGTTGTGGGGTCGGCGTCGCGGTAATAGTGCACCCCCTGTACCAGGGAGGCAGCGCAGTTGCCGACGCCCACAATGGCGACCCGGATCACAGGATCGGCGTCGCGGCCTTCAGTCATGGTCCGCCCTTTCTGGGTTGGCTTTCTCATGGGCGATCAGCTCGTTGAGCCAGCGCACTTCGCGCTCGCTGGTTTCCAGGCCCATCCGGTGCAGCTCGAGGGTGTAGCGGTCGATCTGGTCGCCGGTGCGGGCCAGCGTGGCGCGCAGCCCCTCCCGGCGCTCCTCGACCCGGCGGCGGCGCCCCTCCAGGATGCGCATCCGGACCTCGGCCGGGGTGCGGGAGAAGAACGCCAGGTGCACGCCGAACCCGTGGTCCTCCCAGGTCTGCGGGCCGGCGTCGGTCAGCAGGGTGGCGAAGCGCTCCTTGCCGTCGGCGGTGAGCCGGTACACCCGCCGACCGCGGCACGACCAGCCCGCACCCCGGCCCTCCGGCAGGTTCCGGACGGGTTCGTCGTCCTCGATGATGAAGCCCGACCGTTGCAGGCGGCGTAGCGTGGGGTACAACGACCCGAACGAGCAGGCGCGGAACGTACCGAGTAGCCCGGTGAGGCGTTTGCGCAGTTCATAGCCGTGCATCGGGGTGTCATGGAGCATCCCGAGCACCGCTAGCTCCAGCACGCGGCACCTCCGAGGACAACGTCGATGTATTGTCGCACCATATCGCGGCGATACATTCTCCAGCACCTCCGAGACCGGGGTGCCGCCCGAACGCCCGAGCGTTGATCACCCGATGGTTGCGTACGCTGTCGAGCATGCGGATCCAACGACAGGTGGTGGACTACGCGTTGCAGCGACGTGCGCTGCTCGCCGAGGTTCACACCGGCCGGATCGGCCTCGCCGAGGTCTGCGACGCGTCCCCCTACCTGCTGCGTGCGGCGAAGTTCCACGGGGAGCCCAGCTCGGTCACCTGCCCCCTGTGCCGCAAGGAATCCCTGACCCTGGTCTCGTGGGTGTACGGTGACGACCTCAAGCATGCGGCAGGGTCCGCCCGGAGCGCCGACGAGCTGAACCGGATGGCGGCGCTGTACGAGGAGTTCAGCGTTTTCGTCGTCGAGGTGTGCCGGACGTGCAGTTGGAACCATCTCGTGCAGTCATACGTCCTGGGAACCAGTGGTGTGGGCAGTAGGCGGTCCCGCCGGAGGACCGCGGCGGAGTAACCCGCCGACCGGTCGGGGAGCGCCCCTGGCTAGCGTGCCACTGCTCGACCCCCTCGCGAGCCGAGTACCGGTCTGGGAGGACAACGCGTGAGCGACCAGCGACCTGATGGCAGTCTCAGACACTCGCCGGCCTGGGATCCGACGGAGGGGTTCCCGCCTGAGCGTTTCGACCAGTATCGATCCGGCCAGCCTCGATCCGGCCAGTATCGATCCAGTCGGGGGTCGGTGCCGCTGGGCCCGCGCCAGGGTGAGCCTGAGCTGCTCACGCATCCGGCACCGTCCGGGCCGGCCGGGGATGGCGATCGCCACGACTGGCCCGGCCTGCTTCCCGGAGCAGCTGCCGGTGGCGGGGACGGGCCGCGTCGGCCCTCTCGCTGGCGGCTGGCGCGAAGGATCACGCTGGTAGGTCTGCTGCTGTGCATCCTGGTTCCGGTGCTGGCGTTCTTCGCCGGTTGGCTGTTCCTCGACGCGCCCTCTCCGGTGGCGCTCGCCGCGCAGCGCAAGCAGGTCACCAAGATCATGTCCAGTGACGGGACGACCGAGCTCGGTCGTTACGTACCCGAGGAAGGCAACCGGATCCCGGTCAGCCTGGCGCAAGTGCCCGATCACGTGCAGAACGCGGTCCTGGCGGCCGAGGACCGTAGCTTCCGGTCCAACCCCGGATTCGACATCGCCGGCATCGCCAGGGCGACGTGGAGGCAACTCACCGGTGGCGGCGGAGGTGGCTCCACGATCACCCAGCAGTACATCAAGGTGGCGACCGGTCAGGACGAGTACAGCATTATCCGGAAATTCAGCGAAGTGATCTATGCGGCCAAGATAACCAAGCAGGAGTCCAAGGACCGGATCCTCGAGGACTACCTCAACACGATCTACTTCGGGCGTGGCGCCTACGGCATCCAGGCGGCCAGCCAGGCGTATTTCCGCAAGGACGTGCAGAACCTCACCGTCGCCGATGCGGCGGTGCTGGCCGCCGCGATCCGGTCGCCCTCGCGCCTGGACCCGGCCAAGAACCTGACGCAGGCCCAGGCCCGGTGGAACTTCGTGCTCGATGGCATGGTCGAGCAGGGCTGGCTGTCCCCCGCTGACCGGACCGTGGGGCTCTACCCGCAGACAGTGGCCCAGAGCCAAGCCCCCGGTGCCCCGACCGACGACCGCGCACACATCGTCGAGCGGGTGATGGAGGAGTTGGACCGCCAGGGCATCAGCCGGGCGCAGCTGGCGATCAACGGTGGCAGGATCACCACCACCATCGATCCCCGGGCCCAGCAGCTGGCCCGCGACGCCGTGCTCACCGAGCTGCGCGGGCAGCCCAAGAACCTGCACTCGTCGCTGGTGGCGATCGATCCGCGCAGTGGCGCGGTGATCGCGTACTACGGTGGCTCGGACGGGGAGGGCTTCGACCTGGCCGGCGGTCCGGTGTGGAACCCGGGATCGGCCTTCAAACCCTTCACCCTGCTGGCCGCGTTGGAGCGCGACATCGGCATGAACTCGACGTACAACGGCAACTCTCCGCTGGTCATCGACGGTCGCTCCTACAACAACTCGGAGAGCCGCAACTACTCCCAGCTGACCTTGCACGACGCGATGACCCAGTCGGTGAACACCGCTTTCGTGCGGCTCGCGCAGGATGTGGGACCGCAAGCGATCCGCGACGCCGCGATCCAGGCGGGCATCCCGGAGCAGATCAACGGCAAGCGCGCCATGTCCGAGCCGGACAGCGGCGCCCCCGCGCTGGGCATCACGCTCGGCCAGTACCCCGTGCACACCATCGACATGGCCAGTGCCTACGCCACCTTCGCCGCCGACGGGATGCGCCGCGAGCCCTTCTTCGTCCGCCAGTACGCCACTGCCCGCGGCGCTATCGACTACCAGCACGTCGACCGGCCGCAACAGGCTTTCGACCAGGTGGACACCAACCGCAACAGGGAGCTGGCGCGTAACGTCACCGCCTCGATGACCGACGTCGCGCGCAGCTCGCAGCTCCCGCTGGTGGCGGACCGGCAGGTGGCCGCCAAGACCGGCACCCACCAGCGCGGCGAGACCGGCACCAACTCCGCCGCCTGGACCGTCGGGTACACCCCGTCGATCTCCACCGCGGTCTGGGTGGGTGACCCGGCGAACACGGCGATCAAGAACGCGACCGGTGGCGACGTCTTCGGCCGGGGCGTGCCGGGCCTGATCTGGCAGCGGTTCATGAACCTCTACCTGACGGGCAGTCCCCCGGAGACCTTCCCGTCGTTCAAGCTGATCGGCCCGGCTCCGCCTCCGGCTGCGCGGCCCGCTGCGCCGGCGCGTCCCCGGCAGCCGCGCGAGGCCCGGTCCTCCGCCACTCCGGAGCCGACCTTCGAAGATCTGGTGACCAACCCGCTCGAGCCGAGTAAGCGACCGAACGACTCCCGGCGCGCCTGCTTCCCGTTCTGTGACGGCTCGGGTTCGGAATCCGCTGAGGACGACCGATCCTCGGGTGCTGACCCGGACCGGCGTGAGCGGTCCCGGGATGGTGATGCCCGGGGTGATGAAGCGGAGCGGGGTGATGAGGAGAAGGGCCGTCCGCGGGACTTCTGAGCCGGCCAGGGGACGGCTGGATCGGCGGTCGTTGACGCCGGCGCAGCGGGTGCCGCCCAGCTGGACCGATCCGCTGGCCGCGACTGCCAGCAGGATCGTCGGTGGTCCGCTGGGCTGCCATGCCGTGCTCGGCAGGCACTGGTTCTGGACCCCGCTGCGGGTGGTGTTGCTGTTCGCGACGCTCACCCTGGCGCTGGGTTGGCTGGCCAAGGCGCCGTGTGCGCAGACCTACCGGGACAGCGCCGGTGCCCTCCAGGTGGACTGGCGCGACGGTCGCCAGTACCGGGCGATGTGCTACTCGGACACCATCCCGCTCTATACCGCCGAGCGGCTGGACAAACCCGGGTGGGCTGGATTCCCGTACGCCACCTCCTGGGTGGAGCAGGGGGGCGAGCCCGGTGAGCAGGTGCGGTACATGGAGTACCCGGTGCTCACCGGCATGTACCAGTGGGTCGCTGCCAAGCTCGCGCAGACCTGGGTGTCCCTGGGTGCCAGCGGCTGGCTGCCCAGCTCGGCGCCGGCCATCGTGTATTTCGTCATCAGTGCGCTAGGTCTGACCGTTGCCTGGCTGGTGACGGTGTGGGCGCTGGTCCTGCTGTCTCCCCGACGACCCTGGGATGGCGCGCTGGCCGCGTTGTCGCCACTGGTCGTCGTGCATGCGTTCACCAACTTCGACGTGCTGGCCACCGCGCTGGCCACTACCGGACTGCTGGCCTGGGCGCGTCGACGTCCGGTGCTCGCCGGTGTGTTGCTGGGTCTGGGTGCGGCCACCAAGTTCTACCCGGTGTTGCTGCTGGGCCCGATCCTGCTGTTGTGCCTGCGGGCCGGGCGGCTGCGCCCCGGGCTGACCGCGGTCGGGGCGGCGGCGCTGTCCTGGGCGGTGGTCAACCTGCCGATCGCGGTGCTGTTCCCGGCCGGATGGGCGGAGTTCTTCCGGCTCAACCACCGGCGCGGGGCCGATCCGGACACCCTCTACACGGTGGTGTCCACCTTCACCGGCTGGCCCGGCTTCGACGGGGTGCTGCAACCCGGCCAGATCCCGGTCACGCTCAACCTGGTCAGCGCGACGCTGTTCGTGCTGGCCTGCGCGGCGATCAGCTGGGTGGCGCTGACCGCGCCGCAGCCCCCGCGGTTGGGCCAGTTGTGCTTCCTGGTGGTGTGTTCGTTTCTGCTGGTCAACAAGGTGTGGAGTCCGCAGTACTCGCTGTGGCTGGTCCCGCTGGCGGTGCTGGCGATCCCCCGGTGGAAACCGGTGCTGGCCTGGATGGCCCTCGACGCGCTGCTCTGGGCACCCCGGATGGCCTACTATCTGGGCCCAGACCAGCAGGGCCTGCCCATCGAGCCTTTCCTGGGCGCGGTCCTGATCCGCGACTGTGCTGTGCTCATCCTCATGGCCCTGGTCCTCCGCGACATCTACCGCTCCCCCATCCCCGACACGGACCCGCCGACCCGGATATGTCTCCATATCGGGCTGAGAGACCCCAGAAAACCCCGACCTGGAGTGATTCCGTCCCCAAGTGAGCACTGGTAGAGACGCTTTTCACCCATTCAGACCAGCGCCCCGGGAACGGCACACGTGCCAGCTGGGGGATATCACCACGAGCCGTGTTGCGCGCCGCGGCTCGATCTGCACGGCGCAGGGAAACCAGTGGGAGAGCTCGTCAGGCTCGGTCACCGCGGCCCAGACTCGCTCGATCGGGTGTGGATACGTGCGCTGGAAGCGCACTGCGGGCCGGCCGTCGTGCTCGAGGTAGGTTCCGCGATCCATCAGTTCTCCTTCGGGTTGTCGAGGTGGTGGCCGAGCGCATCGAGACGGTCGTTCCACAGCCGGCGGTAGGGTGCCAGCCAGGCGTCGAGCTCGGCGATCGGCGCGGGGTCGATCATGTAGATGCGGCATTGGGCCTCCTGCGGACGACTCCACGAATTGGGAGCCCATTTATCTCAGAAGTGATCCGGTTGAGTCGGTTGCCCGAGCGCGGCGACGGCAAGGTGAATGCTGAGTTCTCAGGTGTCATGGTGCGCAGGACTGCGGAGAGCGAGCGGTCGCTCACGGCAGGCACCATTGCGGCTCTTGCCGTGAAGCTCTGAAACCTGACCGCACGAGGAGTCACTGGTAACGTGATGTCGTCTCGGGATCGCATCTAACCTTTACTGCGATAATGTCACGCCTATGACTGATAGACCCCCTTCGTTCACCATGCCATCATCGGCCCCATGACCTTGGACAAGAGGTTCCGCGTCCGGTCTCGCCTGCGCGCAGCTGCCGATTCCGGGAGGAGCACAATCCATCCGGAGTCAGGTGGTGCGGACCTCGCTCCGAGAAGGCACTCGGGTCGGCAGCAGGCCGACGTCTCAACACGCCTTGTTCCTGCGCTTCGACGCACCGGAAGCGACCACTCGGTCGTCTCGGTCAGCCTTGTCCTGGCGTTGCAACGGACCGCGGGTAATCGCGCGGTCCGTGCCATGCTGTCATCCTCGCCCGTCGCGGTCCACGCTGACCGGTCTGCTGGCCGAGACCCTGGAGATCGTCCGGCGGTGCCCGGCATCGCGGTTCAGCGGTGGCTCGACAGCAAGGCCCTCCCCGCGTGGGGCCCGGTCGAGCCGAGCACCGGGCAAGGCATGGGGGTGGAGGCCATAGTGGGACCGGGGGTCCCCATGGGCACCGGACCGAAGGTAACGCCGGACTTCCGGCCATATGACTACACGCAGCTCTTCATCGCGGCAAGCGTGGGGAGGCAGTATGCCCAGGGTCATCTGCTGAACGAGAACCTCGGTGGTCCCGGAAACAATACGGGGATGCGCGCGCAGTACGCCGCCCAGAACCTCACGGCGTTTCCCCAGTGGCCCACGAACACCGATCACAAGACCGTCGTCGAAAAAGACGTGAAGGACGGCGTGAAACTCGGAAAATGGTTCAAGTATGAGGTGTCGATCAGCTACAGCGAGGACTCGGCGCCGCGCCTCAGGAAACGGCTCAATCTCCACGGTGCCGCGTTCGACACTGCCTGGCAGGCGAGAACGGGACTCTCACAGACAAGTCAGGCGTACACGTATGCCTCGGGATTGACCGCTACCTGGCAGGAACTCGACAACACTGCAAATTCCACCAATTCCGCCCCCATTCTGAAAACGGGCGGAGTCCAGGCGAATGCGGGATTCGATATTCCCAACCCGCTGTCCTTCATCGCACCCGCAAAGCGGCCCATGGAGTACCCACCCGGGCACATCCCCGCAGGCAGATACATGCATATGGAGACGTTCAAGGCGAGTCAGCTGTGGCAGGGGACGCCCGGCGCGGGTCGTGTGCACATCGCTCCAGAGCGCTGGCGCGGGGTCGACGCCGCTCGAGCCAACACGCCCGCGCCACAGGGGGCCAGCGCCACATGGATGCTCGGACACACCCATTACAATGAGGGGGTCGCGGCCTCACGGACGAGCACTCCGGCTACCCGGTACGGCCGCGGCTTCACGTTCGGTTATGCGGATTTCGACGCCGGTATCACTCATGCCCACACACACGCCCTTGCGTCCCCACCAGCCCGATTCGCCTCCGCTACGGGACACCAAGAGTACTGGGCCGGAGTCGCGCTGGGGCTGACCAAGCCCTTAACAACTCCACCTGTCAACAACCGGGCCCACATCTCTGGTCATAAGGATTACTGGGACGGCGTCGCACACGGAAACCAGCACGAGACTCCTCCGGTGGGGAAGTTGGCGGTTGTCGAGGGGCACAACGACTACTGGGCGGGCGTCACGCACGCGCTCAAGAATCCTTTGACCAGCCCCCCCGTGGGCAAGCTCGCCTCGGTGGCCGGCCACAGCGATTACCGGGCCGGTGTCGCCGTAGCGCTCGCCGACCTCACGAGCAGCCTCCCGCCGGGCCCATTGGGCAAGTCCAAGGGGCATGCCGACGTCGTGGCCGGGGTGACGCACGCGCGGGCCAATCGCCGCGGAACGACGCCGACCAGCAGTGTGGCCACCACGGCCGCGTTCACCGGGTACTGGCAGGGAGTGGACCACGCCCGCAACAATCAGCCTGGAACGCCCTGCCCGATCCCGGGCTCCGCGGCGGCCGCGGGTGTCGCCGACTACACGGCAGGTGTCACCCACGCGGTCGCGCAGGCGTCGGGCATTGCTCCACCGGCTGGCAACACCGCCTCCGCAGAGGGCGCGACCGATTACTGGGCGGGTGAGAATCTCGCCGGGCTCCAGCACCTTCCTCCCCCACCTGGACCAGTGGCGACCAGGCAGGCATTCACGGCGTTCTGGAACGGCGTCGCGCACGCCAGAGCGAGCCTGGCCAACATGCAGGGCGCTGCACCTGCGGACAGGGTCGCCGGACGCGGCTTCGCCACGTACTGCCAGGGCGTTCTCCAGCACCAGGCCTTGCAGCCCGACAACCCTGCCAGCCCAGCGCTCTCGCTCGGCTGGACAGACTACGACGCAGGTGAGTCAGCTGTCCGCGCTAACACCGTCAACGTTGGTCGCACCGACAGTGGTTATCTCTACGCGGTCCAGAACACAGCAGCGCCCATCGCCAAACGCAAACACAATGATCCCCCCGGAGTCGAACCCGTGACCAAGAAGCCCAGGTAGCTGGCTTAATCCTGTTCCGAAGCGGCGCATGGCGAGGATCGCTCAGCAACGTCCCATCGTCATTGTCTGGGGCTCGACTCGCTATCGACCCAGCCGGATAGCTCGGCAAGATCGACGGCCTCGGTGGTTTCATCGACCGCGGCGATGTCGAGCAGGTCGGCGATTTCATCGAGGGCGCGCAGCAGCCGCTCCAACCGGGAGGGCGTGGCGGTGCACGGCGCTGCCGCCAGCACCCAGTCCCGCTCCAGCCAGGCCACCGGGACATCCCCGCCCAGGGCGTTGACGGCGAAGGTGAGCTCGGGGGTGACCAGCGTGCGAGCCGGTCGCGATCGGTGACCACAGCGACCCGGTCGGCTACCCGGCCCATCATGATGAGGTCCGAGTCATGCCCGAACGCATGATCCGACAACCACAGCTCGACCACCAGCTCGGCGTCCCGGACCCGCCGCTGCACCGCGACCACCACGTGGGAGATCTGGCCGCCCTGGTCATGGTCGAACACCTGCACCAGGCGCTGGCCCAGCGGGGTGAACAGGCTGCCGGTCACCAGGTCCCTGGCCACCCCCGCGCCGGCGATCACCCCGTGGCGCCAGCGCTGGGTGAGCACCGGGTCGGCGGACACGAACCGCCACCCGCGCAGCACCGCCCAGCGGCGACGTTCCCGCTGGTCGCGCTCTGCACCCCACGGTCGACGGCCAGCAGCACGCTGCCGGCAGCCACGGCCACCCCCGCAATCACAAACCACACCCACCACGTCACCCTGTGACCCTGTTGGTAAATGGTCATGCGGATTGTTGATCTTGTTGTTGGGGTGCTGAGGCTGCGGCGCGGGGTCTGCCCCATCGGGGATGAGGCGGCGCGCCGGAGGTTGTGCGGGCTAGTTGCCGGGTCATGATGGCGATGGTGGCCCAGAGCACCATGGCTTCGTGGTGGTCGGGGCGTCGTTCGTAGTCGCGGACCAGGCGGCGGTAGCGCAGCAGCCAGCCGAAGGTCCTTATGCCGGGTGAGCGCGGGCGGTCTGGTGTTACCGCAGTTCAGTAGGGGTGCGTTCGGTGAGCTTCCCGGCATGACGCCGACTTGTGAGGAGGCTCTTTGACGGCCCGGTGGAGGAGCTGTTCAGCGCCTATCGCCACTATCTGCTCGTTGAGCGTCGTCTCGCGCCGACCACGGTGGGTATCCACGAGGACATTGCCCGTCGGTTCCTAATGAGAGCTAGCGGGTCGGCCGTCCGGCAGACTCGCGCCAGGCCGCTGGTAGGTGAGCACTTCGTGTCCCCGGACTGTGAGTTCTGATGACAGATCGTGTCCCTGCTGTCAGGGCACGCGGCGGATGACCGGTTCGACCTTGAGGGTCTGGCGTCGGCGGATGTGACGGCGTTCGTCGTGGCGCAGGCTCGGCTGCGCAGCGTCGGGTCGATGAGGGCCATGCTCAGTCCGCTGCGCTGTCTGCTGCGGTTCCTGTTCATTGTCGGGATCGTGCCCCGCGATCTCACCGCGGCGGTCCCTAGCGTCGCGAGCCCTCGGCTGGCCGCACTGCCCAGGGCGTTGATGCGGCGACAGTCGCGGCGCTGCTGGAAAGCTGCGACCGGTGCACCCCGGTGGGCCGGCGTGACTTCGCGATCCTGACCGCGATGGTGCGGCTGGGGCTGCGCGCCGGGGAGGTGGCGGCGCTGCGGCTGGACGACGTGGACTGGCGGGCCGGTGAACTCGTGGTGCGGGGCAAGGGCAATCGTCTGGATCGGCTGCCGTTGCCGGCCGATGTCGGTGAGGCGGTGGTCGACTACCTGCATCACGGCCGTGCACGGTCAGCCTGCCGGGCACTGTTCCTCCGGGCCTGCGCGCCGGGCGGTGCGATCTCGGCCGGATCCGTGGTGATGGTTCCGCGCAGCGCGTCACGCCGGGCTCGCTTACCGGTCATCGTCGGGGCGCATCGGCTACGGCACACCGCGGCCAGCGAGATGCTGCGTCGCGGGGGCTCGCTCGCCGAG
Source organism: Pseudonocardiaceae bacterium (assembly GCA_050699515.1). Lineage (GTDB taxonomy): Bacteria > Actinomycetota > Actinomycetes > Mycobacteriales > Pseudonocardiaceae. Next base: position 23,609 of record JBOHFF010000051.1, read on the forward strand.
ATCGCCCAGGTGCTGCGCCATCGCAGCGAGTCCACAACGGCGATCTACGCCAAACTCGACCGGGCCGCCCTCGATCTTCTCGTGCGTCCGTGGCCGGGAGCCGGGCGATGAGCGTGCTCACGGGAGCGGCCCAGGAGTACCTGGCGATGCGCCGCAGCGTCGGCTACGCGCTGCGCCATGAGGACCGCATGCTGGCCCAATTCGTTGGCTACTGCGAGCACCGGGGCATCACCCGCATCACCACTGAGGCCGCCCTGGGGTGGGCCACCGAGCCCGCGCACGCGAGCCCGAGCTGGTGGGCCAGACGACTGGCGGTGATCCGCGGTTTCGCGGCGTACCTCAAGACCGTCGAGCAGGACACCGAGGTTCCACCCCAGGGTCTGCTCTCCCGCCGGGCGTGCAGGAGGACACCCTATTTGTTCTCTCCGGCGGAGATCACCGCGCTGATGACCACCGCTCGTGGGCTCGCCCACCCGCTGCGGGCGGCAAGCTTTGAGGCTCTGATCGGACTGATGGCCATCACCGGGCTACGCACCGGCGAGGCGATGGCCCTGGACCGCGCGGATGTGGACCTCAATGCGGGCATGCTCACGATCTGGCGTTCCAAGCTCGGTAAGTCCCGCCAGGTCCCGCTGCACGAGACCACCACCGCAGCGCTCGCGACCTACGCAGCACGCCGCGACCAGCTGTACCCAGGCCCGGCAACGTGCAGCTTCTTCCTCTCTGGCGGCGGTACCCGGCTCAACCACACCAACACCTCCACCACCTTCGCCGGCCTGCTCCACGACGCCGGCATCACCACCCCACCTGGCTGGCGCCGACCGCGGCTCTATGACCTGCGGCACAGCTTCGCCGTCGCAACCCTGATTAACTGGCATGCTGACGGCGCCGACGTACAGTCCCGGCTGCCGGTGCTGTCCACCTGGATGGGCCACGTCAAACCGTCGACGACCTACTGGTACCTGCAGGCCGCCCCGGAGCTGCTCGCCGTCACCGCACTGCGCCTGGAGCACTACCTCCAAGGCCAGCCATGACCGCGCTCGCGCCGATCCTGCAGGCCTACTTCACCGAGCGTCTGGCCCAACGTCAGGCCAGCCCGCACACCGTCGGCTCCTACCGGGACACCTTCTGCCTACTGCTGCGCTTCGCCCAGCAACGCCTCAGCAAGCTGCCCTCCACCCTCGACGTCACCGACATCGACGCATCATTCGTCGGAGCGTTCCTCGACCACCTCGAAACCGAGCGCGGCAACTGCGCCGCGACCCGCAACAACCGTCTCGCCGCAGTCCACTCGCTGTTCTCCTACGCGGCGCTGCGCTGCCCCGAACACGCCGCGACCATAGGCCGCGTCCTGGCGATCCCCACGAAACGAACCGACACCAGCGTGGTCTGCTTCCTCACCCGCACAGAGGTCGACGCGCTGCTAGCCAGCCCAGACCGCGCGACCCAGGCCGGCCGACGCGACCACGCGCTGCTGCTCGTCGCGATCCAAACCGGCCTGCGCGTCTCCGAGCTCACCGGACTCACCTGCGGCGACGTCACCCTCGGCGTCGGCGCGAACCTGCGATGCCAAGGCAAGGGCCGTAAACAACGCCACACCCCAATGACCCGCCCAACGGCGCAAGTACTCCGCGACTGGCTGACCGAGCGCCGCGGCGACCCAACCAACACACTGTTCCCGAACCGAAAAGGTGGACGGCTCAGCCCCGACGCCGTCGCAGACCTGCTCGCCAAGCACGTCACAACCGCCGCCGGCCGATGCCCATCTCTGAAAGCCAAGCGGATCTCTCCTCACACGCTCAGACACACGGCGGCGATGACCCTCCTCCACGCTGGCATCGATACCTCCACGATCGCGCTGTGGCTCGGGCCTCCCACCAGCTCGCAGCCCCCCGACCTGCAGACACCACAACCCAAATCAGCGAACCCGGCATAACCACCCACCCGGCATGATTCCCGCCATCGAAACCCCTGCTCGCAGCCCCGACCGTGTCCGCCGCCTTCACCGACTGCGAATCAATCGACCCGGCCGTGGGCAGCTCGGCGCGGCCACACCCCACCCGCAGCCGCCCGCGCAGCCGGTCGACCAGCCCTGGGGCAGGCCACGCGCACTCCAGCGCTCGAAGAAGGCATACACCGCCTCCCAGGGCGGAAAGTCCACCGGCAACGCCCGCCACTCGATGCATCCCGGCACGCGGCAACTGGCCGTGGTGGCCTCATTAGGGTAGACAGACATTCTCGGGCTTCTGGCCGGTCGGGTAGGTGGTACTCCTCGGCTACCAGGAGTCCGTTCTCATACCCGAGCGCGACACGCCACCGTGATCAAATCGCTACCCACCGTCACAACGAGCGAGCCCAGCCAACATCATTTGCCTACAGGCTCTCAGACCCCACCCCACCAGTTCCCCGCATACACGCCGTACCACCCCCAACACCACCCCCCTGAAACCCGATATGTCTCCATGTCGGGCGATCAAGAGGGGAGTTGGGCGCGAAGCCAGGCGATGTCGTCGGCTTGGGTGGTGGGGTCGGTTTCTAGGATTACCGGGGCATCTGCGGCTGCACAGACGGCGACCAGCTGCTCGGGGTCGATCGTGCCTTGGCGCAGCGGGGCATGCCGGTCGCGGGCCGAGCCGAACTCGTCTCGCGAGTTGTTGCAATGCACCAGGTCGATCCGACCGGTGATGGCCCGGATCCTATCGACGGCGTCGAGCAGGTCCTCGCCCGCGGCGTAGGCGTGGCAGGTATCCAGGCAGAAGCCGACGTCGTAGTCGCCGATCGCGTCCCACAGCCGGGCCAACGAATCGAATCGTCGCGCCATCGCGTTGTCTCCACCTGCGGTGTTCTCCACCAGAATCCGGGTGGCGAACCCGCCCTCGGTCGACTGCCGGTCGAACATCTTGCGCCAGTTCTCGAAGCCCTGCGCGGGATCCTCACCCTTGGTGAGATGCCCGCCGTGCACGACCAACCCGTGTGCTCCGATCGTGGCGGCCGCAGCGGCGTGCTGGGCGACCAGCTTGCGGGACGGGATGCGGATGCGGTTGTTCAGCGACGCCACATTGATGACGTAGGGTGAGTGGATATAGACCGCGAGGTCGGCCTCGAGCAGCTGAGTGGTCTGTGGATGGGGTCCGGGGGCCTTCCATTCCTGCGGGTCGGCGAGGAAGAACTGCACCGCCTGGGCATTACGCTGCGTAGCAGCAGTCACCGGATCGTTGTCGCTGACGTGGGCGCCAATTCGCATACCGGTAGCTTAGAGGGGTTGCTGCAGGCTGATTGGTGTACCCGGACAGTACACGGTGAGTGCACAGAGTAACCACGATCTGCTGAAAGTGCTGGTTATCGTCACAGAGACGCTCTATGGTCGTTACTCTGACGACACAACCAGGTACGGAGCGACACGGAGGCACCTATGGGGACACGAGCGAGGGTGACCACGGTTGCTGGAGCAGCCACGTTACTGTGCGCTGTCAGCACATTTGGAGGGGGCCTCACGGCTCTCGCTTCACCCTCCACCGTCTTGACTCCTGCTCCTGTCTCCGCAGCCCCCTTGCCAATGTTGGTGGGGACCTGCGGAGGCACGGTGCGTGGTGAAGCCGGGCAGCGAGTCGGGGTCCGGGTAGCACGTTTGTCGGTGATCGACGTCGGTTCGGTGCCCACCAGCGGGACCCGCACCTTCGACGCCACCCCGGCATTGCGTGAAGTGATGGGGCCGATCGCCCCAGTTTGCAAGATCAGCGCTGAACCGCTCTCACCGGTCATGGGACCGGTGGAGCCAGTCATCGCACCTGCCCTGGCCCCGCTTCAAGGTGCGGTCGGTCAGGTTCCCGTGCTGGGTAAGCCTGCCGCTCCGGCACCGGCTGCACCACCTGCCGCGGCGCCTGAGGCGCAGCCGCAGGCCGGACCGGCCACTGCGCCATCGCTGGCCTCACCCAGTCCTGGTCCGTTCTTCGGGCCGATGATGCCGAGCGATTTCGCGTTCACACTCGGCACCTTCAACAGTGGCATGATCCGCTTCAACTACGCCGAGCTGCTGACGCTCGGTCGCACTGGGCCTGGTTCGCTGGGGCGGCTGTCCTCGGGCGTGCTGACGGCTGATCTGTTCGGCACGCCGTCGGTGAGCAACGGCAGCACGAGTCTGGGCAAGCAGAACGCTGCGCATAACGACATCGCTGCCGCAGGTCGGGCCTCGGCACTACCCGCCAGTGGTGTTGAGCGTATTGCGCTGCCGATCCTGGTGGCGGTCCTGATGCTGGCCGGTGTGACCGCTGCGCTGCTGCGCAGTTGGGTTCTCGGGAGACGCTGAGTCGCGCTCGCCAGTCTCGTTGATGTAGGCCAGTCTCGTTGATGTAGGGAAGCCTCGTTGAGAGGTGAGCCAGCAACAAGCCGCCCCGCGATTAACCCGTGGGGCGGCTTGTTGCTATCCTGCTGGCCGTTGCCGCGTCGGCATCCGTCGCACGTGGCAGTGGAATGGCCGGCTCCGCCGGCTCCTCCTGCCACGGAGAGTCCGTGGCCGAACAGTCCACAGGAGGTCAGATTTTTTCATGCGTCGTTACGAGATGATGGTCATCCTCGATCCGCAGTTGGAAGAGCGTGCTGTGGCACCGTCGCTGGACCAATTCCTCGGCGTCATCAAGACGCAGGGCGGCAGCGTCGACAAGGTCGATGTCTGGGGTAAGCGCCGGTTGGCGTACGAGATCAACAAGAATATCGAGGGTATCTACGCGGTGCTCGACATGTCGTGCACGCCGGCCGCGGTGGCTGAGCTCGACCGCCAGCTCTCGCTCAGTGAGTCGGTGCTGCGCACCAAGGTGCTGCGGCGGGACGCGAGGAAGGGCTGACGTGGCGGGCGAGACAGTCATCACGGTGGTCGGGAACCTGACCGCCGATCCGGAGCTGCGGTTCACCCCCTCTGGTGCTGCGGTGGCCAACTTCACGGTGGCCTCGACGCCACGCACCTTCGACCGCCAAAGCGGCGAGTGGAAGGACGGCGAAGCGCTGTTCCTGAGGTGCAACATCTGGCGTCAAGCTGCGGAGAACACCGCGGAGTCACTCACCCGCGGTATGCGAGTGATCGTGAGCGGACGGTTGCGGCAGCGCTCGTTCGAGACCAGAGAAGGTGAGAAGCGCACCGTCATGGAGATGGAGGTCGACGAGGTCGGTCCTTCGTTGCGCTACGCCACCGCCAAGGTCAACAAGGCTACCCGTCAGGGTGGCGCTATGGGCAGCGGTGGCTATGGCTCCTCCGGCGGTCCTGCTGATGATCCGTGGAGTGCGGCCCCCCAGGCCGGTGCGCCGGCCGGATCCGGCAACGGTGCCGGCGGTTTCGACGACGAGCCCCCGTTCTGATCTCACCAGTAGCTCACCCTCACCCTCAGGCGCGACCCAACCAGGAGTACCTCAGTCATGGCCAAGCCTCCAGTACGCAAACCGAAGAAGAAGATCTGTATCTTCTGCAAGGACAAGGGTGCCAATATCGACTACAAGGACACCGGTTTGTTGCGGAAGTACATCTCCGACCGGGGTAAGATCCGGGCCCGTCGGGTCACCGGTAATTGCAGCCAGCATCAACGAGACGTCGCGGTTGCGGTGAAGAACGCCCGCGAGGTCGCGCTGCTGCCCTACACCTCGACCGCACGCTGATCCGGGGAAGAGGCGATCACGTTGAAGATCATTCTAACGGCTGACGTCCCCCAGCTCGGCGGACCCGGCGATCTCGTGCAGGTCAAGGACGGCTATGCCCGCAACTACCTGCTACCCCGTCGTTTGGCGATCCTGGCCACCAAAGGTGCGGAGAAGCAGATGACCACGATCCGGCGTGCTCAGCAGAGTCGTCAGATCCGTGATCTCGACCACGCTCGGGAGGTCGCCGGTGCGCTCACGGGTCTGCGAACCGTGTCAGTGACCGCGAAGGCCGCCCGCTCCGGTGGGAAGCTGTTCGGCTCGGTCACCGTTGCTGACGTCGTCGACGCCGTCCGCTCTGCAGGCGGTCCCTTGCTCGACAAGCGCTCTGTCGACCTTGGTGGGCATATCAAGTCGGCAGGCACTTACCACGCTACCGTCCGGCTGCACCCCGAGATCTCCGTCACCCTCCCCTTCGAGGTCACCACCGCCGGCTGACCCCGGAACAATCACCCCCCACCTGCTGGTCTCCCTCCTGTCGCTCTACCCCTCCTGTCGCTCTACCCCTCCCGAACTCAACAGCAGAGCTCTTATGTGCGCCTGGGGCAGCTCTGCTGTTGAGTTCGGGAGTGAGAGCGCGGTTGAGGGGTATTGGATGTGGCGGATTTCGGTGGTCAGTGGTGCTGACACGCCCGAGCGGTGAGGCTGCTACGGACACGCCGGGTTACGGCGAACAAATCTTGTCCACAGCCATGGACCACTCTCTGACCAGCCCAGATGGCGAAAATCCGGCTGACTCTCCCCAGGTTGTCCCCAGGCGTCTAGCACTGCATGAGCGGTGCGGACGTGTCATGCAGGGTGGTGTCCCCAGGCTGTCCCCAGGCTGTCCAGGGCACCGCTTGCCGAGCGTGCCGGGCCGCCCCTAACCTCCCCCGGCACGGCCAGACAAACGGGTTGTGGGGGACCGTCCGAACGAATTCTGTCGGTGCCATCGGGTAGAACACGTGTTCGGCGAGTGTCGGGCAGTCGGGGAAGTAGGAGGTACCCAGGGGTGGCGCTGGTTGACGACCGTGGCGTGCGGGTCGAGAGTGGCGGGCCGGCCTTCGACCGGCAGCCGCCGCAGGACATCACCGCTGAGCAATCCGTACTCGGCGGGATGCTCCTGTCCAAGGACGCCATCGCCAACGTCGTCGAGGTGTTGCGGACGGGGGACTTCTACCGGCCCGCGCACCAGGCGGTCTTCGACTGCATTCTCGATCTGTACGGTCGCGGTGAGCCGGCCGATCCGGTCACCGTCTCCGCCGAGCTGGAACGCCGGGGCGAGCTGCTCCGTATCGGTGGAGCGCCGTACCTGCACACGCTGATCTCGATCGTGCCGACCGCGGCCAACGCCGGGTACTACGCCGAGATCGTCGCGGGCAAGGCGGTGTTGCGACGTCTGGTTGAGGCCGGCACCCGAATCGTGCAGTTGGGCTTCCACGGGGCCGATGGCGCTGACGTGGACGACGTGGTGGACCGCGCCCAAGCCGCTATCTACGAGGTCACCGAGCGGCGGATGAGCGAGGACTACATCGCCCTGGAGGAGCTGCTGCAGCCCACCATGGACGAGATCGACGCGATCGCGTCCCGGGGTGGCGCTTCGGCGGGCGTCCCGACGGGCTTCGCCGATCTCGATGCGGTGACCAACGGACTGCATCCCGGCCAGATGATCATCATCGCGGCTCGACCCGGCATTGGCAAGTCGACTCTCGGACTTGATCTTGCTCGGTCCTGCTCGGTCACACAGGGGATGGCCAGTGTGATCTTCTCTCTGGAGATGAGCCGCACCGAGATCGTCATGCGGTTGCTGTCGGCCGAAGCCAAGATCCGGCTGGCCGACATGCGATCCGGCCGGATGAGCGACGATGACTGGACCCGGCTGGCTCGGCGGATGGGCGAGATCAGTGAGGCGCCGCTGTTCATCGACGACTCACCGAACATGACGATGATGGAGATCCGGGCCAAGGCGCGGCGGCTCAAGCAACGTAACGACCTCCGTCTGATCGTGGTGGACTACATGCAGCTGATGACCTCCGGCAAGAAAGTCGAGTCCCGCCAGCAGGAGGTCAGCGAGTTCTCCCGGCACCTCAAGCTGCTGGCCAAGGAACTCGAAGTGCCCGTGGTCACGATCTCTCAGCTCAACCGTGGCCCGGAGCAGCGCACCGACAAGAAGCCTATGCTCGCCGACCTCCGTGAATCGGGAAGCCTCGAGCAGGATGCGGACATGGTGATGCTGATACACCGGCCGGATGCATGGGAACGGGATGACCCACGGGCCGGCGAGGCCGACCTGATTCTGGCCAAGCACCGTAACGGGCCGACCACGACCGTGACCGTCGCGCACCAGCTGCATTACAGCCGCTTCAGTGACATGGCCCGGGACTGACCGCGTGCTATTCAGCACCTGGCCGTGTGTTGTTGGAAGCGGCCCCACCCGGAACCGGGTGGGGC
>JBOHFF010000052.1:0-87784 GCA_050699515.1 Pseudonocardiaceae bacterium
TGCTGCACCAGGAAGGTCAGGTGGAACCCGATGAAGGTGGCCCAGAAGTGGAACCTGCCCAGATCGTCGTCCAGCATCCGGCCGGTGATCTTGGGAAACCAGAAGTAGATCCCGGCGAAGGTGGCGAACGCGATCGTGCCGTAGAGCACGTAGTGGAAGTGCGCCACCACGAAGTAGGTGTCGCTGACGTGGAAGTCGATCGCCGGGGCGGCCAGCAGGACCCCGGTCAGGCCGCCGAGCAGGAACGTGATGAGAAACCCGACCGAGAACAGCATGGGTGTCTCGAAGGTGAGCTGCCCACGCCACATGGTGCCGATCCAGTTGAAGAACTTGATCCCGGTGGGCACCGCGATGAGGAACGTGGTGAACGCGAAGAACGGCAACAGCACCGCACCCGTGGCGTACATGTGATGGGCCCACACCACCACCGACAGCGCGGCGATCGACAGCGTGGCGAAGATCAAGGTCTTGTAGCCGAACAGTGGCTTTCGGGAGAACACCGGGAAGATCTCCGACACGATGCCGAAGAAGGGCAGCGCGACGATGTAGACCTCGGGGTGGCCGAAGAACCAGAACAGGTGCTGCCAGAGGATCGCGCCCCCGTTGGCCGGGTCGAACACGTGCGCCCCGAGCCGCCGGTCGGCCTCCAGGCCCAGCAGCGCCGCGGTCAGGATCGGGAACGCGAGCAGCACGAGAAGTGAAGTGACGAAGATGTTCCAGGTGAAGATCGGCATCCGGAACATCGTCATCCCGGGTGCGCGCAGGCAGACCACCGTGGTGACCATGTTGACCCCACCCAGGATGGTCCCCAGGCCGGCCAGCACCAATCCCATGATCCACAGATCTGCCCCCACCCCCGGGGAGTGGATGGCGTTGGACAGCGGGGTGTAGGCGAACCAGCCGAAGTCTGCCGCGCCACCGGGCGTCAGGAAACCTGAAATCACGATGAGGCCACCGAAGAGGAAAGCCCAGTACGAGAAGGCGTTGAGCCGCGGGAAGGCCACGTCCGGCGAGCCGATCTGCAGCGGCAGCACCAGGTTGGCGAACGCGAACAGGATCGGTGTGGCGTAGAGCAGCAGCATGATGGTGCCGTGCATGGTGAATAACTGGTTGTATTGCTCATTGGAGAGGAACTGCAGCCCCGGACGAGCCAGCTCACCTCGCATCAGCATGGCCATGGCGCCACCGATGAAGAAGAAAGCCATCGAGGTGACCAGGTACAACATGCCGATCACCTTGTGATCGGTGGTCTGGAGCAGCCCGAGCAGCCTCGATCCCTTGACCGTGGGACGGACCGGACGCGGACGCGTGACGATCGGCTGTGGCGCGAGTGCCGTCACCGGTTGCCTCCTGGTAGTCCCCGGACTCCCCCGCCGGCTACCGACCCATGGCAGCCGCGGTCATCGTGGTCCGCCCTGATGATAGCGACCACGTTTCCGGATCGAGGAGTGTGGTCAGGCCGGGTGCTGGTGAGCGGCGCGCGGTAGCCGAGAACGCTGATCGACACCCCCCTGGTTCCGTCGAACCGGCCGATCGCCCAGTTCGACACAGATCTATCCGTCAACTCGCCCAGTGGTGCGCGATCACGTAGGCTGTCGTCTGCCCGTTCCCGGTGGAGGGTCCGATGGCTGGAGCGATGTTGAGCGATACCCCGGTTGCCGGCGGAGAACTCTTTCTTCCTACGCTGCGCGCGTGCTAGCCGTGCCGGCCGACAGTAGCTCGCCCATCGAGATATTGCAGGCGGGAGTCGAAGTGGACTCCACTCTCCCCCCGTTGATCTGCACTGGCATCATCGGCTGGCCTGGGACGCTGGCCGAGGTGCGGCACCAGTTGGAGCGTTGGGCCGCCGGCACAGGTCTGTCTGCCCTGGTCGTGGCCGATCTCGTGCTCTCTGGCTACGAGGCGCTGGTCAATGCCGCCGAGCATGCGTACCCGTCCGATCCGGGCCCGGTGGATCTGACGGCGGCCCGCACCACCGACGGTCGGGTGCTGGTCACCGTCAGGGACCACGGCCAGTGGCGGCCGCCGCCGCTCGATTCCGGCTTCCGCGGGCGCGGCCTCCTGATGATCAGGGCATTGACTCATCGGATCGAGATCCGCCAGGATCCGGGTGGCACGACCGTGCACATGGAGTGGACGCTCTCGACGACCGGATGCGGGTCGACGACCGCCCAGCACATTAGGCACGCCCAGGAGCGCGGCTGACCACACGACCGAGCCGGCGTGGTCACGAGGGGTCTGCGGTGCAGTTGCGGAGCCAGCGCGCGACGTGACGCACGTATTGGCTGTACTGCTCCAGTGCAAGCGGGATGGCGTCGGCCACTTTGCTGTGGTCGACCTTGAGATAGTCGTGCACGAGCACGTTGCGCATACCGGCGGACGAACGCAGTGCAGTGGCGAGGTCCCACTCGAGGACCCCAGCCCTGGCGGCTTCGTCGAATGAGTCCGCGTAGCTTCCCGGCGAGCGGCCGAGCAGCGACGCCACGATGTGCGTGTTGATCGACCCGGCGAGCTCGACGATCTGGCTGAGCACCCGCTCGACGACATGCCGGGTCGGTCGATCACGCCGCAACCGCTCGGCGTCCACCTCACCGACCTCGACGAGGTCCCCGAGCAGCAGTTGGATCTCGCGAAGCCGTTCCTGGACGAGAGCGGGATCGAGACGGCGCGGCGTCATCCGGCCAGTAGCTCCAGACTCAGCCGGCGCAGCCACTCGGTGTCCAGCCGCTGCATGACGGCGGCGGTGGACGCACGAGCCCATGTGCCGGGTTCGCGTTCGTAGAGGATGATCGAGCCGACGAGGGCCCGCTCCCGCAGTAGCGGCCCGGCGGCGTTGAGATGGGCCACGTCCACCTGCTCGAGTCCGACGAGGTCGATCACATCGGTGACCAGTCCAAAAAGGTCGAAATCAGCGCCGTGCTCGGTCAGGACGGCGATGTCCAGATCGTGCGGATCCGGTTCACCACGGCCGACGCTGCCGAAGACGGTGAGCAGCGTGACATGCCGCCGCCGGCACAACGCGCTCAGCTCACCGGACTCCGCTGCGGCCCGCAGTCGCTCCAGTCCCTCGTCAGGCGTCACCACAGTAGTCATTGTCCCGGTACCGGCGACCGCGCCGCCCACGACTCGCCGGCGTCTATTCGTCCGTATCGCCTCTGGGGGTAGCCGAGCCGGTGGCTTCGCGGATCGAGGTGAAACCCGCCTGGCGGGCCCGGCGGGCCAGACCTCGGTGAATGCGGCGTGGCCACAGCGGTCCGCCGTAGACGAAACCGGTGTAGGCCTGCACGAGCGTCGCTCCTGCTCGGATCCGGGCCCAGGCGTCCTCGTCGGTCTCGATCCCGCCGACCGAGACCAGGACCAGGCGATCTCCGACCGTGTCGCGCAGCCGGCGCAGCACTGCGAGAGAGCGGTCCTTGAGCGGGGCCCCGGACACCCCGCCCGCGCCGATCGTCTCGAGCTGCGCCGCGGCGGTGGCGAGCCCGTCTCGGGAGATCGTGGTGTTGGTGGCGATGATCCCGTCCAGCCCGAGCTCCAGGGCGAGGTCGGCGACCGCGTCGATGTCGTCGTTCGCCAGGTCTGGGGCGATCTTCACCAGTAGCGGCACTCGCCGCGGGCCGACGCCGTCCAGCACCTCACGGACTCCCACCAACAACGGCCGCAGATGCTCGACGGCCTGCAGGCGGCGCAGCCCGGGAGTGTTGGGTGAGCTGACGTTGACGACCAGGTAGTCCGCGACATCTCTCAGCAGCCTCGCGCTGGCGAGGTAGTCGGCGAGCGCCTCGCGCTCCGGCACGATCTTCGATCTGCCGATGTTGACCCCCACCACCACACCCCGATGCCAGCCCCGGCCACGGCCACGCAGGCGGGCGGCGGCGGCAGCCGAGCCGGCGTTGTTGAATCCCATCCTGTTGACCAGAGCCCGGTCCTGTCCCAGGCGAAACAGCCGCGGCTTCGGGTTGCCAGGCTGCGGTTGCGCGGTCAGGGTGCCGATCTCGACGAAAGCGAAACCCAACGCGCCCAGGGCATCGGCGCCCCGAGCGTCCTTGTCGAATCCCGCAGCCAGGCCCAGCGGTCCCGGAAGGTCGAGCCCGAGAACCCGGACCCGCAGTATCGGGTCGCGAGGAACCAACCAGGCGCGCAGCAACCATCCCAGGCCGGGCATCGCGGCCACCGTACGAATGAGCCCGAATCCCAGCTGGTGCGCGGTCTCCGCCGGGACGCGGCGGAAAAAGTTCGAGAACAGCAGCTTGTACATTGCCTTCCACACGCGATCGGTGAGGAGCTGCCGGAGCGCCCTGAACCTTCGACAGGTCACCCACTGGGTTCAGCGATCGTATCCACCCAGAATCACCAGCCTCGGCGACCTTGCCAACGCTGACTCCAATCACACCGCCTCGTCCTTCGCTTCCCGCCCTGTTCCTGACCGCGTGGCGGTCGGTCTCCGACCTGTATAGCGTGACAAGCATGGGTCAGCGGATTCGGATCACGCTTCAGACCTTGCAGGTTCTGAAGGTGCTCCTAGATGACCCAGGCGGCGAACATTACGGCCTGGAGATATCGAGGAACGCGGAGCTGCCGACAGGCAGCATCTACCCGATCCTGGCGCGACTGGAGGCGGCCGGTTGGGTGACTAGCGCATGGGAGAACATCGACGAAGCCGCCGAGGGACGGCGTCGACGTCGTTACTACCGGCTCAGCCGTAACGGTGTGGAGCTCGCCCGGCGTGAGGTTCTCGAGGCCCAACGGTCCCTCAGCAGTGCATCACGTCGTCCGCAAGGCCGCCTAAATCCGGGGGGTGCACCAGCATGACACCCCACTTGGTGGCGCTATTCGTAGTGAACACCCTACTGATTCCTCTGATTGTCGAAATAATCAAGCAGAGGGCTCGGCTTACCTGCCTACCTCCGAACGGCGAGTGATCCGGGTACGGCGACATTGGGCAGTGCTGATCAAGCCGTTGGCACAGACCGAGGCGGTCGTGCTGGTCGCGTTCATGCTGTCCCGGCTGATCAGCGTTGCGGGCAGCAGCCCGTGGCTGGTGCAGTCGCTGCTCTGGTACGCCGCAATCGCGGCGCTGGTGCGCTACGCCTGGTATGTGCTGGAGTGGTGGGTTGAGGTCGTCATCGTCACCGACAAACGATTCATGATCACCAGCGGCATCGTCGTGCGGAAGTCCTCCATGATGCCGATCGGGAAGGTGATCGAGTATCTGCCCCGGCCCGAGGAAGTCGTCCACGCGATCTCCGAATTGATCTTAAGTGAGAAGAAGCGGAAGTAGAATCCTTACCTGCTACCGTTGGCCTAGACACAGCGCATCCGCTTATCAGACAATCGCAGTGCGGCCACAAAAACCGCCGGTCACGGTACCGGCGCCAGGGCAACCTCAGCCCAGTTTCAGTACATGAATGCCATCCGTCACATCCCAACTCGACAAGTTTCTGCGACACACTCGCCTGCGTGCGGATCGCCATGGCAGCACACCACCCATCCAGCATCCAGGCCGACCGAGGCTTGGTCACGGCCATACCCAACGGCGTGCCGGATCCTGGGTGTCCACCCGCGCCAGTAGAGGTGGAAGAGTTCGAGGCATGCCGAAGCGCGTATCCCACTCATGGGTCCGGATCCCGACGGTGAACTCCATGCGGCGGATATTCGCAGTCTCACCCCACCTCGACGACGCCGCCCTCTCCGCGGGCGCGACACTGGCGGACTTCGCCGCACGAGGCGTCGACGTTGAGGTCCTCACCCTGTTCGCCGGATCCCCGCGCGAAGGGCTCAGCGAGATCGCCCGCGGTTTCCACGCCAAGTGCGGGCTCCCCCTGGATGCCTCCGCGGTAGCCGCGCGCCGCGACGAGGACCGCGCGGCGATGAGGGAGCTCGGCGCGGCCACCCACCACGGCGAGTTCCCCGACGCCATCTACCGGCGGGACCCACAGGGCAATTGGCTGTGCGCGCACGAACGCGCCATATTCGACGACCTACCCCCTCGACCAGGGCGGTCTGCTCACCGAGGTCACCCGCGAGGTCCGCGCCATCCTCAGTGGCAGCAACCCGGACCTGATCCTGACCTGCGCCGCTGTCGGCGACCACGTCGACCACCGCTTGACCAACGCCGCCGTCCTCGACGTCGCCGCGGACACCGAGATACCGATCTTGCTGTGGGAGGATCTTCCCTACGCCGTCGGTCAACCACCCGCGACCACGCCGCCCCGAACCCGACCCATCCCAGCCGAAGCATGGGACCGGAAGTGGCGCGCCATCACGTGCTACCCACCCAGGTACGCATGCTCTGGCCCACGGGCACCGACTGGGCCGCCCAACTCCTCGCGCACGCCCAGACCCGAGGCCACGGACATCCCGCGGAGCTGCTGCTACCGCCATCAGAACCTAGCCGATCGACCAGCTCCGCAGGCAGGCCGTTCGAGGGCCCGTACGGGCCTAGATACTGAGTCTAAGTTAACTTAGTGTATGCGAGCCTCGATTGGGTGTCCCTCAAACGATGGATGAGAGGAGATGCTCGTGACGTCGACCGTCACCCGGCCGCCGCATGGTCCGCTGCCGGCGGTCGTCTCGACGAGTCCGGGCACGTTGCGTCGCCGCCGCTTGCTGGTGGTCACCGGACTGCTGGTGCTGCTGGCACTGGTGGCGCTGGCCAGCTTGGCAGTCGGGGCCAAGCCGATCCCGATCAGCGTGGTGTGGGATGCGATCTGGTCGCCGACCGGCACCGAGGATGACATCGTGGTCCGCTCGCTGCGGGCGCCGCGCACCCTGCTCGGGATAGGGGTGGGCATCGCGTTGGGCATGGCGGGTGCGCTGATGCAGGGCCACACCCGCAACCCGCTCGCCGACCCGGGAATACTCGGGGTGGAGGCGGGCGCGGCCTTCTTCGTGGTGGTGGGTATCTACGCGCTGGGCGTGACGAGCCTGTTCGGCTACGTGTGGTTCGCCTTCGCCGGAGCATTCACGGCCAGCGTGCTGGTGTTCGTGCTGGGGTCGTTGGGCCGGGGCGGGCCGACGCCGGTGACGCTGGCGCTGGCCGGCGTGGCGGTGAGCTACCTGCTGTACGGGCTGATCCAGGCGATCTTGCTGGCCGACCTTGCGACGCTCGACGCCTACCGGTTCTGGGTTGTCGGCTCGCTGGCCGGTCGCGACGCCGGAGTAACGGCCCAGGTAGCGCCGTTCCTCCTGGCCGGGCTGCTGCTGGCGGTGCTGAACGCGCCGGGCCTGAACCTGCTGGCCCTGGGCGAGGACGTGGCCCGCGCGCTGGGCCAGCGGGTGATGGTGATCCGCTGGACCGGGCTGGCGGCGATCACGCTGCTGACCGGTTCCGCAGTGGCGGCCTGCGGGCCCATCGCGTTCGTCGGCCTGGTGGTGCCGCACGTGGCGCGGGCGTTCACGGGACCGGATCACCGCTGGCTGCTCCCCACCGCCGGGCTGGCGGGCGCCGTGCTGCTACTCGCCGCCGACGTGATCGGCCGGGTGGTGGTGCGGCCCGGCGAGCTGCAGGTCGGCATCGTCCTCGCGCTGGTGGGCGCACCCTTCTTCATCGCTCTGGTGCGCCGTCGCCGGCTGGTGAGACTGTGACAACCAGGACAGCTGAGACGCTGCACCGCGAGCGGGTGGTCGGCCGCCCACCGCTGCGGATCGGCCCGGTCTCCGGGGTCTGGCGGCCGAGGATGATCGCCGTGACAGTGCTCGGGCTAGCGCTGCTGGTGTTGGTGGCCGCGGTGAACATCGGTCGCGGCGACTTCCCGATCTCGATCGGCGAGGTGCTCGGGGTGCTCCTGGGCGGCGGGGACAGCGCCCAACAGTTCATCGTGCTGGAGCTGCGGTTACCGCGCACCCTGACCGGTGTGCTGGTCGGCGCCGCGCTCGGGCTGTCCGGCGCGATCCTCCAGGCGATCGCGCGCAACCCGCTGGCCAGTCCGGACTTCCTCGGCTTCACCACAGGCGCCAGCGCCGCCGCCGTCACGGTCATCGTGCTCGGCGGCAACGCTGGCGCGGTCGGAGCGACACTGGCCATGGTCGGGGTGCCGATCGCCGCGCTGGTCGGCGGGCTGGGTACCGCCGCGCTGGTCTACGCGCTGGCGTGGCGGCGCGGTATCGAGGGCTACCGGCTGGTGCTGGTAGGCATCGGGATCGACGCGATCGCCAGGGCGAGCATCTCCTGGCTGCTTGTCATCGCCCAGATCTACGCCGCAGCCCAGGCCACAGTGTGGCTCGTCGGTAGCCTCAACGGCCGCGGCTGGGAGCACGTCGTGCCGGTGGCGCTGGCACTGGGAGTGCTGGTGCCGGTCGCGCTGCTGCTGACCTTCGGGCTGGGCGCGTTGCAGTTCGGCGACGACACCGCCCGCGGGCTCGGGCTTCGGGTGAATTGGACCCGCTCGGCGTTGATCGTCGTGGCGGTCGTGCTGGCCGCGGTAGCGGCATCGAGTGCCGGTCCGATCGTGTTCGTCGCGCTGGTGGTGCCGCAGATCTGCCAGCGTCTGATCGGTGCGGCCCGCCCACCGCTGCTGACCTCGGCGGTCTACGGCGGGCTGCTCACGGTGACCGCGGACCTCATCGCACGCACCGTGCTCGGCAGCGAGCTGCCGGTCGGCATCGTCACGGCCGTGCTCGGCGCTCCATACCTGCTCTACCTGCTGGCCCGCCGAAACCGGAAGGTGTCCGCCGCATGAGTGACCGGATCCGCCTGCAAGCCCGCGACCTGCAGCTGGCTTACGACGACAACGTCGTCGTCGACGGACTGGACCTCGACGTGCTCGACGGCACCGTCAGCGCCGTGATCGGCCCGAACGGCTGCGGTAAGTCGACCCTGCTGCGCGCGCTGGCCCGGCTGATGCCGACGAAGCGTGGCCACGTGCTGCTCGACGGCAAACGGATCGACAAGGTGCCCACCCGGGAGGTCGCGAAGGTGCTGGGGGTGCTCCCGCAGTCTCCGATCGCCCCGGAGGGCCTCACCGTCGCCGACCTGATCGCCCGCGGCCGGCATCCACACCAGGCCTGGTACCGGCAGTGGTCCTCCGATGACGAGGCCGCCGTCGCCGAGGCGCTGAGCTGGACTGACCTGACCGAGCTCGCCGAGCGGACCGTCGACGAGCTCTCCGGCGGTCAGCGGCAGCGCGCCTGGATCTCGATGGCACTGGCCCAGGGCACCGACCTATTGCTACTCGACGAGCCCACCACCTTCCTCGACCTGGCCCACCAGGTCGACGTGCTCGACCTGGTGGAGCGGCTGCACACCGAGGCCGGGCGCACCGTGGTGATGGTGCTGCACGACCTCAACATGGCCGCCCGCTACGCGCAACGGCTCATCGCCATGCGCGGCGGGAAGATCATCGCCCAGGGCGCCCCGCACGACGTGCTCACCGAACCCCTGCTGCACGAGGTGTTCGGGCTCGACGCCCAGGTGCTCATCGACCCGATCGCCGGCACCCCACTGGTGGTCCCTGTCGGCCGGCGTAGCCGTACGGCCAACGCCCAGACCACCGCATAGCCTGGGCCTCGTGAAGTCACCCGGGAGCAGGTCGCGGCTGCTCAGAGATGCGGTCGCCGGCCAGCGCCGGGTGCTGCTCGGGGCCATTGCGCTGCTCGCCGGCTGGCAGGCCGCCGAGGCGATGGTGCCGGTGCTCGTGGGGGTGATCATCGACCGAGGCATCGCGACCGGAGACGCCGTAGCGCTGGCCGGGTGGCTGGCCGTGCTGGCCGCACTGTTCACCGTGCTGTCGATGGGGTTCCGGTTCGGTGCCCGGCTCACGGCACGTGCCCAGGAGGCTGCCGGGCTGGACCTGCGCCTGACCGTGACCGGTCGCCTCCTCGATCCCCGCGGCGGGGCCGCAACGGGGCGCCTGCCCGGCGAGCTGCTGAGCATCGCCACTGCTGACGTGTCCCGAGTCGCACAGGTCAACGAAGCGGTGGCGCGGGCTGTGGTCGCGCTCTCCGGGCTGACGGTCGCAGCCGTATTCCTGCTGAGCGCCTCGATCCAGCTGGGCCTGGTCGTGCTGGTCGGCCTGCCCCCGGTGCTTCTCGCGCTGAACCTGCTGACCGGCCCATTGGAGCGGCGGAGCACCTCCGAGCAGGAACAAGCGGCCCGCGCTGCGGCGGTGGCCAGCGACCTGGTCGGCGGGCTGCGCGTGCTCAAGGGGTTGCGCGCGGAGCAGGCTGCGGCCGCGCGCTACCGGGACGCCAGCCGTTCGTCGCTGGCCGCCCGGCTGCGCGCGACCCGGCTGCTCGCCGCGCATTCGGGCGCAACGTTGATGGTGACCAGCGCGTTCCTGGCGCTGGTCGCGCTGGTGGGAGGCCGGCTCGCGACCCAGGGACAGATCAGTGTCGGCGAGCTGGTCGCCGCGGTGGGGCTGACCCAGTACCTGATCGGTCCGTTGACCGGGATCGCCACCGCCGTGGCGTTACTCGCCCAGTGCCGGGCGTCGGCCGGGCGGGTGGCCACGTTGCTCGCCGCGCCGCCCGCGGTGACCGGCGGCTCCGGCACGCTGCCGAACCGGGCCACGGGTGCGCTACGACTCTCCGGGCTGTCATACGGCGCGCTACGCGACGTCAACCTGGACATCGCGCCCGGCGAGCTGGTGGGAGTGGTAGCCGCCGAGCCCGCCCTCGCCGTCGCCCTACTCGACTGCCTGGCCCGGGAGGCCGACCCCCAGGCCGGAAAGATCGAGCTCGACGGGATGGCGCTGGGCGACCTCGACCTCGACGCCGCGCGAGCGGCCCTGCTCGTCGCCGCTCACGACACCGATCTGTTCGAGGACACCCTGGTCGCCAACATCGCGACCACCGCGGCTGACCCTGACCAGGTTCCCGTCGCCTTGGCGGCGTCGGCCGCCGACGATGTCCAGAGCGGCCTGCCCGACGGAGCTGTGCTCACCGAGCGGGCCCGGTCACTGTCCGGGGGACAGCGCCAGCGGGTCGCACTGGCGCGCGCGCTCGCCGCCGACCCGGCGGTACTCGTCCTGCACGATCCGACGACCGCGGTGGATGCCGCCACCGAGGCTCGCATCGCCGGCCGCCTACGGGCGATGCGAGCCGGCCGGACCACGGTGCTGGTCACCAGCAGCCCGGCGCTGCTCGCCGCCGCTGACCGCGTCGTCATGCTGCTCGACGGCACGGTCGCCGCGCACGGCACCCATGATGAGCTGGTCGGGTCCTCGCCGGCATACCGGGAGGCGGTGCTGGCATGA
Organism: Pseudonocardiaceae bacterium; assembly: GCA_050699515.1. Classification (GTDB taxonomy): domain Bacteria; phylum Actinomycetota; class Actinomycetes; order Mycobacteriales; family Pseudonocardiaceae. The sequence goes on from JBOHFF010000052.1 coordinate 11,193, forward strand.
ACGAGCTGCTGCCCATCGCCTCCGCGGCCCAGGTCCGCCGCGCGCTGGCCGGGCTCGCCCGCCCCTACCGGATGCGCATCACGCTTGCCGCGCTGGTGCTGGTGGCCGGCACCGCGACGGTGCTGATCGCGCCACCGCTGCTCGGCGCGATCGTCGACCTGGTCGTCGATGGCGCCCCGGCAGCCGCGATCACCACGCCCGTCCTGGGTCTGGTCGCGGTGGCCGTCGCCGCCGGAGTACTCGAGGCAATTGGTCGTGCCCTGGTAGCGAGCAGTGGCGAGCCGATCCTGGCCACCCTGCGGGAGGACGTGGTCGACCGAGCACTCGCGGTATCGCCGGACGCCATCGAGCGGGCCGGCACCGGAGATCTGGTCTCCCGGGTCAGCGGCGACGTCGCCGCGGTGTCGGAGCTGTTCGGCGAGTCCCTGCCGGAGCTGGTCCGGTCCGCGCTGATGATCGGACTGACCCTCGTTGGCCTGGCCGTCCTGGACTGGCGGCTCGCGCTCGCCGGCCTCGCCGCCGCCCCGGTGCAAGCCTGGGCGCTGCGCTGGTACCTGCGCCGGTCCGCATCGATGTACGCCGCTGAGCGCACCGCTGAGGGGACCCGCGCCCAGCAGATGCTCGGCTCCATCGAGGGAGCGGCGACCGTACGTGCGTTCCGGCTGGCCCGCGCGCACACCGAACGAATCGCGCAGCGGTGCCGCGATGCCGTCGCAATCTCGCTGAACACCGTCGCCGTGCAGACCCGGTTCTCCAGCCGGCTCAACTTCGCCGAGCTGATCGGCACCTCCGCGGTGCTGCTCGCCGGCTTCACGCTGGTCCGCAGCGGCACGATCACTGTCGGCGCCGCGACGGCGGCGGCGCTGTATTTCATCCGGCTCTTCGACCCGATCAACATCCTGCTCGGGCTCGTCGATGAAGCCCAGAAGGCCACCGCGGCCCTCGCCCGCTTGGTCGGCGTCACCCGGCTTCCCCGCCCGGACCCGGACGGCCCGACCGGTGAGCCCGCCGACTCGTCGATCACCGTCGACGCCGTCAGGCATTCCTACACCGCCGGCCACGACGTTCTCACCGGCGTCGATCTCACCCTGACCCCCGGCGAGCGGGTCGCCGTGGTCGGTGCCAGCGGTGCCGGCAAGACCACCCTCGCCAAGCTCATCGCCGGCATGCACACCCCAACCACCGGCCAGGTCCGGATCGGCGGCGTCACCGTGTCCGCGCTCGATCCGGCCGCCCCACGAGCAGCAGTCGTGCTGGTGACCCAAGAGGTGCACACCTTCGCCGGCCCGCTGATCGACAACCTGCGGCTGGCCCGTCCCGGCGCCACCGAGGCCGAGCTGGTGGCAGCGTTGGGCCGGGTCGACGCGCTGGCTTGGGCCCGCGCGCTGCCCAGCGGCCTGACCACAGTGGTCGGTGCCGGCGGGAACCGGCTGACCGCCACCCAGGCCCAGCAGCTCGCGCTGGCCCGGCTCGTGCTGGCCGACCCGCTGGTTGCCATCCTCGATGAGGCCACCGCCGAGGCCGGCAGCGCCGGCGCCCGGGTCCTGGAAGCGGCCGCCCTGCGCGCGCTCGACGGTCGCACCGCGCTCGTCGTGGCCCACCGGCTGACCCAGGCCGCCACCGCCGACCGCATCGTCATGCTCGATACGGGCCGCGTGGTCGAGAGCGGCTCGCACGCCGAGCTCGCCGCCGGCGACGGGCCGTACGCCCAACTGTGGAAGGCATGGTCCCAAGCCCGGGGAGCTGTCGGGTAGCCGGCCTGTCACGTGAATGCCGGTCTGTTCTCCGGGGAGACGAGGGCCGGCGGGGCCGCTCCCGGATGGGTTACGAGGAGATGTCGAGGGGTATGACTGTCCCTGTTGGCGAAGAGAGATGGTGTGAGCGATGCGGGAGATAGAGCGCAAGTACGAGGCGATCGACGGTCTGGAGTTGCTCGACCCGGCCAGCTTGCTCGGGTTCGATACCGCGACAGGGCCGGATGAGCAGGACTTGACGGCACTGTATTTCGATACCGTCGATCTGCGGTTGATCGGTGCCGGGGTGACATTGCGACGCCGGGAGGGTGGGTCGGATGCGGGCTGGCATCTGAAGCTGCCGGCGGGCCAGGACAGCCGTGAGGAGCTGCGGCTGCCGCTGGGACGCGTTGCCCGCCGCCCGCCAGCTGAGCTGGTGGCGCTGACCCGGGTGTACACCCGGGGTGCGGCGGTGGCCCCGGTCGCTGAGCTGAGCACGCGCCGGCGCCGGTGGGGGCTTGCTGATTCCGCCGGGCGCTGCCTGGCGGAGTTGGTTGAGGACCACGTCAAGGCGCGGACCCTGGGTGAGCAGACCACCACCGTGCTCTGGCGCGAGGTGGAGGTGGAGCTCGGCGAGCATGGTCAGCGGAAGTTGCTGGACCGCATCGAGCGCCGGCTGCTGAAGGCGGGGGCCCAGCGTGCGGGTTCGGCATCGAAGCTGGGCCGGTTGCTGGCCGATCGGCTACCGCTCAGTAAGCCCGGACCGAGGCCGGGTTCTGCTCGGTCGGCGGGCGAGGTGGTGCTGGCCTATCTGGGTGGGCAAGCCCGGCGGCTGCGCCATTACGACCCGCTGGTGCGGCAAGATGTCCCGGACGCGGTTCACCAGATGCGAGTGGCCGCCCGCCGGATGCGCAGCGCGCTGCAGGCCTTCGGTCGGGTCATCGACCGGAAGGCGACCCGGGAGCTGACCGCGGAGCTGAAGTGGGTGGCCGGTGAGCTGAGTGCGGCCAGAGACGCGGAGGTGATGGCCGAGCGGTTCACGGCACTGCTTGCTCAGGTGCCCAGCGAGCTCAAGCTCGGACCAGTCGATACCGCGGTCGCCCGATCTTTCGGACGCCGCCAGACCGACGCCCGCGGTGTCAGCCTCGCCGCCCTGGACAGCGACCGCTACCTCGCCCTGCACGATCGGATCGACGCATTGCTCGCCGGCCCGCCCCTTACCGCCCGCGCCAACCGTAAAGCCAAGCGTGAGCTGCCCCGCGGCGTCCGGCGGGCCTACCACCGCATGGAATCGCGGATGACCGATGCGCAACGCCAGCCAGCTGGTGAACAACGTGACCTCGCGCTGCATGAAACACGCAAAGCAGCTAAACGACTTCGCTACGCCACCGAGGCCGTCAAATCAACGCTGGGAAAGCCGGCTACACGGCTGCGCAAGCGACTCAAAACCGTCCAAAGCCTTCTTGGCGACCACCAGGACACCGTGGTATCACGACCCGCGCTGCGTGAGCTCGCCGGACAGGCCCACCTCGAGGGTGGAAACGGCTTCACGTACGGCCTTCTGTACGCAGCTGAAGCTACCCGTGCCGAGCAGGCCGAGAACGACCTTCGCCCGGCGTGGAAGCAGATGGGTAAACGCAAGAACACTGCCTGGCTCGAGAGCTGACTTCAGGCGAGGGGATCGGCCATGAGCTCAGCCCTCCGTACGCCCCGAGCGCGATCGCATCGTCGCCAGGCTGCGTCGCTCGCCGAGGACGAGTCGTGGTCAGGATGCAGTCGCTGCGGTGATTGCGCGGGCGGCTTGCCGGGCGGAGAACAGGCAGCCGCCGAGGAAGGTGCCTTCTAGTGAGCGGTAGCCGTGGATTCCGCCGCCGCCGAACCCGGCGACTTCGCCGGCGGCATACAGCCCGGTGATCGGGCGTCCACCGTCGTCGAGGACGCGACCGGCTAGGTCGGTGTGCAGCCCGCCGAGCGTCTTGCGGGTGAGGATGTGGAGTCGGACGGCGATCAGTGGCCCGGCTTTGGGATCGAGCAGCTTGTGCGGGGCGGCGGTGCGGAACAGGCGCTCGCCGAGCGCGCGACGAGCATTGTGGATCGTCATGACCTGGAGATCCTTGGTGAACGGGTTGTCCACCTCCCGGTCCCTTGCCTGGATGTGCCGCCGCAGATCCACCACGTCGATCAGCGGCTCTTCAGTGATCTCGTTCATGCCCCCGACCAGCTCGGGGAGAGTACGAGCGACGACGAAGTCCGCCCCGTTACGTGTGAACGCCTCGATCGGCTCGGATGCGCCCGGCCGGACCCTCCCCAGAGCCAGCCGGAGGTCCTTCCCGGTCAGGTCCGGATTCTGCTCGGACCCCGACAGGGCGAACTCCTTGTCGAGGATCTTTTGGGTCAGCACGAACCACGAATAGTCATAACCTGTGTCCATGATTGTTTTGAGGGTGCCCAACGTGTCGAAGCCGGGGAAGTTCGGCACCGACAACCGCCGCCCGCGCGCGTCGAGCCACAGCGACGAGGGCCCCGGCAGGATCCGAATGCCGTGCCGAGCCCAGATCGGGTTCCAGTTCTGCACACCCTCGGGGTAGTGCCACATCCGATCCCGATTGACGACCCGCCCACCGGCCCGTTCGGTGATAGCCAGCATGCGGCCATCAACGTGCTCGGGCACACCGGAGATCATCCGCTTCGGCGCCTGGCCCAGCCGCGCCGGCCAGTACCGGCGAACCAGATCATGGTCGGCGCCCATCCCACCCGAGCTCACCAACACCACCGGTGCGTGGACCTCGAACTCACCCACTGCCCGGCGCGAACTCGCGGTGCCCCGCGCCGCGGCACTGGGTTCCAGCCGCACACCCCGCACCCCATCCACCGCACCGCTGGTGACGGTCAACGCGTCCACCCGGTGCCGGAACCGCAACTCCACCCGACCCTGCACCACCCCATCCCGGACCCGCCGCTCGAACGGGGCGACCAAGCCCGGCCCGGTGCCCCAGGTGAGGTGGAAACGCGGCACCGAGTTCCCGGGCCCATCAGCGAGATAACCACCCCGTTCCGCCCAGCCCACCAACGGAAACCACCGCACTCCGATTCCGTGCAGCCACGACCGCTTCTCACCGGCAGCGAACTCCACATAGGCCCAAGCCCACCGATACGCCCAGTAATCCTCCCCAGCAGGATCATCAACACCCCGATCGAAACCGGCGCTACCCAGCCAGTCCTGCCACGCCAACTCCACCGAATCCCTGATCCCCAGACGCCGCTGCTCCGGGGAACCGACCAGGAACAGCCCACCAAACGACCAGAACGCCTGCCCACCCACACCCGACTCCGGCTCCTGATCCACCACCAGCACCCGACGCCCAGCACCAGCCAACTCCGCAGTCGCCACCAACCCGGTCAGCCCACCACCCACCACGATCACATCAGCATCAGCCACCGCGCGCTCCACCCGCCCAGGCCGTACCCGCTGCAATCATCGGTATTTCAACCAACCCAGACCACACGACACCGAGCCTACGACCCGAGCCCTTGCCTACACCCCTCATCGGCATGGTCGGACGACGTCCGCTGGTTGCGGCGATCGCTTACGGCCGTAGCAGTGCCTTGATGGCGCGGCGCTCATGCATGGCGCGGTAGCCCTCGGCGACCTGGTCGAGCGGCAGCGTCAGGTCGAACACCTTGCCGGGGTCGATCTCGCGGTTGCACACCAGGTCGATGAGTTCGGGAAGGAAGCGGCGCACCGGCGCGGGGCCGCCGCGCAGGCCGACGTGGGAGTAGAAGAGTTCCGCGCCCGCGAGGTCCACCCCGTGGGGAACGCCGACGAAGCCGACGAAGCCGCCCGGTCGGGCCGAGCGCAGCGCCTGTGTCATCGACTCGTTGGTGCCGACGCACTCCAGCACGGCATCGGCGCCGATGCCGTCGGTCATGTCCTTGATGTGCGCCACACCTTCGTCACCGCGTTCGGTGACGATATCGGTGGCGCCGAACGCGCGGGCCAGCTTCTGTCGTGGCTCGTGTCGGCTCATGGCGATGATCCGCGCGGCGCCTATCCGGGCAGCGGAGAGCACACCGAGCAGCCCGACGGCGCCGTCGCCGACGACGGCGACGGTCATTCCCGGTTGCACGTTGGCGGCGACGGCGGCGAACCAGCCGGTCCCCATGACGTCCGAGAGGGTGAGCAGGCTGGGGATGAGGTCGTCGTCCGGTTGGCCGTGGGTGGCGACGAGGGTGCCGTCGGCGAGCGGGACGCGGAGCAGTTCGGCCTGGGCGCCGCCGACCAACTCGCGGTGCCGGCAGGAGGACTGGAACCCGGCCTGACAGTTCGGGCAGGTGTTGTCGGAGGCGAAGAAGGAGCCGATGACGAACTGGCCCGGCTTGATGGTCCGGATGTCGCTGCCGACCTCCTCGACGATGCCGCAGTACTCGTGCCCGATGGGTGTCGGCTGGGTCACCGGATTGATGCCGCGATAGTCCCACAGGTCCGAGCCGCACACGCAGGTGGCGGACATGCGGATGATGGCGTCGGTCGGTTCAGTGATCTTCGGGTCGTCGCGCTGTTCGAGCCGCACGTCCTCGGGGGCGTACAGAACTGTTCCCCGCATGATGGTGTCCTTTCGGTGTCACTTGCTGCGGAAGACCCACCGTCACCAGGTTACGTTCCTTCGGTGACAGCTCCTGTCGGCCTCGCGCAGGGGCGAACGGGTAGTGCTGCTGAGTTCTGTACGGCAAGTGGCGCCCTCACGCATCCGGGCCGTAGAGCGCTGCGATGTCTTCGGAGGTGGTCCACCGGCTGTAGGTGGGCGCCTGCGGCCAGCCCTCGGGCGAGTCTTGCCACTGCTCCTGCCGCCCGTACGGCAACAGATCGATCAGTGCGAAGCTGTGGCTGAGCTGCTCGGTGCCGCGGCCGTTGGTGTGCCAGGTGCGATAAACGGTGTCACCGTCGCGCAGGAACACGTTGACAGCGAATCCAGCGCCGGGCGGTGCGCCGACGTCAGAGCCGAATGGACTGTTCGCTGTGGAATACCAGGTCATTTTGTTCCCGACCCGCCGCTTGTACGCGAGTGCCTCATCGATCGGACCTTGGGTGACGATGACGAACCGGGCGTCGTAGCGATCCAGGAGCTCTAACCGGGTGAACTGCGAGGTGAACCCGGTGCAGCCTGGGCACTGCCACTGCTCGCTGGGGAACCACATGTGGTTGTAGACGATCAGCTGTGACGTACCGCCGAAGATGTCCGCCAGCCGGACCGGTCCCTCCTCGCCCTCAAGGGTGTAGTCGGGCATCCTGACCATCGGCATGCGGCGGCGCTGCGCGGCGATCGCGTCGAGTTCTCGGGTCGCAGCCTTCTCCCGGTCGCGCAGCGCGTCGAGTTGGCGCTGCCAGGTGCCCGCGTCGACGATGGGCGGTAGTGCGGTGGTGGTCATGGGTTCCCTAACTGATCATGGTCACAGCTTGCAGCTTTGCAGGTACAGACCCTGCCCGGTCGATGAACTCATCGGTGGCTGGCCACGCCGAGCGAAAGACACCCGGGCAGGTCAACGGATGGCAGCGTTCCAGGGTGGCTCGGACGTGCAGACGAGGATTCAACTGCCGAAGAGAAAATCCCGGTGCCGTCGTGTTAACTGGCTCACCACGAGTTCGTAGGAGTGGTCGATCATCTCTCGAAGCTCGTCGTCCTCGATTGAACCGTCGAGTTCCACGGTGTTCCAGTGGCGTTTGTTCTGGTGGTAGCCGGGACGAACCGCGGCGTAGTTGGCGCGCAGCGCAAGAGCAAGCTCCGGATCACATTTGAGGTTCACGCTGCCCGGCTCCGCGCCAAGAGACACCAGAGCGAACATCCGACCTCCGACCTTGAACACGGCAACGCCATCTCCGAACGGGTAGTCCTCGATCGCCCCGGGCAGACTCGCACACAGGCCGAGGACCTCGTCCCTCGTCATGCGACCACCCCTGGATGCCGCGACCTCCAGATCGTTCACACACCGTCTCACGACTGACTCGGCCGGTGGCCAGCAACGGGCAACTCGATGCTAGCCATGCGGTACGACCAGCGGTCGGCAGGGCCGCGGCGACACCCCGACCATGCTCGCCAGCGCGCTAGGAGAATAGGAACTCATGGCCCGCCAAGCTCGCCGTCACGAAAAATGGATCGACAGCCTCCACGCGCGGAAAGGACGCCCCAGCCATGACCGATCTATCCGCCTTCACTGACCTCGTGCCTCTCGACCACGGGCTTTGCACCATCGCCACCCTGCGCAGCGACGGTAGCGTCCAGGGGTCAGTGGTCAACGCTGGTGTCCTGCAACATCCGTTGACCGGAACAGACGTCGTCGGGCTCGTCGCCAGACCGATACCGGCGATCCCACCATTGCCCTGCCCGCTCAAGCCGTGGTTGCGCATGTCGTAGGCGAGGACGTTGTAGCCGGCGTCGTGCAGTGCCTTGTACTCGGGCAGGAAGCTCACCTCGAAACGACCCAGTCCCCCGAACTCGGGCAGATGGCCCGGGTATCCGTAGCGGTTCCCGGGCAGGAAGTGGTTATGGATGATCAGCTTGTCCGAGTCAGCCGGGATGAACCACCCCTCCAGCCCCACCCCGTCCATCGAGGGGAAGGTGACGTCCTCATAGTCCAGCCCCACCTCCTCGGGACGACACAGCACGGGCGCGCGCCGCCCCCCGGTGGTTCCGGTGGTCCACAGCTGGACGAAGGTGTCGCCCGCTGCCTGGGCCTGATCGCCGTGTGCCATGTTGATCTCTCCTTCGAGATACGGGCCGGCGGACGTACCGTCGAGCCGGGCGCAGCACCAGAGGTCACGCCCCGGCGGCGCTGCCGTGGGCGTTCGGGTACCCGTAATCGACCTTGGCAAAACGATCTCAGCGGGCACCAGGGAGAGCTCTTCTTCGACCTGGTGTTCGTGCTGGCCATCGGTCAGTTGACACATCACTGATCGAGCATCTGAGCTGGCGCGGTGCCGCCGAGACCCTGACCATGCTCGTCGCCGTGTGCGGAGTCTGGGCGTTCACCACCTTCGAAGTCACCCTGCTCGACATCGAACGAAAGGGCACGAAGGCGATCACCGTCACGGTGATGGGCCTCGGGTTGCTCATGAACGGCGGGATCGCCCATGCGTTCGACGCAGGGCCGTGGCTGTTCGTCGTCCCGATGCTGCTGGCACTCACCGGCTCCGGCGTCTACGCCGCCAGCACGGCGCATGCCGTGAACGCTGCAAGCCTCAGACACACCGGTTCTACTCATGCCAACGCATCAACATGCAGAACCGACAACGTCCACACCTCGGCATGAGCGTGCACTCGGCGCTCACGCCGCGCGAGCGGGAGGCGGACCGCAACTCTTCCGCGTCGACGAAAGACGGGACTCGCACACCGGAGAAACATAAGTGCCCAGGCCAGACAACTGGCGCGTGTTCGGTGGAGGTACTCGCGCACTACGAACGACTGAACGACATTCTTGACCTGCGGGAACAGGCAGAATCGGAGAGCGGTACCCCCTGCAATATCCCGGATTGAGCCGACCCGACTAGTAGTCATAAGCGCATAGGTTGAGATAGCTTGGCGCTCTGGGAGGTGCATATCCGGCGGACCGGTCCGGGGGCAGCGCTAGCCTTAGCTCACCTCACCGAGGTTTCCGCCCCGGGTAGCTCCCCGGGGCATCGGTGGGGAAAGCAGTGAGGAGTGGTGGCGCGTGTCCGAGATGGACAGCCTTGTGGAGTTGATGATCGGTGAGCGCATCAGGCGACTCCGCGAGGGATTGATGACCCAGGATGACCTGGCCGCGGCGGCCGGGGTGTCCACAGACCTGATCCGCAAGCTGGAGCAAGGGCAGCGGCATACCGCCTCCATCGGAAGCCTGCATCGCATTGCGCGCGCTCTGGATGTGGACCTCGGCGAGCTGTTCGGCCGCGACAGCATGCCGGAAGCAGCCCCGGATGCCGGTGTCGTCGCTCTCCGGCGAGCGATCGCGGATGTCGCCGACCTGCTGGGCGAGGTGGAAGGCGAGCCACTGTCCCTGCGCGATGCCGAGAGGTCGGTGACCTACCTCTGGGGCACGTATTGGAGCGGCAAGTGGGACCAGCTCACCGGGCTGATCCCGCAGGCCCTGCTCGGGCTTCGCGCCACACTGCATGCCGCCGATGTGACCAGCAGGCCCAGGGTCGCCGAGCAGCTGGCGTGGTGCTACTCGGTGGCCGGTGCCACCCTGGCTCACCTCGGTCAGCCTGACGCCGGTTTCATGGCGGTGCGGCGCGCTTTGGACCTCGTCGCAGGCGGTGACGACGCGTTGCTCGCCGCGGTCCTGAAGGGCTCGGTGAGCTGGCAGCTGCTGGTCAGCGGCCGGTTCCTCGAAGCCGAGCAGGTGGCGGTGCGGGCTGCGGAGAGCATCGAGCCGCACGGCGAGGTGCCACCACAAGCCCTGTCGGTGCATGGATCGCTGCTCGTCCAGGTGGCCAACGCTGCCGCTCGTGAGGGACGCAGCGCGATCGCCCAGGACTTCCTGGCCTCGGCGCGCGAAGTGGCGCACCGAGCCGCCGTCGACCGCATGGATTACGAGGTCCCGTTCGGCCCGTCCCTGGTCACCATGCAGACCGTGGACGTCGGCGTGGTCACCGAGGACTATCCGGCGGCCATTGCGGCAGCGTCGCAGATGCCGTCTAACCCGGCCTTGCCGCTGGCGTCCCGCTGCCGGCACCTGACCGACCGGGCCTGTGCACACGCAAACCTCGGCCAGGAGGAGCAGGCGCTGGCGTTGCTGCTGACCGCGGAGGGCATGTCACCGGACTGGATCCGCCACCAGACATTGGTCAGCGCGGTGACCCGCGAGCTGCTCGCGGCCGAACGGCGGCAGTCAACGCCCCTCCGCCAGTTCGCGAAGCGCATCGGAGTCAGCCGGTAGTTAGGACAGGGCGTCCTAGCGCGGCACCGGTGATCGCCTTCACTGTCGACAATCGTGACCAACGGGGAACTCACGCAACACACGCAACACGGCACCGGTGACCGCGAGCCTCACCAGGTTCACCGCCGGCTGAGAGGGAGCTGCTCGCGGAGTGCCATCGCCACGGGGTCTACCGGGCGATGTGCGGGCAGGTGCTGGCCGTTTCGGAGCTGGCCAGCAACTGGTGTGAGCCCGAGTGCGAGCGAGAGATCACCTACTGCCTGGAGTGCATCGGGGTGGCCAACGAGTGGAACTACGACGCTGGTGTCGAGGTTGACTGCTCGCCCGGGATCAGGGCGGTGAGCGGCCGATGAGCTGGTATCTGCGGTCGCTGGGTGACCACGACACCCACCGCGGTGAGCTGGATCAGGACGGTCTCGTGGTGGCGCGCTGCGGGGTTGTCTTCACGCCCCGGCCCACCTTGCGGGTGGCGGGTCCGCCGCCGGGTGAGCTGGTTGCGGCCGGCCCGGCGCTGAAGGGGAACCCCTCGGACCCCGAGCAGGTCTGCCGGGAGTGCCAGACGGGGGTGCCCGGTGAGTGAGCCTCGCAAGGACCTGGCGTCGAACGCCGCACCTGGGCAGGTGGGGGAAAGCGGACCACCTGTGGTCACGAATGGCGCGGTCGGGCACCCGTTGCCAGAGGGTGTGTTTCATCTGTTGTCAGCTCACGACCTGGCGGCCAGATGGCGCCTGAACCCGACCTATGTCGCTCTGTGCGGGGCGCTGGTGGATGGCGCCAGCCTGGAGGGGACGGACTGCCCGAACGAGTGTGAGTGCGAGTTCGCGGGGAACCTCACCTACTGCCCCGCGTGCCTGCGCGCAGCCCTCAGGCAGAACGACCGGGCCGGGGTTGAGCCGGATAGTTCCATGGTGGCCGCTCGTGGCCGATAGCCCGGATGTGGCGGCCGCGAAGCGGCTGATCGATCAGGCCAAGGCCGGCGGGTTCGCGTTCTCCCGGACCGCGCCCGGTGAGGACGCGCCGCTACTGGGTGTCCGGGAGACCCTGGAGTGGGTCGATGAGATCGTGCTGACCGGGTTCTGGGCGGAGGGCTCCTGCTACGCCTCCCGGCGCGGCCACTCGTCGCTACTGGTGCCCAGTGGAATGCCGCTGGTCGCCGAGGTGAGCGGGATGCGCTGACGGTGTTGCACACCGTCGTCACTGACTGGGAGATCGAGTGATGGCCGCTGACCAGCCGGATCTTGGTACCGGGCAGTGTGTGACCGTCCACCGCCCGTGGCCGCCCGGCTTGTAGCTGTTGGTGCTCTCGAATCCGTAGATCAACCGCGAATTCGAGCGTTGGTCCGCCTTCGTTCGGGCGGGCCTGCCCCTGGAGGCCCAAAGTCCGCACGGCCGTGCAGCTATTCGGATCTTGATCTGAGCTTCGCGAGGCTGGTTTCCCGCCGTAACGGAGTCCCACCATCCGGCGAAGTCGGTCGCTGCCCTGACCGACTTCGCCGGATGGTGAGGCCCGATTGTGTTCGCGCCGGACGCAATTACGGATCTTGGTCGGCTGCCACAGCTCCTCCAGCCCGACCATCATGCTTTCTGGCCGGTCATGGACTTGCCGCCGCGCCTCACCGGGAAATCGTTCACCCTCAGCGTGAAACAGCATCTCCGGACTGCGGATGCCCCTATGCGAGAGGATCGTCGGCATCGGTGTCCTCGCCGATCCGTCCCACGTCACGCACGTGTGAAGGCACGGCGGGATGCGGATAGCGACCCTCTTCCGTCGTGGTAGGGGACTCGCACACTGAAGAAGCATGAAAGCCCAGGTCATCAGGGACCGGGACATGCTCGGTGGACCTAACGTGTCAGCATAAGAACCAGACCCTGCTGGTTGAGGGACCTGAGATCATGATCCGTCCCGTCGGTACCCGCCGCGTGACGGGTGGTCCGGCGGATACCTCTCGACGGCGGCCAAGCACGGCTACAACATGATCGATGCCCTCCGCGAAGCGATCCTCGGCCACCCTGGATGCCACCAGACCCAGCCCCTACCCTCTACCTGACCCATCAACCAACACCACCAACCAAGGCACACACCGGCGGGCGTCTCATGGTGCCCTCACGCAGCGAAGCCACAGGTAAACACCGGGCCTGAATGTTCACCCCACGGCAACACGCGCGTTGCCTGGGCGTCAGTAATCACCCGTTGTCGTACATGTCACCTAGACGCGAAAGGTCTAGCTGTGCTCCACCCGCATTCGTCACCCTGGACCTCCGGTTCATGCAGGACGTCGTCTTCAACTTCACGACTCCCCAAGGAACAGGGGAAACGACGGTGAGCATAGACTTCAGGGGGAACATCGACTCGATTGTCGCCATCCTCAGCGTCGTGATCCCTCTCATGGCGTTCGTGTGGGAGTTCGCCTTCGTCCGCCGCAAGCGGCTCGGCTACCGCGCGCAGATGGACACGGTGGCCACGGACACGGCCCACGCGCCGAGCGGCAGCGTGCTGAAGCGGATGCACGAGAACGACAGGGAACTGATTGAGCCGTCGTTCGTCCTGGTGCGGATCGAGAACGCCGGCTGGATGGAGATCGTCGAGAGCGACTACCTGGCCCCCGTGGACGACAAGACCGGCATACGGGTCACGTTCCAGGACCGTCGGATCGTCGATATGGCGGTGACCGAGCTCAGCCAGCCCGAACTGCGTGACTTCTTCGTCACGCAGGCCGCCGACGGCACTACGGAGACCGAGGGCTTCGGGATCGGCGACGAGAACGGGGCGGGCGTCATCAGGCTGCCCAAGGTGAAGCTCAACCCCGGCGCCCACTACAAGGTGCTGGCGGTGCTGGAACGCAAATCCGGGAACCCGGGGGACTCCTTTTCCAAGCCGGTGTTTCGCGCCGACGTGAGCGGGCGGCACAACCGCTGGCTCGCCCGGCTCGCCCGGCTCAAACTGGCCCAGACCGAGAGTCATACCTTCGCCTCCAGACCGGCGACGGTGGGCATCGTCCTGCTGACGACGGCGGTCCTCGCCCAGGCGATCCTCACGCTGTTCTGGCGCGAGGATCCTCCGCCGCTGGACTGCGTCGGCGGCACGCTGCACCTGAACGGCTCCACCGCCTTCGAGCCCGCAGTGCGCAAGGCCGCCGAGAAATACGTGAAGGTGTGTGGCGGGAAGGGCGCCATGATCCCCCTCGGGGACGGCCCGTTCCAGGGCAGCGCAGAGGGGATCAACGCGCTGGAGAGAGCCGGCAAGAAACTGGCGGAAGAAAACAAGAAAGCCGGGATCTCCGGCGCCATCGGGCTCGGCGACTACATCACCTTCACCGACGGCCTCGCGGAGGGCAATCACCCACAGGTACTGCCCAGGCCGGTCGCCTACTCCCTGTTCACCCTCGTCGTCAACAAGGACGCGAACGTCCGGGACCTCTCTCTGCAACAGATCCGCGACATCTACGCCAGGAAGATCACGAACTGGTCCGAGGTAAGAGGCGCGCCCATACCCATCCACCTCGTCAGCCGCCATCGCGGCTCCGGCACCCGCACCGCCCTTGTGGAGCGCGTCCTGAACGATAAGGGCGAGCCGCAGGCATCAAGGATCGACGTGCCGGAGGCCACCGTGAACGACTGCGCGGCCCTCGAACGGGACAAGCCTGGCAACTGCGAAGTCGACAACACGCAGACCCTGTTGCAGAAGGTGACCGAGATCCCTGGCGCCCTCGGCCTCAGCGAGGTGAGCAGCGCCGCGACCGTCGGGGACGTCGTCCCGGTGCGCATCGACCACATACCGGCGACGCTTAGCGGCGTCGAGGACGGCAAGTACCCCTACTGGCAAACTGAGTTCGCCTACACCTACGGCGAGGTGCCCTCCGACTCCATCGCCGCCGCTTTCCTGCGCTTCCTCACCGACCAGGGCGGCAAGGACATCCTGCGCGAATTCGGCAACCGCCCCTGCTCGGACACGGAGTTCCCGCTGCTGTGCAAGCCCGCATGACGTGACGCCGGGCACGCGCCGGTGCCCCGGCGGTGAGAGTGAGCTAGTGCTGGTGATCGAACGTGGGGCCACGGTGGGGTGTAGCGGGTCAGACCAGGTCAGGCGCGTGGGCCAGGGCCGGCGCCTTCGACGAGCCAGCCCAGACTGCCGGACCGTACGGCTGTCCGCAGGTAGGCATGACCGGTGCTGGTCACCGGCCGTCCTGGACGAATAACCCGACCGGGACCACAGATGTCCCCAGGATCGGCAGGCGGCCGGCATCGGCCAAGAGATGGGACAATGGCGATCTTCTCCTGTACGCTCGCGGCGCGTGTACTATCGAGCTCGGAGGCGGTTTGATAGAAGGGCGCAGGGAAATGACGGCGGAATACCGCGAGAGTAACCTCCAGCCAGTCGCATTCGATTGGGGGAGAGTGGGAGCAACCCCCCGCTAGCTCCGTATCACGAGGATAACCCTCGACCACCCATAGTCGACGTGGGGAAACAAGATAGCTACCGGCCTTCTAGTGAGAACCGCCGCGAAGTACTCGGTGCTGTACTCGAGCTAGTCTTCCACGGGACGCTGACGTCGCCGTTTAGACAATTCGCCACCAAAGTATGTCAAGACCTCTACGAAGCCGTCCTCGAGAACTTGGAACCTTTCCGTGAGAACAAGAACGACCTCTTAAGGATCAAGGAGGAGCTGTCGAATCTCTTAAGCGGTCGAAGTAGCCACGGCAGCCGTTCGATGGAATCGGAATGCAGTCTTTTACCATTGATTTTCGTTGGTCGAGCGGCGAGCCTGCTAACGCAATTCGACTGGCCGCAACCCAAAAATGACTACTACGAGTCGTATACTGCCATCAGTATTGCGCGGAGCGGGCCGCAGAGCTTTCACGAGGAAGACTTAGCGGAGATCGTGAAGAAGTTGCAACGCACGCCTGACTACGGCCAGCAATTTCGGGGTCCATCGCTCTAGGAGGGCGCTGAATAACTCGGTTCGGAGCTCCATCGCAAGCTGCTGACCTGCAGTTTTGTCCGCCGAGTTGGGTCGAAACGTGGGTTTTTCAGCGGCCTCCTAGACCGGCCTGCTGTCACGATTGGGGTGCTGTACCGGAACCGTGAGCGTTTCGGTGGCGGCGCCGTTACGCCAAAGACCCCGTGTGCGGCGTGCAGGTCGAAACCAACACCGCGCCCGCCACCGCCAGCCTTGACCGGGCGTCCTACTATTTCTGCTCCGATCACTGCTAGCACCACTTCACCACAGATCCCGCTCCTACCGCCGCGCCTGTCATAGCGACCGAAGTGGTGAACCCGGTGTGCGGCAGGACTCTCGAGGCCAGCACCGCCCACGCCGTCGCCCTCGACGGTCACCCCGTCTATTTCTGCACACCGCCGGTGTCCGCCGGACCTCACCCACTCGACAAGCTACGACAGCAACGCCAACCGCGACGCGTAGCCGCTTCGGCCCAGGCTTTCACCGCCCGCTCAGCGGCATGAGAGTGCGCTTTGAAAAGGGGGGTAGACATGCTGGTGATTGGCGGCCGCGCGGCCGCTATGTGCCGCCTGGATCAATTGTGGGGTGAACTGTTGCACCCAGCGGTACGACGGGGGTCACGTGGTCGACCTCGATGCCCGCGTTCGCCGGCCAACTTGCGGTGATCAATCGGCGTAATAGTGCCACCGCGATCGTCGGCGGCTCCCTACCCCGCAGGGGTCATCGGTCCCTGGCAAGGTCCTGAGACCGGTGTAGATCACTTAATGCCAGGCAGGGCCGTGCCGAGTATAGATATGAGGAACGGAGCGAGCAGGCCCAGGGCTTGTTGGATCCGGTCTACGATGCCTAGTTGAAGACCAAGAGCTTTATCCAGTCGATCACGGTAGTCCTGGAGCTCTAGCCAGCGGGCGACTTGGTCGGCTGGCTGATCACTAGCATCAGAAAGAAGATGACGTGCGGCGCTATCGCGCAGGACGCTCCCGGCTTGCCGCAGGGTCATCGCAGTCGGAAGGTAGACAAAGGCTATCCCCAGCGCTAATAATATTCCATAAAATAGCACGAGCTCGGCCGGATAGTCCACTATTCTCACGAGAGCTCGACGCAGTGCGCTGGCCTCAGCTACTGCCGCCGCAACCGTGGTCGCCTGCATACCTAGGAAACTCTGCGCCGATTTCTGGTAGAGCGTGAATATCTGGAGCGCTTCTGGATTGATTTGTGCCGCGTTCTCCGATGTTCGCCGCGCGAGATCCCGCGCTTGGAGCAGGATCCACCAAAGCCCGGCTCCGCTGGGTAATGCACCAGCCAAGGCGATTACCGTCAAAATGCTCACCCGCACAAGGAAGTTGGCTAGCGGAAACGGTACCCCTTGCCGGAAATGCAGGATGAAGCCTGTGCTGAGGGTCGCGATGACGATGCCGAGAACTAGGTCGGCAACGACGGGAACGACCAGGCTGACGGAGTGGATGCGCCACCCGCGCATATTAGACTGGGTAGCCAGCAGTAAGCTCCGGAGCTGACGGAACCCGAAATATCCGAAAAGAAGCCACAGCGCACACGCGATCGCGTTAGTCGCAGACCAGATCGTGTACCACGTGTCCCGCTGGAACACGCTGATCCCGGGTCCACTGCCAGGCCATACCTGACTGACCAGCCATCCGACCACGCACCCAGCAACCAGGAGGCACGTGAGGACGAGCAGTGACGGTGAATCGTACTCAGACACATTCGACCCCGTGACCGCGCTTGAACGTTTCCCGGACATAACCCCATCCTAACGGTGGAACAGAGGACCGCAGAAGCTACGGTCGCAACACCCAAGTCTGAGCTTGACCCTATAGCACGGACACCCGCAATGTAGGGTCAGTGATCGTTCTGTGTGGACGTCTGGTGGTGGTAGCGGGCTTCGTACTCGACCGGTCGGAGCATTCCAATGCTGGAGTGGCAACGTTCAGTGTTGTACCAGCATTCTATCCATTCGAAGATGGCGTTGGCCAGTTCGGCGCGTGTTTCCCAGATTCGGGAGTCGAGGACTTCGAGTTGTAGGGCCCTCAGAATGATTCCATCATGGAGTTGCCGTGGCATTATCCGACTTTGGGCTATTCATCTGACCGGACTACGCTGGGAGCGTGGATGCGGGCCAGCCCCGGGCGGGTGTGCACTACCCGAGGTCTGCTGGGGAATTCCAGTCGTGGTTCGTGACCGATGCTGATTGTCTGGACTACCTGGACTGGTTGCGCTGGCCCGAGGGCTTCGTCTGTCCGCGGTGCGGACATGCCGGTGGGTGGGCTGTGGCTGATGGTCGCTACAAGCGCGCGGGCTGCGGTGCCCGGACGTCGGTGACGGCGGGGACGTTGTTCGATCGGCGGCGGACGCCTCTGACGGTGTGGTTCACGGCGTGTTGGATGTTCGCTACCGGTAAGGACGGCATGTCGGCGTTGAGCGTGCAGCGGGCGCTGGAGATTGGTTCCTATCCGACGGCGTGGGCGATGCTGCACCGGCTGCGCTCGGTGCTGGTGCGTCCGGGGCGGGAGCGGTTGACCGGGATGGTGGAGGTGGATGAGACCTTCATCGGAGGTGAAGAGGCAGGGTTACGTGGTGGCCGGGCGCGGGACAAGAAGGTCCTGACCGGCATCGCCGTGGAGGTGACACCGCCCAAGGGCATGGGTCGGTGCCGGATGGCGCCACAGTGGCCGATGCCTCCGCCGCCTCGCTGCATGCCTTCGTCACCGACCACATCGAGCCGGGCGCGACGGTGATCACCGACGCCTGGCAGGGCTACCGCGGCTTGGCGGAGCTCGGCTATCTCCACGACCGGCGCAGCCAGCGCGCCGCCCGGGCTCGCGGGCAGGACCCTAGTGAGCTGCTGCCCGCGGTGCACCGGGTCGCCTCACTGGCCAAGCGGTGGCTGCTCGGTACCCACCAGGGCTCGGTAGAGCCCGCCCACCTGCCCAGCTACCTCAACGAGTTCGTCTTCCGCTTCAACCGACGCCGATCCCGCAGCAGAGGACTGGTCTTCTACCGGGTACTCCAGCTCGCCATCGCCCACGACCCAGTGCGCTATCGCGACCTGGTGGCCAACCCCCAGCCCAAGACGACGCCACCCACACCACCCGGAAAACGGGGACACCCACCGAGCATGGACCGCCCGCGAGCACTCCGACCATGGCGAACCAGTGACCCGGACTAGTCCGGTCAGATGAATAGCCCAAATCCGACTAATGAACATTAGTTCGATCTGCGGCCCCGGATAATGCCTGTTAACCGGCCAATCGAGGCCGATTTGTCCGGCCAATTGAGGCGCCTCTCAATTGGCCGGTTAAGGGGGAATCGCCGATCGTGCCCATGGACGGGAGCAGTCCGGCGTCGCGGAGGCGTTGCCCGAATGCCCATGATGTGTAGTGTGTGCCGTGGTCGGAGTGCATGATGGTGTCCCCGCCGGCGGGGCGGCGCCGGAGGATCGCCATGCCGAGCGCGTCGAGGACGAGTTCGGCGCGCATGTGGTGGGCGATGGACCAGCCGATGATTTCGGCGGGAATAGGCGTCCATGACGGCGGCGCAGTACAGTGTCCCTTCGTTGGTGGGGTGCTCGGTGATGTCGGTCAGCCACAGGCGGTCAGGGGCCTGGTATTCGCCTCGGTTCGCGCCAATGGTAGCCGGGGCGAGCCGCTAGTAGCATCCCGACCTCGACACCCCAACACTCGACAGGCCACCGCGACATCGATATCAACATCAGTGTCATCGGCCATCTCACGGACCAATCGATACACTAATTTGGGAGGACATTCTTCCAAGCGAAGTACGCCGCTACGCGCTTGAGGGTATCGTTTTCCATCTCCAGGCGCCGCTTGTCCCGACGAAGCTGAGCGAGTTCGGTCTTATCGCCCGTGGTCAGTCGAGAACCGTCGGTAGCCTCGTCGGCCTCTGCCTGAGCCAGCCAATTCCGCAAACACGACTCGCTGATCGAAAGCTGTCTGGCCAGCGCGGCGACCGGTCGCTCGCCCAGACGAGCAAGCTCGACCGCTCGACGGCGGAACTCCGGTGGGTGAGGTGCAGGCACGGTGGCATCCTTCCCGGTGGCCGCAGCCACCTCAGGTCGGGTGTCCGTGCTACGGGGGGAACCTCAGTTTAGACGGGCGAGGGCATCTGTGCCCGTTTGCCGTTGGGTGGCGTGGACCAAGCTGACTAATGTCATGACGAGATGTCAGCGATTCGCCTGATCGGTATCAAGGCTGACCGTAAGTGTCTCGTGAGGAAGGGAGCTGGACTTCGAGGCGAGCGGCTTCGGCACGGTGAGTGGCCCAGGGTTACCGGATCATGCTACCCACTGTGACGATCATGTCGGCAGGCGTCGGGAAGGCTATGATCAACTCTCTCGGTGCGGAGGGGTAGGCTCGCTCAGGGTGGTGGAATGAAAGCATTAGGCGGTCTACGACAACATGAAAGTCACGCTCGAGACACAAGCATCCCTGGTTCAATTGCCAAAGCGGCATCAGCGACGATCCTAGCTTGGGTCGTTATCAGCGCGATGTCGATCACAGTCAAGTTGTGGATTCGCAGTGTGCGACTGCTCGGGCTTCAGCGCACCATGCAGCTAGCCTGGCGCATGACTCGAATGCGCCATCGCCAGTCTTTGCGAGCGATGAAACTCGCTCCCGAAGTTCCGCTGCTGTTCGCGATGGGATATTTATGGAAGACGCGGTCCAACTCGTTGGCCAACGGTCTGAGGTCTTGGACCAGAATCGTGGTCGCGCTCATCGGCGTTGAAATAGCGCTCGAATCCATGACGCCGCCGATCGTGCTATTTCTAGGCTCATCGGAGTACGACGGATTTGCGACGATGAAGCGCATACGCGTGGAAGCGGCCTGCCATGTTATATCGCTCGTCGATCAGGCGTCAGCTAGCATACTGAAGCATTATCGTGAACACTACAGAGGCGTCATGAATGGCGTACGCCGCTCATCGAGGTTTAACGGAGTGCGACTGTTGCAGTTCTATGCGCCACTTGCCGATCCGACTGCGCCGCGCGCCGATTGTATCCGCACCAGGACCGGCCATTGGCGGCATACCGTATTAGAACTAATGGACTGTGTGCCCATCGTGGTGCTGGACGCCCGAGATGCGGGCCGACAGATTCAACAAGAAGCGCTGTGGATGCTCGCGCCTGGCCGCTCTCACAAACTTGTTCTAATCACTGACGACGGCGAGCAAGTCGCGCCACTCGTGGCCGAGCTGGAGAAATTGGGTCTTGCCCTCGACGGGAGAAGCCTCCGAACTGTTAAGGCGAGTCTTGCGGGCAAGGCTATCGGCGTGATGACGCGCTGCGGCTCCCCGTTGCCAAGAGTCACTGATATCGCCGGCACAGTAAACCTTGATGCTAACCTCGCAGATGTAGAGGAGAGGTTCATTCAATTGGGAAACGCCTACTTGGGTCTACTCCAACGCGTCCGCGCGGGTTCCGAGTCCGATCGGGCACTCGATGCCGACCTATCGCGTCTCACGGATTCCGCGCAAACGGAGCCGCCCTACGTCACATCTAGCTTAGATGCTGCGCTTGACTTCGCTAATAACTTGTTGACACGGCATGCCGGCGAAGTGTCGTGGAGGATCGACATCATGATCGACGGCTCGGCGGTCGTATCGGCTGGAGTACAGAGCCGCCCCGGCAATATGCGGGTCTTCGAGAGTCAGAAGAGTGATCGCACAGGCCCGGCAAGAGCGGTACTCGACGTAGTTATGCAGGCCCTGCTAGCGTGATATAGGAGCACCGTGTCGGCGACTCGCGCGGAATGGTCTGGCCGCAGTGAGTCCGCGATTTCGCGATCTACGGTACCGTGCGCCACACGGCACTGATCTAGCCGCATTTTACCTGGCTCTTCTGTCATTGCCGTGGGTGGTTTAACCATGATCGTTTAGGGTGCAACGCCGTCTGCTGATCTCCTTACCACCGCCCTCGCGGGTCAGAGTGCGAGTAAGGCCACCATGGTGGAGCTGACGGGACTCGAACCCGTGACCCCCGCACTGCCAGTGCGGTGCGCTACCAGCTGCGCTACAGCCCCAAAGAGATCACCGCAGACTCGCCACGGTGCGTAGGCCACCGTACACGAGGCCCGCGGTGATCCCGAACACCGGATCCGGCTCAGCGTCGAGCGCCGCTGAGCGCCTGATCCAGCCAGCCTTCATCACCGAGGTCGATGACCGCTCCGTTCACCACGACGCTCGGCGTGCCGAACCGGCGATCGGACCGAAGTCCGCTGATGTAGCGGCTGGCGTTCTCGGTCGCCGCGGTGATCCGTGGGGTGGCATCGGTCTGCACGCAGCGGGCAAAACCGTTGCCGGCGCCCAGCGCACGACCGAGCTGCTGGAGTTGATCACTAGTCCACCCGCGACCACCCTCCTGCGGCTGGGTGCCGAACAAGCTGTCGTGGAAGCGGGGGAAGATACCGGCCTCGGCGGCGCAGAACGTCGCACCAGCGGCCAGGGTGGAGTATCCGGCGGGAGCGGACAGGTCATCGAGGATGGCGACCGGGTGGTACACCACCTTGGCCTTACCGTCCGCGGCAGCCTGGGCGAACCGCTGGTGGTAGAGCCTCTCGAACTGGCCACAGGCCGGGCACAGGAAATCCTCGTAGACATCAATGGTGACGGGTGCCTGCGGGCTTCCGGTCACCACGGCGTCACCCTGGGTGGTCACAGGGTATTCCGGTCCGGCAGCGGCGAGGGGAATCACGTTCGGGAGCTCTGGCTTGTTACTGTTCTGCAGCCAGACCACGACTCCGACCACCACGGCGAGGACCGCGACGATGACGATCGCCGCGATCACTCCACGGCGTCCCCCGCCGCTGCCCCGAGCCGCCGTCACCGCGCGGCCCGCCGCTTGCGCTCATCCTCGGTCACCACAACACCCACCTCCTGTTCATCCGGCCGGAGAACCGGCTCGACCCCACCCTGCGCCCGGATCCGCGCGCAGCCATCCGTCGACGCTCAGCGCCGTCCGCGGTCGCACCAGCAGCCAGGACGCCAGCAGCAAGATACCGACATCGCGAGCCAACTCCTGCGGGTACCGCGTGCTGCCTTCGGGTACCACCCCGCCACCACCGAAGCATCCACAATCGATGGACAATCCGCGTGCCCAGGCCTGCACCACCCCGGCCATCAGCACTACCAACAACACCGCCGAGGCCACCGCCACCCACCGGGTCAGCACGCCCACCACCAGCAGGATCCCCAGGACGACCTCCACCAGGGGCAACGCGATGGCGACCGGCCCGACCAAGCCGCGCGGCAGCAGCTCGTAGGCGTGCACCGCGACCCACGTCTGCGCCGGGTCGATGGCCTTGATCGCACCGGAGACCAGGAAGATCGCAGCCAGCCCCAGCCGTATCGCGGTACCCAGCCCGTCGAGGACGGGGCGGGAAAAAGGGAGCACACACGCAGAGTAGTCACTCGCTGCGAAGGAGGTGAGCCTGGCCATGGCGAGGCGGACCTGAGTTCTGGCGTGACCGGGTTCGCTCCGTACCGTGGCCGTGAGGGGTGCTGCTGAGACGCAGGTGATAAGTGATGACCAACGAGATCGGGCACGTGCACCAGGACGTGTCCGGTGGCTGGCTCCGGCCGGCCGTGTTCGGCGCGATGGACGGTTTGGTGACCAACATCGCGCTGATCGCGGGCGTGAGTGGCAGCGGAGCGGGTGCCGACTTGATCGTGCTTACCGGGATGGCCGGATTGGTGGCCGGAGCATTCTCGATGGCGCTGGGAGAGTACGCGTCGGTCGAGACGCAGAACGACTCGGTGCGCGCTGAGGTGGCAGTGGAACGCGACGAGCTACGCCGGCACCCGAAGGCTGAGAAGGCCGAGCTGGTCAGTTCCTTCGTCCAGATGGGCCTGACTCGGCGGACCGCGCAGCAGGTGGCCGAGGAGGTGCACGCCAACCCGGCGCTGGCGGTCCGGGTGCACATCAACCAGGAGCTCGGGGTTAATCCCGAGGACCAACCCTCCCCGTGGGTGGCCGCAGGCTCGTCGTTTCTCTGCTTCGCGATCGGCGCGCTGGTCCCGCTGATCCCCTACCTGCTCGGCTTCCCCGTGCTGATGGTGGGTCTCGCCGTCGGCGCCGCTGGGTTGTTCCTGGCGGGGGCGCTCGCGGCCCGGTGCACCACCCGGTCGTGGTGGCTGGGCGGGATGCGCCAGGTGGGGTTCGGCGCGATCGCGGCGGTGGCAACCTACCTCGTCGGTGCCCTGATCGGGGTCGGCGCGGGCTGAGCGTCCCTGGGCGGCCACGTCTCGGGCGTGCGTAGCCAGACCAGCGCGGCGAGCAGGGAGACGGCGCCGGTCACGGTGAACGCCGCCGGATAGGACAGCTGGTCGACGAGCAGACCGGCCGCGATCGGGCCGATGATCGCACCGATATCGGCGGTCATCTGTACCGTGGCCAGCACCGGACCGCCCTTGGCCTGCGAGCCGATGACATCAGCCACCGTGGCGCCCTGGGCCGGCGAGACCAGGCCGGTGCCTGCGCCCGCAAGCAAGGCGACGACGAGGAACTCCGGTACCCCGCTGGTGAACCCGAGCCAGATCGTCGCGCCCCCCGTGACGAGCAGCCCCACCATCATCGGTAATCGGCGTCCGAGGGAGTCCGCGAGCCGACCGGAGAACATCAGCACGGCCATGGTGCCCGCCGCGAACACGGACAGCGCCACGCCGGCCAGCGCCTGCGCCCGGTGCAGCGCCTCGACGACGAACAGTGGCACCAGCGAGACCCGCACGCCGTAGACCGCCCAGCCGTGGGCGAAGTTGCTGGCCAGCGCGGCCCGGTAGGTAGGTTGGCGCCAGGCCTGGCGCACCGTCAACGAGGCGATGTCGGTGGCCAGAGTGGTACTGTCCACCGAAGAACGCTGCAAGGACAACTGTGCCACGGCAGCGGCGACGAACAGCGCCACCGCGTAGAACACGAACGGCGCGCGCAGCGAAATGGCGATCAGTCCGCCGCCGAAGAGCGGACCGCTGACGCTACCGAGCAGGAAACTGCTGGTCCACAGGCCCGTGGAGCGCCCGCGCAGCGCCGGCGGGGTGAGCCGGATCAACAGCGCGATCGCCGAGACGGTGAACATGGTCGACCCGACACCGCCCAGGGACCGCAACACCAGCAGTTGCCAGTAGTTCGCGGCCAGGGCACAGGCACCCGTCGACAGCGCGACCACGATGATGCCCCAGATGTAGACCGGCCGTTCCCCCAGCGCCGACACCAGCTTGCCGCTGACGGGCGCGAACGCCAGCCGCATGAACGCGAACGCACTGATCACGATCGAGGCCGCAGTGACGCTGACGTCGAAGCTGCGTGCGAACGTGGGTAGGGCGGGGGCAACGATCCCGAAGCCCAGCGCGATCACGAAACTGATCGCCACGAGCACCCAGACCTCGCGAGGCAGCCGCGTAGCTGGTGGGGTCACCGAAGTCGGTACCGATTCCAGCTCTGCGCTCACCAGCCACCACCCTGCGGATCGCCTTCTCAGTGCTCACAGCACCGGCTGCTCACTCACCACCGTGCTCAACCAGCGGCGCGCCCCGGGGCATTCCCGCTGCCCATGGACCAGACCGTGGCGACCCGATGGACACCGCGTTGAACAGCCTCCTGGCTGCACTGGCAGGTTGCCCGCTTGGCGCACGGTGGGATTAGGCTCCCCTGCCATGGATTGGGCGGACACGGAACGTAACAGGGCTGCAGTACACGAGGCCGGGCACGCCCTCGTCGCCGCCTCGCGGCGCCTTGGCGTCGCCGTCATCGAGCTGCACAGCCGCGACGGCGAGGGTGGGATGCGGCTGCGCGAAGAACCATCGGCGCTCGACCGGATATGGGTCCTGTACGGCGGCCCATTCGCGGAGAAAGTAGTTTTCCGGAGGTTGACATCAGCGGCCGTACCGCCTGAGCTCGACGAGCTGTTGCTGGCACATAAACTATGCCGGCAAATCGGAATCAATAACACCATCGGAATCATGGATCAGGTTGAAGCGTACCTCCGCGAGCACCGGGCTCGACTGGAACTCATTGCGACCCGCCTGTTGGAGGTCGATACGGTGCAAGGCCCCGATCTCGACCAGCTCCTCAGCGACGCACCCTCAGCCACGCAGCGGGAGGTGCTGGGCGCAGTCACCCCACACGCCAGTACAGAGGCACCGTAGACCGGATACCCGACTCGCACGCCTCGGCGGCCTTCTCACCTCTGCCCTTGCGGGTCAGAGTGCGAGTAAGGCCGCCATGGTGGAGGTGCCGGGAATCGAACCCGGGTCCTCCGTCGCCTCGTCAGGGCTTCTCCGTGCGCAGTCCACTACGTCTCTACTCGGATCCACCGGTCACGCGGACCAGCCGGTGTGACGATCCCAGTCGCTGTAGGTGTCCCGCTCAGACCCCGCGACCGGGTCTGAGCGGTGAAGTCCCCTAGCTGATGCCGGGGTCCGGGGCGGGGACGCCCCCGGTCCGACAGAGTTACTCCTCGCTCAGGCGGCGAGAGTGAACTCGTGCTGACGTGAGTCGGCACTTATTGGTTGCGATGACGCTTACGGTGGTCTCTCGCCTGCACCGGCACGCTTCCCACTGACTCAACGTCCAGAGTCGAAGCCGTTCACCCCCTGGTCGGGTTGGACAACCTACCCAGGATACCCCCTTGGACGTCCACTGCTCACTCCATGCCTTTCGCCCGCCGCCCCAGGGCACGCTGCACCTCGCGGTTCGCGTCACGCTTGGCCAGATCGGCTCGCTTGTCGTAGGACCGCTTGCCCCGTCCCAGTGCGATCTCCACCTTCACCTTGCCATCGGCGAAGTACATCGACAGCGGCACCAGGGCCAGTCCCTGTTCTCTGGTCTTACCGATCAGCCGCAGGATCTCCTTGCGGTGCAGGAGCAGCTTGCGGGTCCGCCGGGGCTCGTGGTTGGTCCAGCTGCCCTGGGTGTACTCCGGGATGTGCAAGCCGCGTAGCCACACCTCACCGTCGTCCACGCTGGCGAAGGCGTCGGCGAGTGAGGCGCGGCCGGCCCGCAGCGACTTGACCTCCGTGCCGGTGAGCACGATGCCCGCCTCGTAGGTGTCCATGATCTCGTAGTCGTGTCGGGCCCGCCGGTTGGACACGATCACCCTGCGCCCTCGCTCCCTGGCCACTAATCCCCGCTCCAGAGTGCTCCCAGGACCAGGGCGCTTCGGCAAGCAAGCGATGATCTGCGGGGCATGGTCAGGTACGAACGTAGAGGCGGAGGGTGAGGTAGCCGGTCAGAGCGGCGACCGCGGCTCCCACCACGAGCAGGATCGGTGCGACCGCGAAGATGTCGTTGTAGCCCAACCGCGGCACGATCGCCGCCTCGAACACCCCGGCCAGCACCCGGTCGACGAAGGCGACCTTCCCGATCACCAGGCCCCCGATCGCCAGCAGGCCACCGACCACGCCGGCGACCACCGCCTCCAGGAGGAAGGGCAGCTGGGTGTACCAGCGGGAGGCGCCGGTCAGCCGCATGACACCGACCTCGGTGCGGCGAGTGAAGGCCGAGAGCTGGATCGTGTTGGAGATCAACATCAGGGCTGCGAGCGCCTGGATCAGCGCGATCACGAAGGTGGCGTTGCGCAACCCGTTGAGGGCCCGGAACAGCTGCCGCAGATACTCGCCCTGGTCGGTGACACGGTCCACGCCAGGGCGACCGGTGAACTCCTTGGCCACCGAGGGGAACCGGGTCGGATCGGACAGCTGCACCCGCAGCGACGCCGGCAACGCCTCGGGTCTGGCCAGCTGCAACAGCTCCGGCTGACCCTGGAAGATCCGCTGGAACCGGCTGAACGCGGCCTGCCGACTCTCGAAGATCACTGTCTGCACGCCCGGCGTGGACTCCAGCTGCCCGCGCAGGACCGAGCATGTGCTCGATGTGCAGCCGGGATCATTCGCGCTGACGTCGGCGCTGAGGAACACGACGGTCTCGACGCGCTGGTAGTAGTCCTGCTGCATCCGATCGATGGTGCGGACCATCAACAGGCCACCACCGAGCAGGCCAAGGGAGATCGCCGTGGTCAGAATCATCGCCACGGTCATCGTGACGTTGCGGCGCAGGCCGGTCGCGACCTCGCTGAACACGAAACTGGCACGCATGGGCAGTGAACATTCCTCGGGTCGGTGGTGGACTAGCGGCCGACGCCGTACACGCCGCGGCTCTCGTCCCGGACGACCTGTCCGGAGTTGAGCTCCACGACGCGGCGCCGCATGGAGTCGACGATCGCGTGGTCGTGGGTGGCCATCAACACGGTGGTGCCGGTTCGGTTGATCCTCTCCAGCAGGAGCATGATCTCGTGGCTGATGTCGCGATCCAGGTTTCCGGTGGGCTCATCGGCGAGCAGCACCAGCGGCCGGTTGACGAAGGCCCTGGCAATCGCCACCCGCTGCTGTTCCCCGCCGGAGAGCTCGTGCGGCATCCGGTCGGCCTTGCCCGCCAACCCGACCAGCTCGAGAACCTCGGGCACCACCTTGCGGATGGTGTGCCGGGGTTTGCCGATCACCTCGAGGGCGAACGCGACGTTCTCGACGACGGTCTTGGTGCCCAGCAGCCGGAAGTCCTGGAAGACGCAGCCCACCCGCTGCCGTAGCTGGGGGATGCGGCGCTGGGAGAGCTTGCCGACGTTGAGGTCCGCCACGTAGACATCACCCTTGCTGGGTACCTCCTCACGCAGCAACAGGCGTAGAAAAGTGGACTTACCCGATCCGGACGGTCCGATCAAAAATGCGAACTCGCCCTTCTCCACCTCGACGGTGACGTCGTCGAGGGCGGGTCTGGTAGAAGTCCGATAGGACTTGCTGACATGGACGAGCCGGATCACGAGCGGCGAGTGTACTCAACCAAGGCCACCGACATCTCCTCGACGTGCCGGTAGCCCCGAAATCAGGCTCAACCGGCGAGGTGCGCTTCCTGCTGGCGGCGCCACCGGATACCGGATTCGAGGAAGCCGTCGATGTCCCCGTCGAGCACCGCGGCGGGGTTGCCGACCTCGTGCTCGGTGCGAAGATCCTTGACCATCTGGTAGGGATGCAGCACGTAGGACCGCATCTGGTTGCCCCAGGATCTGCCCTCGCCCTTGAGCGCGTCCAGCTCGGCCTGCTGCTCCTGGCGTTTGCGCTCCAGCAACCGTGACTGTAGAACCCGCATCGCCGCGGCCCGGTTCTGGATCTGCGATTTCTCGTTCTGGCAGGACACCACGATGCCGGTCGGGAGATGGGTGATCCGCACCGCGGAATCGGTGGTGTTGACACTTTGCCCACCGGGTCCGGAAGATCGAAAAACGTCGATCCGGATCTCATTTTCCGGGATATCCACGTGGTCGGCGGTCTCGGTCACCGGCAGCACCTCGACGCCGGCGAAGGAGGTCTGCCGGCGGCCTTGGTTGTCGAACGGTGAGATCCGCACCAGCCGGTGAGTGCCCTGCTCCACCGACAGGGTGCCGTAGGCGAAGGGCGCGGTGACGACGAAGGTCGCCGACTTGATCCCGGCCTCCTCGGCGTAGGAGATGTCGTAGACCTCGGTGGGGTGGCCGTGCCGCTCAGCCCACCGCAGGTACATCCGCATCAGCATCTCTGCCCAGTCGGCAGCGTCCACCCCGCCGGCCTCGGAGCGGATCGTCACCAGTGCGGCGCGCTCGTCGTAGTCACCAGCCAGCAGGGTCCGGATCTCCAACGAGGCGATCTCCGTACGCAGCCGATGGTGCTCGGCCCCGGCCTCGCGACGGGCACCCTCGTCGTCGCCTTCCTCGGCCAGCTCGTAGAGCACCTCCACGTCCTCCAGCCGCTGCCGCAGCCCGAGCACCCGCCGCAGGTCGCCCTGCTTGTGGGAGAGCTTGCTGTTGACCTGCTGGGCATGCTCGACGTCGTCCCACAGGTCGGGTTGGGAGGCTTGCTCCTGCAGCTGCGCCACCTGAGCCCGCAACCGGTCGATGTCCAGCACAGCCTCGATCCCGGCGAGGGTGGCGGAGAGATCCTTGAGGTCGGGTGCGACGTCGGCGTTCACGTCGAGCCAGGGTAGTCGCCTCGTTGCTCAGTCCGTCGGGATGGCGTCGAGTAACTTGAGCACCGCGCGCCGGTGCGCCACGGTGAACTCCGCGACAGCCTTGGTGTAGGGGTTGCCCGCCGCCTTCACGTCGACCCTGGCCTCGTCGAGAGCACGGAGGTAGTCGACCCGGGCGTTGCTGACCAGATTGGCCCGCTGCTTGGGAGTGAGCTGCCCGGCGTGCACCAGGCGCAGGATCAGTGGGCTGCGCAGATTGTCCGATCCCGCGGTGGAGTTCAGCCAGGACTTGAACGTGCGCTTACCGGCGGCGGTGATCACATACTGCTGACTCGCACGCGCTCCCCGCTTGCCGAGCCGGAGCAGGCCGGCCTCGGCGAGCACCGGCAGCTCCCGGTACACCTGGCTGCGGGTCACGCTGAAGTACGACCCGAACCGCTCACCCGCGGCTGCGACCAGCTGACCGCCGGTCATCGGGCCTGTGTGCAACAGTCCGAGCAGAGCGGCCGAGGTGGCGTTCAGGTCTCGCACCCACCCACGGTCCCACGCCCACCCCGATCTTGTCCACAATGGCCTGAACCACCGTCCACTGTGGCACTGAACATCACCAAGGCGGCTCAGCGTGCCTGCTTTCCGGCATTCTGCCGGCGTAGTTGCCGTCGAACTCGATACTGTCAGCACACTGTGAGCATGCGCGAGACATTTGCTCATGAAGCAGTCCTGAGCATGGGGCCGGAGGCGGACCTCCGGGCGCCGGGAGCAGCGATCACGGTCGCGCTGTGCGGGCAGTGGCAGCTGCGCAGCAGCCAGCAGAGCGTGCGTACACCTGCTGCCGTCAGCGCTGTTCCGGCCGTGCGCGACCATCCGGCCGCGCTCCCCTGCCCCGCGGCGCCTTGGCGGCTCGATGCTCATCACACCCTCACGGGCTGGTTGGGTGCAACCGAAGGTCTCCCGGCTGGAGACCGGGATGCAGCTACCTACCGAGGACGATCTGCGCATCTGGGCCGAGCACACCGGTGCATCGGCCGACCAGATCGGGGCGCTGCTGGACATGCTGGCCGCGGCTCGTGTCGAGTACACGCCCACCGTGGACCTGCTCGCCCGCGGTGCGCTGGCCCGCCGGCAAACGCATATCGGGGCTATGGAGGCAGCCGCCGTCCGTATCGGCGAGTATCAACCGGCGTTCCTGCCTGGCTTGATGCAAACCCCGGCCTATTCCCGGGCCCTGCTTGAACTACCTGGCAGTGCCCGATCCAAGGGGGCATCGGAGGACGAGCTAACCAACATCATCGCCGCACGGGCCAAGCGCCAGGCACTCATGTCCGAGCCCGTACGGCGCTGGCAGTTCGTCATCGGAGAGACCGCGCTGTGGTCCCCACCAGGTACCCAGGAGGTGCAATCAGACCAGTTGGAATACCTTGTCGCGGTGAGTGCGCAGCCCAACGTCGAGGTGGGGGTAATCCCACTGCTCGCCCCGATGCCGACAATGCCACTGTCCGGCTTCCGGCTACTCGACGACGAGTTCGTGTTCGTCGAGTCGCTGGCCGGTGAGCAGCGGCTAGACGACCCCGAAGAGATCGCCCCGATCGTCCGAGCATTCGAGGCCTTCCGTACCGCTGCAGCCACCGGCCGACAGGCGGTGGCCCTGATTCAGCGCGTCACGGCCGAGCTGAGGGCGCAGGCTCCAGACGGCCATCGATGACATCTTGCTGCTCTCAGCTCATCGCGACGAGATCCGATCCAATCGCCGCCACTGCTCGTCACTCATCCGCAGGCGCGCCGCGGCAACGTTCTCCTCCAGGTGCGCGATCGAGCCGGTGCCCGGAATCGGCAGCATGACCGGCGAACGGTCGAGCAGCCAGGCGAGCGCGACCTGCGCCGAGGTGGCGCCAAGCTCGGCCGCCACGGCGACGATCTCGCCCGTCCCCCGCGACGTCGCGGGGTGCACGGGCCGCCAGGGCAGGAAGGCGACCCCCGCCTCGGTACAGGCGTCGAGCACAGCCTCGTGCTCGCGATCGAGCACGCTGTAGCGGTTCTGCACGCTCACGATGTCGATGATCTGCCGCGCCTGCGCCAGCTCGGCGACGGTGACCTCGGACAGTCCGATGTGGCCGATCTTGCCCTGCACCTGGAGCTCGCGCAGAGCGCCCAGCTGGTCGGCGAGAGGCACCTCCGGATCGATGCGATGCAGCTGGAGCAGCCCGAGCCGCTCAACCCGAAGCCGGCGCAGGCCCTCATCGACCTGATCCCGCAGGAACTCCGGGTCTCCGCAGATCGCGGCGTCGTGCTGCGATCCCGGCGGCGCGACCCCCACCTTCGTCGCGATGAGCAGGTCATCCGGATAGGGATACAGCGCCTCGGCGAGCAGTTCCTCGTTCGCGCCCCACCCGTACATGTGCGCGGTGCCGATCAGCGTGACCCCCAGCTCGACGGCACGCCGGGCGACGGCGGTGGCGGTCTCCCGGGCCGACGCTGGCGAAGTCGGCAGGTGCATGGCCCCAAACCCCAGCCGCCGCACACCGAACTCACCCCCGATACGGAAGGTGCTCGATGTCATGTGCCGGTTTCGTCCCATCAGCGGAAGTTGGCCACGGTAACAAGCTCGGCGGCCAACACCAACTCGCTGCTCCCCAGAACCCAGCGCGCCGGGCGCCGTCAGCAGCAGGTCTGCCCACGACTCAGCCGACTCCCGGCACCGACGGCCATCCTGGAACGCATCAACGCAAGCTAGACGCCACTACCGATCAGCTGCGAGGTCCCGGATGTGCTCGATGAGCCGGACCCGCTCGGCAGCGGATCCGGCCATCGGGGTCACGTTGAGCGTGGTGACACCTGAGGCGCGCAGCACCTCCAGCCGCTCCCGAACGTAGCCGGCCGGACCGATCAGCGAGCTCTGCCGGACCAGCTCGTCGGGCACCGCAGCGGCCGCGGCGTCCTTCTTGCCCGCCAGGTAGAGGTCCTGAACGACATCGGCCTGCGCCTCGAACCCGTACCGGCAGGCCAGATCGTGGTAGAAATTGCGGCCCTTGGCACCCATGCCACCGAAATAGAGCGCCAGCATCGGGCGGATGGCGTCGAGCAGGCCGGCCGCGACCTCGACGTCGTCGGTGATGGCCAGCGGGGCGGTGACCACGACGTCGAGCTCGCCCAGCGACGGGTCCCGCTTGGCCCGACCCGCGGCTAGCGAGTCGCCCCACACCTCGGCGGCTCGCTCAGGCAGGTAGAACATCGGCTGCCACGCCTCGGCGATCTCCGCGGCCATCGCCACGTTGCGCGGCCCGATCGCGGCGATGATGATCGGGATCCGTTCCCGCACCGGATGGTTGATCAGCTTCAGCGGCTTGCCCAGCCCCGAGCCCCGATCCGCGGGCAGCGGAATCTGGTAGTGCCTGCCCTGGTAGTCCAGCCGCTCCCGCCGCCACACCATGCGGCAGATCTCCACCAGCTCCCGGGTCCGGCCCAGCGGCGCGGTGTAGGGCACCCCGTGGAAACCCTCGATCACCTGGGGGCCGGAAGCCCCGATACCCAGGCTGAACCGGCCGCCGGAGACGTAGTCCAGCCCCGCTGCGGTCATCGCGGTCAGCGCTGGCGTCCGGGTGTAGATCTGCAGGATCCCCGAGGCGATCTCCAGCCGCTCGGTACGCGCCGCGATGAAGCCGAGCTGACTGACCGCGTCGAAGCTGTACGCCTCGGGCACGAACACGATGTCCAGTCCGGCCTTCTCGTAGTCGCTCAGCTCCGCGACGGTCTCCGCGAAGCCACCGCTATAGCTCAAGGTCATGCCGATGCGCACTGTGCCCTCCTGGCCTGACGCTACCCGCGCATCCATTCGTAATCCTTGTCGTTTTGGCTAAACAGGCGCGCCAAGAGGGGAGCACCCGAATGACACGTCCCACCGGACTGATCAATCCAGAATCCGGCCTCGAGCGTGCCGGTGTGCTGGGGCGGCGCCGGTTCCTCACCTACCTGGTCGCGGCACCGACCTTGACCATCGCGGTCCGCTGGGGGCTCGATGAGCTCGACCCAGCTTCGGCGCACGCGTCGCCGCCGCTGCCAGGTCCGACGCCATCGGACTTCTACGACCTCGGTGACGCGCTGAAGGCGGCCGCCGACCTGACCTCGGACATGCTCCGCCTGGAGGTCAAAGAGAACGGCCGTATCGTGCTGGAGCTGCCGCGCGCCGAGGTCGGGCAGGGGATCACGACCGCGATGGCGATGCTGGTGGCCGAGGAGATGGGCGCCAAGCTCTCCGATGTCGACGTGGTGCTGTCGGACGCCCGCCCGGAGCTGATGTTCAACCAGCTCACCGGTGCCTCGGTCTCCACCCGTGAGCTGTTCAACCCGGTGCGGCTGACCGCCTCCGGAGCCCGTCTGCGGCTGCTGCGGACCTACGCCGAGGAGTTCGGCTATCGGGTCGACAAGCTCAAGGTCAGCGACAGCGCAGTGGTCGCACCGGACGGCAGGTCCGCCTCGTTCGGTTCGCTGACCGCCGCCGCCGCGAGGCTGGGTGGTCCGGTGATCGGACCGTCGCCCAAGCCGTTCGACGAGTACACCCTGGTCGGTAAGCCGACCACCCGGATGGACCAGCGCAACCACATCACCGGCAAGACCAGGTTCTGCTGGGACCTCGACGTGCCAGGCGCGAAACCGGCCATCGTGGCCCGGGCGCCGCAGGTCCGGGGCACCGTCGAGGACTTCGACGCCGAGGCCCTGCGTGCGATGCCCGGGGTCATCGACGTCGCACGGATCCCGACCGGTATCGCGATCGTGGCCGAGACGTTCGGGCAGGCGCTGGCCGCGCAGAAAGCGATCAAAGCCCGGTACGGCACGGGCCCGGTCAACGGGGTGTCCGACTCCGACATCCGCCGGCAGCTGCGGGCGGCGGCCCCACCGCTGACCGCGCCGAAGCTGGGCCCCGGGTCGACACCGGCACAGCTCGACGGCGAGTTTGATTGGGCGTTCGTCAATCACGGCGCGCTGGAGCCCAACAGTGCGGTGGCGGACGTGCGGGAGGGCAGCGCCGAGATCTGGTCCGAGCTCAAGTCGCCGATCGTCGCGCAGAGCACCATCGCCAAAGCGGTCGGCCTGCCGGTGGACAAGGTGACCGTGCACGTGGTGCGCGGCGGCGGGTCGTTCGGGCGGCGGCTGCACTTCGACGGGGCGTTGGAGGCCGCGCAGATCTCCAAGGCCGTGGGGCGCCCGGTCAAGCTGATGTGGAACAGGGCCGACGACATGCAGCACGGCCGGATGCGCCCGCGCGCCTACACCCAGCACCGGTTCACCCACGCCGGCGGCCAGATCCTCAGCTACGAGGAGCGGGTCTGCAACGTCGAGACCGACCTCCGGCACGGCCTCGGCGACGCGTTGACCGCCGCCGGCGCGCACCTACCGGGCGGCAACTTCACCGTGGCGCAAGCGGTGTTCAACCTGATGGTCACGATGCCCTACGACTTCGGCCCCACCACCCAGGTGCTCAACGAGATCCCGCTGGAGATGAACACCGGCAGCTGGCGCGCGGTGTACACCGGTTACA
Source organism: Pseudonocardiaceae bacterium (assembly GCA_050699515.1). Taxonomy (GTDB): domain Bacteria; phylum Actinomycetota; class Actinomycetes; order Mycobacteriales; family Pseudonocardiaceae. The sequence continues at coordinate 46,348 of JBOHFF010000052.1, forward strand.
CGCACACCTCCCGAGAGATCCTGATCGACGAGATGGCCGCGGAGCTCGACGAGGACCCGGTGGAGTTCCGCCGCAAGCGGTTGAAGAGCGATCGGGTCCGCGCCGTGCTGGACAAGGCCGCCGAGGCCGGTAACTGGGGACGGACGATGAGATCCGGGCACGCCCAAGGCTTCGCGATCAACGAGGAGCACCGCTCCGCGGTGGCCGTGCTGGTCGAGATCGACGCCACTGACCGCCGCAACCCCCGGGTGTACAAGGCCGTGATGGCCTTCGACGCGGGACTGCCGATCAACCCGAGGGGTCTCGAGGCGCAGATGCTCAGCGGGTTCAACGACGGCCTCTCGACGGTTCTGCTGGCCGGCAACCACCTCGACAACGGCACGTTCCGGGAGACCAGCTACACCGACTTCGGCTACGCCAAGCAGCGGCACTACCCGCACACCGTCGAGATGTATGTCATGCCCAAGACCACCGACGAGCCCGGTGGGGCCGGTGAGACCACCGTAGCGGCCTCCGGTGGCGCGATCGCGAACGCCTACACCCGAGCCACCGGTACCAAGCCGCGCAGCTTCCCGATCAACTTCTGAGGAGCCGGACAGTGCCCCAATTCTCCTTCACTCTCAACGGGGAGCGGGTCAGCGTTGACGCACCGGATGACCTGGGGCTGCTCTACGTCCTGCGGGATAAGCTCGGCGTCACCGGTCCGAAGTACGGCTGCGGGATCGGGGTCTGCCGAGCGTGCACCAGCCATCTCAACGGCAAGGAGATCCAGCCCTGCACGGTGCCGATCCGGGAGGTCGACGGCCAGGAGGTGACCACGATCGAGGGCTTGGCCGACGGCGACGAGCTGCACCCGGTGCAGCAGGCCTGGCTGGACCACGACGTCGCGCAGTGCGGGTACTGCCAGCCCGGGCAGATCATGACCGCGGTCGCGCTGTTGAACAGACAACCCAACCCGTCGGACGAGGACATCGACAAGATCGAGAATATCTGCCGCTGCGGAACCTACTTCCGGATCCGCGAGGCGATCAAGCAGGCCGCCCGCCGCTGACCAGGACAAGCCGAGGTCGCAGATCCACCGGCAGTACCGCATCCAGACCGTCCCGCTCGATGCGGGCGGCGAGGGATCGGGCGTAGCGGACCAGGCCCACCACGTCCACACTTTCCGCAGCGTCGGCCGCGTAGGGGTCGATCCGATCGGCGCCCCGGCGCAGGAGGGTCACCGCACCTTTCGAGTTCCCCCGCTGCACGTGGGTGAGGCCGACCGAGAGCTGCGCCAAGCCCTGCCACAGCTCGCGGTGCCGGCCCGTGGTCGATTTCCACACGCCTTCGAGCACCTCGTGAGCATGAAAGGGATAGTCCTCATCGATGAACCGCTGGGCCTGCCGCAGAACCTCCCCCGGGCTGAGGGTGACGTCCTCGGGAACCCGGTCGACTCCGCGTGAACCGTGCGGTAGCGGGCGGCCCAGCGCGTCCCGAGGGCGGGCGTTGCGGGCGCGTCCGACGCTGTCCCGGTCTCGGGCGTCCATACCAGCATGATGGCAGGCAGGATAGGGGCCATGGACTCCCACCACCGTCGCGAGCACACCGACCGGATCCGGCTGACCGGCAGCGCGCTGCCGGTCGTCAGCCCGGCCCGGCTCTATGTCTGCGGCATCACCCCCTACGACGTGACCCATCTCGGGCATGCCAACACGTTCGTGTGGGCCGACGCGGCCGCCGCGGTGCTCAGGCTGGCTGGAGCGGAGACCGTGACCTGCCGCAACATCACCGACGTCGATGATGTGCTGACCCGTGCCGCCGAGCAACGAGGACGGCGCTTCGACGAGTTCGCGCTGGAGCAGGAGTTCCTGTTCGGGCGGGACATGACCGCGCTGCGGGTACGCCGGCCCGAGCACGAGCCACGGGCCCGCCACCACATCGGACGGGTCGTGCAGCTGGCCGCGGCACTGCTGGCGACGGGCCACGCTTACCAGCGCGACGGTGCGGTGTACTTCCGTGGCGCTGACGTGCTGACCAAGACCGGGCTGACCCTCGAGCGCGCCACCGAGCTGGCAGCCGAGTTCGGCGATCAACCCGGCGATCAGGCCCGTGAGGACCCCTTCGACGTCGCGGTCTGGCAGCCCTCTCGCGACGAGGAGCCCGGCTGGCCCAGCCCATGGGGCCGGGGTCGGCCCGGCTGGCACGCCGAGTGCGCTGCTATCGCGCTGGGCGTGCTCGGCCCCGCGGTGGACATCCTGGTTGGCGGCGCGGATCTGACCTTCCCCCATCACGCCTACCAGTCCGCCATGGTGGAGGCCGCGACCGGTGTCGGACCCTTCGCGCGGGCCGAGCTCCCGGTCGGCACGGTCACCATCGAGGGCGCGAAAATGGCCAAGTCGGTGGGCAACCTGGTGCTGGTCGCGGACCTGCTCGAGCAGCATCCCGCCGCTGCGGTGCGGCTACTGCTGCTCAACCGGCCGTGGCGGTGCAGCTGGGAGTTCCGCGCCGCAGACATCGCTGAGCAGGCCGACCGACTCGAGGCGCTGTACTCCGCCGCGGGCACGGCGCTCAGCTCGCCCACCGCGGCGGAGGCCGTCACCGCTGCGCTGGTGAACGATCTCGACGTACCCACTGCCCTCGCAATCGGAGAGGAGTCCGGTGGCGACGCGGCCCGGTTGGTGCTGCGCACTCTCGCGCTGGAATGAATCCATGATCCGGACACTCATCCTGCTCCGGCATGCCAAGTCGGCATGGCCGCCGGACACTCCCGACGCCCTGCGTCCACTGGCCGAACGCGGTCGCCGCGACGCCCCGGCCGCCGGCCGCTGGCTGCGGGCACACCTCGGCCCGATCGACCACGTGGTGTGCTCCCCTGCGGTCCGCGCGGTGCAGACCTGGGACCTGGTGGCCGCTCAGTTGGACACCAAGCCCAGCGTCCGCCACGACGAACGGCTCTATGACGCCTCGGCCGCGGACCTGCTGGCGGTCACCCAAGAGCTTGCGCCGCAGGCATCGACTGCGGCTCTGGTGGGCCACAATCCCGGCCTGGAGGACTTTCTGACCATGCTGACCGGCGCCTTCGAACCGCTCAAGACCTCCACCGTGGCCGTCATCACCGCACCGGCCAGCTGGGAAATGGTCCACCCCGAATCGTGGACGCAGACGTGGACTGCCCAGACGTGGACTTTGGAAACACTGACGACTCCGCGCGGGTGATGTGACGATTCGCGACATTTCCGACCGGGGTTACCGTTTGGAAAGACTTGAGATCCCGTACGAAGCCGCTGGAGCTTCGCACGGGATCTCAGATCTGAATTAGACGCCTTCGCGGAGGATCACTTGCTGGCCTTCTCGGAGCCCCGAGATGACCTGAGTGCGGTCATCACCGGTGAGACCGGCTTGGAACCTCACCTGTTGCTGTGCTCCGTTGGCATCGATGATGGTCACCGTGTTCTGATCTCCGCGCTTGCGAACAGCCGAGTTGGGAACGGTCAGCACATCCTCGACCTCGTTGGTTATCACCCGGGCCTGAGCTGTCTGGCCGCCCTTGAGTCGCGGATCAGTCTCATTGAGAACGACGGTGACGTAGTAGTTGATGACGCTGGAGATGTTGCTGCCCGCCGGAGCGACGGAGACGACGGTGCCGGTACGCATGAGATCTGGAATAGCGTCGAAGGTGACATTCACCTTCTGATTCGGAGCTACCTTCAACGCATCGGATTCCTCGAACGGAGCGATCAGCTGGAAAGTATTGACGTCATCCAGCACGAGGAACTGGGTACCGCCGGGGCGCGCGGCCCCGGTAGCGGGGTTACCCAAGGTGCTACTGCTGTTCGACGTGACACCGTTGAGCCCGGGGATGGCGGCGTTGACACCCGGGGCCAGCGGGCTGGTACCCGAGCTGGGCTGGACGTACTCCCCCACCACACCATTGAGCACCGCGACAGTGCCCCCGACCGGCGCGCGCAGCGTCGTGTTGTCCACATCCCGCTGAGCCGCCGCAACCTGCGACTGAGCGCCGGCCACCAGCGCGACCTGCTGATCGATGTTGAACGGACGATCCGTCGCGGTGGAATCGAGGTTGTTCTGCGCGGTGACCACACTCTGTCGGGCGTTCTCGATCGAGACCTGCCCGGTGGTGCGGTCCAGGTTCAGCTTCTGTTGAGCGGTCGACAGCGAGGCCTTGTCCGCCAGCACCGTGCGACGGGCATTGACGACGTTGGTCTGGTCCTGCGAAAGGCGGTTGCAGGCCGGGTTGCCGCTGCCACCGCCCCCACCCGGGGCGGTGCCGTTTCGCCCGTTGACCCCGGCCTCCACGGGACCCACCCGAGCAGGGTTGTCCAGACCCGCGTAGCCCGGCCCCACACCAACCGACGAGCCAGGACCGTTGGGGCCGCCAACCGCGCCACTGGCCGGGGTCGGCGGCGTGTAGGGAATACCTCCCGTGGCAGCGCAGGAGGCCTGATCAGCGCGCAGCTGCTGCTGAGCCTTGTCGAGCAGGAAGCTGTCGAAGTCCAGCTGCCGGCGCGCTTGATCGACCGCGACCGAATCCGCGGCCAGCTGGGCATCGATCGAGCTCTCCGTCGCCGACAGGATCTGGCGAGCCTGGTCGAGAGTAGCCTCCGCGCCCTCCACAGTCGTAGCGTTCACGAGCCTGCCGAACAGCGCCTGCTGAGAATTCAACTGTCCCTGCAACTGGTTGAGGGTCTGCCGAAGCGCGAAGTCGTCCAGCTGGGCCAACACTTGACCCGGCTGCACCCGATCCCCGACCTTGACCATCACCTGCGTGAGCTTCCCACCTTTCGGGAAACCCAGATTCTGTTCCTTGATAGCTGCCAAGGAACCCGAGGCTGACACCTTGGTCACCACGGTGCCACGCTCCACCCGACCGGTCGGCGGCGGTGCGGGCTCGCTGCCGCACCCAGCCGCCAGACTCAACGCGGTGACCAGCCCGAGCGACACCAGGAACCGGGCACCTGGGCGCCGGACTGGGGTATGCGTCGAGGAGCTGGTCAGGAAAATTGTCACAGTGATGTCCCCCTGTGTCTTCGGCTTCACGCTGTGCAACGCCTCAGACGGCAGGGAGTTACGCCGGTGTCGTGCGGGTGCGGCTATTGGTACCTGAGGGCCTCGATGGGTCGTAGCCGAGCGGCACGGTTGGCCGGGTAGCCGCCGGCAACGAGCCCGATCGCCAGGCTGATGGCGAACGAGAGGACCACCGAGGGGATGGTCACGGCAGGCGCGAACGTGGCGAACGTGGGACCGAAGGCGGGCGCGATGTTGGCGCCGAGCACCGATAGCCCGACCCCGACCAGGACTCCGATCGCTCCTCCCAAACCAGCCAGGACGAGAGATTCTATGAGGAACTGTTCGAGAATCGCTCGACGCGTCGCACCGATCGCTTTGCGAATGCCGATCTCGCGCGTTCTCTCGGTGACCGAGACGAGCATGATGTTGAGGACTCCGATGGCACCGACGACCAGTGAGATCGCCGCGACGGCCGCGGTGAACAGGGTCAGGATTCGTAGGACCTGGTTAAAGGTGTCGAGCCGGCTGCGCAGCGACTGGACCTCGAAATCCCGCTTCGCGGAATCCTTGATCCGGTGCCGGTCACTGAGGACCTTGATCACCGCATCCTCCGCGGCGGGCACGGCGTTCGCCTGGGTGGCCTGCACGATGATCTGGTTGACCTTGTCGGCGCCGCCGAAAATGTAGCGGCGCGCGGTGTCCAGCGGCATTACGGCGGAGCTGTCACCCGGCTCACCGACGGACTGCATCACACCGATCACACGGAAGGTCTGGCGATTGATCCGGACGGTCTTGCTCAGGGACTCCGCCGGATCATCACCGAAGAGGTAGCTGGCCACGCTGGGACCCAGCACCACCACTTTGGCCGTGGAGCGGACCTCGGCCTCGTCGAAGAACGTGCCGGCCGCCATATCCTGGTTGTTCACCTCGAGCCAGCGCTCGTTGGAGCCCACGATGTTGGCCCGGAAGCGGTAGGCGTCACCCTCGATCAGGCCTTTGCCGGTGGTGGCCGGAATCACCGTGGCGATCTCGCGGGACAAGGCCGGGTCCTGCAGGGCCTCGACGTCGGCATCGATCAGATCCTTCGGGGCACTGCCACCGGGTACGTTTCCGACCGACGGCACGACGGTGATCAAGTTGGCCAGCGGCTCGATCTTCTCGTTGACCGAGCTCTGCACACCGTTGCCGAGGGCGACCAGCAGGATCACCGACGCGACACCGATGATGATGCCGAGCATGGTCAGCGCGGAACGAAGCCGGTTGGCGCGCAGGCCGCGCAGCGCGATGCGAACCGCCTCCCGCAGGTTCACGCGATGACCCCCGTCCGGTTGCGCTGCACCTGGTCACTCTCGATGCGCCCGTCGCGCATCCGCACGACCCGCTTGGCGAACCGGGAGACCTCCTCCTCGTGAGTGATGATCACAACGGTGCGACCGGCGTCGTTGAGCTCACCGAGCAGCTTCAAGATCTCCATGCTGGAGGCGGTGTCGAGGTTTCCGGTGGGTTCGTCGGCAAGCAGCAGCGCGGGATCATTGATCAACGCCCGCGCGATCGCCACCCGCTGCTGCTGACCACCGGATAACTCGTTGGGCAGATGCCGCTGGCGATCAGCCAACCCCACTTTCTCCAGCGCCATCCGGGCCGGATTGCGCCGCGCCCGCACCCCGGCATAGACCAGCGGAAGCTCGACGTTACGGAGCGCGCTCGTGCGAGCGACCAGGTTGAACGACTGGAACACGAACCCGATCTTGCGGCTGCGGATCTTCGCGAGCCGGTTGTCCGACAGCCGGCTGACGTCGGTGCCGTCGAGCAGGTAGCGTCCGCTGGTCGGGACATCCAGGCAGCCCAGGATGTTCATCAGGGTGGTCTTGCCCGACCCGGAGGGACCCATGATGGCGACCAGCTCACCATCATCGATGGTGAGGTCGACACCGTAGAGTGCCCGCACCTCGACCTTGCCCATCCGGTAGAGTTTCGTGACGTCCTCAAGCTGGATCATGCGCCTGGCCCCCCATGCCTCATCTGGCCCGTCTGGAATATCTCTCGCGCTCGGATCCCGGTGGTCGGCGGCAGGCAGCACGCCAACCTCCCGATCCGGACCCTAGGGTGGGAGACAACGTCATCCCCCGGTCACCCACCGTACGCGGTCCACACCAGACGCTACCGCGTCGGCAACGTCACGGAAAGTGCTGCTGGGCATACACCCGATCTGTGACCGACGAGGCCACCACGGCGAGTCACCGCTACGCGCACCCCCGTCGTGTCCAGCTCAGCCGGCCCCAACGGAGCCAACCATACCGGAACCAGCCATACCGGAACCGTGAGCAGCTCGATTCCATGGGCAGGTTGACGGACAAGGCCCCGTCAACCAGTGGGGTCGTTCAGGCTTGGTCCCGGCCGCACCGGTCGACGCCTGCGTTGGGACCAGCTTCTCTTCGAGGGTGTTGTCGGCGTTCGTGAGGATGTTCGTCGGCCGGTAGTCCGGGCGGTGCTCCTTACGCCCCACCACGGTCGAAGCGACGTACTCGTTACGCTTGTCGGTGCTGCCAGGCTCTTGACGCTTGTCGGGCTTGCCAGGCGTTCGTTCGCCGTCCAAACCCTCAAACATCTTCATCTTCGACATCTTCAACACCGTCGACAATCGGTATATACCCGCCAACAATGGGTATATACCTGTCGAGGAGTTGTGGAGATCCACGAAGGGACCGGGAGCGACGTAGGCGCCGGTATACCGTTGCAGCACCGCACACTCGCAGCCGGACGGGAGACCGGCGAACGCGTCGGGCTCGAAGGCCAGGCCGAATTTCTTCGCCCGATCCACCATCCACAGCAGCGCGATCTCGGCCAGCGTGGAATCCGAGTAGCCACCGCCGACATCTTTGTGGACCCCGGCGAACCACACCTGCTCGAGTCGCTGGCCCTCAGCCTTCTTCGACTGCTTCCAGACCGACGGCTGGAACGGACCGCGCTTCTCATCGATCGCCAATGCCTGGAAGGCCGCTCCGACCTCCGAGCTCAGCTGTGCGTCGTGAAATTGCCACCGACGGTTAAACCAGTTGATCAGGCGCAGCCCGCTGAGCGGGATGCCGAGGGTACCCACCGTGTCCCAGACGCCGATGAAGCGGACAGGCTTGTCCGCAAGCTCCTTCGGGTACGAGTACGAGCGCCGGAATAGCTCCGCTTCGAGGCTGTCCGGGTGGTTGCGGTGAGGATCTCGGTCGCGGTAAAGCGCATACGCCTGGCCGGTCAGGTCGGCGTGCTCCGGTCGGAGAATCCCGGAGTTACGGATGAGACCCGCCGTGCTACGGGCGGTGAATGCGCCGCGGCTGAATCCGAAGAAGAAGATCTCGTCGCCCGGCTCATAGTTCTGCACGACGAAACGATAGGCGTCCAGAACGTTGCGGCCCAGCTTGGCACCGAACGCTCCCCCACGGAAACGCTCCCACCGCTTGGTGCCGACTCCCGGCTGGTAGAACATCCGCTGTTCACGGCCCTGGCGGTCACTCGGCGCGACCGCCCGAGCGAGTTTGGGGACATTCGTCGGCACTGGAAGACCTTTTTTGATCTGGTCAGGCTTGTTCCAGGTGCCATCGCAACACACCACCAGCCGTTTCGACATCGCCGTCACCTCCGCGCCTGAGAGCTATACGGAATGGTCACAGATCTCACCGGCCGGCGACAAGCTAATTTCGCTGCTCCCGAAACTCCCGTACGGCCTCGGCGATGGCATCCACCTCCAGCACGTCGACCATCAATCCGACCTGCTCCTCCCACACCTGCTCGGGCACGGCGGCACGTGCCTCGTCTTCGAGGATGTGGTACACGGGGAGGCCCAACTGGACCCCCGCCAACGGTCCTGCCCAGCTCGGATCACCGAGCACCACCGTCTCAGCGGCGATCCCGGCGCTCTCCGCGTCCGGTGCGCCGAGCAGCACCAGCAGCGTGTCCGCGCCGTGCTCGTCGACCAGGCGCTTGATCGTCTCCTGGGTGGACAGGTCCATGGCTCCGGCGGCCGTTCAAACGAAGCACTCGGTGGCCACGTAGGCCACCGGGGCGCCGGCCGCCTGGACACACACCGCGATCGCCGGCCCCGCGATCCCGTCCCGTTCGCCGATCACGATGACTTGCTTGCCGTCGAACATCTCACGCCTCCTTCGTCGTTAACTTCGCCAGCGCGGAAACCAACCACACATCGACCTGCTCTGAGGTGAGGCTGGGCTCGGAGATCCGGGCCACCTCCTGGCCGTCGGAGAGCAGCAGGAGGGTGGGCAGGCCGCGCACCTGCAGCGACATGCACAATCGCCGCGCCTTGCTCGCGTCCAGCTTGACCACTGTCAGGGCTGGATTGCTGCTGGCGATATCGACCATGTGCGGGGCCAGCGCCACGCACGGGCGGCAGGACTCGGCCCACACATCGACGAGCACCAGACCCGATCCGACCAGCTCGTGGAAGGTCTCCTTGGTCGCATCCACAGGGTGTCTTTCTGGACTCATCAGCTCAGCCTCCGTTGCGTTCCAGCAGGATGCTCATGCCGTCGGAGCGCTGGCTCATCCGCCCGAGGAACAGGCTGCCCTTGGCCAACAGCAACACCCGCTGCGCCGACCCCACCGTCAACCGGGTCAGCGCATGCGGCAGGTAACACACCGCGGAGGCCAGATGGCCCTGGGTCGGGGCGTAGCCCGGCATGCCACGCTCGGCGACGAACGCGTCGATCTGCTCACGGACGATCTCCTTACGGCGGGCCGCCAGCGCCGCGATCGTGCGGTAGTTGCGGGCCGCGACGTCCCCGGAGCCCTGCGGCTCGGTGATCTCCGGGTTGTGCAGCTCTGTGGCGTAGTCGTCGACGTCCAGCATGCCCGCGCCGATCGCCTCCAGTGGCCGCACCGCCAGGTCGTGCAGGATCTGCGCGCCGGAGCCACCCGAGGACACCCGGTGGCGCCCGACGGCATCGAGCCTGATCCGGGGGGATATCCCGTCGTCGGCGGTGATGAGCACCGCGACGCCGCCGATCACGTCCTCCAGCACCGGCAGGCCGTGGCGCAGGTGCCCCTCGAACTTCATTCCGAGTTTGGGTTGTGAGCCACCGGCGACCACCACGACCTGCTCGAACACTCCGGCCACCACGAGGCTGGCGGCGATCACCAGGGCGGGGATGGGGGCTGCGCAGAAATTCTTGACGTCCGCGCCGGAGGAGTCGGCCAGGCCGGCGGCCGAGGCGATCGTCTTGCCCATGTTGCCGCCGCCGCGCTGGTAACGGTCGCCAACGGCCTCCTCGGAGCAGGAGATCGCGTAGCCGATGCCCGCCGGATCGACGTCGTGGTCGTGCAGCAGGTGCAGCAGCGCCAGGGTGCCGGTGGCCTTGCAGGCCAGGTTCTCCAGCAACACGTGCGCGGCCAGCGACTCATCCTCAGCGTGCGCCCCACGCAGCGCGCCCGCGAGCGTGTCCGGCGCCAAGTGCACCGGCAACGCGCCACCGGCGACCGCAGCGGTGACGCCCCCGGCCGCCGCGGGGATCCGGCTCAGATCCAGCCGCGCTGCCAGCGGATGCGAGGCCAACTTCTTGGCGGCCCGCTCGGCGGACTCCGGGGTGAGCACCAGCAGGTCGAACTCGTCGACCGCGGCCATCAGGCCGAGGAACTCCTCCTCCGGCATCAGCTCCCCGAACGGCGCGAAGCGCTCCGCGGTGGTGCTCCTCGTCCCGACCCACGGGCGGGCCGGCAGTTCCCGTGGGTGACAGGCGCCCAGGAACGTCTGGTGTGGCGGGTAGCCGACAGCGTCATCGAAGCTCCGCAAGCCGGCCAGGAACTGGGCCGTCAACTCGTTCTCGCCGGGCAGCGTGCGCATCGGCTTGGAACCGTGCCGGGCCAGACCCGGGGTGTGCGCCAGCACCAGGCTGGCCGCTCGGATCACCGCCGCCTCAGGCATCGAGCACCCCGAAGATCGCCGGGTCCATCATCCGCCGGAATGCTGGCACGATGGCCTCCCCTCGATGGCGTCCAACCTGCATCGTAACCACGGAGCCTCGAACCATTCCAAGATTGAGCAGACTCAGCCCACGCTGACCAGCGTGGCATCCTTGCGGGCACACCCATGACCATGATCAATCAACTGGTCCGAGTCTCCATGGCCTCTGACCTTGGAAGCAGCCGCTCGCAGAGGGCCAGCAATCTGCGCCAGACTCAGGCTACTATCTCCGGCTTCGTACAAGGCTTTCTCGATGTCGCCAAGCCAACGCCAGACAAGCCGCGCTCGTGCCTCCCAGCGGCTCACGGTCCAGGAACTGTCGCACGGTCGCCTCAGTAAACGGCAGCCCGCACATTGACTGACCAGCACCAAGGGAGGTGACGACCTGCCCCTCGGCATTAAAAATTACGAGCCCACGGAAGAGATCGTCAAAAACGATGTCATTTATGATGACAGCGGTCATAATGGCTGGGTTCAACCCGAGCGCATGGAGCACGACGCCCAGAACATAGCCGCGCACGTGTCCGGCTTCGCAGGCGCGTTGCATGGCACGGTAGAACGGCCAGCACTCGTAGTCCAGTGGTTGTCCACCGCTGCCGTCGCGCTCGGGTTCACCAAGCATTTCCTCGCTGTATTCGCGGACAATATTGCGCCACAGATCAAGATCATCCTGCATGCAGGTTGGAGCAATACATGAAGGCTGAAACTCACCCGCTGGAATCACACCGTACTGTCCTCCGCTTACAGCCACTTTGGCCGGATCGCGAGCAAGCAAGAAAAAGGTGTGCGAGCCATCAGTTGTGTTCCGACGGATAGTCAAGGTTGCAATGCCCACACTACCCATTCGCGAAGACAGGTCGAACGGCTGGGACAACCGTGCACGGAATGACAGTTGTCGCCACGTGGGTGGTGCACCCCCCATCATCGCTGCCGCGAATTCATGACTCAACGCTTCGGAAACATCAAGTTTGTCGAAAAAAGTAGCAAGCCCGAATTGTAGCTTTCCCTGCTCGATCGGTTCCCAGGACACGCCCAACAGCCGGTAACTCGGACGATTCTCAAACAGACTCGGCGGGCTGAGGTAGCGAATCGCGCTGGTGTATTGGCGGAAAGCGTGCCCGGGCACGCGAAGCGGCAATACCGACCGCAGCTCCGCTTCCAGGCCGGTGATCGTCGGACGGGGTGGTTCAGGCATCCATTCCAGCGTCACCGCCTCGATTGGGACAGGACGGGAGGGCAACCAGCTCGGTGGCGCCAGCGCTGGCGTATGTGGGAGCCGCCACGCAGGGTCGTACAGTCTGACTACCTGCTTGGCAAGCTGGGTGCGGTGCTGAATGAGGTAGGTCCGTACCACGCGCCACGCGTTTTGGCTGGCGGCGACCATGGCGTCAGAGGATGGCGGCGGTGAGGGGCGGGATAGGTTAAGCGGCTCGGGATTTTCCTGGCTGAACTCACCTACCACGGCAAACGCTCCGGCCAGCTCCGTCTCCCGGTTCTGCCGTTCCTGCTCCTGCTTGAGGGCTTGTACCCGCTCGTAGCTGGCCAGCAGCGCACCCTCAGCCCTGACTAGTTCATCTACCGTTTTCCAGAAATCACGGGTGAGAAGTTGGCGTCCGGCCTCAGCATGAGCGACCGATGAGCGGCTGTAACCCGTCTTGTGCGCGACCTGCTGTTGACCGATCTCAACGGCTTGGCGCGCTGCTGCTAGCTGAGCGCCAAGAGCACGCTTGAGAACGGCCAACTCCGAGCAAGACTCCAGCCTCACGATCGTTCCCGCCTGCCGCGTTAGTCCAGACGATCTTATAAGACTTCAGCCTAGCGGCATGTTCACCGACGTTCAGCCAGGTGGAGCACGGCTTGCCCACACACGCTCCACCCGCTTGCCTGCTTCCCAAGGCCCCGAGGCCGGGAAGACGAGCTGCCAGCGCGGTGGTGCCCATGCCGGTAGGTCACCCATGCCCCAACCGCGCGCTGTTCTGGGACGGACTCGCCCCGGTCCCGGGCGCCTGCCAGCAAGACGGATCCACCACACGAAGGGGATGGCAGATGGTGGAGCACAAGTGCATCCGCGCGGCAGGCGCAGGCAATAGAGCGCACCAGAAACAGAAACCTGCACCTGGTGTCGAGCACAGTATCCGGCCAGGCGCACCTAGTCCTGAGACAGTGCTCGTAGCCGTCATGACTGATGGCAGCTACCTGTTGATGGCATACCCGCAACGCGAACCGGCAGCGTTCGTGGTGCGGGATGATGCCGGTCCGCTGCGAGAAGCACTTGCCGCAGCATTCGGAAATTCGCTGGACCCGAGCCAAGGCGCCATGGATAGCCAATGATCTCCGAATATCTGCGCAGCACTACTGACTATGGAATTGCCTTACCACGACTGGTGGAGCTTGCAGAAAATTCCGCCCGCAGGCACTGAAGGACCCTCGTTATTGATGGGGAGGCTCCATGAGAACAGTGAACACTCGACAATCTCCGACCGTCCCGGACCGCCGTGTGGTCACTGTCGCGGTTCTCGACGGATTCTTCGGGTGCGGGAGTGGCGCTGGATGGTCCAACCGGGCATTGATCGAAATTCTCGCTGAGGTGTTGCCCGTCGAGACCGATCTGGTCATTTTGCCGGTGCGTGTTGATGCAGTCCGCGACCGCTGGCAACAGGAATGGTGCCGTGGGCTGAAGGAAACGCTGGCGCGATCCGGCCGGCGGATCAAGGTACGCGCCCTGGAGGGCGGGCGGGGCAGTCATGGTGAACCGGAGTTGACCGGTGCTGTAGAGCGGGAGATCGCCCGGCTGCGCGGGGAGTATCGGCGCGGGCTCACTGTGCTCTGCGATGTCGGATTCTCGGGTGCGGCGGCGCGATCCACAGTGGATTCGGCGTGGACGACGGTGATTGTCCCGCGGACCAGTGCGCTGCTGGTCCAACCGGAATTCGTCGACCGAGTGGAGTGGGAGCGTGAGTCACTGCGGAGCGCGGCGCGGAAGAATGTATGGATCGCCGCGATCTCGGACTATATGCGTATGCACCTGATTGAGCAGATCGGTGTGCCTGACTCGGCGGTTGTCGAGCTGCGCAACGGCATCAGCAGGATGGACGCCGAACCGGGGTCAGCTGGCATGATCAAGCTGCCGCCCGCCGCGCGGGACGGTTTCTGGCTGGCTATGGGTCGTGCTGTGCCGGAGAAGGGTTTCGAGGACCTGCTCGACGCCTTGTGCCTGCTCCGCGATAGCGGGGTACGGGTGCCGCATACCGTACTGGCGGCAGTCGGCGACGGTGTGGATCTTTTGCCCTATCAGCAGCGATTGGCCGGGCGGGTGGCTCGCGAACAGCTGGATGTCAGCCTGCTGACCCGGTTCTCTCCCCAGGTGCGAGGTCTGCTGGCGCACCACTCGATCGTGGGTGTGATCGTGCCTTCACGGGCCGAGCCGTTCGGCCGGATCCCGCTGGAGGCTTACGCTGCCGGGGCGGCACCGGTCATCACGACGCGGACAGGTGGCCTGACGGAGCTTGTCGTCGAGGGTGAATCGGGGTATCTCGCCGCGCCCGGTGATCCGGCCGATCTGGCGCAGGCTCTGCGGCGCGCGGCCATGGCGGACGCCGACACGCGCCAGCAAATGCGCGAACAGGGTTGGGAGATCTTGCGCGGATTCGACTACCGGGACTCGGTGCGGTCCCTGCTTCGCCAGCTCGCTCCCTGGTTCACGCCAGCCGACCGATCTGTGGTCCGGGTCGGCGCGACTGCCGGGCGCTTCGCTGCGAGTTCCGGCGTGGTGGTGGTGCAGGTGCCCGAGGTGTGCACCTGGAATCCATACGTGGCCGCAGCAGAGGCTGCCCTCACGGCGCAGGGTGTTCGCGTCTTGCGTCCGGGCCTGTGCTGTGACGTGCCAGGGCCCGTAGCTCACCCGTTCAATCAGCCGGTTGAGGTCGACGCCACCACGATCGTGCACCTGCACTGGCCGGAAAAGCTGGCCCACCAGCTCGGTGTGGATGCGACCGTCGCGGTACTGCGTGGCTTGGTGGAGCGCGGCGCGAAGATCGTTCAGACGGTGCACAACGTCCATCCGCACGAGGCCACGCCGGAACTGGTGACGTTCTTGCGGGTGGTGGACGAGCTGACGGCCGGGGTGCATTTCTTCTCCTCCGACCATGAGGCGGCAGCGCGTGCTGCACCTGGCGTACCCGAAGTTCGCGCCTCCCATGCCGCCGAGCGCTTCGCTGGTGGCGGGGTCGGTGGGTCTTTTTGGGCGTCTCCGCGGCTACAAGGGGACGGTCGGGTTCGCTCGTACCTACCTGCAGGCCCTCGGCGCCGAGGCCAAGTTGGTCGTCTCCGGACACGTGGACGAGCCTGAGGTTCACTGTGGCCTGGCCAAGCTTGCGGGCGAGTACCCCGGGTTGGACTACCGATCGGGATTCGTCCCCGAGGAGCGGTTTTGGCGGTTGTTCGGCGAGGTGGAGTGGGTCGCCCTGCCGTATCGGCGGTTGTACTCCAGCGGAGTCTTGGTCGCCGCGCTGCAGCTCGGCCGGCGGATCATCAGTCCCGTCCCGACCGGCGGCACCAGTCTGTACGGCACCGGACTGGACCAGGGTCGATGGCGGACGATCCAGCCGTGGGACGACACCCGGGCCATCGAGGAGCTGCTGGCTACCCGGGAGGCCCAGGTCCCGCAGGTCGGGGAGCTGGCCCTGCCGTCGTGGCCGCAAGCCGCCGAGGCGATGGCCAACTTCTACGCCCGGCTCATCAAGGACGCCGCCACGCCAGCGGCCCGATCGACCCGCATCGGCAGTGACGCGCCCACGGGATGCACGCCGGTGCCTGTTCACGCCCGATCCACCGACGGCGAGGTGTTCGACTTCGGCACGCACGCCAACGACTTCCTGATCCGTCGGGAGGAGTCGCTGGCCACCGAGACGTTCCTGGTTCGGGTGCCCGGCGGTGGAGCCGTCCCGGAGCACGTGCACACCGACATGGAGCAGACCTTCGTGTTCGTCTCGGGGGTCGGGGAGGCGACGCTGAGCCGCGGCGAGGAGCAGACCAGGCGGTTTGTCTGCGTGCCCGGTGATGTGGTGTTCGTGCCGGCGGGCTGGCGGCACACGGTGCTCGCGCATTCGGTCGAGGGCCTTGTCTACCTCACCGTCAACTCCTTCGTGCCCGGCGCCGACCGCATCGGTGCCTCCGCGGTCGCCCACGCCGAGGCGGTCCAGCCCAGCTTCCGGGCGACCGCGGAGGCACCGCAGGCCGCCTACGCCGAGCCCTTGGCGATCTTCCGGTCAGCGGAAACAGCCTTCCGGCTCGACGAAGGCAGCCGGCGGATGTGGCCACGGGATTTCACTGCGCTGGACACGACGTTGCGCCGGGATCCCAACACCTACCGAGTCCGGCGGCTCGGCCCGTTCGAGTACGTCAAGCCGGTCACCGCCCGCCCGCGGATCCTCAGCACTGAGCTGGCTGACCGGCTCTTCGCGGCAGCAAGTGGTCACCTGCCGGTGCTGGTCGAGGGCTCCCAGTCGCCGATCTCGGTGAAGGCGCCCTGCGAGGAATCAGACCTCGACATCCTCGTCGCGGTGGAGTCCGGGGACGACCTGACGCTAGCCCGCAAGGTGCTCGACAGCCTCGCCGAGCAGATGGACCACGTCCCGGTACCGCTCTCGCTCGGTGTGGTGCACGCCCGCTGGCTGAACCTGCCGAACTTCTACTCCGCACTCTCCCTCGACCCGGCCGCGCCGGACCGGCAGTGGTGGACCGCCACCGACCCTGATCGGCTCTGCGAGGCCACCAGACGCATCCGGCGGGGTTTAAACCTTCTTCGGGAACCACACACGGTCCGCGGCATGCTGACCCGCTCGCTGGAGGTCGCCGGCCGCGGCACGGAGCAGATCGGTGAATGGCGCTTGATCCCGAGGTGGAGTGGCTACGTATGACCACAATGAGTGTCTGCCGGGTCGTCATCGGCGCTACAGGGCAAATAGGCTCTGCGCTGGCCGCACACTTACACTCGGTCGCCGGCCGCCTGATCGCGGTCGATCGAGTCAGCAGCGACGGCCCGGTACCAGTGATCGGCTGCGACGTCACTGACCCAGCATTCGCGGACCTGCTGGCCGTGCAGCTAGCCAGGTGCACGCGTGCAGAGCTATACCACACTTCCGGCTGGGTACCGCCGCTGGCAAAGATCGACAACACTCCGACCGACACGTTCGCCACCGCGGTCACCCAGAACCTGACCAGCGCCTACGCTGCACTGCGCTCCTTCGCCCTGACCACCGGGGAACTCGGCCTGCACGCCGCCGCAGTCGCGGTGACCTCGGTAGGTGCGCACCGAGCGCACCGGTACCACGTCGGCTACGACGCCGCGAAGGCCGGCGTAGAGTCCGTGGTCCGCACCCTGGCCCTGGAGTACGGACCACGGCTGTCGGTGCGGGCCTTCGCGTTGGGTCCGCTAGCCGAGTCGACCAGCACCGCCGCCGATGGTGAGGCATTGTCAGCGTTGGTTCGGCTGGTGCCGCTGGGCCGCTACGCCCGCATGGCGGAGGTCGCCGAGGCTATAGCCCTGTTCGGCGGCCCGGCGTTCGACCCGGCGAACGGGCACACTCTGATCTACGACGGTGGGCTATCGGTGCAGCTGCGGCCGGTCGAGGTGGAACGGGCGCCGCCCGGGGAGTCGGGCACGCTCGGTAATCTGCATCCAGGACATCCTCGCCGAGCCGATCTCCCGGCCGGTGGGTCGGGGCGGGTTGATCAACGGACGGAGCGCATCTGACGTGCTGACGATGCAGGACGCACTGGCTCGCCTCGACGGGTACTGGGCCGGTTGTGGCTGCCTTCATGTGCAGCCGATGAACACCGAGGTCGGTGCTGGCACCCTGAACCCGGCGACCTTCTTGCGTGTCCTCGGCCCGGAGCCGTGGCGGGTTGCCTATGTCGAGCCCTCGGTGCGCCCGGATGACGCCCGGTACGGGGAGAACCCCAACCGGATCCAGTGCCATACCCAATACCAGGTGATCCTCAAGCCCGAACCGGGTGATGCGCAGCAGCTCTACCTGGGCAGCCTGGAGGCCCTCGGTATTGATATTCGCGCGCATGACGTGCGGTTCGTGGAGGACAACTGGGCCTCGCCAGCCCTTGGTGCTTGGGGACTGGGCTGGGAGGTGTGGCTGGACGGGTTGGAGATCACCCAGTTCACCTACTTCCAGCAAGCCGGCGGGATCGACCTCGACCCGGTCTCGGTAGAGATCACCTACGGGGTGGAACGCATCCTGATGGCACTCCAGGGTGTGCGGCACTTCAAGGACATCGGCTACGCGCCCGGAATCAGCTATGGCGAGGTGTTCGGCCAGGCCGAGTACGAGATGTCGCGGTACTACCTCGATGACGCCGACGTCGCGGCCCACCGCGCACTGCTGGAGACCTACGCCGCTGAGGCGCAGCGGATGATCGACGCGGGGCTACCAGTGCCTGCGCACTCCTTCGTGTTGAAGTGCTCGCACGCGTTCAACGTGCTGGACGCCCGCGGCGCGGTGTCCACTGCGGAGCGGGCTGCCGAGTTCGCCCGGATTCGCCGGCTGTCGGGCTCGGTCGCGCAATTGTGGGTCAAGCGCCGTGCTGACCTGAGCTATCCGCACGATGCCACGGCAGCCTCCGAAACGGCGCAGCACAGCGCGACGAGCACCGCCGAAGGACCGCGGCGGCTGGTATTCGAGATCGGCACCGAGGAGATGCCACCGGCCGAAGCGCGGGCGGCGCGCGAGCAGCTGAGCGGGCTTATGGTCGATGCGCTGGCCGGTACTCACCTACCCCACGGCGCGCTCACCGTGCTGGCCACCCCGCGGCGGCTGGTTGCGATCGTGGAGGAGGTCGCGGGCCGCGAGAGCGACCATACCCGGCTGGTGCGCGGACCCAAGGTCAGCGCCGCGTTCGGCCCGGACGGGGCGCCGACCCCAGCGGCGAGTGGGTTCGCCCGCGCCCAAGGCGTCGCCGTCGGCGATCTCGACCGCGCCGAGGTCAACGAAGTAGAGCACCTCGTGGTACGCCGCCACGACCCCGGCCGGCCGGTACTGGAGGCGCTGAAGGGAGTGCTGGCCGGGGTGGTGACCGGGCTGCGCGCAGCGAAGAACATGCGTTGGGGTGACCCGCGGCTGAGCTTCACCCGGCCGATCCGCTGGCTGCTCGCACTGTGGGGCGATGACGTGGTGCCGGTACAGGCATCCACCCTCACCGCCGGCCGAACGACATGGGTGCTGCGGTCCGCTGCCACGCCGGTGGTCACCGTCGGCTCGGCCGAGGAGTACCTCGATGAGCTCCGCACTGCGGGGATCTTCCTCGATCCCGTCGAGCGCCGGGACCGGATCGTCGCCGACGCGACTGAGCTGGCCGCCACCGTCGGCGGGTGCATCGACACCAACGGCGAGTCCGCGCTGCTTGATCAGCTCACTTACCTGATCGAGGCGCCGACTCCCCTGCTGGGCCACTTCGACGCCGACTACCTGCAGTTGCCTGAGGCCGTGCTGGCCACTGTCATGCGCAAGCACCAGCGCTACCTGCCGGTCCGCGACACTCACGGTGCGCTGCTGCCCTGCTTCGTCGCGGTCGCGAACGGACCCATCGACACTGCCGCGGTCCGCGCCGGTAACGAGGCGGTCCTGAGAGCCCGCTACGAGGACGCCGCGTTCTTCCACCGCGCCGACCTCGCCGTGACACCGGCCCAGCTGCGTCACCGGCTGAGGAACCTGAGTTTCGCCGACCGGCTCGGTTCAATGCACGACCGGGCCGATCGCATCGCCGCCATCGCCGCCGACCTCACCGACCTGGTCGAGGTCGACGACCAGCAACGCGAGACCCTCGCGCGGGCCCAGTCTCTGACCAAATTCGATCTCGGCTCACAACTGGTCACCGAGCTGACCAGCCTCGCTGGCGTCATGGCCCGCGAGTACGCCACCGCCGCCGGCGAACCACCCCACGTTGCGCAGGCCCTCTACGAGGCCGAACTGCCTCGCCACGCTGGTGACCACCTGCCCACCACGCCAGCCGGCGCGATCCTGTCCCTATCCGACCGGATCGACTACCTCACCGGGCTGGCCACCACCGTCGGCCTGCCCACTGGCAGCAGCGATCCCTTTGCCCTACGCCGGGCCGCCCTCGGCGCGATCGCTGTCCACCGCACTCAGGCTGCGCTGTCCGAGTTATCCCTGGTCGGTGCCCTGATGGTGGCCGCCCGGCACCAACCCATCGACGTGCCACCAGCTGTCATTGAGAACGTCACCGCCTTCCTCACCCGCCGGCTGGAACAGACCCTCACCGACGAAGGGCGGCCGGTCGATCACGTCCGGGCAGCGCTCATGCACGCCGAACGCCCCGCCCGCACGGAAGCGATCCTCGCCCAACTCGCGGCCCTGGCCGGCACGCCAGACTTCGACAGGTTGGTCCAAACCATGCAGCGGGCCCGCAGGATCGTCCCACCCGGCACCGCCCCCCACTACGACCCCGGCGCCCTGGCCGAACCCGCCGAGATCCGGCTGCACGAGATCCTCAGCAAGACCCGCGCCGCCGTCGACGGGATCACCGACCTCGACCACTACACCAAGGTCACCACCGACCTCACCCACGCCGTCGCCGAATTCTTCGACCAGATCTACGTCATGGACGAGCACCCCGAACGCCGCGCCGCCCGACTCGGCCTGCTCGCCGCGATCACCGACCTCGGCGAGCACACCCTCGCCTGGGAGCACCTGCATACCTGATGGGAGCTACCGCCGATTCCGTCTCGACCCAAAATAGTGCGACAATCCGGCCACAGTTCACCAATGACTTTTTTGCACCCCTGGCCCCGAAACAAGAAGACCACGACTAAATCGCCACACCAGTGAGTCAACCGATCCTAGACCACTACGCGCTGGAGAGGAGGGCATGGCTACCTGGCATCAGCCTGACGCTGACCTTCAGCGTGGATGGAGCGGAGCTGATCTTGCAGGGATCGGAGGGAGGCTGGGCGGCGGGATGGGGGGACCGCAGCCAGATCCTCCTCCAGGCGCCGCAACACCAGTGAGCAGCGCTGCGAGCGCACCGTGGCCAACCGGCGCAACGCCAGCTGCGCAGTAGGCACCGCACGATCCAGGTCACCGGTCGCGAGGTGCGCCCGGGCCAGCCGCACCGCGTGAAACACCGCAATGCGCGGTGTAGTGCCTGGATCCGTGACTCGGCGACCGAGGACCTGCTCAGCGCTGCCCACCAGGGCACGGGAGTCACGGGAGGTCGCCGCGGCGAGAGTGAGCGTGCCCTGGGCTACGAAGCCCTCCAGGCTGGCCGGCCCGAACCAGCCCAGATACGGCGGGCGGGTATCCAGCGCGCCGGGCGTGTCCAGCAGGGCACGGGCCTCCTCAGCGGTGGCGTGGAAGCCGCGCGCATTGCCCACCGCAGCCTGAGCCATGGCGAAGCGACTCGCCGCCAGCGCCCGCATCGCGACCGGAGTGGCGCGGGCCGCCTCGTATGCGGCGTTGGCCAGCTCCACAGCATCCCGGGCGGCCCGGCCCAGATCGACGCCGTCGCCCAGCCGGCCTTGATGCACCCGAGCCTGGCCCATCTCGGCGAGCAGGAGGGTGCCTATCGAGCGATCACCCGCGGTGTGCGCGGCCCGCAGCCCACTGATGAAGTACCGCTGGCACAGGCCGTATTGCCGTGCGTCGTTCGCCATCCAGGCGGCCACCTGCGCCAGCTGCGCCCACTCGGCGAGCAGCCGGTCGGCCACCGCTGCGCTGGTGAACCTCGCCTGCCGCAGGAGCTTGGCCACCCACGTCAGATGATGGTGCACGAAACGCAGGTTGTCCGCATTCCCACCCTCGACATCGCCCAGACGGCGAATGCTGGCAGTGGTGGCGGCCACCGTGTCCACCATGGCGGAGGTGACAGTGATGCTGCACCGCTCGCTGGCCAGCGTGGCGAACGAGGCACCCCGGGTGGCCAGCCGGTCGACGTAGTCCCAGGCCGGACCGGTCAAGGTGGCTCCGCTGACCGCGAGAAAGATGCGGCGGTCCATCCCGATCGTGCCTCCGGTGTGGCGGAGCCAGTCGTCCAGGACCTCCACGGTACCCATCGTCGTCCAGGGCAGCCGCAGCTCAGCGTCAGCGGGCACCCAGAACTCGGCGGGCTGGGCCCGGCCGGACCACACCTGCGCGACCGGCACCTCCCGGTCCAGCGCATCAGAGAGCAGGTGTGCCACCACGGTCGGGAGCGGATCACGCGGTACCCGATCGTGGTGCACCCAGTCCGAGACCGTGCTGCGTCCCACAGATCCCGGGCCGAGCGAATCATTGATCACCTCGGCCAACTGGCTCAGTGACCAGCCCAGCTCACCCAGCAACGCCCCCAGCACCGCATTACCCCGCCGCCCAACCCCCATACCCACCCTCCGATAACCGCAAGAACCAGCGCAACGGCCGACGATAACCGATCATCACCACGATTGTGATTGCTTAAAGCGTCGACTCCAGGCCCACTACAAGCCAAACCGACGCAGCGACTCGCCGTTCGTTCCTCAACGACGGCAGTCAGCCCCACCGCGTTCCCCGTCGACCTCGAAGATCGTCGGATGTTCGACGGCGGTGGCGACCGCGTCGAGGGCGCGCTGCACCAGCTGGCGCCGCCACTGGTGTTCGGCGGCCGGGGACAGGCTCGGATCGCCCGAGGGGTAGGGGATGCCCCGACCCGGCACGATCCGCGGCGCACCCACCTGCTCGGCGATCGTGACGAGGTTAGTGATCACGGCGGTGGGGATGCCGGCTCGTTCCAGTTCCTTGGCAAGCGTTGACCCGCAACGCGTCCCGGTTCCTCAAGTGGCGGTCAGGATCGCCGCCTGCACGCCGGCTTTGCGCAGCTCCGCGGCCCATTCGACGCCAAAGCGCCGCGCGGTGGCCACCGTAGTGCCATTACCCACCGTGACCATGAACTCGCCGTGCAGCCGGCCGATCGCGCCCTCGCGCTCCAGCGCCCGGGCGGCGTCCAGCGGCAGCAGCCGGTTCGGGTCGGCGTTGGCGGCGGTGGTCGCGAAGCCGCCGGCGACCGACTCCCACGTCCCGGAGGCCAGCGCGTCGATCCCGTCGATCTGGTAGCGCAACCAGCGGGTTGCGCGGGCCGATTCGAGCCGGTCCGGGTTACCGGCGGGCACCACGGCGCCCTCGGTGACCAGCGCGACGGTGACACCGGCGGCCTCGTCGACCGGGGCGGCCGGCTCGACCCTGTCGAAGCCACCGACGGGAACCTCCGTGGCTTCCCGATCTCCACCGAGCCGGCGCAACACGAGCTCGACGGCCCGGGCTGCGGCGCGCTGCTCGACCAGCTCACCGATCCGGGCGATCGGGGTGACCCGGCCATCCGCCGCGGTCAGCGCCGCGCCGGTGGCCAGCCTCCCGATGGCGGCGGCGACCTTCTGCACGGTCGGGCGCATCTCCCGGGCTGTGGCACCCGCAGCGATCACGGGTGCCTCGCCCGCGTCGGAGATGCCGGGGTTGTCCGGGTGCATCGAGGCCAACGCTGGCAGGCCGTCCGCATGCGCGGCGGCGACCAGCCGGGCGCAGGCCAGCCCGTAACGACCGCTGCCGAAGGCGGGACCGGCGACCAGGAACTCGGCCCCGGCGCTGCGGGCCATCTCCAGCAGCTCAACGGCGACGGCAGCGTTGGACGCCGCGTGGTTGTCACCGCAGACCAGCGTCGCCACGACCTGGTGCTCGGCGCCGAGCAACTGGGCCAGCAGCCGCCCCGGGCCGACAGCGCCCTCAACCACCCGGGGGCCGGTACCGGCGGCCTCCTCACCACCGAGCCCGGCGTAGAACTGGTTGACGTAGTGCACGATGCGCATCAGGCCGTGCCTTTCCCGACTGCTGGCGGACCAGCTGCTGTGTCGACCAGTTGTTGTGCCGGCCGGCAGGTCAGCCACCCGGCGCCCAGTGGGCTCAGCGCGGACAGGATCGCCGCCGTGGGCACCTCGACCGCAGCGCACGCCTGCGCGTCGGCGATGCGCAGCCGCGTGCCGCCCAGCGCCCGCTCGACCTCCGGGAGCGCGATCCGCTGGTCGTAGTTGCCGGTGCTGATCACCGCGCCCCGTCGCGGGCCGGCGACCAGGGGTGGACCGGTTCCATCGGCGCCGGACATCTCGGCGTAGAGCGCCACCGCGGTGAGACCGTCGGCTTCCAGGGCGTCGACCTTCAACATCAGGTCGTTGTCCGCGTTACCGGCGCCTTCCTTGGTTACGATGGCGGCATCGAAGCCGGCGGCGCGGCACAGCCAGGCGGCATGCTCGGAGACCAGCTCCTTGTCTTTCTGCTCCACCGGTTCCGGGCACAGCACCACACCGGCAAAGCACAGGTCCTGGCCGTCGCGGGCTCGAAGCTCGGCGATCACCGGGTGGTTCTGGTGCAGGTAGGTGGGGTTGCGCAGGGCCGGGTGCCCGTACTGGCCGCTGACCACGGCCCCGTCCTCGATCTCGGCGGGGTCGAACAGGGTCGGCAGGCTGCCCGCCATGCTGCGGCCGTAGACGAAGACGTCCTTGAATGCGCCCTGGGTCTGCAGATTGGTGATCACCCCGACTCGGGGCAGCCCGCCGGTGGGGGTACCCGGGCGGTGCGGTGGTGCCAGCTCCTCGACCGTGTCGGGCGCGGCGTCGACGGCGGCGTCGGCCAGGTGCACGGCCAGTCGCAGCAGCCCGCGGCGCAGCGCCACCTCGGCGTCCTGCCAGGACGCGTCGTCGGCGCGGTCGAACTCGATCACGATGTTGTGCGTGCGGCTGAACGGGCAGCGCTGGGCGGCCGGACCGGACATGTCGATCAGGCCTTCCTGGTTGCGGGGCAGGTACCCGGCGGCGAGCACCGCGGCCCCGCGCAGCACGTGCGTGTCGCCGGCGCGCTTGCGGTCAGCCGGCACCACCCAGCCCGGAAACACTCCCCCGCCTGGCCCTTTGGAGCGTGGCTCCACCACGTCGAGCGGCGCGATGATCCGTGTCCGGTCCCCTGGCGCGGCGACGTGCACCCGCACCGACGCCAACGCCGGATCGGTGAACAACCCCTCGGCCCGGTCCCGGTCAACGGTGAGGTGGTGCTGCTCGAACCGGGTGGCGGTACCGAGCTCGACGGTGTGCACCTCGTGCACGATGCGTCGCAATGCCGGCACGACCGTCTCCCATCGACGACATCGGTGCCTGCATCGTAACCGCCGATCGGGCCTTCAGGGGTACCCAGGTGGTCTCATGACTGTGGCGTGAAGTTGACTCAGACTGGGTCTCATGACCCTGGCCAGGACGTGGTACGCCTTGGCGGCACTGATCACCGCGACGACCGTGGCCGCACCCGCCGCCACCGCAGGCGAGCCCACGACGGCGCCGGAGACCTTCCTCGTGCTCGGCATTGCGGTCCGTGGTGAGGGTCAGTTCGTCACACTGCGCTGCGACCCACCGAGCGGCACTCACCCACTCGCCGAGGCCGCCTGCAAGGCCCTGGTGGCGGCCGGTGGCGACCTCGACAAAGTCGTCGGGAAGCCTGACACGCTCTGCCCGGCCAGCTACGATCCGGTGACCGCAACCGCCTCCGGCAGCTACCAGGGCACGAAGGTGCTCTTCCGGCGGAGCTACTCCAACCCCTGCGACCTCGCCAAGGGAACCGCCCCCGTCTTCCAGTTCCGGTGACGCTCCTGAGTGATCAGCACGGATAGGGTTCAGGAGTGCTGAGCCCTGGCAATGATTCCTATCTCCGCTACCCCACCCTGCATGGCGACCTGCTGGGTTTCGTCGCGCACGACGACGTGTGGCTCGCCCCGTTGGAGGGTGGGCGAGCGTGGCAGCTGACCTGCGACCACGCCCCGACCAAGGATCTGCGCTTCTCCCCCGATGGCATGCATCTGGCCCACCTCAGCCAGCGCGACGGCGTACCAGAGGTGCACGTCGTCGCCACCGCGGGCGGCCCGTCGGTGCGCACGACCTGGTGGGGCGGCAGGCACGCCCGGGTGCTCGGCTGGGCTGACTGCAACCGGGTACACGCGGCCTCCGCGGTGGGTGAGCCGTTGCGCCACCGCACCTGGGCTCGCGCGGTGCCGCTGGACGGCGGAGCGGCCCAGCGCCTGCCGTACGGCCCGGTCACCGCACTGGACATCGCGGCGGGAGGCGGGGTGGTGCTCGGCACCGGGTTCGGTGGGCGCCGGCGCGACCACGCGATGTGGAAGCGCTACCGCGGCGGCACCGCTGGGCGGTTGTGGATCGACCGTGACGGCTCGGGGATCTTCTGCCGGCTGCTGCCCGAGCTGAACGGCCAGCTCACGGTGCCGATGTGGGTGGGCGGGCGGGTGGTGTTCCTGTCCGACCACGAGGGCGTCGGCAACGTGTACTCGGTACTGCCGGATGGCTCCGAGCTGCGCAGGCACACCGACCACGACGACTACTACGCCCGGCACGCCACCACCGACGGCGAGCGCGTGGTGTACGCCGCTGGCGGCGAGCTGTGGCTGCTCGACGACCTCGCCGCCGATTCCCAGCCGCACCGGCTGGAGCTGCGTACCGGGGGACCCCGCGCGGCTCGCACGCCGGCCCCGGTGCCCGCTCGCAAACATCTGGGTGCTCTCACCGTTGACCGGACCGGCCGGGCGAGCGCGGTGGAGGTGCGGGGCAGTGTGCAATGGGTGACGCACGCCGACGGTCCGGTGCGCACTCTCGCAGCGGGCTCGGGCGTGCGCGCCCGGCTGCCCCGGCTGCTCGGCGAGAACGTGGTGTGGGTCAACGACGCCGAGGGCGAGGACGCGCTGGTCGTCGCAGCCCGGAACGGCTCCACCCAACGGACCCTGGCCGCGGGTCGGCTGGGGCGGGTGATCGACCTCGCCGCCGCGCCGGATGGCGGCCGGCTCGCGGTGGCCACCCACGACGGGCGGGTGCTGCTGGTCGATCCGGTCACCGGCGCGGACACCGAGCTGGCCCACTCGGACAACGGCGCCGTGGCGGACCTGGTGTTCTCCCCCGACTCCGGGTGGCTGGCGTGGACACACCCCGGTCCGCACACGCTGTGTCAGATCAAGCTGGCGCGGGTCTGCGACGGCACCGTGGCCGATGCCACCGGGTTGCGTTTCACCGACTACCAGCCCACCTTCACCCTGGACGGCCAGCACCTGGCGTTCCTGTCCACCCGCACCTTCGACCCCGTGTACGACCAGCAGGTCTTCGACCTGTCCTTCCCCGCCAGCACCCGACCCCAGCTGCTGCCGCTGGCGGCCGGTACCCCGTCACCGTTCGATCCCACGACGCAGGGGCGCGAGAGCGCGCCCAACAAGGACAACCAAGGCACCGACGAGGCGGTGACCGTCGTGGTGGATCTCGAGGGCCTGACCGAGCGGGCCGTCCCCGTCCCGGTGCCCGCAGCGCGGTACTCCTCGCTGACCGCAACGAAGAACGGTCTGGTGTGGCTGCGCAGGCCGCTGCGCGGCGTGCTCGGCGATGACCTCGCCACCCCCGACGCAGACGGCCCGCGCCCGGTGCTCGAACGCCTGAACCTGGCCACCGGCACGTCGACGGTGCTCGCCGAGGGCGTCGATGACGTCTGGGTCAGCGGCGACGGCACCCGCCTGGTGATCCTCGACCGGGAGAAACTACGGGTGCTGCCCAGCCAGAAACCGGCCGTCAAGGACGCCGATCGCGGCGATCCGTCGGCCGCCTTCGACGTCGACCTGTCGCGGGTACGCGTGCAGGTGGAACCGGCCGCGGAGTGGCGGCAGATGTTCGAGGAGGCCGGGCGCCTGATGCGGGACCGCTTCTGGGTGGCCGACATGGCCGGCAACGACTGGCCCGCCCTGCTGGCGCGCTACCGGCCGTTGCTGGCGCGGGTCGCGACGCGCGATGACCTCTCCGACCTGCTCTGGGAAGTGCAGGGCGAGCTCGGCACCTCGCACGCTTACGAGATGCCTCCCGAATCACCGCTACAGGCGGCGCGGCAGCTGGGCCACCTCGGCGTCGACCTCGAACGCGGTGAGGACGGGCTCTGGCGGATCACCAGGGTGCTCCCCGGGGAGAGCTCCGCGGGGGCCGGTCGGTCTCCCTTGCGGGCACCGGGGGCGGCGGTACAGCCCGGGGAGGCGCTAGTCGAGGTCAACGGACGCGCCGTCGACTCGGTGACCGGACCCGGGCCGCTGCTGGTGGGCACGGCGGGCAAGCCTGTCGAGCTACGTCTGCGGGCTGTCAACCCCGGCCCCGAGCGCACCATCGTCGTGGTCCCGGTGGCCGACGAGATGCCGTTGCGCTACCACGACTGGGTAGCCGGTCGCCGCGCCGCGGTGCACGCGGCCACCGAGGGCAGGGTGGGCTACCTGCACGTACCGGACATGATGGGGCGGGGTTGGGCGCAGCTGCACCGTGACCTGCACACCGAGGTCTCGCGCGAGGCGGTGGTGCTCGACGTGCGCGGCAACGGTGGCGGGCACACCTCGCAACTGGTGGTAGAGAAGCTGGCCCGCGAGCTCACCGGGTGGATGGTGCCCCGCGGCAGGCTGCCCTTCACCTATCCCAGGGACGTGCGACGGGGTCCATTGGTCACCCTGACCGACGAGAACGCGGGTTCCGACGGCGACATCGTCACCGCGATGATCCAGGAACGCGGCCTCGGCCCGGTCGTGGGCATGCGCAGTTGGGGCGGGGTGGTCGGCATCGGGCCGGAGGCCGAGCTGGTGGACGGCAGCAGCGTGACCCAGCCCCGGTACGCCATGTGGGTGGTGAACCGGGGCTGGTCGGTGGAGAATCACGGTGTCGACCCGGACGTGGAGGTGCCCATGCCACCGCAGGCCTGGGCCCAAGGCCTGGACCCGCAGCTGGACACCGCTCTGGAGCTGGCACTCGCCGCCCTGGCGAAGACTCCCGCCGCCACCGCGCCGACCACCGATGACCGCCCGCCCACCGCGCCACCACCTTTACCGCCCCGACCCTGAACGGGTACCCGTGTGGTTGTGACAGGGTTTACGTTACGACCGGAGCGGGTCGGGATGCTCACTCGGTCAGGACGGTTAGGGCGTGGGACAGGGTGGGGTAGGTGTTGAACAGTTCCAGTAGTTGGCTGACTTCGAGTGGGCGTGTGACGGCCCCGGTGACCAGGCCTGCGAGGTGCAGCTGCACCCCGGTGGTCTGGGCGAGTTCGTGGGCCAGCACCAGGCAGTTCAGCCCGCTGGAACTCATGAAGCGCACCGGTTGCAGATCCAGGATCAGATGTGTCGGGTCAGTGGCGAGCTGTTTACGCAGGCATGCCTCGAGCAGCGGCGCAGTGATCATGTCCAGCTCGCCATCCACTGTTACCACGCGCACCTCGACGGCCGGGTGCTCGACGGTCAGTCCGAGTAGCGGATCCGACGTGCACAACGCAGGATCGTCGGCTGGTCCGTCATCCGTCGCGGCTGCTGGGTGTGGCAGATCAGTCGTGTGATCGTGGGCGGCAGGCGGGTCAGCTTGTGCGTCGGGCGCGTCTTTCGTGGTCATCACCGGGCCTGGTCTCCTCGGGTCCCGCAGCACACGACGGTTGGAGGCAGACCCACTGGGTGGAGCAGCGCCGACCGGTCGTGCGTTGCAGAGCGTCGATGGGTGACTCGTGTGCGAACAGCACGGACACCCGCACTGTTCGTCCGCAAAATCTAGACCAGCGGGTTCGTCCGAGTCCATCACGCCGAGCCAGCGCCCGTTCAGCGCGATGGTCTGGCTGCGTACCGGGCGTTTCGGCGCCGCCCAAACGGGTACCACGGCGGGGAGATCGCGTCACACAGGGGAGAATGAGGTTGCACGCAGCGGACAAGGGAGGAGGTGACGGGTGGTGGCGTGCACCTCGACCGCCGGTGACCGGGGACTGACCCATCATGGGTTGCTCCACCCTCCCTCCGCAGATCTGACCGCCACGCTGGCGCCCCTGATTACTGCGCGACTAGGCCGCGGTGAGCCGGTACTGGCTGTGTTGCCGCCCGCGACCCGGGACGGACTGCGTGCCCGGCTGCCGACCCTCACCGGGCTGCACACCACCGACCCGGCTGAGCTTTACCGCCATCCCGGCCGAGTGCTACACCACTACCGGGCCTGGATCGCCGACACCAGCGGCCCGGACGGTCGCTCAGCCATGATCGTGGCCGCTCCCGACCCGGGCGGTGACGACCCCCACCGCGCGGCGCTGTGGATGCACATCGATGCCATCACCACCCAGGCCCTAGCTGAGTTCGACCTCACTTTGGTCTGCGCCTACCCCAACAACATCACCAGCGCCGACGCCCTCCGCCGGGCCCACCCCAGCCTGGTCAACGGATCGATCACACCCAACCCAGACCACTTGCCAGCGGAGCAGTTCCTGGCCAGCCATCCTCTGCCGCCACCGATCGAGCTAGGAAAACCCGACCTCACCCACATCATCGACCATGAGACCGAACTGGCTGCACTACGCCACATCGTGGCCGCGCACGCCGCCCGGGCGGGACTGCCCGCCGCCCGCCGCGACGATTTCGTGCTGGCCGTCACCGAGATCGTCAGCAATGCCCTGGAGCACGGCGTCCCACCCGCCGCTGTACTCCAGTGGACCACCCCGACCTCGGTAATCTGCCAGATCACCGACACCGGCCGGCACACCCAGCCGCTAGCCGGCCTATTAATCCCGCGACCGACCCAGCGCCGGGGCCGAGGCCTGTGGATGGCCCACCAACTCTGCGATCAGCTCTACCTGTGGCCCCACCCCACCACCATCCGGCTTCAGATGGACCGAACTTAAACCGAGTACCAATGGCCACCGCGACGGTCCGAGTTGGCCAGCGCAGACCGGGATCTACTGCTACTCGATAACGCGCTACGACCAGGCGCCGACTAAACCGACGATCAAGGCGGACACGCCGTCCTTGGCCACTGACAGAACGGCATCCTTGGCCCCGCTCGTGATGACCCTCGTGAGTGCCTTCAGCCGGCTCGGTTCGGAATGAACAGCTTGGACCACCGCACCGGGATCGGTGACGCTGCCGTCCGGGGCGACGACACCGGTGCGTCTCAAGTGCTTGACGAAATCACGCAGTTCCGTGATAGCCGCGTCGAGCTCGTCTCGTGACACTCCCTCGGAGTTGTTGATCGTGAACCGATTGCGATGTCCCTTCTGCTCGATCTTGTCTCGCCCAACACTGTCCCCGAAGACGTAATCCGACATGCATTCCTCGAATTCGTTTCAGTTCGACATGATCCTGTTGCCGGAGCCACTTTGTTGGTACTTGTCCCGGCCAATCTTGTCGCCCATTACGATGTCACCGCTGATCTGTATGACCTGTTCCTGGTTCGGTGGGTTCTCGATGGCTTCGACCACCGCGTACTCGATTCGACGGATCTCGGGTTCGGCTTTGGCGGCCAGCGTCGCGATCTGTCCCCCGGTAGTCTCGATGAACAGCACGAATCGCCGCTGGCGCGTCAAAAACCGGTACAGCACAACAATGCCTGCGACTATCATCGCAATGACAGTGAGTCCGGACACGGAAGAGCCCAATCCCAGCACGGGGAGGATGAAAACGATCAACCCGATGACCAGTAACAGTCCGACGAATTCGCGGAATGTCGCAACATTGTTGCGGCCCCACTCGAGCCACAGAGTTTGGACGCGACCGATGTTCGCGAGCGGATACACCTGGCTCCCGATACGCAGCAAGCGCCGACTGATGCGGATCTCGCCGACACGATCCTCTGACATCGGGTCCTCGTTCCATGTGGTTATTTATACTGCCCTACCCTTGATTCGCTTGACCCCCCGATAGCGTTACGCAAGAGGCAAGACGACCCTCTGACCGGCCCCAGCGTGGCCTCTGGGGTGTCCCGGAGCGATGCCAGGGCCCAGGCAAAAGTCTCGATGGGTGGCCGCTGATCCAAGGATGACGCGAGACAGTCTCGTCCGGGACAACGCGCGCCGCGCGGAGACTGGCCGGAGGTCGCACGCCACGGGCGAGTGCTTACAGCGAAGCCACACAATGCGAGAGGCCCCTGAACCTGCTGTTCAGAGGCCTCTCGGTGGTAGCGGGGGTAGGATTCGAACCTACGACCTCTGGGTTATGAGGCGAATGGAACCCGTCCCACGCCTCGCATCGCATCCTGCGGCGTCCCACCTGGCCTGGGCCGATCGTCCAGGGCGTCCCACCTCGTCCAGCCTGCTCGACCGCTGGCCACAGCGTCCTTACTACCGTTTCTACTACAGCCGCCCCGAGGGTTGTGATGCCTTCTGCTGCCCGACGACCACGGATTATCTTGCATGCTGGGGCTCGTGTGGCATCCCGTCGACCTGGCGTAGCCCGACCGCGCGGCGCCCCGGGGGCAGCCCTCGACGTGACCGGTGACGAACTCGCATAGCTCTGCCCCCGGGGCGCCGTGTGGTAGCCCTGGGGGAGGTCGACGGGATGCCACACCCTGTCCACACCCGGCCACAGCCTCCCGCCCGCGCTGGTGGCTGGCCATTCCGGAGACCTGCCTGCCCGGCGAGGGCATGTCTTTGTTTGGACCGCGCTGCGCATGCGTTTTCGCTGCGACCTTGGCAGCAGTGGAAGGCTGTCGGCTGGATGTGGCCCGGCGAGGAACCCGCCGCCGGCCGCCGGAGCGGAGCGGGAGGCGGGCCGGTCGGCGAGCGGCGCGAAGCGCCGCTCTTGATCCCATAGAGGCAAATTCGGCAGCAACTGTGCGTGATCGTCGTGTGACGCCTTGTGAAGGACGGTTAGCGCAGGTCGGGACCTCTTAGCAGCGGCCGATGTCGTAAATCGTTCTGTACTGCAGCATGAGTACATCGTTCTCGGCGAGCACTGCTCGAAGTTGCAGCGCTGCGGGTTCAGGAAGCACGTGTCCAGCAACGATTCGCCCTGCTCCGGGTCCCGCGAGACATGGAGCGATTGTCAGGCAAAGCTCGTCCACGGCTTCCGCTGCAATCATAGTTCCGAACAGGCGCGGACCACCTTCACAGAGAACGCGCAAGAGTTTTCGAGATTGTAGTTGGTGAAGAATCTGACCGACCTCTGCCGCACTACTTCCTACTATAGCGAGATCCGCTCCCGCGCTGATCAGTCGCTCTCGGCAGTCTAGCGGCGCGCTCGACGTTGTAAGAATTAGAGGGGGAACGACAGTGTCTACAAATAGAGGCCCCGCTGGGTCAAGACGGGCAGAGCTGGACACGACCGCAACAGGTGGTATAGGGGCTTGCCCCCGCTTAGCACGTCGATTCTGCGCATCGGTGGACAAGATAACGCCGCCGTACCTCTCGGCCCGCGCCGTGCCTGCACCTACAAGTACGACGTCCGCGAGCTCACGCAGCTTGTCGAATACGCGTTTGTCGGGCGGCGATCCCAAGCCTGCAGTGAGTCCGTTGATTTCGGCGGCCCCGTCGACACTTGAGACGAAGTTCACCCTGATCCAGGGCCGATACAGTGGCGGGTGAGGATAGCTGTAGAAGGTGTCGAGGTCGACGTCGTGAGTATTGAGCGGCCAGCTGGTGAATCCATCCATATAGTTATGATCCGCATCGCTTGTGGTCGAGGCTCTGGAGTACGTCAACGACTGTATTGTGGGCTTCAGATGCTGCGCGGTAAGTCTCACGCAGTCTATCGCCTAGTTCGGTGGTGAGGTCCGGCCCGGGCGCCAGGGCGGCGTTTCGTGACACATTCGCAAGTGTCAGGAGGAAGTCCTGGGCTACTTCGAGCAAGGGCCGGACAGGTCCCCACTTTCCTTGATGAGCGAGCTGGTTCACCGCCATGTTCAGTTGCGACATCGTTGGGTCGCTGTCATCGCGCGGATGACCGACCGCGTTGCGCCACCGAGAACAAATGTCGCCTACGTACCGCTCAGCATCCATTCTGTACCGCCTTTCCGGTTTGCAAAGGAAACCGAGCTGTCTCCTGCGCAGCGCTTCGAACAAAGCGTGTACCACGCCAACGGTGGAGATTGCGCATGGAGAGGACGACGAATACAACAGATAACGCGATCATGCCGGACTGTCCTGTAAAGAATCCATACAAGAACCAGACCACCTGCGCACCAAATCCGTAGACCCACCCAGCGCGCGGGCTAACACCGCTAATCCATAATCCCATTACCGACACCGATGCGGCGAACCAAGACCAAACTGCGGCAGTCATACCACTACCTCCTTGCCCAGCTCGACATTCAACGTGTAGGCGACACGATCTCCCGGCACAACCGCGAATGATATTTCGACGGGCTGGCCGGCAGCCTGCATGACTCGCCGGTGGGCGAAGACGGGTACGCCCGGGGGAATCGCCAACTCGTGGACCTCCGTTGCCGTTGGAAGGCGCGCCTCTATTTCAATTGTAACAGAGTCGACGTGAATGTCAGCCCCTCGAAGCTGCGCGATTGTACCTCGACCTGCACGCTCGCTCGAAGCGCCGGCGAGTCCGGCGGCCTCACCCACTTTGCGTGTCATATAAGACGTGACGAGCTGGTGCGGCGTGCCTTCGATTATGTACCGGAACGTCCGACGCAGCAAGGTAGCTCCCTCCGCTATGCCCAGAATCCGGGCGAGTTCGTCCTCGGCTATTGCCGAATCATAGGTGATATCTATGGCGAGGTTGTCCGATTCGGTGCCCGTTGCGGCTTCGAACAATCCGACGCTATTCGCATCCTCATCGTCACCCGCCGCAGCTCGCTCATACTCCATCCGCAGGCCCGCCACGAGGTCACGGCGGACCAGATGCCGCGAGCGCACGTGCACACCTCGTCGCGGGGCGCCGGGGTCAGACACGAGCACCCCTTCTGCGACGAGCACAGCGATGGCTCGTGCGACGGTCGCTTGGGATGTCGTGCAGTAGTGCTGCATGAGCTCACGGTTCGTGGGCATCTGATCGCCGGGAGCCCACTCACCTCGCTCGATGCGCTCACGTAGGTCAGCGGCGATAGCTCGCCAACGGTTGGCCGGCACAGGCTCCTCCAAATTGATGCGCATCAAGCTTGCGCACGCAGTAGATCTGTGGTCTGATGTGAATCAAACACCCGGCAGGCGGTGTGACGCAAGGTGAAGAACCAGAAGATCACGAAGGGAAATGTTGATCATGGGTGCGCCTAAGTATGTGCGGTTCGCGGTGGATTTCGAGGAGTGGTTTCCGCAGGGCTTGTACCTGGTTGGTGAGATTCAGGCGGTTACTGAGTATCAGTCTCAGGAGGACAGGGCCCGGAATCGTGCGGTGCGGCCTCGGGTGGATGAGGTGACGGGGTGTCCGTTGTTCGCTTCGCGGATAACCAGGTGCGCAGTCTGGCACCGCAGCTGCTGCGTCTGCTTCCCGACGGGCCAGGCGGAGTGCTGATGCCCACGACACCGGTCACCGGGCACGCGAGCGACTCTGTGCCCGCGACCATCCCCCTTGTTCTTGATTCGGGGGCTTCATGAGCAACAAAGGTGGGATCACCCCCAGCACGACACCGACGGGGTGGGTATTCCTGGATCGTCGTCGTGCGGGCGCGCCCTGAGCCGGAACCGGAGCCGGAGTCAGGTCCGGGCCCAGCTGCCCAGAGTGGTCGGGGTGCGCTCGGGTGCCTCCTGGGATGAGGTCCGCGTCCGGCTGGTACCCGGCCACAAACCGGAAGATTTCGACGAGGCCGCGCGGGCGTTGGCGTCGGCCCGCGGGGGTGGCGGGCTGCCAGGTCCGAGAACTCACCCCCAACGTGGTGTCGATTGATTTCCAGCGTCGTAACCTGCTCGCCGAGGCGGTGACCTGTCGGGATCTCACCACCCTGGTCGGTGTCCAGGGTGGGGCGGTGGATCTGCGGCGGGCGTTCTCAGGGCGTACCGAGTACGGCCAGGACTGGCACGTTCCGCTGGCCGGGGGTCACACCCTGGTGGCCGGGGCAACCGGGGCGGGCAAGAACTCGGTGATGTGGTGCCCGCTGGTCTCGATCGCCCCGGCGATCCGGGACGGGTGGGTGCGGGTGTCGGGGATCGACCCCAAGGGCATGGAACTGGCCTACGGACGCAGGATCTTCCACCGCTACGCGGTCACCGGGACCGACGCCCTGGCCGTGCTCGATGACCTCCTCGACGCCATGGACACCCGCAAAGCCGAGTTCGCCGGGCGGGTCCGCTCGGTGCCGATCAGCCCCACCCACCCCGTGGAGCTGCTGGAATTCGACGAGATCGGGGCACTGACCAGATACACCGATCGCAAGACCCGCGAGGCAATCACCGAACGGGTGGCGCTGCTGACCACCCAGGGCCGCGCGCTGGGGTTCACCGTGCGCGGCTACGTCCAAGAACCCACCAAAGACACCGTGCCGGTTCGGGAGCTGTTCCCCCGCCGGATCTGCCTGCGCGTCTCCGCGAAATCTCACGTGGGGATGGTCCTGGGGGACCAGGCCTACGAGCGGGGCGCGTGGGCCAACCGAATCACCGAAGCCGACGCCGGTGTCGGCTACGTCGTCGGCGAAGGACTCCGTGAACCGCTGCGCATCCGTGCCGGCTGGGTCCCCGACCAGACGATCAAGCAGTTGGAAACGTTCGTCACCGGACCGATCACACATGACACAGCGGTGCTGGCGTTCCCGACCACACCCACCGACCCCACCGGGTCCACTCGCGGAGGTGCCGCATGACCAGCGTCTCACCTGGTGGCGTGACGTTCGGGCAGGCGGCGGACCTGCTCGCAGCACACCTCACCAGCCACCCACTGCCGCAACCGGCGTCGGTCACGGTGTTGACCCGCAAGGCCGGGCGCTCGGAGGTCAAGGTGCAACTGCGCTCGTGCCGCACCGTGGCCGAGGTCGCGGCTGCGCTGCTCAGCTGGGCCGACACGCTGAGCACCCTCACCGTCCAGGCCTGGCGGACACCCCAAGCGCGACCAGGTACATCTCTCGATCGCCAGCACCCTGACCGGCCCGTCCGGCGCGGTCGACCTCGACGTCTACGGCGCCACAGCTCACGACCCGGACCTGTTCACCGATCTGGCACCCGGCGACCACCAGAGCGTGTCCCTGGGACAGCTGCGCGGGTGGGCGGCCAGTGTGCCCGACGAGGCGATCACGCGACCCGAAACGGTCGTCAACCGCGCGATCACGCACGACACGGCGGTACTGCCGTCCCCCACCAACCCCACCGGGTCCACTCGCGGTGGTGCGGGCATGACTAGCACTGGTGACCTGCTCGCGGCTCTCTGCGCTCACCTCGCCGAGTTCGAGCTACCCGCGATCGCCTCAGTGCACGCGGTCGCCTCTGCGTCTGCACTACCTGTGACGGTGCAGCTCGACTGCCGCGCACCATCCACCATCGCCCGGGGGCTGCTGGCCTGGGCCGACACCCTCGCGGAGGTCACCGCGCAGGCGTGGCGGGTCCCCGGAGGTGACGGGGTGCACCTGTCAGTGACCGGGCTACTACCCGGCGGGTCCCCAGTCCGGATCTACGGCGGCCTGCGGGTCACCAACCGCGGTCCAGGCACCGGGCTCGAACCCAACGCCACCACCACCGTGGCTCTGATGACCCTGCGCCATCTCGCCACCCCGGGACAAGCGACGGAAGAGGTCACCGTCTAATGAACACCCCCGAACCCACGACCCTCGATGCCGCGCGGATGACCCGGGCGCAGCAGGCCGCCCTGCCACTGACCACTGATGTCGCCCTGGCCTTGGCCGAAGAACACGGCGTCTGTGTGCGGCCGCTGGCCATGCGCCGGATCGACACCACCACCGGCCGCGTTGACGTCGTACCCGTGCCCTGTGGATCCACCCGCCAAAACCAGTGCTCTCCCTGCGCTGAGAAGGCCCGCCGGCTGCGGATGGTCCAATGCCGCCAAGGCTGGCACCTGGACACCGAACCCGCCACCGACCGGGCCGTGCCCGGTGAGGACCACACGGCGCTGATAGGCACCCGGGCCGATCTCGTCGCCGCCTACACCGAATGCAAAACCACCGGCGATGAGGGCGCGTGTGAGCAAATCACCGAGTCCGTGGCCGAACTCGACACCGAGTTACGCGCGCTGGGAGTCCGCGGACGGCTCACCCCCCTGGATACCCCACCCAAACCGGTCAAGCGCTCGACACGGCGTCGTCAAGACGCCCCGGACCTGCCCCGCCGACCGGTCGAGCGGCGCACCCTCGGGCGGGTGTTCGCCGGGCGCTACCGGCCCTCCACCTTCCTGACCCTCACCCTCGACTCCTACGGCCAGGTCGACAGCCACGGCGCGGCGCTGGACCCCGACACCTATGACTACCAGCGGGCCGCCCGCGACGCGATCCACTTCCCAGCGCTGCTGGATCGGTTCTGGCAGAACACCCGGCGCTGTCTCGGGTGGGACGTGCAGTACTTCGGCACCGTCGAACCCCAACAACGCGGCGCCCCGCACTTCCACGCCGCCCTCCGGGGCGCCATCCCCCGCGCCGAACTCCGCCAGATCACTGCCGCCACCTACCACCAGGTGTGGTGGCCCCACCATGACCGTGTCGTTTACACCGACGAGCGGCTACCGGTCTGGGACACCCGGGCCAAGACCTTCATCGACCCCGACACCGGGATACCACTGCCTACCTTCGATCAAGCCTGCGAGGAACTGGCCGAGCCTGCGCATGTGGTGCGGTTCGGGGCGCAGGTGCACGTCAAGGGCATCCTGGGCGGCACCGAAGAAGCGGGCCGCCACGTCGGCTACCTGACCAAATACTTGACCAAGAACATCAGCCAGGCCGCCGGTCTCGGCGAGCACGCCACCGACACCCAACGCGACCACGCCCATAGGCTCCACGCCG
This sequence comes from Pseudonocardiaceae bacterium, assembly GCA_050699515.1. Lineage (GTDB taxonomy): Bacteria > Actinomycetota > Actinomycetes > Mycobacteriales > Pseudonocardiaceae. The sequence goes on from JBOHFF010000052.1 coordinate 85,035, forward strand.
AACTCCGGATCACCCCCTGCTCGCCCCGATGTGCGATGTGGCTGCTCTACGGCATCCAACCCCAAGGCGCCAAACACTCCATCACCCCCGGACAGTGCAAGGGCAAGGCCCACAAACCAGAACACCTCGGCATCGCCGGACGCCGCGTCCTCGTCTCCCGCAAATGGTCCAACAAAACCCTCGATGACCACCGCGCCGAACGCGGTGCGTTTGTTCGGCAACTCCTCGAACACACCGGCATCCAACCAGCCCACGGACCCCAAGACGGGCCCTACCAGTGGGAACGCACCACACCCACAGATCCCGACGTCCCACCCCGACCCCTCCTGCTCCTCCACGCCATCGCCGAACGACAACGATGGCACGCCGAATACACCGCCGCACAACTCGCCACCAGCCACCGACCCGACAACCATTCGGCAACTCACGATCAGGCCGCCTGAGAGAGAGGCGCCCGGTGAGCACGCATCAACTGACCATGAATCCGTGCAGCGTCGAGAAGAGGCACCACATGGATGCAATGGCGGCGCTCAAGTCTCTCCCGCCGCTGATCGCCATTTCCACCGCCGCCAAGCTGCTCGGCATCAGCCGGTCGGCCGCGTACCGGTACGCCGCGATGGGCGACCTGCCTACTAGGCACCTCGGCGGCCGAGTTTACATCGTGACATCTCTCCTCTACGAGCTCGTCTCGAACGCAGATAATGGAAGTGAGGCGGCCTGATGGCCAAAAGTAACCGTCGTCGCGTCCCGGGTGTCACCGTTTACCAACGTGGGAAGAAGTGGTCTTACACGATCTATGGCGAGCCCGATATCCTGACTGGGAAGCGGGATCGGATCAATGCTGGCGGGTTCGAGTCCGAAGAGGACGCGTGGGCGTCGGCGTTGAGGAAACATGCGGAGATGGACCGCGGCCGGAAAGTCAAGCCATCGACACGCACGGTCGAGCAATTCCTCACCGAATGGCTCCAAAGCGTCAAGCGCTCACTCAAACCGTCCGCGTATGCGAATTACTCGACGAATGTGGCGGCCTACATCATTCCGAAGATCGGTCACCGGAAGCTGCAGGACATCTCGGTGCCGGTCCTGAACGCTTTTTACGTTCATTTGCTCGAAGCGGGCCGGATCAAGGCCAACGGCAACGGCCGGATGTACGAGTATTGGCGCGATCACCGGACACTCCGCAACGGCCTTGGGCCTACCCCAACCGAACTCAGCAAGGCCTGCGAGACCTCGTACCAGGCGGCAAAGGAGGCCGTGTGTCGCTACCGGAGAGGCCGGTTACCTGCGGAGTATCTCACTGGCCTGTCGCCGAAGTCGGTGCGCAATGTTCACCGGCTGTTGCATCGAGCGCTTAGCGACGCCGTGGCGTGGGACTACCTGGTCTTCAATCCGGCCGAACACGCGAGCCTGCCCCGAGCGCGCCGCCGTGGCCGGAACATTCCTCAACCCTGGTCGGTCGAAGAACTCGCACAGTGGCTACGGCAGGCCCAGGAGAACCGATTCGCGGGTATGTGGGTCCTGGCGGCCACAACGGGCATGCGACGCTCAGAGCTGCTCGGAGTTCGCCGAGATTCACTCGATCTCGACACCGGGACGCTCACGATCGACGAAACCCTGATCTCGGTGGCTGGCCGCGCCGAGGAGTCCGATGGCAAGACCGACGCGGGAGTACGGACCGTATCCTTGGATGCCTTCACGATCGCAGCCCTCCGGCGGCATCTGGCCATGCTCGACGTCGAACAACAGGCCTTCGGCCCCGCCTACGCGGCGGGTGACTGGCTGTTCGTCTGGGAGAACGGGCAGCGACCGCACCCCGACACGGTGACGGGCACGTTCAACCGCCTCGTCGATGTAGCAGGCTCCCGGCGGATTCGGCTCCACGATGTACGGCATACGTACTCGACGCTTTCGCTGGACTCCGGCATCGAGCCTAAGATCCTTAGTGATCGGGTCGGCCACTCCAACCCGACCGTCACGTTCCAGATCTACGCCCATCGCTCCACGGGACGGGACCGCGCCGCAGCGGAGCTCATCGGTCGCCTGATCAATGAGGCCGTCAACGGTTCGGAGGGCACCGAACCCGAAGCGTGTTGACCGGGCTCTTTACTACCGTTCTTACTACGAGTAGAGGAGAAACGGCCCCCAGACTGATCAGTCTGGGGGCCGTTTCTCCTGGTAGCGGGGGTAGGATTCGAACCTACGACCTCTGGGTTATGAGCCCAGCGAGCTACCGAGCTGCTCCACCCCGCGTTGCATTTAGAACTCTACACCTTCCCGACAGGTGCTCGCAGCGGGGGGTCCATCCGGTCGTTGACCTGCGGTAACGCCCCAGAAACGCCACCGCCCCGCAGATCCGAAGATCCACGGGGCGGCGGGGCTGAGGCAGTCAGCGCGGCGGTGCGGGCGGCTGCGCGGCCTGGAAGCGCCTCACGGCCGCGTCGAGCGCGTTGAGGGCCGTGGCCTGAGCCGCGAAGTCGCCGGAGGGTACGGCCTTCAGCTGCGCGAGTGCCCGCTGGATGTCGCCGGCAGCCGCCGACAACTCCGGGCTCACCGTGCCGGTGCCGGCCGCGGGCGGCTGAGCTCCCGCTGCGGGCGGCTGCGCCGCTGCCGGCGGTGCCGTGCCGCCGACGACGTTGGCGCCCGCTCCCGTGCCGAACAGGCTGTCGAGCGCGGACGCGAGGCTCGGGCCGTACCCGACCCGATCGCCGTAGAACAGCAGCACCTTCGCCAGCTGCGGGTACGACGAATCC
>JBOHFF010000053.1:0-7510 GCA_050699515.1 Pseudonocardiaceae bacterium
CATCGAAGGCTTTGGGTATCCATTCTTGGAACAAGTGGCAGCACAGGCCGATCGCGTCGTCGTCCAAGTCATCAGCGGTCAATCGTGAAGTGTAGATGATCCGCACCTCGTCCTGTTCGGTGACCACTCCGGTGGATAGCGACTTGTAGACAAGCCCCTCGCGGACCTCGGCCGCGAACTCGCGGCCTGGGCGCCGACGTTTGTCACCAGGGAACGCGGAACGTTCAGCCCGCATTGGGCGGCTACCCGGAGCTGCCGAGGCTTGTAGCCGGCATCGGCCACCACTGCCGGGCGGTCGATCCACCGCCACGGCTGGGCGGACAACACACCTCCGAGCCCGTGGGTTGATTCCAGAGTGGCGAACCGGTGCTCCGGCGCCGACATCCCAGCCGGGAACGTGAAATGGGCCGGGTGGCGTCGATAGACGCTGCACACCGACGCCAGATCGATTCGACGGTCGTGGCTGCGCAGCCACCCAGGCGAGTCGATGCGCTCCGGCTTGGCAGCGAGGAACAGTGAGCTTGGGAAGTCGGCTGTATCGATCCGCGCGACATCGGCCTCGCGGGCCAGCAGGGCATCAACAACCAGATCAGCTGTCCCGTCCTGAGCCTGAGCGACCACGAGCACGGTGTGACCGCTCACTCCTCGTCCATCTCGACATAATGCTCGGTGTCGGGTTCGTAGCCTGCCCCCTGGCCATCAGGGGTGATCTTCGTGGGGATAGTCCTGGTCTTGTTCGTCGGTTTCTTGCTGTGCTTGCCGCACTCGGCTGGCCGGACGGCATACCGCAGCCCGAACGGCCGCATGGCCGCTCCGGAGGGTGTCGCTGAGCTGGGCATGAGCCGCCCCCCACTCGGCGAGAGCGGGAACCGGCTGGTGAAGGGCATCAACGGGTCCGGTGCGCCGGGCACGGGCTGAGTCATGCGTCGAGCGTAGAGGTCGGACGACCAGAACTCTAGCTCACCGCGGGGCCCACCATTGCGGTGGCCAACGGATCGGTAAGAGAATTGATTTTCGTTACACGGTCACAAACCCTCGCGCCCGGTCCAAGAAGTCCCGTACCGCACTGACTTTTGCGTGGGGTTTCAGCTGATGGTAGAGGTCGCCGAGACCGAGTCCGGTGGCCGAATCCAAGCCCTCGGCCAAATCGAGTGACTCCATCCCCAGCCCGGCGGCGACGTGCAGGTCACGCTGTTTCCCCGGTCGAGCGTGAGCACTGGCGAGATGAGTCACATAGAACTGGCGGTTCCGGACGAATGACTCGTCGAACTGGGCGATACCTTCGGAGAGCATGGTCACCGCGTGGTCGGACTGACCGAGTCGCAGGAGGCACTCACCCGTTTCGGCCATAATCTGCGCTGGGCTTACCCAATACAACCAGGGTGGGTCGTCGTCCGGCTTAAGTCGTTCGACCTGGGTGCGGGCCTGGGAGATCGCTGCCGTGCAGGCCGAGGTATCGCGCAGAAAGGCGAAAGCATAAGCATGCTGCATGTGCAGTCGGGCGAGCAAGGCTGGTGTCTGCCGTCCCCGCGTACCGGAGAGGGCGGTCTCGATGCGTGTCACGGCATCCGCGCCAGCGTTTCCTGGCTGTAACCGACAATCTCCCGGCGCTCCGCGAAAACACGGCGCTTGACAGTCACAGTCCCCCAGTTCCCCCCGTTAGCGGATCGATCCAGCACGTGATCGGCACACTAGCCCACCAGCGTGACCACCACGCCGGACCGCAGGTGATGACCTAGGTGTGTACTGAGTCTGTGCTGTTAGCGCCTCAACCAGCCGGATTAACTTCTTCAGGCCCCAGGGTCGTGCTGACCGCTGAGCTGATGCGTCCCTCATTCAGGACGACATCCCCCCGTTTCCAGTCAGCCCGACTTCCCCGACCCAGGCGCCATCCAGTACAAGGACGGCCACACAGACAGGTACCCGGCTCACCGGCCAGCGGTCGCGGTGACCCGGCGGCGGCGCGGCGGCGTTGCGTGCTGCACGTCGACGACGGTGCGCAGGAACTGGCCGGTGTAGCTGGTGTCGATGGCGGCGACCTGTTCCGGGGAACCCTCGGCAATTACAGCGCCACCAGCCGCGCCGCCCTCGGGGCCCATATCGATCACCCAGTCCGATGACTTGATCACGTCGAGGTTGTGCTCGATGACGATGACGGTGTTGCCCTTGTCGGCCAGCTCGTTGATCACGCCGAGTAGTTTGCGGATGTCCTCGAAGTGCAGGCCGGTGGTGGGCTCGTCGAGCACGTACACGGTGCGGCCGGTGGAGCGCTTCTGCAGCTCGCTGGCGAGCTTGACGCGCTGAGCCTCCCCGCCGGACAGTGTCGGCGCGGGTTGCCCGAGGCGGACATAACCCAGCCCGACGTCCACCAATGTCCTGAGATGCCGGTGGATCGCCGAGATCGGCTCGAAGAAGATCGCGGCCTCCTCGATGGGCATGTCGAGCACCTCGGCGATCGTCTTGCCCTTGTAGTGGACTTCGAGGGTCTCCCGGTTGTACCGCGCGCCCTGACAGACCTCGCAGGGCACGTACACGTCGGGCAGGAAGTTCATCTCGATCTTGATGGTGCCGTCGCCCGCGCACGCCTCGCAGCGGCCGCCCTTGACGTTGAAGGAGAACCGCCCAGGCTGGTAACCACGGACCTTCGCCTCGGTGGTGGCGGCGAAGAGCTTGCGGATCCGGTCGAACACACCGGTGTAGGTGGCGGGATTGGACCGCGGGGTTCGCCCGATCGGTGACTGATCGACTCTGACCAGCTTGTCCACCTGATCCAGACCGGTGACCCGGGTGTGCCGTCCGGGTACCTGACGGGCGCCGTTGAGCCGGTTCGCCAGCACCGTCGCCAGGATGTCATTGACCAGCGTCGACTTCCCCGATCCGGACACCCCGGTGACGGACACCAGGCAGCCAAGCGGGAAGGACACGTCGATGCCGCGCAGGTTGTGCTCTCGCGCCCCGACCACGGTCAGCTGGCGGGTCCGACTCACCGAACGTCGGACGTCCGGGACTGGGATGCTGCGCCGGCCCGAGAGGTAGGCGCCGGTGATCGAGGTGTCGTGTTGCTCCAGTCCGGGGAACGGGCCGCTGTAGACGACTTGGCCGCCGTGCTCCCCCGCCCCAGGCCCGATGTCCACCACCCAGTCGGAGGTGCGGATGGTCTCCTCGTCGTGCTCGACCACGATCAGTGTGTTGCCCAGGTCACGCAGCCTGGTGAGAGTGGCCAGCAGCCGGTGGTTGTCCCGCTGGTGCAGGCCGATCGAGGGCTCATCCAGCACATACAGCACGCCGACCAGTCCGGAGCCGATCTGGGTGGCCAGCCGGATCCGCTGCGCCTCACCACCGGAGAGGGTGGCCGAGGCCCGGTCCAGGGACAGGTAGTCCAGCCCGACATCGAGCAGGAAACGCAACCGGGCCTGGATCTCCTTGAGCACCGCACCGGCGATCATCGCCTGTCTGGTGTCCAGCCGCAGGCCGTCGAGAAATGCCGTGGCGTCGCGGACCGAGAGCGCGGAGACATCAGCGATGGATTTGCGACCCTCGCTGGTGTGGGTGAGCGTGACGGCGAGGATCTCGGGCTTGAGCCGGGTGCCGCGGCAGGCCGGGCAGGGCACCTCGCGCATGTAGCCGTCGTACTTGTCACGCACGTGCTCGGACTCGGTCTGGTTCATCCGCCGCTCGAGGAACGGGATGGCGCCCTCGAAGGCGGCGTAGTAGGAACGCTCCCGGCCGTAGCGGTTGCGGTACCGGACGTGTACCTGCACGTCGCTGCCGTGCAGCACGGCCTTCTGAGCGCTGGCCGGCAGCCGTCGCCACGGGGTGTCCATCCGGAACCCGACCGTCTCGGCCAACGCTTCGAGTAGGCGCTGGAAGTACTCGTAGGTCTGCCCGGTGGCCCACGGCGCGATCGCTCCCTCAGCCAGCGAGAGCTCCACGTCCGGCACGATCAGCTCGGGGTCGACCTCCTTGCGGATCCCGATTCCGGTGCACTCCGGGCAGGCGCCGTAGGGCGAGTTGAAGGAGAACGAACGCGGCTCAAGGTCGTCGACGCCGATGGGGTGGCCGTTCGGGCAGGCCATCCGCTCGGAGAACCGGCGCTGCCGGTGCGGGTCGTGCTCGTCGCGATCGACGAAATCGAGCACGACCAGGCCGTCGGCCAGCCGGAGCGCAGTCTCCACCGAGTCGGTGAGCCGCTGCTTGGCGCTGTCCTTGACCGACAGCCGGTCGACCACCACGGAGATGTCGTGCTTGTCCTGCTTCTTGAGCTTGGGTGGGTCGGTCAGGGGGTGCACGGTGCCATCAACGAGCACCCGGGCATAGCCCTGTGATTGCAACTCGGCGAACAGGTCGACGAACTCGCCCTTACGGGTCCGCACCACCGGCGCCAGGACCAGGAACCGGGTACCGGGTTCCAGGGCGAGTACCTGGTCGACGATCTGCTGCGGGGTCTGCCGGGAGATCGGCTCGTCACAGAGCGGGCAGTGCGGCTCCCCGGCGCGGGCGTAGAGGAGGCGCAGGTAGTCGTGCACCTCGGTGATGGTGCCGACGGTGGAGCGGGGGTTGCGGCTGGTGGACTTCTGGTCGATCGACACCGCGGGCGAGAGGCCCTCGATGAAGTCGACGTCGGGCTTGTCCATCTGGCCGAGGAACTGGCGAGCGTAGGCCGACAGCGACTCGACGTACCGGCGTTGGCCCTCCGCGAAGATGGTGTCGAAGGCGAGGCTGGACTTGCCGGAACCGGACAGCCCGGTGAACACGATGAGGCTGTCACGGGGCAGGTCGAGGTCGACACTGCGCAGGTTGTGCTCCCGCGCGCCGCGCACGACAAGTCGGTCAGCCACAGTTTTCCTTTCGCCGGAGCACCGAAACCATGCTATTAGGGGGCACTGACAGTCTCAGACCCAGAGGTCCCGCTGCTGGGGAAGTCTTTCCGAAGGCCCGTCGGCACGTTACGGTCGGTGACTGTGGAGATCCTCGAGGATTATAGCGGCGCGGTCGTGCCAGGCGGATCGGCACAGCGACGGACGCTGGACACCCTGACCGTCACCAAGATCTCGGTCGGTCCGATGGACAACAACGCCTACCTGCTGGTCTGCCGGAGTACCGGCGAGGCGTTGCTGATCGACGCGGCCAATGAGGTCGAGCGGCTGATGGACCTGCTGGGTCATGGCCCGGATCGGCCGGATCTGCGGACGATCGTCACCACCCACCTGCACGCGGACCATTGGCAGGCCCTCGGTGCCCTCGCCGGTGCGACCGGAGCGCGGACCTTCGCCCACCCGGTCGACGCACCGCAGTTACCGGTGACACCCGACAACCTGGTGGAGCACGGGGACACCGTGGCCGTCGGCCGAGTAGTGCTGGAGGTGCTCCACCTGCGCGGGCACACCCCGGGCTCGATCGCCCTGGTGCACCGTGACACCGACGGAACTCCACATCTGTTCACCGGCGACTCGCTGTTCCCCGGCGGCCCAGGACGGACCACCTCACCGGAGGACTTCACGAACCTCCTGAACGACCTGGAGTCCCGGGTATTCGACCAACTCCCCGACTCCACATGGTTCTACCCCGGCCACGGCAAGGACTCCACTCTCGGCGCCGAGCGCCCCCACCTCGCCGAGTGGCGCACCCGGGGCTGGTGACTTCGGCCGAATGACCACCGACCGGCCATGTGACCACTACACCCGCGTCTAGGTGACCACAAACTGTGCGACTATCTGACCAGTGATCTTGCCTCTGCGGCACAATTCATCCGTGATCGAACTTCCGGGCCTGGTGCTACGGCATGCCGAGTCCCTCGTGACCGAGGCACTGGCAGACACCCGTGTCGTCCTCGTCAACGGTGCCCGGCAGGCCGGTAAGAGCACCTTGACCAGGTTCCTGACTCCAAACCAGATGCAGTGATCCGCATGCTGGATGACCCAGCGACGCCCTCTCTGTCGGATCCTCGGTGACGACGGGCTAGTTCGTAGCCGGGTCCGTGCCGACGCCCGGGCTCGTGGGTTCCCTGGCGTCCGGTCCGGACACCTTCGTCGGCGACGGGTCCGTCGGTTCGAGGTCTTTCTGTTCGGAGTCCTTCCGTTCAAGATCCTTCGGCGCCGGGTCCTTCTCCGCCGGGTCCTTCTTCGCAGCTGCCTTCGCGATGACGAGGCCGACGGGGCTGCCAGACCGGACGGTGGTACCCACACTCGGAGTCGTTCGCAACACAGTCCCCGCCTTCTTGTCCGACTCCTCCTCCATCACAGACCCCACCGATAGCCCGTCATCGGCGAGCGCCCGCGCTGCCCGCCACCGGTCGAACCCGGCCACATTGGGCACCTCAACGGCACGGCGTTTCGCGACGACGAGACCAACGGGGCTACCCGGCCGCACCGCGGTACCCGCGCTCGGATTCGTCCGCAACACAGTCCCGACTCGCTCGCCCGACTCCTGCTCGACCACCGATCCCACTGACAGCCCATCATCGGCCAGCATCCGCGCGGCCCGCCATCCGTCCAATCCGACCACCTGGGGGACCTGCCTTAGCGCTGGGGCTGGCGGTGGCACCATGACCGGAGGCGGCACCACGACCGGGGGCGGCGCAACCGGGACCGACACCACCATCGGAGGCTGCACCACAACGCGAGGCGGCGTCACAACCAGGGCCGATACCACGGCCCGAGGCACCACAACCGGAGCGGGTTCCTGAGTGGGAGTCAACTCCTGGGCTGGAATCGGTTGCTCCTGGGCTGGAATCGGTTCCACAACACCGGAAGCCGCGGGAGCAGACCGTGGGATCGCGAGCACGAGGCTAACCCCCGCGCCTGGATCAAGCTCTTTGCCCATAGCCGGATCGGTGCGCAGCACTGTCCCAACCGGTCGATCGGAAGGCTCGTCAAAAGTCGTACCCAGGTTCAGCCCCGTATTCTTAAGCATAGCCTCCGCCTCGACCCTTGATAAGCCGACAAGCGCTGGAACCTCAAGCTGCGACTGCCGCTGAGCGACCCACAAGGCGATGACAATAAGAAGCACCACAATGGCCGCAATAAGACCGCCGAACACCCCGATGCCGGGATTGTCGCTCCACCGGTATTGTTTTCGCCACTGCGCGCTGGCAAGCTGCCACTCAGCCATAGCTGGCTCCCCCATAACGGTCGTCATCCCCTCGGAGAAAGATCACAGCGCTCGTAGGACCCGCCGGTGATCGTCCTTCGGGTCCGCGCCGGCAGATGTTTCATCGGAACGAGGGGACCAGCGGATAGCCAAAGACCGAATTATCACCCGAATGGGTGGTTGCGAATCGAATCGCACGGCGGCTAGGGCAGGTCCGGGCGTTCAACCCAGTCCGGACGCCTTCGGTGCGGGATCCCTCGCCACCGGCTTCTTCGCCACCGACTGCCTCACCGGGTCCTTCACCACCGGCTGCTTCACCACCGGCTGCTTCACCACCGGCTGCTTCACCACCGGCTGCTTCACCACCGGCTGCTTCACCACCGGCTGCTTCACCACCGGCTGCTTCACCACCGGCTGCTTC
>JBOHFF010000054.1:0-101627 GCA_050699515.1 Pseudonocardiaceae bacterium
TGGTGTCGGCGCGGGAGGAGACGGCGGTGTAGAGCGCGTCAAGAAGGGTGACGGCGTGCTCGCCGTTGCCGTCGCGGATGTGCAGGCGGGCGAGGTTCACCAGGGGTTCGAGCGCGCGGATGGCGGCCTTCGCGCCGAGGGGAGTGCGCGCAGGTACACCATCGCGTGCCGGTGGCACCACTGGCGGGCCAGGTCGGGCAGGCCGACCATCCCCGATGCGACACACCACCGTGATCAAATCGCTACCCGCGTCACCTCTGGGCGAGCCCAACCAACATCATTTACCAACAGGCTCTGACACAAGGTCGGTCCTTCCACGTCCCACAGGTCTGCGGGGCGGTCGGAGAGGAATGCGATGGCTGCTTCACCGGCGGTGGCCGAGCCCGAGCGGCGATCATGAGCATGTCACCCCAGAGGCGCCACCCCTTGATACCGGCGAACTGCCCGGTCACAGCCTGCGCTAGGGTTGCTCGCCCAGCTAGCAGCATTGTGACTGGATGGTGCATAGTGTGTGTTGCTTCGCGGTCCGGCCTGTTTGGCGATCCCGGATGAGGGTTGATCGCAGTGAAGCCAGCGACGCACGATCAGCTCGAAGACCTGCGCAGCATCTATCACGGTCTGGCAACGGCACTCGGTTCTGCTCATCGGCGCGTGATGCCCCGTGGGCGGCCCAGCGGGCCGGATGGCTGTGGTGAATCACACGACGCAGCGTCTCTGGGGAAATCCGCAGATAAGCAACGGCGAGTGTCTGGCCTGCTGGAGGAAGCGCCGATGACCGAAAGACGATCCCTTGAGATCCCGACGTGGGTCACTGAGGCCCTCAATCGGGTCCCGTTGCCTGATGCGCCGGTGCGTTCCCCGTGGACGTTCGCCCCGTCAGCCCTGGTAGCACCACATTTACCTGGACCACTGCGCCGGGTTCCGGGTTTGCTCGACCGGTTCGGCGCGGTCCGGTTGACGCCGCGGGAGATCGGTATCGATACTGCGCGGCCGGTGCCCTGGCGGGATGTTGTGGAGCTGCACACTCATCCGCTGCTCGACGTGCTGACCATCGATTCCACTGACAACATCAAGACTCTGGTGGCGCGGCTGCTCCCACCGGTTCCTTTTGTGAAAAATCAGTTGGTGAGTCTCGGGGCTGAGAAAGCCGCAGAGGTGTTACGGGCCCTTGTGCTCCTTGCGGGGGCCGGGCATGCGCAGCACGCTGCATTGGTGCAGGTTCCCGTCGAGATCGTCTATCGGGCCGGTATGTGGCGGCGCCGCAGCACCATGACTGCTGGCCTGTTCTCCTCAGCGGTGCTGGCGCTGCCCAAGGTGGCCGCCAGCGTGCTGGCCACTGCCCAGCAGCATGAGGTTCCGATCATCGCACGCCCGACGGGAGGACCGAGCTCGGCCATCCAGAATTCCGCACCGCAAGGGCGTGATCAGCGCGCGGCGCTCACCTCAGGACCTACCGCGAAGACGTCGTCTGATTCCGCAGCGGGCGCAGACCCGGCCAGTGGCGGGTGAGGATAACCGATCGCTCGGCCTCCTCGAAGGTCACCGCGTCCCATTACGACTACGCACTGTTCAGGGGAGAACGTGACGAACGACCTCACGGACTTGTTCCCGAAAGTCAAGAATGGTGCAGAACGTCTGGCCGATAAATGGAGCCGGGTGTTCCCCTGGGTCTACTGGCCAAGTGCCGCGTTCTGTGGGCTGCTCATGATTGCCGGCATCCCGCTGGTCGGTGTCGTCGCGGTTACGGCGCCTGCGCTGCTGTACTGGCGCACTCGAAAGGTTGGACTCGACCGGGTCTCGCCGCTGATCTACTACGCGCCTTTCCTGCCACTGGCCACCATCGCGTTCTTCGCCGGGCTGTACTACCTGAGCAAACCCAACCAGGATGTCACCCCGTGGATCATCGTCGGTGCGGTCGTGTTCATCATCAGCACCTACGGCTTTGCGACGATGCTCGAGCACGCGCACAAGACCTATCTGGCAAAGGAACAGCCGACGGACTACACCGCGACATCAGAGGTCTTCGCCGAGTACCGGATCCTGCAGTTCAGGCTGGTGGCCGCGACCACGGTGCTGTTTGCGACCCAATCACCCATCCTGATCGTTTGCCTGCTCGCACTGGTCAAGCGCGGCAGGGCGACCGCGATCGTCGCCGGGATCGCCGCGGGCGCCGCCGCCGTGCTCAGCTTCAAAGGACACTGGATCATCGACTTGACCCAGCTCTACGTCGGCTACAAGGCCGTGCGGTTGTGGCTCACTGCGGCCTACAACCCGATCTGGCCCACCTCTGCCAAGTTCGCCGTCCGGCTAGCATCCGGTGCAGGCCGGACGTTCTGGCGAACCTTCATCCGCCCGTAACTTTCAGTTTTCAGTGGGCGGGTTCCGGACGCACGGTGCTGCTACGCGTGAGTTGATCGAGGCAGCGCGACGTTTCCTGCCACACCGGTCAGATCTGCTGACCTATTCCACGGCCGTTAATCGCGATCGGGCGATCCAGGTTCAAGCAGATGCGAGCGCCAGCCGGATTTTGTCAGCGTACAGCTCAGCTGGATGCTCAGCGTCATATGGGTGACGAGGTCCCAGCCAGAACCGCAACCCGTCTTTCTTTCGCCGCGGGATCACGTGCACATGAAGATGCGGGACGGACTGGCTCACAACATTGTTGATGAGGATCATCGACCCATCCGCTTCAAGGCCCGTTTCAACCGCCCGCTCAAGCCGTTGTGCTTCAATGTCACTTTCTCCTCACCCCGCAGCACAGCACAGAAGACGCACGTGGCGTCGCTGGTGGATCGTTCAGTGACTGCCTCAGCGTCACCATGATCGAACAGGCTGGTCTGGCTGTTATGCGGGGTCATGAGAACTCCTGCTGATAGCTCTGCCGGGGCCGGAAGGGCCTGATCGTCGGCGTGCGTCTGGGTGAGCGGAACAACGTCTGGCATCACAGGCCGAGATACCGGGCGAGAGCGTGCTCGACCTCGGCGAGCTCGTCGTGTTCGAGATAGTGCACCGGGTCACCGATGATGTAGTCGGTGTCAATGCTGCGGATCTGGTCGATGAGGACCCTGGTCTCCTGCCCGTTGATCTCCAGTGCTGGGCGGAAGACGGCGGGCTGCGCAGTTGTCGAGGTGGGGACGATCGTGACGACACTCCATGGCATTGAACTCGGGCTCAGCACCAGGCCAAGGCGCCTGCCGCGCTGCTCGTGGCCACGCTTCGCGTCACCCAGATCCACTCGGTAGATCGCGCCACGGATCACCACGCATCAGCCTCACCTGTCAGGTCCTCCTTCGCGAGGCGCTCAGCGTCGGATCGGGCGCGGGAGAGCCATACTTCGCGCTCGAGTAGCCGCAGTGCGCGGCGGATCACGTCACTGGTGCGCTCGTCAGGGCGCATCGCGGCCTTGATGATCCGCTCGTCCTCGTCGGTAGGCCGGAAGCCGATCGTGGTCGCCATGGCCCAAAGAGTACCACCAGTGTTCAACAATTGTCACGCAATTGTTGAACACTGGTATGGGGGTGGATCTACGGCTACCGACCCTGTCCGTAACACCCGCCTCCGCTAGCTTAGGGTCGCTGAGCCCGCTCAGCGCGGGCGGACAGAGGAGGTCACGTGCGGGAGCTGGCGCCTGCGCCGTCTCCGTTGGCGGCGACGGTGATCGACGCGCACACGCACCTCGACGCGTGCGGGGCTACTGATCCGGGGGGGGTTCGGGCTGCGATGGACCGGGCCGCAGCGGTGGGGGTTGCGGCGGCGGTGACGGTGGCCGACGACATGGCGGCGGCTCGGTGGGTCGTTCAAGCGGCTGGCTGGGACGACCGGGTCTTCGCGGCGGTGGCACTGCATCCCACCCGAACCGCGACGATGACCGACGCCGACCGCGCCGAGCTCGAGCGGCTCGCGGCGATGCCCCGGGTGGTCGCGGTGGGGGAGACCGGCCTGGACTACTACTGGCCCCGAGCTGATCCGGGCTGCGCACCGCCGCCCGTGCAGCTGGAAGCCTACCGCTGGCACATCGACCTGGCCAAGCGGCTCGGCAAGCCGCTGATGATCCACGACCGGGATGCCCACGACGACGTGCTGGCCGTGCTGGAGCAGGAAGGCGCCCCGCCGACCGTGGTGTTCCACTGCTTCTCCGGGGACGCTGCGATGGCGCGGACCTGCGTGGACGCTGGCTACGTGCTGTCCTTTTCCGGCACGGTGACCTTCCGCAACGCCCACGCGCTGCGTGCGGCTGCCGTGCTCGTGCCGGACGGGCAGCTGCTGGTGGAGACCGACGCCCCGTTCCTCACCCCGCATCCGCACCGCGGAAAGGCCAACGAGCCGGTCAACCTGCCCTACACCGTCCGCGATCTCGCCGCGCTGCGCGGGCAGGAAGTAGCCGAGCTGGCGGCGTCGATTTCCGGGACCGCGCAGCGGGTCTTCGGGTTCAGCGCGACCGATACCGCTGACCGCTGCTGAGTATCTTTTCGGCAACACGTCTTGACGGGGTGTTTGCACACTCCGCTACGACCAGTTACGGTTCCGTCACCGTCAGCCGGGATGGGGTCGTTCCCGGCACGAGGACCTCAGTTTGTGTTCTTGTGCTTCCCCTGCCCGGAACTGCGACGACTGGACATAGGTGACCACTCGTACGTTCGTCCGGGGCGCCCTGGTTGCTGTTGGACTGGGTCTGCCAGCCGGTACTGCCGCCGCTCTCGCAATGGACAAAACCGTCACCATCACGGTGGACGATGAGCAGCGGACCATTCATACGTTCGCTTCGTCGGTCGCGGGGGCGCTGGAATCCGCGGGATTAGAGGTCGGTGACCAGGATGCACTGGCTCCGACCACGAACAGCGCCATCGAGGACGGCAGCCGGATCGTGCTCTCCCGCGGTAGGCCGCTGGCGCTGACTGTCGATGGGGCGCACCACGAGATCTGGACCACCGCGTTGACCGTCGACACCGCGCTGCAACAGGTGGGGATGCAGTCTCCGGACATGGAGCTCTCCGCGCATCCCACCCGGCGCATCCCGTTGGAAGGTATGGCTCTGGTGGTCCGGAACACCAAGCCGATCACCCTTCTCGACGGTGGTCAACTGCCGAAGGAGATCCAGTCCACCGCACTGTCGGTGGGGGATCTGCTCACTCAACTGGGCGTGCCGCTGCGTGAGCACGACACGGTCACCCCCGGGCGCACCTCGCCGGTGTTGCCCGGAATGACCGTGCACGTCATCCGGGTCCGCAGTGAGCAACGCAGCGAGCGCCTCCTGATCGAGCCACCGGTCAAGAAGATCAAGGACGCCGAGATACCGATCGGCAGTGTGGTCGTCGAGGATCCCGGCGCGCCGGGTGAGCGGATCGTCACCTACGCGGTCACCCTGGCCAACGGCAAGGAGACCGACCGCAAGCAGCTCTCCACCCAGGAGATCAGCCCGGCCAGACCGGCCCGGATCCGGGTCGGCACGAAGGGCGCGGTGAAGAGCTCTCCGGTCGCCCAGGGTTCGGTGTGGGACCGATTGGCTCGATGCGAGTCCGGCGGCAACTGGGCCGCCGACACCGGCAACGGCTACTACGGCGGCCTGCAGTTCGACAAGGCGACCTGGCGGTCGAACGGCGGGACTCAGTACGCCCCATACCCCCACCAGGCCACTCGCGAGCAGCAGATCGCCGTCGCCCAACGGGTCCGCAACGCCCGCGGCAACTACCGCGCCTGGCCCACCTGCTCGTCGAGGATGGGTCTGTCCTAGTTTCGTCCGTCATGGGGTCGGGTCGGGGGACTGAGTTGTTGGGGGCGGCGGAGTTGCGTGCGCTTGCTGATCGGCTCGGGCTGAGACCGACCAAACGGCTCGGGCAGAACTTCGTGCACGACGCCAACACGGTGCGCCGGATCGTTGCGACGGCCGAGCTGGTCCCTGACGATGTGGTGCTCGAGGTCGGGCCTGGGCTGGGATCGCTCACTTTGGCCCTGCTGGACACCGTCGAGCGGGTGCTCGCGGTAGAACTGGATCCGGTGCTGGCCGGCGCGCTATCCGCCACGGTGACCGAGCGTGCCCCGGACCGTGCTGAGGCGCTGCGGGTATGGCACGCCGACGCGCTGCGGGTGCGGCGCGCGGAGATCGTCGCGGCGGCCGGTGGGCGCGAACCGACTGCGCTGGTCGCGAACCTGCCCTATAACGTCGGTGTCCCGGTGCTGCTGCACCTGCTGGCCGAGCTGCCGAGCCTGCGTCGCGGGCTGGTGATGGTGCAAGCCGAGGTGGCCGACCGGCTCGCCGCACCACCGGGATCGCGATGCTACGGCGCTCCCAGCGCCAAAGCGGCCTGGTTCGCCGAGGTCCGCCGCGCCGGGCAGGTTCCCCGCGCGGTGTTCTGGCCGGTGCCCAACGTGGACTCCGGTCTAGTCGCGCTAAGCTGTCGGCCGGCGCCGTCCGCGGTGCCCAGAGAGCGGGTCTTCGCGCTGGTCGACGCGGCGTTCGCGCAGCGCCGCAAGACTCTGCGGGCCGCGTTGGCAGGCTGGGCGGGTTCGGCTGCCCACGCCGAGCAGGTGCTGCGCGCCGCCGGGATCGATCCGGGCCTGCGCGGCGAGCGGCTCAGCATCAGTGATTTCGCGCGGATCGCCGTCGTGAGTGAGTAACGGTGTTATGGCAGGCGAATGTCACTCACGAGCACCGTACCCTAGTACGGTGCTAGCCGTCGTACCGCAACCGGTCACGGTGCGGGTCCCCGCCAAGGTCAACCTGCACCTGGCAGTCGGAGGTCTGCGCGGGGACGAGTACCACGAGCTGGTCAGCGTGTTTCAGGCAGTATCCATCGTCGATGAGGTGACTGTCGCAGCCACCGACGAGCCCGGGGTGCAGGTGTACGGCGAGGGTGCCGGGACGGTGCCCATCGATCACCGCAACCTTGCGTGGCGTGCGGTGCTGCTGCTCGCCGAGCACATCGGGCGCCAGCCCGCGGTACGGGTCGTGCTGCGCAAAGCGATCCCGGTAGCCGGCGGGATGGCCGGTGGGAGCGCTGACGCCGCGGGCACTCTGGTCGCGCTGTCGGGGCTGTGGCGCCTGGATCTCAGCCGCGAGGAGCTGGCCGGCCTGGCCGCCGAGTTGGGCAGCGATGTGCCCTTCGCGTTGTGCGGTGGCACCGCGCTGGGCACCGGGCGGGGGGAGTCCCTGGTGCCGGTGCTGGCCCGGCACACCTTCCACTGGGTGATCGCACTGGATCACCCAGGCCTACTCACCGCGGAGGTCTACCAGGAGTTGGACCGGCTTCGAGCTGAGGGCTACTCGCCACGGAGTTCAGAGTCACGGCGTTCGGAGCTACAGCGGCTCGGTGACGCCGAGCCGCTGCTCGAGGCGCTGACCTCCGGTGACCCGCGTCGGCTCGCCCGGCTGCTCGGCAACGACCTGCAGGCCGCCGCGGTGTCGCTACGCCCCACGCTGCGCCGCACGTTGCGGGCCGGCGTGGAGGCGGGGGCGCTGGCCGGCATCGTGTCCGGATCGGGCCCGACCTGCGCGTTCCTGTGTATCGATGCGACCGCCGCGGTCCGGGTCGCCGCTGAGCTGGCTGGTGCCGGCGTGTGCCGGACGGTCCGGGTGGCCAGCGGACCGGTTCCTGGGGCCCGGATCGTGGAGGACTCGCGCCCGGTGCCGCCCCCCGAACCTCTCGCGCGCGCCTGATGGCCAACCTGGTCAACCTGGAGGCGGTCTCGAAGTCCTACGGGGTCCGCCCGTTACTGCGCAACGTCTCACTCGGCGTCGACGCGGGCGATCGGATCGGTGTGGTGGGACTCAACGGGGGCGGCAAGACCACCTTGCTGGAGGTGCTCGCCGGGTTCCAACCGCTGGATCAGGGCCGGGTGAGCCGGGCCAGGGGGCTGCGCGCCGCGGTGCTCACCCAGCGCACCGAGCTGCCCGCGCAGGCCACCGTGCGCCAGGCGGTGCTGGCGCCGCTGGGGGTCAGCACCGAACACGAGTGGGCCGCCGACCCACGGGTGCGCGGCGTGCTCGACGGCCTGGGTATCCCAGCGTTGGGACTGGACCGCTCGGTGGCCGGCCTGTCCGGTGGGGAGCGGCGCCGGGTCGCGCTGGCCGCCTCGCTGATCCCAGAGCTGGATCTGGTGATGCTCGACGAGCCGACCAACCACCTCGACGTCGAGGGCGTGCGGTGGCTCGCCGAGCACCTGGCGGCCCGGCGCGCCGCCGTGGTGGTGGTGACCCACGACCGGTGGTTCCTGGACACCGTGTGCACCCGGACCTGGGAAGTCACCGAGGGCCGGGTGGATGGCTACGACGGCGGCTACGCGGACTGGATCTACGCGCGCGCCGAGCGGGCCAGGTTGGCTGAGGCCGTCGAGGACCGGCGGCGCAACCTGGCCCGCAAAGAACTCGCGTGGCTGCGCCGGGGGCCACCCGCGCGCAGCTCCAAACCGCGTTACCGCATCGAGGCCGCCGAGGCGCTGATCGCCGATGTGCCGCCGCCGCGGGACACCGTCGAGCTGACCGCCTTCGCGCGACGCCGGCTGGGCCGCACCGTGCTGGAGCTGGAGGACGCCACGGTCACGATCGCCGGCCGTGCCCTGCTGGACGCGCAGACGTGGCGGATCGGTCCCGGTGCGCGCATCGGGCTGGTCGGGGTCAACGGGTCGGGCAAGACCACCCTGTTGCGGCTGCTCGCGGGGGAGCTGGAGCCGTCGGCGGGGCGCCGCGTGCAAGGCCAGACGGTCCGGCTGGCGCACCTCGAGCAGGAGCTGGGGGAGCTGCCCGAGGCGCTGCGGGTGCTGGAGGCGGTGCAGGAGATCGCCCATCGGATCGTGGTCGGCCGCTACGAGCTGTCCGCCTCGCAGCTGGCTGAGCGGCTCGGGTTCCCGCCGGCGCGGCAGTGGACGCCGGTGGCGGAGCTGTCCGGTGGGGAGCGGCGCCGGTTGCAGCTGACCCGGTTGCTGATGTCCGAGCCGAACGTGTTGCTGCTCGATGAGCCGACCAACGACCTGGACATCGACACCCTCCAGCAGCTCGAAGACCTGCTCGATGGTTGGCCCGGCTCCCTGGTCGTCGTGTCGCACGATCGCTACCTGGTCGAACGGGTCTGCGACACGGTGGTCGCACTGCTCGGCGACGGGCGGATCACCCACCTGCCCGGCGGCATCGAGGAGTACCTCGCCCGGCGCACCGACGTTCCGGTGGCCGCTCCCACCGGGACTGCACTGCCGGCGTCCACGCCCGCTGCCGAGCAGCGGGCCGCGCGAAAGGAGCTGGCCCGGTTGGAACGTCAGCTCGAGCGGTTGGCGGGTCGGGAAGCCGAGCTGCAGCGCCAGATCGTCCAGCGCGCCACCGATCCCGCCGCGTTCCGGGAGCTGGACGGGCAGCTCCGCGCGGTACTGGCAGCCCGGGATGATCTGGAGACCCGCTGGCTGGAGGTCGCCGACGCCGCCGGTTGAGATGCCGCTCGCCCAGTACACCCGTAGGGTGACGGGTTGTGAGCAGGTTTATCGACACCCTGATGGCGCACTGCGCGACGGATTCACCCACCCGGTCCGACCGTGGCATCACCACCGGTGAGCCCAGCCTGCCCCGCCGCATGCTCTGGACCGAGGTGCACCAGAGGGCTCTGCGGGCCGCCGGCTCCCTGATCGGCACCGCCGCACCCGGCGTCCAGCACGGCGACTCCGTCGCGATCCTGGCCGGTGACCCCGCGCTGATCGCTCCCGCGGTGCAGGGCGTCTGGCTGGCCGGCGGCAGCGTGACCATGCTGCACCAACCCACCCCCCGAGCCGATCTGGCCGGCTGGGCGGCGGACACCGTCCGGACGCTCGGCATGATCGACGCCAAGCTGGTGCTCCTCGGCCCGCCCTTCGACCCGCTCGCACCGCTGCTGGATCAGCACGGGATCGCTTACCTGATGCTCACCGACCTTGACAACCCGGCCGCCCGGCCACTGGGCGCGCCGGTAGCTGTGGGCGAGAACGACACCGCCCTGCTGCAGCTCACCTCCGGCTCGAGCGCCGAGCCCAAGGCCGTCCGGATCACCCACGCCAACCTCTACGCCAACATGACCGCGATGGCGCAGGCCGCGGCCCTCGATCCGGCAGTCGACGTGATGGTGTCCTGGCTGCCGCTGTTCCACGACATGGGCATGGTCGGGTTCCTCACCATCCCGATGGTGCTGGGGCTGGAGCTGGTCAAGGTCACCCCGGCGGATTTCATCTCCCACCCGCTGCTGTGGGCGGAGCTGATCAGCCGGCACCACGGCACGATCACCGCGTCGCCGAACTTCGGCTACGCCCTGCTGGCCCGCCGGCTGGCTAACACCGATGAGCACTACGACCTGTCCAGCCTGCGCTTCGCGCTCAACGGCGCCGAGCCGATCGATCCGGCCGCGGTGCGGGCCTTCAACTCGGCCGGTGCCCGGTTCGGGCTGCCGGAGACCTGCACGGTGTGCGCATACGGGATGGCCGAGACCACCCTCGGGGTGTCCTTCGCGCCGTGCGGGCTCGGCATGCAGGTGGACACTCTCGATGCTGATGCGCTGGAGAACCAGCGCAGGGCTGTCCCGGCCGACCCCGCCGCGGTACGTATCCGGGCGTTCCCCTTGCTGGGACCGCCGTTGCGCGGGATCGAGGTGCGGGTGGTCGACGAGGACGGTCGGCTGCTCGGTGAGCGCGCGGTCGGCCGAATCCAACTGCGCGGCGAGTCGGTGACCCGCGAGTACCTGACCACCGCCGGACCCCTGCCCACCCTGGATCCCGAAGGCTGGCTGGACACCGGTGACGAGGGCTACCTCGCCGGGGGCGACGTGGTGGTCTGCGGGCGGCGCAAGGACGTCATCATCATGGGCGGGCGCAACATCTACCCCATCGACATCGAGCGCGCCGCGAGTCGGGTCGAGGGTGTCCGACCAGGCAATGTCGCGGCGGTCCGCCTCGAGGCCGGCGCCCGGCGGGAGTCCTTCGCGGTAGCGGTGGAGTCCGCGCTGGCGGGAGATCCCGACGCCGAGCGCATCCTGCGCAAGGAGGTCGCCGCCCGGGTGGTCGATGCGATCGGCCTGCGGCCCGGCGCGGTGGTGGTGCTGCCACCCGCTGCGCTACCCAAGACTCCGTCTGGCAAGTTGCGTCGCCCCGCCGTCCGGGACCGGATCGCGGAGTATCTGCCCTGACGTCGATTACTCATCGCCGACCGGTGTGGCCATGCGGATGGCGCGTCAGCGTTCCGGTCTGGTGGCGGGAGTCTGATACCTCACTACTCCTCTAGAGATCGCCTATCGCCTGCGATCCTTCTACCCGTACACATGCGCTGCCACAGTCGGTCGAGCTCCACCTCGGTCATCGATGCCACATAATCGATCACCGCGCGAGCGTAGCAATGATTCCGATCCGTATAGGCGCCTCCCCCGTTATTAGCGACGAGGAGCTCCGCGGTGAACTCTTGAAGCCGGACGGGGAGTGTGCGTTGCAGTACCCACTGTTCGTCCATAGTAAGCGCTTGGTCGTTCGCTTCGCACTGTTTGAAGCAGGATTGAACCCACTCGTATAACTTGCTGCACGTCTCGTTGATCCGAGTGCGCTGGCCGATCTGGGTACAGACTAGATCTGGACGATCAATTACATAATACCACGTCACCTGCTTCAGGATCTTGATGACCGCCCTCATGGTCATGTTGACGTCGAGGCGCCCATTTCCCGTTATGGTCGTAGCCCCGTTGGCGTCGGTGATGATCTGGGAAGCCAGGGCGCTAAGCCGTGCATCATCGTCGAGCGTCCCACGGTAATGGCTCTCGGGGAACTTGCTTGCATACTTCTCAAATTCACGGCGGGCATCATTTAGCGGCAGATCAATATCGTTGTGTAATTTTACCATGACATATTGCCAGAAATCACTAAACTCACCGTAATGAAGCGGCGTATAATTACTACTGTTTTCGGCTACTTGGTTGAAGCGGAGGTTGTGGAGTGGAATAATGCCGTCTTTGTAAAAATCTTGTAGGTCATGTACGGCGTAGGTGATATCGTCAGCCCAATCCATGATCTCCGCTTCGAGGGTTTTGCCACCTTGTTCAGGAAGTAAGGGGGCGACGAATTGGTTGAAGACGTCAGCTTCGGGCTTATAGTATCCCCACTTGCGGCTCTGATGCCCCGGAGCATCTTCGCGCGACCAAGGATATTTCACGCAGGCCGCAACCACGGCACGTGTCAGGTCGAGTCCGGCTTGCACTTTTTTTCGACCAGGCCGATGTCTGGTAAGGCTCAGAATGATGCGCAGGGTTTGGGCGTTGCCTTCGTACCCATCGTCGAGGTGTTGGTCAACAGCCCACTTGTTCAGCTCTTCCTCGCCGATGTGGCCAAAAGGAGGGTGCCCCGTATCATGCAGCAAACCCGCGGCCGTCACTACGTTTCGATCGATGCCACCTGCCACGTTGATCCCGACCGCGTTGCGGTCATGATGCTCTAGATGCTGAACCAACCTTTGGCCAACCTGGGCTACCTTCAGTGAATGCGTCATCCGATTATGGCGCAGCGCTCTGTCATGAGTCGATGATACCTGTGTAATCTCGGCCAGTCTTCGGAAGTAGTAGTTATAGTAGATCCGATCGACATCGCGCTCGTATTCGCTCCGGACGTCAGGATCTGTCGAGTCCCGGGTACGATGCCTTCCCGAAAGGCGATCGTGTCGCGGCGCCGGCTCAGGAGTCGGTTGTACCATCAAGCCCCCCAGCCCTTTGCAGGCTCAGACTGCTTCTAGTTCGTTCCCGTGTGAAATTAGTCGATACGACGTTGCGTCTGTGGTCAGTTTGCTTCTCCATTATGCCCGACGCCCGGGACCGGGCATCACGCCCGCAGAGTATCTTCCACATACCCCAAACCTTGCAGGCCTGGTACTCCAGACGAAGTAGCCGGGATAGCTTCTGCATCTATGGGATGATGGTGCTCGGCGGCCAGGAGGAGTGTCCGAGCCGGTCTGTGGGACGCGGGAGTCCACCACTACCATGGCCTTGACCATGTACGGGGGTGGCAGGTTTCTCTCTGGAGCCGGTCTTGTCGATCTTGCGCTCCGTTTCGATGCGGGCATGGAGGCGGTGCGCGCCGAAGAGCTGTTGTGCGGCGATGAGACCGCCGTCAACGTGATCAGCAAAGACATCGACGATGACGGTGAGGTCGTAGCCGGGCAGCCGCAGGCCGAGCCGTGCGCACGATACGACAAGGCTGTTCACTGGGACGTGATCATCAACCAGTACCGGGACTGGCATGAGGGCAACCATCCTGGCTACAAACTGGCCACACGACGGTCGCGGGTGTTCTCCTGCCTGCGGTAACGTGACACTCTCAAGTTAGCTGCACCGTGGCTCTCACGTCTTGCACATCTTGCGATCCGCCGTGTCGGGCTATGCTTCCTGAGTTGTACGTTCATGATCGCTAGTCGATCTCCTCGTGGTCTGTGACGTATGCATAGGGAACGGCGGCCTGCGTAGCTGCGGCGTGCCGCAGCGCATTTGGCCCGCCTTGACGCGCGCGCAAGAAGCACCGCATCTCGTTGAGCTCGCGCTGCTGGGCAGCTTGGCGCGTGGCCCGAGCAGCGGCGGCGCGGGTCTGCACACCGAGACCAGCCAGAAAACCAAGCAAGAAGATCAGCAGAACAGTTAAGCCGATCAGTAGTACGGGTGTCACAGTTAGTCACCAACCTTCTTGTTGCGCAGATCCGACTGACCTGCGGTGTCCTTGTCCTTCGGCTTGGTGCGTTCGACCTTCACCGAGCCTCGTCCTGGCAGTCCGCTGCCGTAACCTCTCCGCACGGGTGTTGACTTCCGGGAACGTCCCATCGAAACGATGAGCGACCGGCGAGAGCTCACCCGTGTGACTACCAACCGTGGCCGTCGGCGCCACGACATCTGGTGGGTGATCCACACCGTCTGCGCTTTGGCTTGGAGGCATCGACACGTGACTCTTCTCATTGTGTGGGTCTCGATCTCTCCGTTACACTCGTTGGCTGGCACTGCTTGGTCTCTCCCGGGGGTCGATCAGGGGACGGGGACGCGCTTATTTGCTCACCGTGGGGCCAAGTTCGGCAAAGATTCCGTCGACGGCGAACGAACAGTGCGATCCTGTTCGGAGACCTCCGAACAGGATCGCAGCACTAGAGAGGCGGTGGTTCGGTGACGCGGGGCAGGCGCCCGGCGCTCGGGCCGGCCCATCAGAGGCTGGGTAAACGACTGCGCGGACTCCGTAAGTCGGCCAAGTACACAATGCGTGACCTCCGCAGCCTAGTGAGCCAAGCCCATCTAAGTGAACTTGAGAACGGCCAAGTGACACCGTCGGCAGCGCTACTCGCCCACTTGGTTTTCTACTTCAACGGTGATCATGCCGAGTTTACTCGCCTGATGGTAGCTGTCCGGGCGGAAAACGAAGAGCGTAGGCGAGCCAACGCCAAGAAGCGCGGCGAACCCTACATTGCCGGGCTCGCAGACCCGAGGGCAGTGACAGCGCATTTTGTGCTGGATGGCGAGCCTGAAATATCCGTGGTTGATCAGGACGGCGTGTCACGCGTGATCGAGGTCGAGATTGCCTCATCAGCCGACGACACCGACTTTAGTCCACCCGTTGTGGTGGAGGATGCCGAAGACGACTATACTGTGGGAGTGGATCGCATTATCGGTACCAGTATCTTCAATCGTACTATTCGGGCGACTGAGGCTGATGTGCAGGTCTACCGATGGTGGTTTACTGAGGCGCCAACGGAGCTAGTAGTACGTACCATCACGCTTGGGGTATCGCTTGGCGGAAATATCTCCCGCGTCTGGCGACTCGGACCGACTTCTTATGGTGTGGAGATCGCTCTCACAAAGGCGCTAGCTGAGGGTGAAGCCAACCGGCTGCGCTATTATAAAGTGGTTCAAGCAGTCGGCTACTGTAGTCGTTGGATACGGCGGGTTCAAGCTGTCGAGTTGACGTCATCTCGGTTAGCGGTCAGGTTTGATGGAACCGAACCTGAGACAGTGTGGTACTGGAGTAATCTGCCGCCCAGTTCAACCCCTGGGTTCTATAGTCGGGAGCGTGAGTTAAAACGCCAACCTACCGGGCAGTATGAAAAATGGTTTGGTCCGCCAGCGCGCGGCATGTCACTCGGCATTGCCTGGCGATTTCCTGGCGATGGACCCTAGAAAGATGAGGTCAACAACTTGGGAATAGAGATTGAACGGCGTTTTCTCGTCAAAGACCTGAGTGTAGTTCGGGGGGCCTCGCGCGAAATTATTGTTCAAGGTTACTTCTTTGCCAAGAACGGCTACGCAGCGCGTATCCGTCGGCTGCACCACGTCGACGACGAAGGTCGCACTCATGAGAGTAGGGCCACATTTGCTGTCAAAGGGCCACGTCGCGGTGCGGCCAGAGCCGAATTCGAGATGGAAGTTGATCCCAAGTTTGCCGAGGGCATGCTCAAGGAAATCGACCACAAGATTACGAAGAGTCGTTATCAGATTATAGCCGAGGAGGAAACCTGGGACGTAGATGTCTTCCATGGGGATAACGAAGGACTGATCATTGCGGAGTGTGAGATGGAGCGATCTCACACCATCCGTATCCCCACATGGTGTAGCCAGGAAATTACTGATCGTCGCGAGTACGACAATGAGAACCTGGCAATGAGGCCGTATGGCACGTGGCAGGAGACCATCGGTCAGTAGGTGGTTGAAACATATGGTGACAGGTGTGGTCTCTCGGATCAAGACCAACTGGCACCGTGTTCGGCGAGTCCGACAAGTGATTCAGTAACGGGTTGCACGCCCAAGGGAGGCTCCAAGATCGATGCGGGTAGGAGCCTTCCGGCCTAGATCACGTTGTGTCATCGGGTACCCTGCCAGGGTCACACGCCGCTCGCTCGCATCCATGACGATATCAGCGGAGGAGGGCGTCGAACGTAACCAGCAACTGGTCAGGCCGTTAGAAGTGAGTGGGTTGAGCCAGGTCGTCGCGGACGTGCAGGGCTCGGCCTTCGACGAGGGTGGCGGGCTTGGCAGACGTTGATGCCACGGAGTTTGCTCGTTGGACGCGATTCGTCACACACAGTGAAGGCTTTCGTCACACACAGTGGGCGAAGGTATTGACATAGGGCTAACGATTCGGCATCATGGAGGTAAATTATGGACCGGCGTAACGAGGAGGAGCAAGCGCGCGATGTATTGACGGGTGGATCGATGATGGGAGTAGAGATGGACTTCGCGGCCGCGTCGGGGGTGTCGCTGTCCGGTCAGGAGCGATCAGCAGATCCAGTGAATGTTGTGTCGCCGGAATTATGCACCGACGAAGGTGAAAAGCTCAAAATTGGTCCTCAGAATGAGTGGGAGGTCACATTGCCTCTAAGTGTTAAAGAGGCTTTTTTTACCACTTCCCAGCAGCGGGTGCGCATTGGTCGGACGGCGCTGAATACAATCCTCGAAGAGAACCCGGAAAGTCGGCGATGGGGTTTTTCGAGGATGAGGGACGAGATCATAAGACGTACAGGTCTGCACGACGCAGCAGCGTCTTTAGTCGTTTTTGCGCGAAAATATGAGTTGGAAGAAACTCCTGAGTGAGAAGAAACTCCTGAGTGATCTGGCTCTGAAGTAGTCCGGTATGGGCTGTTGCGCAACTAAGCATGCACATCCTCCGTCCATATTGGATTATCGTCGGCTGGACCGTCAGCTTCCGAAGAGCCGGCGTGGTAGTCCGTCCGCACTGAGGCCTCGTCGGCGAACAGGATCGTCGCGCCTTCGGCTGCGGCTCTCGCTCTGATCGCCGGGTACTCTTGTCGCTTCCAGCGCTCCACCCGCTCGGGGTCGCCGGCACCACGCGCAGGGGGCAGCCAGCCGAGGATGTTCTGCCTCCCGGCAGATCCCGAGCAGCCGGTCTCGCTCGGCGCTCGCGCACCTCACGGCAGGTTCAGGCACCGGCGTGCAGGTAAGCCGCCCACAGGGAGGGTGTTGCCGGCAGCTCGTCTCGAATGCTGCGTACGGCGTGGTGGAGCGCCTCGGCCGCGCCTCTGATATCGATCATGTTGGGGTCGGTGGCCAGAGCGGTGTAGAAAGTGTCAGCGATCCGGACCGCAAGTTCGTCGTCGATCTCCCAGAGGGTGCCCACCACGTGCGGGTAACCGGCGAGCTGGAACGCCGTGGTCAGGTGAATGGCCTCGTCGATCAGGACGGTGGAGGGGTTGAACGCCGTGCGGCAGGCCGAGAGGTAAGCCAGCCGGGCCTGGTCAAGCCGGATCGGCCCCAGGCTGGCGACGGTCAGCGGGTCGGTTTCGTGATCGTGCAGCAGCAGCAGGTTCTGGGAAGGATCGACAGGGTGGCTACTGCCATGACAGGCGAAATGCGCTATGCCGCAGCTGCTCAGATGGGCTAAGACGGTAGCCCTGGTGGGCAGCTGCCCGCCGGTAGGCCCCGGTCCCTCGATCAGCAGTGTGGATCCGGGGAGCAGTCTGTGCACCAGCTCGGCTTCGTCAGCAACGTGGCGCAGCGGGCTGTCGATGCCGGGCGTGGTGGGCATAGCCACGATCAGTGCCCGCTCATCCGTGCCGGATGCGGTGTTGCGTTCCCGAGCGTAGCCGAGCGCACGCACAGTGGGGGTGTAGGACGAGACCACCCGGTCCATGACTGCGCGACGCTCACCGTCGGGTCCCGGCGGCTCCCGGTGGTAACCGGCGGCGTGCAGGGGGAGAAGGCCCAGGAGACCGCCAGGCACCCACCACACCCGCGGCCATCCGGTCCCGGGAGTTGGGGTGTGCTGGTAACCGAGCTCGTCGAGGATCGGCCGGGCCGCAGAGTCCCACAGCCACTCCAGAACTGAACTGAGAGTGTGCTCGGCGTCCTCAACCTGGTCCGCGCTCACATCAGGATCACTCGCGGTGTCGAGGGCCTGACGGACAGCGTCGATCCTGCCGATCAAGGCGTTCTGGGCGAGGTCCGGCAGCGGGATGGAGGTGATCCCCTCCGACCTGAGCAGGATGGCGTCGCTGCGGTACTGGCTGACGTTGACGACCACGACCGGCCCGTACTGGGTGTGGCGGATGAGCTGATCCGGTTCGGGAGGAAGCAGGAACGTCTCGAAACCGTCCAGACCGCGGATCTCGGCCACCGTCGCCTCGAACGCGGCGGTGAGCTGGTGCCGGTCAGCAACCCGGCGCTGCTGCGATCCCACCATGTCCCCGTCGCCGATCAACGCCAGCGTGTCACCCACTTGATCGAACTGGTCGCGGATCGCGATGAACCGCTCGGCGATCGCCGGGTGGTGCGCTTGGAGCTCGCTCAGGTCGCTGCGGGTGTCCAGAGCTTGGCTGAGCATGACCCCGCGGCCAAGCTCCACCAGCCGCAGCGCCTGCGCAGCAGGCTCTCCACTGAGGTCGGCCTCATCTGCCAACGCCAGGGCGGCGGCGTCACAGCCCAGGCCAGCGAAACCCTGGAGCGCATACTGCTGGTCGCCACGGTCGAGCCGGCGAGACGCCGTCCCCGGAAGCAGCCGTACAGCGGTCTCCAACAGACGCGCCGCGAACCTGCTGTCGGTGGGCGCGACCAGTGACGCCGCCGACCGCGCCGCGTGAATCCGCGTCGACGGGGCTCCCGACACCACGTCAGCTGCCTGGGCGTACCTGGCGATCGCCTCATCCAGGTCGGCCTGCGCCTGCATCCGTCCGAACCGGATCCCCAGCACGTGACCCAGGTTGAACAGGCACCTGACCCGGTCGGGGTGATCGGCCGGGATGGTGTGCACGGCTTCCCGACCCAGGCTGATCGCCTCATCCAGATCGGCGTGCGCTTCCACCCGCTCGAACCGGGTCTGCAACGACAGGCCGAGGTTGGACAGCATGCCCGCCCGGTCGGGATGATCAGCCGCGATGGCGTGCAACGCTTCCCGACCCACGCTGATCGCCTCGTCCAGGTCGGCGTGCGTTCCCAGCCGCTTGAACCGGTCCCTTAGCATGTTGGCCAGGTTGGACAGCCACTTAGCCCGGTTGACGTGCCCGGCCGGGATGGCCTGCACCGCCGACCGGCTGGTCGCTACAGCCTCATCCAGATCGGCCTGCATTCCCGCCCGCATGGATCGGATCCACAGTGCGACGCCCAGGTTGGACAGGTACATGGCGCGGTCGGGGTGATCGGCCGGGATGGGCCGCACCGCTTCCCGACCCAGGCTGATCGCCTCATCCAGATCGGCTCGCGCTCCCACCCGGACGGATCGGGCCCACAGCGCGGCGCCCAGGTTAGACAGGTACATGGCGCGGTTGAGGTGGTCGGCCGGGGTGGACCGCACCGCTTCCCACCCGATCACGATCGCGTCATCCAGATCGGCCGGTGCCCCTACCCGTCCGAACCGGGTCTGCAAGATGGCACCCAGGTGGGACAGGTACATGGCGCGGTCGGGATGGTCGGTCGGGATGGCGTGTACCGCGTCCCGTCCCGTGCTGATCGCCTCGTCCAGATCCGCCTGCACCCCGAGCTGGCCGAACCGGACCCGCAGCATGGCGCCCAGGTTGTGCAGGCACCTGACCCGTTCGGGATGGTCGGCTGGGATGGTGTGCACTGCGACCCGACCCACGCTGATCGCCTCGTCCAGATCCGCCTGCACCCCCACCTGCTCGAACCGCAGCCGCAGGTTACTGCCCAGATTGCTGAGCATGCCCGCTCGGTTGGGATGGTCGGTCGGGATGGTGTGCACCGCCTCGCGGCCCACGCTGATCGCGTCATCCAGATCGGCCGGCTCCCCCACGTGCGCGAACCTGATGCCCAAGGCGGCACCCAAGTTGTGCAGGTACGTGACCCGGTCGGGACGGTCAGCCGGGATGGCCTGCACTGCTTCCCGCCCGATCGCGACCGCCTCATCCAGATCGGCTCGCAGTCCCGTCCGCCCGAACCGGATGCTCAGGGCGGCACCCAGGTTGGACAGCCGATCCGCCCGGTCGGGATGGTTGGCCGGGGTGGCGTGGACCGCGTCCCGGCCCATGCTGACCGCCTCATCCAGATCGGCCAGCACCCCGACTCGGACGAACCGGTCCCGTAGCGCAACGCCCAGATTGGACAGGTACAGGGCCCGATCGGGATCTTCGGCTGGGAGTGCCCGGACCGCGTCCCGGCTCACGCCGATCGCCTCGTCCAGATCGGCCAGCACCCCCAACCGCTCGAACCGGGCCCTCAGGTTGGTACCCAGACTCAACAGGCACGTGGCCCGGTCGGGGTGGTCGGCCAGGGTGGCGTGCACCGCGTCCCGGCTGGCGCTGATCGCCTCGTCCAGGTCGGCCTGCGCCCCTACCCGCTCGAACCGGAGACCCAGCGCGACCCCCAGGCTGTACAGCGTGTCCACCCGGCCGGGGTGGTCGGCCGGGGTGGCGTGCACCGCATCTCGGTTGGCGCTGATCGCCTCGTCCAGATCGGTTTGCGCTCCTACCCGCTCGAACCGGATCCGCAGCGCGCCAGCCAGGTCGACCATGAGCCCAGCGCGGTCAGGGTGATCAGCCGGGGTGGCTTGCACCGCTTCCCGCTCGAGGGTGATCGCCTCGTCGAGATCGGTCAGCACCCCCATCTGGTCGAATCGGGTCCGCACAGCACGGCTCAGGTTGGCCAGAATGGTCGCCCGGTCGGGGTGATCAGCCGGGACGGCCTGCACCGCCGTTCGGCTCAGGCGGATCGCTGCACCCAGGTCCGCCAGTTTCCCCCTCTTCTTGAATCGGGTGAGCAGAGCGAGGCTCAGGTTGGACAGCATGGTCACCCGGTCGCGATGATCAGCTGGGACGGCCTGCATCACCGTCTGGCTCAGGCGGATCGCCTCATCCAGGTCCGCTGGTCTCCCTACCTGGTTGAACCGGGCCAGCAGAGCGAGACTCAGGTTGGACAGGCCTTTAGCCCGGTCGGGGCGATCAGAGGGGGTGGCCTGGACCGCGTCACGACTCACACTGATTGCCTTATCCAGATCGGCCAGCTCCTCCACCCGCCTGAACCGGGTCTGCAAGGCGAGGCTCAGGTTTGATAGCACGGTTGCCCGGTCGGGATGGTCAGCCGGGACGACCTGCACCGCCCTGCGGTTGATGATGATCGCCTCATCCAGGTCGGCCAGCTCTCCCACCCGCGCGAACCTGGTCCGCAACGCGCCGCCGAGATTGGTGAGCATGCCCGCCCGGTCTGGATGATCAGCTGGGGCGGCTCGCGCTGCTTCCCGGGCCAGGGTGATCGCCTCATCCAGATCGGTCAGCTCCCCCACCCGTCCGAACCGGCTCCGCAGCGCGGTGACGAGGTTGGCGAGCATGCTCGCCCGGTCAGGATGATCAGCTGGGGTGGCCTGTATCGCTTCCCGCTGGATAGCGATCGCCTCATCCAGGTCAGCTAGCTCACCTGTCCATTCGAACCGGTTCCGTAGCACTGCACCCAGGTTGGCCAGGCACTTAGCCCGATCGAGGTGATCAGTTGGGGCGGCCTGCACCGCCGCCCGACTTACGGTGATCGCTTCTTCCAAATCGGTGGGTTTACCTACGCGCCAAAATCGAAGCCACAGCGCGACACCCAGTTCAGACAGCATGCCCGCTCGGGCGCAGTGGTCGGCCGGTACGACGGCCAGAACCCGTTGCCACAGCGAGACGGCGTTCGTGATCAGGGTCAGGTCGTTGCTGCGCGTGGCCCGCTGAAGCACCATGGCAGCCATCCCGGCCGCGCTCTCGGGGAGCAGCGGAAGCAGGGGTTCGGGTAGTCCGTCGACTCCGACGATGAAGCAGGGTGTGAGGAGTGTTCGGCTCGTCTCGCGTGAGGTGTCGCGATCGGACCCCTCCGGCAGCGCCACGTGCCGAAACCAGTGGAACCAGCCGAGCGCATAGCAGGCTTCGAGATCGCCATCGCTATCGCGGAGGTTGTCGGCGAGGAGTTGAGCATCGTCGAGCGCTCCCGGCTCCAACGCCAGCGCGGGCTCGTTCGCCGCCACGATCTGCTCCAGCCGGGTCCTGACCACGGCGAGAAATTGATCGCGCATCACGTCCCTGCCCCTGCCCTGGTAGCGCCATGGGGGTGGTTTGCCCGGTTCATCCTAGGTGGCGTTGCTGCCCTGGTCGCGCACCACTCGGGCGAACTCCAGGGCGGGCAGCGCCAGATGTTGCGGGTCGCTGCCGTGCGGACGGTGTGGTCACCGCGCAAGACCTGGTTGCGCAAGGTCCAGCTCCGCTCGGGCCGCCGCGCGTTCCGCGTCGGATGGCGGGCCTCGACCACCAGGTGGGACGGGGCGGCCATTGCCGGACCTGCAAGTCGGCTTGGCCCTGCCCGGTGGTGACCTTGATGCACGGCCTCATCAAGGACCCGGACAGCCAGTTCGTCGAGCTCGCCCTCCGCGTGAACGACGCGGACTGAACCCGGCGGGCTGAAACCGGTAGCCCGCCGGAAGACGGACTGCGAATCCTCCCCGATCCTCCCTCGAATCCACCCTTGACACAGGTAGCGGCTGGACTCCGCCGGTCGATAAGACAGGTGCTGGGGCTGAGCTGTGGCTCTTGGCGCGGGCAACGGATGGGTGGGGGCTGTGACGGACCGGTTGCTGGTGGATCTGGGTGCCGATGGCCGGGTGTCGGTGTCGACGTGGCTCGATGGTGAGCTACCCAGCCCGGTAGGGGAGCCGGCTGCGGTGGACTGGCCGCTGGACGCGGACGCACTGGAGGAGTTGCGCTGGTATCTGGAGGACTACCTGCGGGCGCCGTACGGCGTCTATGGCG
This sequence comes from Pseudonocardiaceae bacterium, assembly GCA_050699515.1. GTDB lineage: Bacteria > Actinomycetota > Actinomycetes > Mycobacteriales > Pseudonocardiaceae. The sequence goes on from JBOHFF010000054.1 coordinate 22,679, forward strand.
AACGGGGGCCGAAGGTCGCGGCCCAGTTGACCGACTGGGGGCACGCGGTATTCGCCTCGGTGTTCGGTGCCGGCCCGGCTCGTGACGCCTATGTTCTGATGCGTACCCGGGCGGGTGTGGAGATCGTGTTCCGGTCCGCCGTGCCCGGCTGGCTGGGGCTGCCCTGGGAGCTGTTGTGCGACCCGGACCGCCCGACGCCGGTGGCGCTGGATCGGGTCGGGGTGAGCCGGAGCCTGCCGGCAGCCGCATTGGCGGAGGCTTTCACCGTGGGCGGTGAGCGGTTGCGGGTGCTGATGGTGATCTCGCGGCCCCAGGGTGCCGCCGACGTGGGGTACCGGATGATCGCCCGCCCGTTGCTGGAGCGTCTGGAGGCGGTACGCGGCAACGTCGAGCTGGTGGTGCTGCGGCCCCCGACTCTGGAGCACCTGGAGAAGGTGCCCTCGCACGCCCAGACGGCGGGGGAGCCGTTCCAGGTGGTTCATTTCGACGGTCACGGAGTGCTCAACGGGCGGGCGAGCGCGGCCGGATCCGGTGCTCCGCTGGCGTTCGAGAGCCCCTCGGAGCAGGGCGTGCTGGTGTTCGAAAGCCCACTGGTGGTGCGGATCACGTGCCAGCGGCCGAGGTGGCGCGGGTACTCGCGGCGGCCCAGGTGCCGGTCGTGGTGCTCAACGCCTGCCAGTCCGGAGCGGTCGGCAAGCAACTGGAGGCCGCGGTCGCCACCCGCCTGCTGCAGGAAGGCGCGGCGTCGGTAGTCGCCATGGCCTACAGCGTGTACGCGGTGGCCGCCGCCGAGTTCATGACAGCGTTCTATGAGCGGCTCTTCGCCGGTGACCGGGTCAGCGATGCGGTCAGCGCTGGCCGGGGCCGGCTGGCCCGGCGTGCGCAGCGGCCCAGCCCGAAGGGGCCGATGGCGCTGGCCGATTGGGTCGTCCCGGTGCATTACCTGCGCCGCGACGTCCACTTCCCCGATCTTCAGGCGGAACCGGCCGCTGAGCCGTCGCCGGATGTGCGGCTTGACCGGCTGCGGGAGCGTCCGGTGGATGCGTTCGTGGGCCGAGACGGGCTGTTTTTCACCCTCGAAGTAGCCGCCCGCCACCAGCGGGTGGTGGTGCTGCACGGCCAGGCTGGAACCGGGAAGACCGAGCTGGCCAAGGCCTTCGGCCGGTGGTGGCGCGACAGCGGCGGGGTGGACCACCCGGAGTGGGTGATCTGGCATTCCTTCAAACCCGGGATCGCCTCGTTCGGTCTGGACGGGGTGGTGGCCGAGATCGGCCTGCGCGTGTTCGGCGCCGGCTTCGCCCTCCTTGAGGTCACCCCGCGCCGCGAGAAGGTGTTGAAGCTACTGGCGCAGCGGCGGCTGCTGCTGATCTGGGACAACTTCGAATCCGTCCAGTCGATGCCCGACCCCACGGGGGCGACCCCGCCGCTGGATGCCACCGGATGCGAGGACCTGAGGTCGATTCTGGAGCACATCGCCGCCGGGGGGCGCAGCGCGGTGATCATCACCAGCCGCACCGAGGAGACCTGGCTGGGCGACCGGCGCCGGATCCCGGTCGGCGGGCTGGCGCCCAGTGAGGCCATCGAGTATGCCGACCAGGTGCTGGCCGCCTACTCGGATGCGACGCCCCGGCGGGCCCAGCGGACCTTCGCCGAGCTGATGGACTGGCTCAACGGCCACCCCTTGAGCATGCGCGTGATCCTGCCCTACCTGAACACCACCGACCCCGGGGTGCTGCTGGCCGGGCTGTGCGGCATCGCCGCACTGCCCGGCCAGGACCTCCTGACCGCCAGCCTCACCTACTCCCTTGATCACCTCACCCCCGATACCCACCGCCTGCTGACGGCGGTCAGCTTGTTTCAGAGCGTGACCGACGCCTACGTTCTCGGCCTTTTCTCCCAGCGTCCTGATGTTCCACAGCGTTTTCGCGGCCGGACCGCGCAGGACTGGGCACAAGCGCTGGACCACGCCGCGGGGGTGGGATTGCTCAGCCCGCTGGGGAGGGGAATGTACGGGATCCATCCAGCGCTGCCCGCCTACCTCACCGCGCAGTGGCGCCGGGAGGAGCCCGAGGACTACGACCACCAGCGGACCGCGGCCCAGGCTGCGCTGCTGGAGGCCTACGCCAGCATCGGATCCTGGCTTTTTCAACAAATCCACGGCGGCGATAGCGCGGTTGCGTTCACGGTCATCGACCACCAGCGCCGGATGCTGGGCGGCTTGCTGGGATACGCGCTGGAACACGGCTTGTGGGCCCAGGCCCAGTCGATCGCTCAACCGCTTGGTGACTACTGGGATAGTCGCGGCTTAACCCAAGAGGCCCAGGGGTGGATCGACCGGGCGCGTCTTGCCCTCGAAACCGCCGATGGCACGCCACCCGCACTGGAGGATTCCGCCGGGGCACTGTGGTTGTTCTTCATGGGCAGTCAAGCCACCCGCCAGCTCACCGCGCATCACCTCGACGCCGCCGAGCGCACCTACCTCGACATCCACGAGATGCTCCAGCGGCAAGCCGAATCCGCCCAGCAACTCGGGCGTCTCGCGGTCACTTACCACCAGCTGGGCGTGGTGGCCCAGGCTGGGGGGCGCCTGGATGAGGCGCAGCAGTGGTACCTCAAATCTCTCACCCTTAGTGAGAAGCTGGGCAACCGGCCGAATATGGCGATGTCCTTCGGGCAACTGGGCCTGCTCGCCGAAGCCCGCGGACGCCCCGAAGAAGCCCTGGAATGGATGATCCGGTCTGTGGCGCTCTTCGAGGAGTTCCCCCACCCCGCGACCGAACCTGGCCCCACCCATCTGGCCCGGCTCACGGCCCCGCTCGGGATCGACACCCTCAACCAGTGCTGGGACCGGGTCACCGGTAAACCCGTCCCTCAGGTGGTCCGCGACTTCATCACTTCGAAGAACGCCACGTGAGAAGGAGATCGTCGTCAGCGAGACCGTCCAAGTCGCTGGGCCCGATCCCTCTCCCGGGTCTGCCGCATCCGGGTCGTGACGAATACCATCCGCAACACGATGAAGATCGCGGTCAGTGCAGCTGGTTCTGGGTGGCGGCAAGACCCTGGGTGAGCAGGTGCTCGACGGCGTCGGCGCAGCGGTCCACCAGTAGGTCCAGCTCGCGGCGTTGCTCGGGGGAGAAGTCGCGCAGCACGAAATCAGCGGGATCCATCCGGCCCGGCGGCCGGCCGATTCCGAACCGGACCCGCAGGTAGTCCTTACTACCCAGGGACACCGAGATCGAGCGCAGGCCGTTGTGCCCGCCCTCACCGCCGCCGCGTTTGAGCTTGAGCACGCCGTGATCGAGGTCCAGGTCATCGTGCACGACCACGACGTCGGCCGGCGGCACCTTGAAATACCGCGCCGTGGCGGCGACAGCCGGACCCGAGACGTTCATGTACGAGCGAGGCCGGGCCAGCACTACTCGACGCCCGGCCAACTGGGTGGCCAGGACGTCTGCGCCGGCCTTGTGCGAGGTGAGCCGCCCACCCACCCGGCGGGCCAACTCCTCGATCACCATGAAGCCGACGTTGTGCCGGTTGCCGGCGTAGCCGGCTCCCGGGTTGCCCAGCCCCACGATCAGCGCGATCTCACCGCTGACCTGGTCGGTACTGCCTTGGGCGGTCACGACCGGCGATGGTGGCTCGTGTCAGGCGTTCTCACCGGAGGCCCCGGCAGCGGCTGCCGCGTCGTCCTCGGCAGCCTCCTCATCCTCGGGGACCTCGGCGGTGGTCGCGGCGACGACGTTGACGATGAGCTGCTCGGGGTCGGTCCGCAGCAGCACGCCCGGGGGCAGGGCGATCTCGGCGGCCAGCACCAGGGTGCCGATCTCGGCGTCCTGCACGGACACCTCGATCTCGTCGGGGATCGCCAACGCGTCCGCCTCGATCTGGATGTTGGTCAGCTCCTGGGTGACCAGGGTGCCTGGCGCGGCACTGCCGGTGATCACGACGCGCACCTCCACCACGACCTTCTCGCCCCGCCGGACCAGCAGCAGATCGACGTGCTCGATGTAGCGCCGGATCGGGTGCACGGTGACGGTCTTGGTCAGCGCGAGCTGCAGCGCCCCATCGAGTTCCAGGCTGAGCACGGCGTTGCTGCCCTGGTCGCGCACCACTCTGGCGAACTCCAGGGCGGGCAGCGCCAGGTGTTGCGGGTCGCTGCCGTGCCCGTAGAGCACCGCGGGGATCTTGCCGGCCCGCCGGGTGCGGCGGGCGGCGCCCTTGCCGAACTCGGTGCGCGACTCAGCGGCCAGGTGGACCTCGGACACGGTGGGCTCCTTAGCGGTGCAAGGCGCGGCGTGGCGCCGGATCGAGCTGCGGCGGGCCCACGACGGTGGTGGTGCCCGCCCTCGTGACCGGGTACGGGCGTGCCCATCTCACAGACCATGAGCGCGACACCGCCGCGTCGATCACGAAGAGCGGAGCTCTCCCTCGCCGGGGCAACCTCACAAGTATAGGCAGGGAATGCTCACCGGCTGGGCACCAGGGCACGACATACCAGGCACCAGGGCACGACACGCCGGGGGTTAGGCGTTGCCGTCGAAGAGGCTGGTGACCGAGCCGTCGTCGAAGACCTCGTGGATCGCGCGGGCCAGCAGCGGCGCGATGGACAGCACCGTCATCCCGGGGCAGCGCTTGTCGTCGGAGATGGGCAGGGTGTTGGTGAGGATGATCTCGCGGGCACCGCAGCGGGAGAGTTGCTCGGTGGCCGGATCGGAAAGCACCCCGTGGGTGGCTGCGATGACCACGTCGGCGGCCCCGGCCTCGTGCAGCGCCCGCACCGCGCTGGTCACCGTGCCGCCGGTGTCGATCATGTCGTCGATCACCAGGCAGAGCCGGCCGTCGATGTCGCCGACCACCCGGTTGGCCACCGCCTGGTTGGGCCGGCCGGGATCGCGGGTCTTGTGGATGAACGCCAGCGGTGTGCCACCGAGGGTCTCGGCCCAGCGTTCGGCCAGCCGCACCCGGCCGGCGTCCGGCGACACCACGGCCAACTCACGCCCGGCATAGGTGCGCTTGATGTGCTCGGCCAGCACTGGCAGCGCGAACAGGTGGTCCACCGGGCCGTCGAAGAAGCCCTGGATCTGTGCCGTGTGCAGGTCCACCGTCATGATCCGGTCCGCGCCGGCGACCTTGAACATGTCCGCGATGAACCGGGCGGAGATGGGCTCGCGTCCGCGGTGCTTCTTGTCCTGGCGGCTGTAACCCCAGAACGGCATCACGGCGGTGATCCGCTTGGCCGACGCCCGCTTGAGCGCGTCCACCATAATCAACTGCTCCATGATGGCGTCGTTGATCGGGGCGGTGTGGGCCTGCACGACGAAGGCGTCGCAGCCGCGGACCGACTCCTCGAACCGAACGAAGATCTCACCGTTGGCAAAGGAGTAGGCCGACTGGGGGGTGACGGCGACGTCGAGGTGCTTGGCCACCTCGTCCACCAGTTCGGGGTGGTAGCGACCCGAGAGCAACATCAGGCTCTTCTTCGGGATCGCGGACATCGTAGAACTCATGATCGCTCCGCCCGCGTCTGGGTGTCGCCGTCGAGCTGCTGCTGGGATTGCCTAGCTGCATCCGCTGCTGGAGTGCCGGGGCGGCGGCGGCGCACCCAGTCCTCGACGTTGCGCTGCCGGCTGCGGGCCACCGCCAGCGCCCCCGGCGGCACGTCCTGCGTGATGACCGAGCCGGCTGCGGTGTAGGCGCCGTCGCCGATGGTGACCGGGGCGACGAACGTGTTGTCCGCCCCGGTCCGGGTGTGCGCGCCTACGGTGGTGCGGTGCTTGGCCACTCCGTCGTAATTGACGAATATGCTGGCTGCGCCGATATTGCTGCCCTCGCCGATCGTCGCGTCGCCGACGTAGCTCAGGTGCGGCACCTTCGCCCCTGGCCCCAACTCGGCGTTCTTGGTCTCGACGAAGGTGCCGACCTTGGCCCGTTCGCCGATCCGGGTGCCCGGCCGCAGGTAGGCGAACGGGCCGATCTGCGCGCCATCGGCCACCATCGAGTCGACGGCATGGGTGCGCACCACTGCGGCCCCCGCGCCGATGGTGCAGCCGGACAGGGTCGAGTCCGGTCCGATCACCGCACCCGGGCCCACCACGGTCCCGGCATGCAGCTGCACTCCGGGATGCAGCACGACGTCGGGGGAGAGCGCGACGTCGATATCCAGCCACACCGAGCCCGGATCGACGATGGTGACCCCCGCTCGCATCCAGTGCGCCAGCAGCCGCCGGTTCAGCTCCGCGCCCACCGCGGCCAACTGCAGCCGGTCGTTCACCCCGGCTACCAGCCACCGGTCGGTGCAGCGGTGCGCACCGACCGGCTGCCCGCTGGCGCGGACCAGGCTCAGCACGTCGGTGAGGTACAGCTCGCCGCGACTGTGGGTGGGCCGCAACCGGCTCAACGCCTCGCGCAGCGCCCTGGAGTCGACGGCGAGCACCCCGGAATTGATCTCGTTGATGGCACGCTGGGCTGTGGTGGCCTCATGGTGCTCGACGATGCCGGCGACGGAGCCCGAACGCTCCCGCAGGATCCGGCCGTAGCCGGTGGGATCGTCGAGCATCGCGGATAGGACGGTCGCCGCATGCCCGGCGCGGTGGTGCTCGGCGAGCAGCTCAGCCAGCGTGCCGGTGTCCAGCAGCGGCACGTCGCCGTAGCTGATCAGCACCGTCCCGCACATAGCGGGCAGAACCTCCAAGGCCGTGCACACCGCGTGACCGGTGCCGTGCTGCTGGGCTTGCACGGCGGCGCGCACCTCACGGCCCAGCGTAGCCGCGACGGTGCGCAGGTGGGCGTCGACCGCCTCCCGACCGTGACCGATGACCACGACCAAGTGCTCGGGGTGCAGCCCGGCGGCAGCCCGCAACGCGTGCTCGACCAGGGGCCGGCCGGCCAGCGGGTGCAGCACCTTGGGGATCGCCGAATGCATCCGGGCGCCTTCGCCAGCGGCCAGCACGATCGCCGTCGTGAGGCTCCCGCCTGGGAGCATCGGTGGTGTCCTTCCCTCGTCCTGGCGCGAACTGATACGGCTGTGACTGGGCGGGATCCTACGTGGGCCACGGCCTGGAACGCTGCTCCGCCGCCAGGATTCGAACCTGGACCATCGGAACCAAAATCCGAGGTGCTGCCTTTACACTACGGCGGACGGTTTGGGCCAGGGCCCACGGGCACATGGTGACATGGGTGCTGCGCTCGCATCAGCGCAGCCCTCCTCCCGCGACTCACCTGAACGGCCGCCGATCCTCGTGCCGACACGCACGACACGCCCAGAACAGGCACGGCGGATCGTGCGGACATCGGGTCGGTAATCTACGGTTCAGTTAGTTATGCCACGAGCGCCGCCTGCGGTTCACCACGGGTGTGAGCATGCTGGCACCGCTGCGGCGTGGCAGCCGGCCGCGTTTGCCGAGATGAGGAGCACCGGCCGATGACGCTGAGCGCCCACGCCGACCAACAGCGCACGGAGCCTGAACCGGCCATCTCGGGTCGGCGACCGCTGGGGCCTCAGATCCTGGTGTACGTCTTCGTTCTCGCCCCCATGCTGGCCCTGATGGTCGCGGTGCCGGTCGCTTGGGGGTGGGGGCTGGGTTGGGTGGACATCGTGCTGTTCGTCATCACGTACTTCGTCAGCCTGCTCGGTGTGACCGTGGGGTACCACCGCCATTTCACGCACGGAGCGTTCAAGGCCAAGCGATGGTTGCGGGTGAGTCTGGCGGTGTTGGGCAGTACTGCTATGCAAGGGCCGCTGCTGCATTGGGTGGCTGACCACCGGCGCCATCACGCGTACTCCGACAAAGAAGGCGACCCCCATTCGCCGTGGTTGTTCGGTACCTCTCCGCTCGCGGTGGCCAGAGGTTTCTGGCATGCCCACATGGGCTGGCTGTTCAACCGCGACATGTCCAATCCGCGCCGGTTCGTCCCGGACCTGCTGGCGGACAAGACGATGGTGCGGGTCAGCAAGCTGTTCTGGTTGTGGACCGCGATCTGGCTGGTGCTGCCGGGGATCATCGGTGGGCTGGTCACCTGGTCCTGGTGGGCCGTGCTAACCGGGTTGTTCTGGGCCGGGTTGGTGCGGGTCTCGTTCCTGCACCACGTCACCTGGGCGGTGAACTCGGTCTGCCACATGATCGGTAACCGGCCGTTCGCCTCGCGTGACAAGGCCGCGAACTTCTGGCCCATGGCGATCTTGTCCGCGGGGGAGTCCTGGCACAACCTGCACCACGACGATCCGACCTCGGCCCGGCACGGCGTGCTCCGGGGACAGATCGACATCTCGGCCAGGGTGATCTGGTTGTTCGAGAAGCTCGGCTGGGTGTGGAACGTCCGCTGGCCCACACCGCAGCGGCTGGCCAAGCTCAGCGCGAGGGTCTGAGAGCACGAGATACTCCGCTGCGTATCCAGTTGGTGACTATCTGCGTCCAACACGCTGCGGAACCTGGTTGCGCCATTCGGGTGAAAGTCGCAGGTGTTACAGTAACCGGGTAACGACTGGCAGTGGGCAGTAGATATACGCACTGTGGGGAGGGGCGAACCCACTGTACGAGAGGGTGAGCAAGGGTCGCGGTGGGCAGGTAAAGCCGACCCGGCATACTCACTGTCCGTGTGTGTTTCGCAACAGTCAGTTAGTTATCGGCAGCCATCTCGAGTCACGGTAGGGGGCCCGTCTCGATGAAGTTCGTTGCAGGTACCACCCAACCCGCAGGAAACCCCGCTCGCGTTTCCGAAGGTCCAATGACCGTCGGTCCTGATGTCCGCGTGGCGGTGGTGGGCTATGGCTACTGGGGCTCCAAGCATATGCGAGTGCTCAGCAGCATGCCGGGTGTCCAGGTGACCATCGTCGACCAGGATCCCGAGCGGATCGCCGAGGCCAGGAGGGCCTACCCGGCGGCGGAAGCGGCACACCATCTCGACGACGTCCTGGAAAGGGTCGACGCGGTAGTCGTCGCGACCCCGCCGACCGCGCACGCCGCGGTCGCGCTGGAGGCGCTGCGCCGCGGACGGCACGCTCTGGTGGAGAAACCGCTGGCCACCACGGTCGAGGATGCGCAAGAGATGGTCGACGCGGCGGCGGCCAGCGGGGTGCACCTGATGGTGGGGCATACGTTCGAGTACAATGCGGCCGTCTGGAAGCTCAAGGAGATCATCGATTCTGGTGAGCTCGGCAGGGTCCTCTACATCGACGCCGCTCGGTTGAGTCTGGGCAAATACCAGCGTGACTGCAACGTCATCTGGGATCTCGCTCCGCACGACATCTCGATCGCCTCGTTCCTACTCGATGAGGTTCCCAGGACTACCTGGGTGTGGGCCAAGCGGCACGTGGGAAATCGTCATGCCGACGTGGCCTACTTACGGCTGGATTTCGAGCAGGCCGCCACTCACGCATTCGTGCACGTGAGCTGGTTGGACCCGTGTAAGGTCCGGCGGGTCACCGTCGTCGGGGAACGTAAAATGGCCGTTTACAACGACATGTCGGACAACGAGCGTATTCGGATTTACGATATCGGCGTTGACACGACCGATCCCGATGACCATGGTGAGTCGCATGCCATGCCTGTTTCCTACCGTACTGGAGATATCGTGTCTCCATTTATTCAATTCAATGAGCCGCTCCTGGTCCAGGACAGTCATTTCATCGAATGCATCCGTACCGGTGCCAAGCCGAACACGCCCGGGGAGCGCGGCCTGGACATCGTCCGGGTGCTGGCGGCCACCGACGTTGCCGAGGCCACCGGACGCCCCGCGTTCGTCCCTGGCAGCATCGCCACCTCCGGTGCCGATCGCATACGGGAGGTGGCCTCATGAGCGGTGACAACATCTCTGCCCGGGTACCGTTTCTGGACCTCCAGGGCGTCAACAACGGGCTGCGCGAGGAGTTCGACCTGGCCTGGAAGACCGTGCTGGACCACGGTCACTTCGTCGGCGGCCCTGAGGTGGAGCGTTTCGAGCGCGAGCTTGCCTCCTACTGCGGCACCAAGGCGTGCATCGGTGTGGCCAATGGGACAGACGCACTGGAACTCATCCTCCGCGGCCTGGGAATCGGAGCCGGTGACGAGGTCATCGTCCCCACGAACACCTTTATCGCCACCGCCGAGGCGGTCTGCGCGACCGGTGCACGGCCCCGGTTCGTCGACGTCTGCGCCGACACCCTGCTGATCGATCCAGCCGCGGTGGAAGCGGCTATCGGCAGCTCGACTGCGGCGATCATCGCCGTGCACCTGTACGGCCAGATGGTGGACCCCGAACCTCTCTCGGCGATCGCGGCCGCGCACGGGCTCGCCCTCATCGAGGACGCCGCGCAGGCCCATGGCGCCCGGCACCGGGGCGCCGGTGCGGGCAGCGTGGGTATCGCGGCCGGGTTCAGTTTCTATCCCGGCAAGAACCTCGGCGCGCTGGGCGATGGTGGCGCAGTGGTCACCAGCGATCTCGCGCTGGCCGAGGCGATCCGCAGCATGGCCAATCATGGGCGGTCCGCCACCGATCGGTATCTGCACGATCTGCCCGGGCGCAACAGCAGGCTCGACACGCTGCAGGCGGCGCTGCTGTCGGCCAAACTGCCGAGCCTGGACGCCGGCAATGCCCGCCGCGCGTCAGCGATGGCGGCCTACCGGGAGATGCTGCCGCAGGGTTGCACGCCGGTGTCCGTGCAGCCTGGCGCCGAACCGGTGTACCACCTGGCAGTCATCCAGGTTGACGATCGCCGCACAGTCGGTGCGGCGCTCACCGCGGCCGGTATCGGGTGGGGTGTGCACTACCCGGTCCCGTGCCATCAGCAGCCGGCTCTGGCCGCTCTCCACGCGGCGGTGCCGGATGCTCAGCAACTGCCGGTGGCCGAGCATGCGGCCGGCCGGATCCTGTCCCTTCCCATGTCCCCGACCCTGAGCGTTGAGCAGGTTGCGTGGGTCTGCGATGTGCTCGGAGGTGCGCTGTGACCAACGTTTCCAATGTCTTCCAGTACGGGGCCAGCGAGTCGAATGGACATTCGATGGGCTACGAAGAACAACTGCAGAAGTCCCCGGTGACCGGTGAGGTGCCGCCGCCGCGTTCTGGGGACCAGCTCCAGCCCCCACCCGAGGACGGCGGTGGTGGTCTGCTGACGACGCGCCTGGTGCTGCTGGCGTTGACGATCATCCTGCTCGGCACTGCTGCCGGGCTGGCCGGTGCGCTCGTGCTACCGAAGACCTACGGGGCGCGCGCGGAGGTCCTCTACTCCATCGGCCAGGACCAGGGGGGCGACCCGCTGAAGCAGGATCGTCAGCTGTCCACCCAACTGGTGCTGCTGAAGAGCCCTCGACTGCTCGGCGACATCGCGCGGAAACAAAACCGGTTGGTCAAGGACCTCGATCGGGAAGTCGATGTGCAGGTTCTCGAGAACAGCAACGTCATCCAGGTTCAGGCCGACGGTAAAACCAAACTGGCGGCTATGCAGACCCTGCAGGCCGTGATCGATGGGTATCTGGCGCTGGCCAGCCAGCCCACCGGCACGACCCGCTACCTCGAGACCCAGCTCGCGGACGCCCAGGCGAACACGCAGGAGATCCAGAATCGTGTGACGCAACTGACCGCCGCGGTGTTGGCAGGAACCGCTACCCAGGCCTCGCTCAATGACGCACGGGTGCAACTCACCGCGTCCCAGGAGCAGGAGAAGGCCGTTCAGAACCAGATCAACCAGTCCAAACTCAGGGGTGAAGGAGGACCGCCGGTCCAACTGTTGACGCCGCCTTACACACTGCCCGACCCGGTGTTCCCCCAGCCGCTGATCGCGGCCGGCACCGGTGCCTTGGTCGGCTTGGTCGTGGCCAGTGTCGTGGTCGCAGTAGGTGCTCGGCGCCGGACGAGGTCGTGAGGTCCCGGTTGTGGCCACCTCAACGGTGACAGTACTCGAGTACCCTGTACCCACCAGTACAGCTCGAAACTCGGCCACCGTTGCGGCATGGACGCTGGTCAGCAGGGTCACCGGACTGCTTCGTGTCGTGGTGATCGGGGCGGTGCTCGGGCCAACCTACTTCGCCAACGCCTTTCAGACCGGCTACGTCGTCCCGAACATGGTGTTCACGATGATCGCCGGGCCGGTACTGGCCATGGTGGTGGTACCCGGCCTGGTCCACGCTGCCGGAGCCGGCGGCGTGGAGCGTGCGCGGGAGGTGCTCAGCCGGATCAACGGGTGGCTGATGGCGGTCTCCGCCGCGGTCGTCGCACTGTTGATGATCTTGTCCCCGGTGGTGGCCTGGATGTTGACCTTCGGCATTCCTGATGCCGGTGCGCAGGCCCGGGGACTGTGGATCACCACCCTGCTCGTGTTGCTCGTCGCACCCCAGGTTCCGCTCTACGTTCTGCTCCACCTCGGTATGGCCGCCCAGCAGGCCCGTGGCCGCTTTGCGCTGGCGGCGGGCGCGCAGGTGGTGGAGAACGGCATCCTGATCCTGACCGTGGTCCTGGTCGGCTGGTACTACGGCACTGGACTGGACGTCGAGCGGGTGCCGATCGAGATGGTGATCGTGCTCGGACTGGGCAGCACCGTGGCCGTCGCGCTGCACGCGGCCCTGCAGGTGTTCGGCACTGCCCGAGTGGGCTTGCTGGCCTGGCCGTCGATGGGTTGGCGGCATGACCCGGATGCCCGCGCGATCACCCGTAGGTTGCTGCGTTCGATCGGGGTCGCGGCCTGGCCGACCGCAGCGATGTTCGTGCTGCTCGCGCTGGCCGGCACGGTGCCTGGTGGCACTTTCGTCGTGCAGCTGTCGTACTCCGTGTTCTTCGCACTGTCCTACATCAGTGCCAGGGCGGTGTCGATGGCGGCGCTGCCGGGGCTGGCGCAGGCCGCGCATCATGAGGACGGTGTCATGTTCGGGTCAGCGTGGCGGCAGGGTCTGTCCTATGCCGTCATCGCCAGCCTGCCGCTGCTGGTGCTGCTCACGGCGCTCGCTGTGCCGACCGCGAACCTCCTGGCCAACGGTGAGCTGCGGCACGCGGACCTGATCGGACCACTTGCCGCCTGCCTGGTGCTGGTCGCGGTGGCTCAGCTGGTCGGGGGGGTCCACGACATGGGTCGGCGAGCGCTGTTCGCTCGGCTTGATGACCGCATCCCACGCCGGGCCAGCGAGGTGGCCTTCGGGGTGATACTCGTGTCCGCCGCCGTGGCGTTGTTGCTGCCAGCCGAGGAGTCCCGGCTGATCTGGTTGGTGGCGGCCATCCTGGCTGGTGAGCTCGCCGCTGCCGGGACGGTGTTGACCAGACTGCGTCAGGCGATCTGGCCCGAGCGGTTCCTCGAGACCCGAGGCTTGGCCGCTGCGCTGGTGGCGACCCTCGCGATCGTTCCGGTGGCCGCCGCCATGTGGTGGATCCAACAAATCGATCACAGCGATCGGCTCGTCGATCTTGCACTCCTGTTCCTGGGCGGTGTCGTGACGCTCGGGGTCTACGTCCTGGTGCTCCGTGTCGCGGTGCGACGGATAGGTGGTGGGACATGACCCAAACCCTCCCGCCGGGCTTTGGCTCTCCCCCCGCTCCTGGTGGGTCCGGCTCGATTCCCCCCTCCGGTGGTTCGCTGACACCGGTCATCAGCCGCCGGCTGGGTCTTGGAGCCGCTGGCTGCGCCATAGTGGGTGGAATCCTCGCGGTGGCGGCCGGCCCGCTGATCGTGCTGGGCGCCATCGGGATACTGGTCCTGGTCGGGCTGTTCGCAGCGGCGGCCTATCGGCCGGTCTTCGCCACGTACGCCTACCTCGGCACCCTGCCCATCATCGCCGGTATCGACCGCGGGCACCTGATCCCGCTGATGCGGCCCAACGAGGCGCTGCTGGTGGTGGTGCTGCTCGGCGCGCTGGTCGGCGGCTATATCCGATGGTCCCGGGGTGAACGGGTTCCGCTGCAGCTCAATCAGCTTGATATTCCGCTCGGTGTCTTCCTGCTGGCCTCGACGGCATGGCCGCTGCTCTCGCTGATGTTGCGTGGGCAGACGCCCGAGATCGCCGATCTGGCGGCTGTGCTGCCGGTCTGCAAGCTCGTCGCCATTTACCTGTTGGTCCGTTTCAGCGTCACCACCGAGGCCCAACTGGTGCGGTGCTTCCGGCTGATCATCTGGCCGGGTGCGGTGGTCGCGGTAATCGCGATCCTGCAGACTCTGCACTTCGGCCCGGTCGTCTCGATGCTGCAGGCGGTCTGGACGCCGGACAGTAACGCGGCGGCGCTGGCTGAGCGGGGCACGACCACGCTCGCCTCGCCGATCGCCACCGGCGACTACGTCATCATCTGCCTGACCTTGATCGTCTGCTGTGGGATCAGGGGATTGCTGGATTACCGGGAGCGGCTGGGGCTGGGTCTCGTGCTCGGTGCCGGTGTGCTCGCCACCGGCCAGTTCTCCACCTGGATCTCCGCGATCGTGGCGGCCGCGCTCATCCTGTGGCGCTTCTCCACGGTGCGCCGCGGCTCCCTGCGATTCCTGTGGCTGGTTCCGGTCGCGCTCGCGATCGGTGCACCGGCGTTGATCGGCCGGTTGCAGGGTTTCAGCGAGTTCGGCGTGCCCCGGAGCTGGCTCGGTCGCTGGAACAACCTGTCCGACTTCTACCTACCGAGATTCGATGTCACCAACGTCCTGCTGGGAGTGTCGCCCGACTCGGTCCTGGAGGCACCCGAGAGATGGCGAGATGTCATCTACCTGGAAAGCGGCTACCTGGAGCTGCTCTGGGTGGGCGGAATCCCGCTGGTGGCGGCCTTCGTCTGGCTCTCGGTCGTCGTGCTGCGCCGGACTCGCGAGCTCATGCTCCAACCGGGCGTCGTCGGTGCGGCTGCCTCAGCGCTGTGGGTGTGTTGGTGGTTCGTGCTCATCCTCACCGTCCTTGATCCACATCTGACACTGCGTGGTACCGGGGACCTGCTTTTCATGCTGTTGGGAATCACCATGGGGAGGCTCAGTGTCCAACGGCGTTGAACAGGCACGCTTGCCTGCTCGATGGGAACCCATCGCTCGGCGTGCCGTCGATCTCGCAGTGGTACTGGTTGCCTTACTGGTGCTCGCGATCCCGATGCTGTGCATCGCGACGGCTGTCAGGTGGGGGAGCCCAGGGCCGGCGTTCTACCGCCAGCAGCGGATAGGCCGAGGCGGCCTGCCCTTCACGATGTACAAATTCCGCACCATGCGGGTGGGTGGCTCTGACGCGCAGCACCGCGATCTCATTGCTCGAGAGCTGCGAGGTGAGGACACCTCGGTCGACGGCAGTTGGAAGATCGATCGTGACCCACGGGTGACCCGGGTCGGCTCGTTCTTGCGGCGCACCAGCATGGACGAGCTTCCCCAACTACTCAACGTGCTGTGGGGCCAGATGTCTCTGGTGGGGCCCCGACCCTGTCTGGACTGGGAAGCGGAGATGTTCCCGGACCGCTTTTCCTCCCGTTTCGACGTCCCACCTGGACTCACCGGGCTGTGGCAGGTCAGTGGGCGCAGCACGATGGGCACGCTGGAGATGCTCGAGCTCGATCTCGCCTATGTGCGGGATTGGAGTTTCTGGAGAGATCTCGGGATCTTGCTGCGCACCGTCCCGACGTTGCTCCGAGGGCAGGGCGCACGCTGAGGAAATAGATCGTCTTCCGGCAGCTGGGGGGAGCGGCCTTGGGGTCAGGTGTAGCGCGGAGATTCGCGGTTCCTCGATTATCGCGTCGGGCTCGTACTGCCCTGCTCACGGTGCACGTTGCGGTGTCGGTCGGGTGGCTCGGACTTACCGGAGCGCTGGTGGCGCTGGAGGCGGTCGGCCTGGCTACCAGTGATCCGAGTGAGCGGACCGGGATAGCTCTCGCGCTGACTGTTGTCGTCTGGGTGCTGATGCCCGTGGTGTTCGTCTCGCTGGTCAGTGGGCTGATTCTGGCATTGTCCACTCCGTGGGGGCTGGCCCGGTACTGGTGGGTGCTGATCAAGTGTGGCATCGCCGCCGTGCTGACCGTCACCGGAATGGTGTTGATGCTGCCTCGGCTGCACCAGGTCATCGCCGGCGAGGCGGAACCGGTCCGGATGGAGATGCTGATCGGGAGATCGCTGGCGCTGGCCCTGTTGCTGGTGGCGACGGGTCTCTCGGTGGTCAAGCCGTGGGGCAAGACTCCGCACGGTCGGGCCGTGCGCACCCATCGGCCTGTGCAATGGAAGTAGCTGTGCGAGAAGAAGTACTAGGGTCAGCAGAAATAGCGGTACAGCAGCGCCCCAGCTCTCCGGGTCACCTCGTCGGGCACCGGGTCCTCGGTGAGCAGTTGGGTGAGCTGACCGAGGAGCGGGCCGGCTTCGGGATTGCTGCGCGCCTGCTCGCCACCGGCGCGCAAGGTCACAATCCGTCGTTCCTCGGTGGCCCACTTGCGCTTATACGCGATCAGACCTGGTTGATCGAGATCGGACAGACCCCAGTCGAGCAGCCGGGCTCCCCGGCACATACCCCAGCGCAGCCCGGCCCAGAAGATCGCGTCGTTAGGGCGAAGGGCCAGGTGCTCGTGCCGCGACGCCCCGAACTTGTAGTACAGCGTGTCGCTCCAGGCGAGGAAGATCGCGCCAGCGAGCAACTGGTCACCGGCGTAGGCGAGCATCGTCACGATCGCGTCATCGGGGGTGAAGGCGTCCCAGATGTGCTCGAACAGCTCCACAGGCTGGGCGAGTAGCCGGTACTTGCGTTTGCGCAGCGTGACATGTAGCTCGTGGAACCGGCCTATGGCGTCCCGATCGGTGCGCGCCTCGATCCGGACTCCCTCGCGCTCGGAGATTCCGATGTTGCGGCGGGCATGCTGGGACAGTCGTGACCGGAGCTCCTCGGGGGAGCCGGTCAGCGGCGTACCGTGCCAGGCCGCCGCAGCGACTTGGCTGAAGCGGGCGTCACCGGCGGGTACCGCGGTGTCCCAGCACCGCAGCGTGAGCGGGGCGGCGTCGGTAATGACGCCGTCGGCGAGTGCTTTCCAGTCGACCTGGTCATCAGTCAGCGGCTCCGCCCGGTCGGAGAACGGCAGGCTGGACAACCGGTCGCCGCGCAGGTCGCTGATCGGTACCCAGGCCAGACCGGCGCGCGGCGAGCCGTCCCAGTCGAGCCGGATCGTGGCGGCCGGGGTGAACCCGTAGGTGGCGCACACCGCACCGAGCCACGGCGGCGAGGTGAACACGCTGCCCAGCGATCCCAACGCGAGCTGACGCCAGCGGGGATCGCTGCGTGGATCAACGAGCACGGTCTCCGGCTGCGGCACGTTCACGCCCGCGACCGTACCGCCCCTCCCGGCGTGTCGCGTTCCTGTGCTTGCCGTGTCGCGCTCTCGTGCTCAAGCGCACCTCACCCGCTGCTGGGGTAGGGTGAATGTGACCGAGCGGGTTCGGTTCGTCGCAGTGAGTGTTCGAGGTGGAACGGGAGCAACGCACAATGACCACACTGTTTGTCGCGACGACAGGTGGGCACCTCACGCAGCTCGACAGCTTGGCCAGCCGGATCCCGCCCAACGGGGACGCGGTGTGGGTGACGCATGCGAATGAGCAGAGCCGGTCGATGCTGGCCGATCGGGACGTGGAGTTCGTGCCCTATGTGGGGGTGCGCAACGTGCCTGATGTGCTCCGGTGCATCCTCCGCGCGCGCCGGTTGATGAAGCGTCGGAGACTGACCAGGGCGGTCTCGACGGGGTCGGGGATCGCACTGGGATATCTGCCCTACCTGGCGGCCCGCGGGGTGGAGTGCCACTACATCGAGAGTGCGACCCGGGTGAGCGGGCCGTCGCTGACCGGGCGGGTCCTGCGGTGGGTACCCGGGGTGCGAACCTACACGCAGTACCCGAGCTGGGCCGACCAGCGGTGGGGTTACGCCGGCAGCGTGTTCGACGGATATGAGACCACCTCCGTGGCGCGGGTACCCGATGCGGTGGTCCGGGTCGTGGTGACGGTGGGGGCGGCGACCCAGTACCCGTTCCGCCGGTTGTTCGAGCACCTGGTCCCGCTGCTGGCACCCGGAGGTGAACTGGCCCGGGTGACCGGTCTCCCGGTGGAGGTGCTGTGGCAAAGCGCCGACACCCCGGTGGATGACCTGCCCATCCAGGCCACGCCGGCACTTCCGGCAGCCGAGTTGGCCGCCGCGCTCAGCAAGGCGGACATCGTGATCAGCCATGCCGGCACCGGCTCGGCGTTGGCTGCGCTCAACGCCGGGCGCTGTCCGATCCTGGCCATTCGCGACCCTGCCCGAGGCGAGCAGGTTGATGACCACCAGCACCAGTTGGCCACTGAGCTCGCCCGGCGAGGTCTGGCGATGCATCGCGACGCGCAGGCCATCACCGTCGAGGACATGGTCGATGCCCTGGGCATCTCGATACGGCGAACCGCCTCGCCCCCACCGTTCGAGTTGCGCCCGTAGCGCCGCCTATTCCCGGACACCTGAGACTGCTGGTCGGGCTCGCCAGCTGGCGTCGGCAACCCGTACCGTCTGCGCATGCAATCCCAGGTTCCTTCGGTGCCTTCGAGGGACGACCGGAGCGAACTCGTAGCGGCGGCGGCCCGGGACAACGCGAATTACGACTACTACCAGGTGCTGCTTCGCAACAAGCAGGCGAAGCGCTCGGTGCGCAGTCTCTGGATGCTGCTGCGCGAGGCGTTCGCGACGGTGTGGTCGGCCGCCCGGGCCCCGTTCCGCTGGGCGCTGCTGCTGACGTTGCTCAACGCACTGACCGCGGTGGCGCAGGTGCTGGTGGCCAAGCAGCTGCTGGACGCGGTGCTGGTAGATCCGGGCGGGGTGCGGCTCGGTCCGCTGCTGGCACCGGTATTGATCCTGGCCGGCCTGACCACGGCCTCGTTCGCGCTCACTGCGGCGACCGGGCAGGTGCAGCGGCTGCTGGGTGAGCTGGTCATGCGCGACACCCAACGCAAGATGCTCGACGTGACCACGACTGTGCCGTTGGATGCCTACGAGACCCCATGGTTTTTCAACTACGTGGTCCGGGTGGAGACCAATGCGCTGACCAAGCCGCTGGACTTGGTCCAGGCCGTCATCACTCTGGTGTCCGGTCTTGCTGCCGCGGTCGGCCTCGGCATCATCCTGGTGGCGATCGAGCCGCTGGTGGTGCCGTTGCTGGTGGCGAGCGCGTTGCCCAACTACCTCGTCAACCGCCGGGGCAGCCGCCACGAGTTCGACTTCGCGGTCGAGCACGCGGGATCACTGCGGGAACGCACGTATCTCGCCAACGTCCTCAAGACCCGCGACACCGCGAAGGAGGTTCGTGCCTTCGAGCTCGCGGGTCTGCTGCGCGGACGCTGGGAGCAGCGCTACCGCGACTACGTCGTCGCGGTGCGGCGCCTGGTCAGCGCTCGGCTGCGGCTGTCGCTGGGCAGCGCTCTGGCGTCCGGGACGCTGCTGATGGCGACGATGCTGTTCCTGCTGTGGCGCGTCGGGACCGGGCATGTCGCCCTCGCGGCAGCCGGAGCGGCGCTGGTCGCCATGCGGATGCTGGCCGCCCGCTTGCAGGCGGTCGCGAGTGGCTCCACCACGCTGTACGAGTCCCGACTGTTCCTGGCGGATCTGAGTGAGTTCCTCCAGCTCGGTGCTGCCTTGTCGGCGAGTCCGTCGGCGGGTTCGGAACCGCCGGCACCGGCGAGTACCTCGTGCCGGGACTTCGACCGGCTCGTGGTCGATCACGTCAGTTATGCCTACCCGGGCAGCGACCGCAAGGCACTTGACGACGTCTCGCTCTCGATCGAACGCGGTGAGGTTGTCGCGCTGGTCGGAGAGAACGGGTCCGGGAAGACCACCCTGGCCAAGCTGCTTGCCGGCCTGCACCAGCCCAGCGCCGGGACGGTGAACTGGGACGGTCGCCCGCTCGGTGAGTGGGATCCTCACCAGCTGCGGCGGCATGTCGCGGTGATCTTCCAGGACTTCGCTCGCTACGAGCTCAGTGCACTGGAGAACATCGCCGTCGGCCGGGCCCAGGACCGCGTCGACCCCGCCGCCGTCCGGGTGGCTGCCGAGCACGCCGGAGCTGCCTCGTTCCTCGAGGCGTTGCCGGCGGGCTACGACACGCTGCTCAGCAAGGCGTTGGCGGGCGGCGTGGATCTCTCCCTCGGCCAGTGGCAGCGTGTCGCGCTCGCCCGCGCCATCTACCGCAACGCCGGCTTTGTCGTGCTCGACGAGCCGACCTCCGCGTTGGATCCGCGTGCTGAGCACGATCTGTTCGCCCGGATGCGAGACATTCTCGACGACCGCACGGTGCTGCTGATCTCACACCGGTTCTCCAGCGTCCGCCACGCCGACCGGATCTACGTGCTCGACGACGGGCGCATCGTCGAGCACGGTTCGCATGACGAGCTGATGTCCCGCCGCGGCCTGTACGCCGAGTTGTTCAGCTTGCAGGCTGCGGCGTACCTCGAGAGCTGAGGCAGCGCCGCAGCAGGGTGTCGATGACGGCTTCGTCGAAGGGCGGGCCCCACGGCACCCGGGCGGTGTAGACCGGCACGGTGCGCGCAAGCCGGGAGAGATTCAGGAAGCTCTGGCCGACGATCTGCGTATCGGACCAGCCCAGCAGCCGTGGTCTGCGACTCAGCTCCAGTACCGCGCTCCCGGGTGTGATCGGACGGAGGTCCAGCTCGTGGTGTTCCCGGTCGGGTTGCGGCAGGACGATCGCCCCGAGCCGGCAGCTGTCGAACGTCGTCACCGGTGGACTCCAGACGGTACGGCCATCGGCCGACGTTCTGGTCGCTGCCCCCTGGTGAGACCCGCACAGATCGGCGACCTCACGGCGCAACCTGTTCTCGGTCGCACCCGGCCAGCAGCGCATGGTGCCGTCCCCGGTCTCATGGAGTCGCAGCACGTCGTCGGTGACGAACCGGGCGCCGCGCGCGCAGGCGAGCGCGGCGAGCGTCGATTTGCCCACTCCCGAATCGGCGACGAAGGCGATGGCCGTTCCGCCCACCTCGATCGCGCTCGCGTGCAGCACGGTCTCGCCGCGCAGGGCTAGCAGCGTCGCCAGCAGGTGCCCGGACACGAAGATCCCCAGCATCTCCGGACCGCATTGCGGGTCAGTCCACGCGCAGACGTGCCGGTGATCTCGGGTGATCTCGAAGTCGGCCATTCCATGCAGCCGGTGCACAACGCCACTGTCGTCGCGTCGCACGGTGGTGTACAGCAACCTCTCGCGTGCGGCGACGCCCTGCAGGAGCGTGCCCTCGGCGACGGTGGCCGGGATCGGCCGTTGGCCGCCGTACCGGATGACCAGGTCGGGCTGCACGTCGAGTGGCCCGAGGCGGCCGTGGCTCAAGCGGATCTCGCACTCGATGGTGAGGCCGTTGAGGGTGTAACGCACGATCAGCCCACCCCCTGCACCAACGGCGTGTACTGCTGCGCGGTCGGGTCGAGGACGACGCCGTCGATGGTGAGCCACGCGTGCGCGACGGTGCGCCCGTCGATGTGCGCGACACCGAGGTGCAACTCAGGTCGCCGGCGCCGCAGCAGGCATCCCGCGACGAGAGCGCGGCGAAGGCACCCGCCGGTGCTGGTCCCCGGCCAGATCCGGAGCACTCGGCAGGCTGCCCGGAAGCGGGCGGCGTCCCGGGCACCCAGGGACAAGGCCGGCGCCGAGGGCGGCAGCTCGGTGCGGGTGTCCGGCCCGAGCTGCAATGCGATGCCGAGCAGGCTGGACAGCCGGGGCAGTGTCATCGTGCTGCGCAGCGCGAGCTCGACGACCGCACAGACCAGTGCCGCAGGAAGCAACCAGCGCACCGTTGGGCTGCGCGCGGCCCGGAGGATCTCATTCATGGCACGCATCAGTTGCGGCCGCTGCGCCACGAGCCCGGTTGACCGCGAGCCAGGCCCGCTGCAAGAGGAGTTGCACCCCGTAGACCGGGGACTGCGCGTTGACCGCGGCCCGGAATGCCCCGATGTCGACGACGTCGGGATCGACACCCTCGCCACGCCAGTCGGCGAGGAACGCCCGGGAGGCTTCTCCGACCGCCACCCCGCCGAACCGCGCCTTCTCATTGCGCCGGCAGATCTCGTCGGGCAGGACGTCGCCGAAGAGCATCCGCATCATCGAGGTACGGGTGATCCAGCCACGCCATCCCCCCGCGCGGCTAAACGGCACCAGGAACGCCGGGTCGAGGAACGGCTCGTGGTAGGTGACGTCATCGGCGGCGAAGATGCGCCTGAAGTTCACTGCGGCCATGGTGACCGACCGCCGGCCGGCGCACCGGAGCACCGCGGCGTCCCACCGTAGCGGCGCGCCGGCGAGGTCCCGGGCGAGCTGCCGGAGGAATCCCTCGGCCACCTCGGGACGCAGCCACGGATGCATCGGGGTGGCGCGCAGCTGCTCACACAGCCATCGCCGCCGCACCACGGCAGGGGCGAGCGAGCCGGCGAGCAACCGCCGGGTGCGCCGTCCCGGCGGGTACCGGTTCTGGACCACATGATTGACGGCGGCCATCCGCTGGTTGCCGAGTACCTCGTCGCCCCCCTCACCCGAGATGATGCCGCCACCGCCGGCTGCGAGTTCGACCAGCGGTGCGTGACAATGCACCATCGCGGGCCAGAGCAACCCGTGCCGGGTGAGGCCGTGCCGCGCCCGCTCCCCGAGAACGTCGAATGCCTCCACGTCCTGGAACCGGTACCACTCCCGCAGGCCCAGTTCGCGGATCACCAGCTCTTGGTAGCTGCTCTCATCCGCTTCACCCTGCCCAGTGAAATCATGTGTCGCGGGGACTGGGTCCGGCAGGCCGTGCCGGCGGGCGAGGTGGGTGGCCACCGCGAGGATCGCCGAGGAGTCCCGGCCGCCGGAGAAGGCGACGACGCACGGCGTGCGTTGCAACGCCGGTAGCAACGCCGCCTCGAAGCCGGCGCGCGGAGTGGGCGCGAGCGCTCCCTCGGCCGGCACCGGTGCGGGGTCGAAGCCACCGACCCAACAGGTGAGCATCTCGTAGTCGGAAGGGCGGTAGTAGCCGTCATCGTCGAAGGTGCCCCGGGATGGGGTGGGAGTGCAGGAGCGGGGCTCACCCATCGGCGGGCTCGAGGAGATCCCGGCGGGACAGCTCACCGAGGAAGTCGCCGACATCGCTGCGGGCGGTGTCCTCAGTGGTGTCGTAGCTGTTCATCAACCGCTCGACGAGGGTTTGTTCCGACACACCTTCCGTGAGCGCGGTCACCAGGAATGCGCCGGTATCCCGTACCGAGTAGTAGGTCGAGGAGCGCAGGTCGAGAATGACTATTTCAGTGCCGAGGTCGGACCATGCGACGCCGCTGCGCCTGAGCCGGAGCGTTCGCATCCGTCGGAGTTCCTTTCGCAGGGGACACGGCGGTCGACCGTCGCGAGCGCCGGCCGCCGCGCCCTTTGCGGATCAACTGGTGATGAAGCCGAATCCCACCGGCGTACCCTGAGGAACGTCGACAAAATTCGGTCCCCCGGTCTGTGCGGTGACTTCCCGCAACTCGCCGAGAACATCCAGTGAAGGTTTGCTGTATTCCTGTTTCATGGTCACAACCTTCCCTCTTCCGTGGGATGCGGTGCCTCTTAAATCGATAGGAAGGGCTGATTTGTTACTCGCAGCAGCAGTGGTGGCACCGCCTCCGGCGCGACTCACAACAGCGGCTGGAGAGGTTGCGCCGTCCCGTTGTGGCGCAGGGTGCGGTGGCCACGCAGCGTCCGCGGCGCCACGCCGAGGAGCGTGGCCCAACTGCGGGCCGCACCGGCCCGGGTCGAGTCGGTCATGATGGCGCCGCTGAACCGGCCCTGGTAGCGGGATCCGGGCGGGTAGCGAGCCATCATGAGGGTGTCCGCGGCCAGCCACGTCCGCTGCGCGACCGTCGGCTGACGCAGGGTGGGAAGGCCGCGGTCACCGACGAAGAGCGCGAGCCGGTTCAGCATGGCTCTCAGGACGAGCTCGACACGGAACGTTCGAGCTCGCTCGAGGAGGTCGGCCGCGCCGGCGTCGCAACGCAGCAGGCTCTGCTGCAGGTCGAGCAGCCAGCGTAGCCGGTCACCACCCGATCGGCAGCCGTGCAGAGCGACGTGCAGCGCGGTGTCGATCGGGCTGAAGGTCTGCACGGCTCGGTCATCGATCAGCACCGTTCGGCCTGCGGCGAAGAGCTTCTCGGTCGAGAACGCAAAGCCCGACCGCACGCGGCCGTCGTTGATGACGTCCCAGTGCAGATCTATCGGCGTCCCGTTCGGTAGCAGGAACTCGCACTCGCCGTCCCCCTTGGCCAGCACCGCTCTCCAGTCACCCCGCAGTGATACGACATCCCGGTCGAGGAGTCGATCGACCGCTGCACCGACGTCTCGCGGGCGTACCAGGATGTCCAGGTCACCACAGTTGCGGGCGCCCTGGCGCTGGTATATGACCTCCGAGAGCACCGGGCCCTTGAAGACCAGCCAGTCGATACCCGCCTCGTCGAACACTTCCTGGACGAACCGTAGATCGGCCATTGCACGCAGGTGGTGCATGGTGCGCCTGAGCCGTACCGCGCGCAGTTCGCTGTCCGCGCTGGGCTGCAGGTGCTCGGCGATGATCGACAACACCCCGTGCTGAGCTGCGCGCTCCCGCCAGGCTAGCCCTTCGGGCGGCTCGGGTACCTGGGTTCCGCTGGCCACCGAGCGCACGGCCGCGTGGACGAACACGTTGCCCGCATCGAGCGGTGTCACACCCGTGCCCTCACCTCAGTCTGGTAGCTCAGCGCGATCTCTTCGGGCATGCGCTCCAGATCGCGGGCTCGCAGGAAGTCCCGCAAGGTGGTGCCGGTGCACTCGGAGTCGACGTTGGGCGCCTCCTGCCGGTTGACCACATCGGGCTGGTACACGGTGCGGAAGTCGATGCTGTACCGGGTCCGCCCGGAGGTGTTCGGTACCGTCGAGTGGAGTTGGTTGCCGGAGAACAGCAACACCCCGCCCACCTCGGGCACCACCCGAACCTGCGGGTCGAGTTCGATCGGCTCTTCCGGTTTGGGCTGCTCACGGGTGTCGGCTCGGATGTGCTGCGCCGCAGTGTGGCGGCTGGTGCGGTTCCACTCGTCGTAGTCGTAATGGCGGGATCCGTTGCGGACCGGCTGCGCCCAGTACCTCGGGTGGAACGCCATGACGTTCTCCGGGACCACGGGAAAGATCGGTAGCCACCAGTTGAGCTGGCAAAACGGCGCCGAGTACCAGGTGTCGCGATGCGGATGGAATGCGTAGGAGATCCCCGAGGTGAGGTAGGAGTCGGAGGTCGATGTGCGTAGCCGGGGCACATCGAAATAGGTCTGATCCGGATCGCAACCGAACTCGGTGAGCAGCGCGCGAATCAGTTCTTTGGACTGCGGGTGGTGGATGAACTTCGGCTTGAGATCGGCGAGCACCGCGGCGAATTCCTCGACCGGCATGTCGAACTGCGCGATCTCCGGATTCCCCGCGCCGAACGCCTCCGTGATCATTTCCCGGGCGTGCTCGATGAACGCCATCGAGCTGGGATTCGCCGAATACACCATCACCTGTCCGGCGTAGAGTCGCTGACGGCGGGTCGCATCGTCCAGGCTCGGATTGGAGAACACTGTGGTCATTGCCCGCGCACCTCGCCTAAGAGCCCAGCGTCGGTCCCTTTGTTCATCGGTCCCTCCCGTCCTGTGTTATACGTCTCGTTTGCTCGGCCAGCGGCTCGGCGGGCCCGATCGTGACTCTGGGTCCGCCGATACCAGTTGACGGTCGCGGACAGTCCTTCGGGCAGCCCGACCGTCGGCTTCCATCCCAGCAGCGTCCTGGCGGCGGTGAGGTCGGCCAGCCGGTCCCGGTCGTGCGGCCGATCCGGCAGTGCACCGAAATCCGGTTCGACATCCACATCGAGGATGTTCGCAATCATGCGCACCACGTCGCCGATGGACGTGGACGACCCGGAACCGATGTCCATCACTGCGCTCGCGTCCGGGGTGGCCGCGGCGGCGAGGAAGGCCTCGACCACGTCGTCGACGTACACCCAGTCCACCCGTCGCGTGCCGCTGGTAAGCCGTGGAGCGCGCCCCTGCAGCAGCGAGTCGATCACGTAGGGCACTAGTTTGCGCCGGTCATGCTGCCCCGGCCCGTAGGCCATTGAGATACGCAGAGTGACGATCTCCGATGCCCAGAGTGCGCGAAACATCGCGGCATAGGCTGTGGCGGCCCATTTGGCAACCGCATACGGCGATGATGGCGGCGTCCCCTCCTCGCCGATCCCGGCCTCCTCCAGGGACCCGGCCAGCACGACCCGACCCCGACCGTGCCCGGCCACCGCCGTCAAGACGTTGACCGTGCTGTGCAGGGTATTGCGGAAGACCGGCAGCACCAGGTCCACCTCCCGCGCGCCGGTCACCTCACCGGCGAGATGGAAGACCACCACCGGGCGTATCGAGGCGATCAGGTCGGCGGTGGCGGTAGCGTCGGCCAAGTCGAGATGTGCCCACCGTATTGACTTGTCCTGGATTGACTTGTCCTGGGACGGCGTTCCATGCCGGCGCACGGCATACACCTGCGCCCCGCCGGCCACGAGGCGTTCGACGAGGCGTGCGCCCAGGAACCCGGTGGCACCAGTGACGAGGACCGGCCGGCCCGTGAACGCCGCGGCCCGATCAGCCACCGGAGGATCGTCCCTACGGCCAGGTGATGTCATGCTGTTCTGCGCCCAAAGATGTCACCGTACTGAGTCCGGCTGTAGTGATCGAGCCAACCAGTCATCTCATCCAGGTTCATCCATCGGGAATGCAACAGATCAAAACTCCTGCCTGCGACCGCATTGAACTCGTAATCATCGAGCTTTGAAAGTGTGCGGAAAGCGATGTCCTTGCTCCGAGTGCTGAACTCGAAACTGAGAGAGTTGGGTCGGAATGACATGCCGGAGACCACCTTGTCTTCGTAGCCTTCGACGTCGATCTTCACAAATGCTGGGAGGCCATGACGCTCGGCCAGTTGATCCAGGGTGACGACAGGAACCTCAACCTGCCGCTGCCATTCTACCCCCCGGTAGTCCGAGCTTCCTTTTGTCTGCTCGAGGAACTCGTTGTTCAAGGTGGCGAAATAGCTGAACTGGCACAAATTCATGGTTGCTGTCCCGGGGCGGTCTCCGACGGCGCAGCGTTCCACCTCGATATCCCGCCTGTGCGCGAGCTTCTGCAAACTGTCCACGCAGTCGGGATTGGGATCTACGGCAACGACCCGGGCGCCCAGGTCGGAAAATATCTCTGCGTACTCCCCGATATTGGCGCCGACATCGAAGACGATCTCTCCGCTGTGAAAAAACTGTCGGTAGAGTCGTCGCATCGCTTTGGCTTCTCGTGCGACGTGACGATGGAAGATCTGGCGATAAAAATTGCGGGCAGGGATAAATGCGCGGGTGCCCTCTAGTGCGTTGCGCAGATGCTGACGACTGATCCCAGGCATTGTGGTGAACCCTTCCGGCTAGCGGATCGGCTCGTCGACCCGGTCGAGCCAGATCTCCCGCCAGAAGGAGTAGATCGCGCGCGGGCAGTTCGCATTGTACCCGCCGGTGCACACCGTGTTCTCCAGGACGATGCACGGGTTTTTCATCTGGAGCAGTCGGCCGGTCCGCTCGTCGATAC
This sequence comes from Pseudonocardiaceae bacterium, assembly GCA_050699515.1. Classification (GTDB taxonomy): domain Bacteria; phylum Actinomycetota; class Actinomycetes; order Mycobacteriales; family Pseudonocardiaceae. The sequence goes on from JBOHFF010000054.1 coordinate 50,197, forward strand.
ACTGGTCCACCCGGCGCAGTACTCGCGCCTGCCGGCCGCAGTACCGCGACATCTCCTCCTCGAATCCCATGCCCCGGTTGAGCCGATCCTTGTTCAGCGTTTTCATGATCTCTTCCTTCGATTTGATCCGAACGAGATCACCGGGCTGCAGGTCGGTTCGCGCGGTCGGGGTGCGGGTACCCGATCCTTTCACGAAGCCCCACCGCATCCCCTCACGGAACCAGAGCTGGCGCGGGAGCACTCGTGTGCTGTAGTCCTGGAGCCGGTTGAACAGCGCGATGAGGAAACCTCTCAGCGTCGCGAGCACCCCCACGTTGCCGGTGCGGATGTCACGCACGTACTGGTCGAGATTGCGCATCGGAACCTGGTCGGGCGCCGCTCGTAGTAGCTCGGTTGCCTGGCAGGAGAACCGTGGTGCGCCGTCGCTGAACGGTTCCTTCCTGGTCGCGGCATCGAGAATGGGCAGGGTGCACCGGGCTGGTCCCGGTGCCGGCCCGGCTGGCTCCGCGCCGGCGGTGTCGCCCACCCGTTTGAGCCACGCTTCCTTCCAGTACATCAGGCAAGACGTCTGGCAGCCGCCATGGGCCTGGCCATCGCAGCGGGCTCCAGCCAGGTGAACCGCGTCGTTCATCCGCCGCATGCCGGTCCACGTCTGTGTGTCGCACAATTTGTGAGCAACCTTGTACACTGTGAAGCGCTGACCGCAGTAGGCCATCATTTCCGGCATGAATGGCAGCGAGTCCAGCTCGCCGTTCTCGTCGAGGGTCGCGAGAATTTCTTCCGCGCTGCGCACCTCCACCAGTTCTCCGACCCGCAGACCGAGCGTGTGCCCGGAGTGTATCTGGCTTGTCCTCATGCCCTGTACCTTCCCAAATTTCGATCGGCAGCCGCACCGATCTGGACATCGGTTTTTTGACACTGGGTGTTACACGCCACTGGGTGTTACACGCTAAACAGCGCGAGGGCATGCACGGAATCTCACTGTGTGTCGTCAGTGAACCTTCCGGCGAACGACTCGTGCCGCTATGACCTGCTTGACTCTGTCGAACCCCGCCCGGCCGCCGACACTCAACAGGACGGTTTTCGCGATGTGAATTCCCGAGTCCCGGGTGATCCTCAGCGGGCGGTTGATGAGGTAGTCCTGTGCCAGCGTGAGGTTGCTGGGAGTCTCGACGTCATCGAGCAGATTCCCGAACAGGGGCCGATAGTCTGCCGGTGACACCAGGGTCCCCCGGATACGGTTCGTGACGTTGTTGTCGTGCACCACCTGCAGCCATCCCGGATGCCCGCCGATCTCGACGACCTCCATATGCCGTGGGAGGTGGTTGTGCCAGTCTGCCCAGCATGTCCGCAGGCGTTCCGACCAGGGTTCCCGCACCGATGGGAACGCGTTGTGACGGTCGTACCGGCGATAGACACCGGCTGCACTCTTGATGAGGCCGGTGCTGAAGTAGTACACAGTGGCCGACGACGGACTCGGTTGTGTCTGGAGCCGTTCGACAAAGTCATGTGCCAAGGCGTCGTCGTTGTCGAGGTTGGTCGTGATCAGTTCCTTACCGGGCGTCTCGAACGGCGCGCCGATGTCGCCGGCCAGCTCCTCGCCAGTGACCTCTGCGCGGAAGACGGAGATGAAGTGTCCCGACGCGACGTGCTCCTCGATCCAGGATCGCAGCCAGTCCGGGCTCTGCGGGTCGAAGTAGATGAGCCACCGGTAGGACTTCGTCGTCTGCGCGAGCATCGAAGGCAGGCAGTAGGTCTCGAAGAGCCCGACCCGGGACCGTAGCCATCCTGGCTGGGTCCGGATAACGCTCTCGGGGCCCTTCGACGGCAGGTTGAAACGGGTGAGAATCACGTGATCCACGGCTGGCCTTCCACTCCGGTGTCGCGTCAGGTATTGCCATCAGGTGGCCCGTTCTTCTCGGTCGAGAGCCGCAGGCATGATTCGTCCTCCAGCGTTCCGGCGACGGCTGACGCTCGGAGCGCGCAGGCCAAGCCGACATAAAGGCCGGTGAGCAGGGTCACCTGCTGGAAGGAGAGCATGTCGAAGGTGTAGGCGGATACGGCGAAGGCGACGACGCCGCCCAGGACGGCCTGGCACAGTGAGCGGCTTGGCGCATCCGCGCTCCGCCGCCGGGCGCCCTGGACGAGGAGCACAGCTGAGAGAAAGACGGCGAACATCGCGAGCACGCCGGTGATCCCGCTCTCCACGAACGTGAGGAGCCACTGGTTGTCGAGGAAGAAGTAGACGTCCGGCCGGAAGGTCCCGAGGCCTCGTCCGAACCAGAGACTCTGGTCGGCAAGGGCGAAGATCGCTGGATAGTCCTCAGTACGTGCCGCAATGCTCGAGTCCTCGTTGGCATGGAGGAAAAGCCCTTTAATGGTCCCCAACAGCCCAGGCTGGATGAGTTGGTACACCATGGTCCCGACGATCCCGACAACGACTGCTTTGAGGCGCTGCTGTCCGGTCAGGGTGATGGCGTACACGATTAAGCTAATGGCGAGGGACAGCACGGCCGACCGCGAGACCGCCAGTGGCGCTGCGCCGATACAGAGTACGGAGTTAATCTTGCCGAGCTGCTGCTGCCGCTTTGTCCGGCCGTAGATGGCCAGATGCAGTCCGAACGGCGCTATCGCGCCCATGACCACCCCGAACTCGATCGGGTTGATGGACGTTCCGATGACGCGGATGAAGTCGTTCCGGGTGTCGACGATGTTGCCGATGCTGATAGCGAATCCCGGCAGCAGAACTGTCGTGGCGTAGTCGAAGGGCACTCGGGACTGGATCACGCCGATCAACGCGGAGAAGCTTCCGCCAACGGCGATCGTCATGACGACGCGATCGATGTCGTCGCGGCGGCGCAGCATCACCGCGGCGAAGAGCGCCACCCCGGTGAACGCGATCAGAGTAAGCAGCGCGCGAGTTGCGCCAGTACGTTCGGTCACTTCCAGCAGCCGGAATTTCGCGACGGCGAAGGACACGAAACACCACGCGAGAAAGACGATCAGCCCGACGATGCCGGGGTCTACCGTCATCGGCTGACGGTCCCGTCCGGGACGGATCCACGCGGTCAGGAGGAGTCCGACAGCAGCGAGCGAGAGGAGCCGGGCCGGCGAGCCGTTTCCCCCGACCGCCCCGATGACGACGTTGGAGGGCAGCACGAACAACGATGCCACCAGGATCGCCAGGTAGGCCGCGCCCTGGTGAGTGTGCAGCCATCCGGTACGGGTGGGTAGCCACTGTGTGGTGGGTGTGGTCATCGAGATTGCTGTCTCGTGTCCTGCGTTGGTTCAGAGGTCGGTGACCCGGTTGGTTGGGGAGGCGGGGTCCACGTCGGCTGCTCAGGCGTCTCGGGTTGGTTGTTGGTCGTCGGAGCGTGGCCGTTCATCGCCTGCTCCGGAAGTGCCCCGTTGTGCGTACCGACGGGAAGCGGGTGATCGAGGCTCTCGGTCTCCTCCGGTGCCGGATCATCGTCCGGTGCCGGGTCATTCTGTCGCCGCCGGGTCAGCAGGCCGTCGACCACCGCGGCCAGCAGGACGCTGAGCGCGGTGCCACCGACGCCGATACCGATGGCCCCGACGAGCCGGCTCGAGGCCGAGAATTTGGGGGAGGAGTCCGCCACACTGCGCACCGACCGGTAGAAGTCTGCTTTGTTGGTGCCTATCCTTTGTTGCAGGTCCGCCATCACGGCGTCGCCGCTGTCGAGAACGATCTTCAGAGTGTTCGCCGCCACGTCGGCCGAGTTCCCCTCAACGGCGACGCTGACCAGCGGTAACTCGGTACTGGACTTGGCTTGGAAGATCCCGGTCGCGCCATTGGCCTTGAGGCTGGCCTGCACCACGTCGCTGTTGAGGTTGTCGGCGAGCAATGCTGCCTGCAGGCGTGTCCCGCCGCTGTCTGTCGTGGCGGTACTCGTGGGGGCGAGCGGCGGCAGGATCAGGAGAGTGCCTGAGGTCTGCCACGCGCTTGCCGAGTTGAGGAAGCTGAAGGCTGAGACGACCATCGTCAGCAACAGCATCGGGCCCGCGATGTACCATCGCCTTACTGCCGCTTTCATGGCCAGCAGTACGTCCATCGTCGCGGACCCCCTGCGATCACCGAGGTGGTTTCACTAGCGGGGTCTACACCCTGCCAATTATGTGTCGGTTCTCGGCGTCCAGGTATTACTTGCTTCTCAATTTTTACCAGACACTATCCGTGTTCGTTGTTTTGCGTTTGGTGAACCACTACGTTGCCGGACTACGCCTACTCGTCGGGCGCAGCGCCGCTAGTTTTCGCCCGCCGCGCTGCGCCCATCGCCGCCAGCGGCGGAGGTAGAAACGCCCCACCGCGAGCCGACCCCGACGACGCTGGGCCGGCGTCAGCTCGAACTCGTGCAGTGCGGCGAGCAGCGCACGGCACTGCAGGGCGGTGGCCGCCTTGGCCTGCCATGCTGGTAGGTCGAGCCGGGCGGCCATCCTGGGTAGCGGTTGGAAAAACCAGCTCCGTCCGGCCAGGACCTCCGGGATGTGTCCCCAGGGCCCGGCAAGCGCCGTCCGAGCCGCGAAGACCTCGTCCTCCCGGAACAGGTCGGGGCGCTTCATCGTGGCGACGAGCTCGCGCCGGTTGAGGCCGTACACCGGATCGAGCAGGAGATAGCTCTCGTTCTGCAGGCGTAGCATCTCGGCGAACCGGTCGATGGGATCGTCCGAGCGCAGGCCGTCGCCCTGGTACCGGGCGGAACCGACGGTGCCGTCCCCCAGCTCGTAACTCATCTGGGTCGTGACACGGACGAACCGTGGGTCCTCGGTGAAGGCCACCAGGCACCGCGAGACGTAACTGGGAGCGAGCCAGTCGTCGTCACTCACCCATCTGAAGTACTCGCCGGTGGAGAGCCCGACGACGGCCGCAAAATTCCGGTTGAGCCCGATGTTCTCGGCCTGCCTGTGGTAGGAGACCCGCCGGTCCGATCGCGCCAGTGAGCGGCAGATCTCCTCGGTGCCGTCGTCCGAGGCGTTGTCCGAGATGACGAGCTCGATGTTGTCGTGATCCTGTGCGAGTACCGACGCCACGACCTGCGCGATCCTCGTCTCGCCGTTGCGGACCGGAAGCCCGAGGGAGACGAGGGTACTTCGGGAACTCATCGGCGACCTCCGTACGCCCGCCTGATGCGGATCAGGGTTGCGGGACGGCTCGTCCTCTGTTATCGGGTTTTGTCGGGTCGTCAATGTAATTGTCCCGCCACTCTGACCATCCGTATTCCAATCCCTTCGAGCTGACGTACCCCGGGCCGAATCCGGTACCGCTGAACCGGTTATCTACGGCGCGCATCGAGCGCCCGTAGACAAACCCGTTGGCGGCCTCCAGTCCGAGCTGGTAGCCGTTACCCCCCAGGAGATTCCCTTCCACCAGAACATTGTCGATGGACGCGGCGTTGGGTTGGATGAACAGCGCACCGGTATCGTTGCCCGAGGAGGCGATGACCCGATTATTCTTGATCACTGCTTGCCGGTTGGAGCCCGGGAAGCTCCGCACAGTCAGACCATCGTTGTGCGATCCGGTGGTCGCCGCGTCGCCCCAGGCGCGCAGCCGAGTGATGTAGTTACCGACGAGGAATGCATCGAATGGGGTGTCCTCACCGTACACCGCGATACCACTGCCGACGTCGTGGATGTAGCAGCGCTCGACCGACCCGATCCCGCCGAACCCGAGAGAGAAGGCGATGTTGAAGTTGTCGACCGCTGATCCGTCGATCTCACAGTCTCGCAACGTTGCCGGAGCCGGCGGCGGCTCGCACCTCGTGGCGTCACACCGGTCGGGGTTGGTCGTCGACACCAGCGGCAGCCCGCGCCCGACCTCTTTCGGGCGGATGCAGCTTCGCTCCACCGTGATGTTCCCCGCGGACAGCTCGAGAGTCGTCTCGATGCGCTTCTCCCGGATCGTCGTGCCAGCTGGCACCCGGTAGCCCCCGGTGTAGAGCGGAAGCTGGTCACAGGACAGCCCCACGCCGGCGAGACCGGTATTCGACTCGTTCAGCTCCCAGCCCTTCAGATTGGCCGGTGCCGGTGCCGGTGCCGGTGTTGGGGTTGGTACCGGTGTTGGTGCTGGAGGATCGATCGGTGGGGTTGGTGAGGGTAGCGCTGTTACCGATGGCGTACCGGTCGACGGGTGTGGGGGTACCGATGGTGCGGGCGGCGTCACGATCGGTGTGGGCGGCGCCGAGGCCGGTGGTACGGGCTTGTGATCGCTGATGGCGCGGGCAATCTCGGCAGTGAGGTCACAGGCAGGCAAGATGAGACACACGACCCCGATGATGGCGAGCAGGCCGAAACGTCGATACAAAGCAGCCTCCGTCCGGAGCCCGTAAGGTACGAGCTCGCGTGCTGTCGGTAGCGGTTCAACGGCCGGGAGCCTAGCTCTAACTCCATAGTGTGTCACTCTTTAGAGTGGTCTAATCTTCGGATGGTCTACCGGGGTCGCCTGGCCGCGGTGCCGGCAGGCCGTGTCATATGCGGCGAGCAGCGCGACCCGTGAGTGCTCCCACGACAGGGAGCCCGAGACCCGGCCGTAGCCGATCTCTCCCATCCGCCGGCGCAGGGCGGGATCGTCCAGGAGTTGGGCGATCAGGGTGGCGAACGCAGGCTCGTCGTTGGGTGGTGCATACAGCGCGGCCTCGCCGGCCGAGACCCGTGCCTCCCGAAGATCGAACGAGACGATCGGCCGCGACATGGCCATGTATTCCATGATCTTGTTCATGGTCGACAGGTCGTTGAGCGGGTTCTTGGGGTCCGGTGCGAGGCAGACGTCCGCCGTCGAGAGGTAGCGCAGGAGGTCTTCGTCGGGGATCCGGCCGGTGAACTCGACGCGGTCGGACAATCCCAGGCGGCGCGACATCGCGACCATCTCGTCGAAGGCATCCCCGCCGCCGATGAACACGGCGTGCCAGTCGGTCCGGCCGAGATCATCACGCAGCGCGGCGAGCGCCCGCAGCGCGTAGTCGACGCCGTCCTGGGGCCCCATCACGCCGAGATAGCACAGCAGGTGCGGTTTGCCCTTCTTGAGCCCGGACTCAGCGGGCATCAGGTGGAATCGTTCGACCTGCGGGGCGCTTCGGACGACGTGGACCCGGTCGGGCGGCACCCCGCCGCGCTCGATGGCGACGGCGCGATAACTCTCATTCGTCGCGATCACCACGTCAGCGCTGCGGTACGTCGCCCGTTCCATCCATCGGACCACCCGGTAGAGCAGATCCTCGCCCCGGGCAAAGCGCGACAAGTAGAGCTCAGGGACCAGGTCATGCTGGTCGAACACGAAGCGGGCGCCCCGGCGCCGGAGCAGGGCTGCGACCAGGAAAAACAGATCCGGTGGATTGCACGCATGGACGACGTCGACGGATCCGACCTTCCTAGCCAACCGGTATGTCCACCACAGCGCGGTGCCGTACTCCCGCAGATAACCTGCCGGGCCACCGGTGGCTGGGCGCAGCGGGTAGCGGTGGATCGTGATCCCGTCGATCTCCGCCCGTGGCTCGGTGTCGCGGGTGATGCCGGCGGGGCAGATCACCTGCACGTTCCATCCCGCATCCCGCAGCGCGGTGGCCTCCTGCCAGACCCGGCGGTCGAAAGGAACGGACAGGTTCTCGACGAGGATCAGCGCGCTACCAGGCAAGGCCCACATACCCAGGACGGTCCCGCAGCTCGCAGGCATCGGGCAGGCGGACAAGATCGACCATCAGGGGGTTGTCTGCGCAGGCCAGCGCGTTGAGGACGGCGGGCTCCCGAGAGCCGATCACGCAGACCTCCGCGTGCTCGAGCACCTCCTGCACGGAGTCGCTGAGCAGCTCACCCAGGTGCGGCAGGTGGATCTCCACATATTCCTTGTTGGCCCCGAGGAGCCGGGACAGTGACACGTTCGCGTCATAGATACGCAGCTGGTACCCCTTGCCGAGCAGCCGCTCGGCAAGCTCGACGAGCGGGCTCTCCCGCAGATCGTCGGTGCCCGGCTTGAACGACAGACCGAACAGACCGACCCGGCGCCGACCGAACCTGGTGACCAGGTCGATTGCTCGCTGGAGGTGCTGGGCATTCGATGGCAGGACATGCTCGAGGATGGGGATCGAGACATCGGCCGATCGGGCCGCGTAGATCAGGCCGCGCAGGTCCTTGGGTAGGCACGAGCCGCCGAACGCGAAGCCCGGCCGCAGGTAGGCGGGGGATATGTTCAGCTTCCGGTCGACGAGGAAGAGATCCATCACCTGGTGCGAGTCCAGCCCCAGCGCGCGGCAGATGGCGCCGATCTCATTGGCAAATCCGATCTTGAGGCCGTGGAAGGCGTTGTCGGCATATTTCGTCATCTCGGCGATGGCGATGGGGACCCGGAACGTCTCGCACGGAAATCCCTGGTACAGCTCGGCCACCGTGTCTCCGGAGATCTTGTCGAGCTCTCCGATCACGGTCTTGGCGGGTTCGTTGAAGTCCCGCACGCTGCTGCCCTCCCGGAGGAACTCCGGGTTCACGGCCACCCCGAAGTCGGCGCCCGCGCGCAGGCCTGAGGCCCGCTCGAGGATGGGGATGAGCACATTCTCACAGGTACCGGGGAGCATCGTGCTGCGGAAAACGACCGTGTGCCGGGACTTCTGGTGACGAATTGCCTCGCCGATCTGCCCGGCGACCCGCTCGAGGTAGGTCGTGGACAGGCTCCCGTTCGGTGCTGAGGGAGTGCCGACGCACACCAGCGAGATCTCTGTGGTGCGTACCGCCTCACCGGCGTCATCGGTGGCCCGCAGCGCACCGGCACCGACGACCTGCGCAGTGAGCTCGCCGATCCGTTCCTCGACGACCGGCGAGCGGCCACGGTTGAGTAGCTCGACCTTGAACGGCGCCACGTCGACGCCGACCACGTAGTGTCCGCGCGCGGCGAGACAGGCCGCTGACACCGCGCCGACGTAGCCGAGTCCGAAAACGCTGATTCTCATCCTTGACCCTTTGCTCAGGTGGTCTGGCTCTCGATCACTCGGGTAACGCCCGCAGCCGCCGTGAGGGGCGAACCAACGCCACGACCGCCGCCCGGGCGGTGCGCCGGCCCGCTGCCGCGCGAATCGCCTCGCCCAGCGCCACCGCGGCGTGGTAGGCGGCGCCGCGGAGGTGGCCGTTGCGTTGCCGGAACAGGCGCACCCGATTCACGGCCAGGAGCGCGAACAGCGCGGGGTTGGTGGTCACGTTCTCGCCGCCGATGTGTTCCATCACTGCCGCCGGCTCGAACCACAACTGCCATCCGCGGTCCCTGGCCCGCAGCGCGAAGTCGGTCTCCTCGCTGTAGAGCAGGAACGACTCGTCCCATGGCCCGATGTCTCGCCAGACGTCCACCGAGATCAACATCGCCGCGCCGGTTGCCCAGCAGGCCGGCCCCTGCCGGTCGTAGAGCCGCGGATTCGCGATGCGCTCGCCGAGCGAGCCGACCCGCGCCGCACGGTCGCCGCCGATGACCGCTTCGACGAACGCCCTGGTCACCGTGGGCAGACGGCGCAGCGAGAGCTGCAAGGAGCCATCCGGATTCAGCAACTTCGGCACCGCGATGCCCCGGCTCGGCTCGCGCAGCGCGTCCACGAGCACCCGCACCGCACCCGGACGCACGGTAATGTCCGGGTTGAGCACCAAGACCGCCTCGACGCGTGGGTCGAGGGTGGCCACCGCTGCGTTTATCCCGGCCGCGTAACCGGCGTTGTGTGCCAATCGCAGGATTCGTAGCGGAATGTTGTCCACGTGTTGGCCGGCGCGTGCGAGGGTTTGATCGCTCGACGCGTTGTCGGAGATGATCACCTCGACGAGCTTGACACCGCGGCATCCGGCGACGAGCGAATCCAGGCACCGGTCTATGAGGTCTGCACTGTTGTAGGTCACGATCACTACTGCGATCGCTGGAACGGGGCTGGCCACGCCCGGTGTATCGCCACTTACGTGCATCGTGTTAACAGCAATCATTCCCCGCGATCAGAATGATCTTTTCAGGTGGGGTATTCGAAGATCCTCCGCGAGATCAGGATCTTACCGCGCGTGGTCACCGAAGTGCGGTGTGTCAGGGCGCGTTGCTAGTAACAGAAATGTTCGTCCGAACGAATCTACTGGTGTCAGCGACGTCGTCGCGGGCGATCCCAGTAGGAGGACGGCGTTGGCAGGCCGAATTGATACGACGAATCCTGTGGGGCGAGGTAAAGCGGCGGCCGACCGGACGTCCGGGCCCATGCCGGATCCGTGGATCTGCTTCGCGGCGCAGGACTGGTGGTACCACAACCGGGCGCACTCGGATTTTCAGCTGATGACCCGCCTCGCCCGGACCCGCCCGGTACTGCTGGTCAACAGCATCGGATTGCGGATGCCGACGCCCGGTCGCAGCACCATGGTCACCCGCAAGCTGATCCGCAAAGTCCGCAGCATGGCCAAGCTCGTGCGGCGGCCGCTACCGGGTGTCCCCGGCTTCGTCGTCATGACTCCGTTCGTGATCCCGATTTACCAGAATCCGCTGATCCGCGCACTGAACGCGATGGTGGTGCGGGCTCAGGTACGGGCCGTGGCGGCTGTGCTCCGCATCCGGCGGCCCATCGTGCTCGTCACGATCCCCACGGCGTCCGACGTCGTCGAGCCGATGACGACCGGGGGACTCATATTCAACCGATCGGACCGGCTCTCTGAATACCCGGAGGGCGACCGGACCACTATCGCCGCGCTCGAGGACGATCTGTTGCGCCAATCCGACCGGGTGCTGTATGTGAGCCACGCGCTGATGGCCACCGATTCGACTGTCGTCGGGGACCGCGCGGTGTTTATCGATCACGGTGTGGACCTCGATCATTTTCGTTGCCGACCAGAGCCCGAGCAACCGGCCGAGCTGAGGTCGATTCCGCGTCCCCGCATCGGATTCTTCGGCGGCATCGATGATTATGTCGTCGACATCGATCTCCTTGAGCGGCTCGCGGCGGAGATCCCCGAGGCCCACCTGATCCTGGTGGGTGATGCCAGCTGCCCCATGGATCGGTTCGACCGATATCCCAACGTGCACCGGCTCGGTTTCCGGCCCTATGACGAGATCCCCGGCCTGGGGTCGGGCTTCGACGTCGCGATTATGCCGTGGGTGCACAACGATTGGATTCGGATGTGCAACCCGATCAAACTCAAGGAGTATCTGGCACTCGGTCTTCCGGTGGTGACCACCTACTATCCCGAGGTCGAGGCTTACCGCGACGTGGTGCGGATCGCGCGCAGCGCCGAGGAGTTCGTGTCAGTGGTGCGGCAGACCCTGAGCGACGGCGGGCCCGCGGACCCGGAGCGCCGCCGCGCGGCGGTACTCGACGCGAGCTGGGACCGTATCGCGGCCCGATTGATCGAGATCGGTGACGAGGTCACCTCTGGCGAGCCCTGCTGATGTGCGGCATCGCGGGTTGCCTGCGGTTCGACGGCCAGGATGTTCCCGCCGCCGAGATCGAGGCCATGCTCGGACTGCTCGACCATCGCGGGCCCGACGCCAGGGGCAGCTGGCTCGGGCCTGGTATCGGCTTGGGCCACACCAGGTTGTCGATCATCGATCTGGCCGGCTCGGCTCAACCGATGGCCTCGGCCGGCGGGCGGTTACAGGTCACCTTCAACGGCGAGATCCTCAATTACGAGGCGCTGCGTGCCGGACTGGGCCACCCGTTCCGGACCCGCGGCGACACCGAGGTCCTGTTGGCCATGTTCCAGCGGCACGGTCCGCAGGGCGTACGGCAGCTGCGGGGCCAGTTCGCCTACGCCGTGTACGACACCGTGGCGCAGGAGTTGCACCTGTTCCGGGATCGGATGGGCGTCCTGCCGCTCTACTACGCCGTGGACGGCTCGCGGATCGTGTTCGCCTCGGAGATCAAAGCGTTACTGGCGGTACTCCCACCCCCCAAGGTGGACGTCGCCAGCCTGCACGACTACCTCGGGCACCGGTCGGTACACGCACCGCACACGCTGTTCGAGGGCATCCGGATGCTGCCACCGGGTCACTGGCTCCGGGTCGACCGTGGTGGGCAGGTCGATGTCCGGCCGTACTGGTCGCTGGCCAACGCCCCGACTCCGATCCCGGTGTCCGCCCCGCAGGCCTGCGATCTCGTCGAGAAAGCGCTGGTTGACGCGGTCTCCGAAGCGCTCGTCGCCGATGTCCCGGTCGGTGCTTACCTGTCCGGCGGCCTGGACAGCAGCCTGATCGTGGCGCTCGCAGCACGGGCGGGCTCTGGCGCCGCGGTGGCCACCTACTCGGCCGGCTTCTGCGACTCCGCCTCGGATGAGCTCCCCTGGGCGCGAGCGGTGAGCGCCTTCCTGGGTACCGACCACCACGAGATCATGGTTGGCCCCGAGGACTTCATCGAGTCGTGGGCCCGGCTGACCTGGCACCGCGACGCGCCGCTGAGCGAGCCCGCCGACGTGGCAGTGCACCGGCTCGCGATGCTGGCCCGCAAGGACGTGAAGGTGGTGCTCTCGGGGGAGGGCAGCGATGAGCTCTTCGCCGGATACCCGAAGTACCGGCTGGCCCGGTTGGCCGACGCGGTCGGCGCCGTGCCGGCAGGGGTGCGCAGCCCGCTGTTGCGCGCCCTCGAGCAACGGCTGCCTGCGCGACTCGGCCGTCCCGCCATCGCGCTGCGCGCGGTCGCGGCACCCACCCGGGGAGATCGGCTCCGGACGTGGTTCGCGCCGTTCACCGCCGACGAGCGCGCAGCGCTGCTCGGAGCGCCCGTGCGGTACACCGGGAGCTGGTACGACGAGGCCCGCGGCGACGCGGTCCGGCGGATGCTCTACGCGGACTGCCACGGGTGGCTGCCGGACAACCTGCTCGCCCGGGGGGATCGGATGTCCATGGCGGCCTCGCTCGAGCTCCGCCCGCCGTTCCTCGACGCTCGCCTGGTCGACCTCGCATTCCAGCTTCCGTCCTCGGTCAAGCTGCGGCGCGGCACCACGAAGTGGGTCGTCAAGGAGGTGGCGCGGCGGTACCTGCCCTCCGAGGTGGTCGACCGGACGAAGGTCGGCTTCACCGTGCCACTCGAAGGGTGGTTCCGCGGTGGTCTGCGCGATCTCGCCTGGGACCTGCTGGCGTCGCCGAACTCGTTCGTCAACGAGTTCATGTCGAGCGCCGGTGTGCGTGAGCTGCTGGTCAGCCACGACCGCGGTCGGCGTAACGAGCACATGCGGCTGTGGACGCTGCTCGGCCTCGAGGTGTGGCACCGGGTTTTCTTCGTCGACCGAGGACATCGTCCTTCGAGCCCACCGCAGTCGTTACAGCTAGGGAGAAGCCAGGCATGACCCGGACCGATGTCGTCTTCACGTTCTCGGTCGAGATGCTCGATGACGCCGTCGACCGCGAGTTCTGCCGGCCACCCGACCAGACGCTGCTGGCGCTGGCCCGGGACGGCCGGGTCGGTGCGCTGCTGGCCGCCGATTCGTGGCGTTCCTTACCGCTGTCCGTCGCGCGGCGCAGGCCATACCGGCTCAGCGAGCCAGTCACCATTGCCGGCCGTTCAGCGGTGCGAGTGCGGCCGCACCGTCTCCGACGCGTCGAGTCCACCGACCTCGGGAAGGTCGAGGTGGCCTACCGTGCCTACGCTCGGCGGCTCGGTGCTGCACTGGCGCGTTCCCGCGGTGAGTCCACCCCGAGACCGGAGTCGGCTGCTCTGATTACCTATCACCCGTTCGTCGCGGCGTTCTGCACCGCGCCGTGGATCCGTAACGTGGTGTTCGTGGCTCAAGACGACTGGGCGACAGGTGATGGCGTACGACCATGGTGGGATCTCTACCGTGAGTCCTACCAGCGGATCGAGGAGCGGAAGGCGGCGATATTCGCCGTTTCCGCCGAGCTCGCCGGGCGCATCTCCCCGCGTGTCTGCGTGGTGCCCAACGGCGTCAGCCCCGAAGTGTGGAACCCGCGCCGTCCCGCGCCACCACGAATCGAGGCACTTCCCCGACCTCGCGCGATTTACACCGGAACCATTGACGATCGGCTCGACCGCGCGCTGGTCGAGCTCACGGCCCGCTCGGTTGGCTCTTTCGTTCTGATCGGGATTCCAGGCGACCCGGAAACGATTCGCTGGCTGCGATCGGTCGACAACGTTCACGTCTTCGGCTCGGTCGGCCAGCGGGAGCTGGCGGCGACCGTTCAGGCCTGCGATGTCGGCGTCCTCCCGCACCGCGACGGCCCATGCATTCGTGCGATGTCGCCGCTCAAGCTCTATGAGTACCTCGCGGCCGGGCTTCCCGTTGTGGCTGTTGATTTTCCACCAGTACACGGTATTGACGACCGGGTGCAGATCTGTCGCCGCGAGGACTGGGCGGGGGTTCTCCGGCATGCCCTCACTACGGGCCGCACATCCGATGCCCGGCGCTTGCAGTTCATCGAGAACGTCTCCTGGGAAAGACGGATGCAGCCCATCGTCGAGGCAACGATCAGCTGAGCGTGTCGTCAACCGGTACCGGATTCGGCGCACCGCGACCCGAGACGCGCAACGCCATCTGTATGAGCTCCCGGTAATGCGACCTGTGGCCCAGGCGGAACACCAGCGCGCCGACCAGGAGGGCTGCCGGCCCGCCGACGAGCAGCGCCACCAGATCATCGTCGACGATGCCGGCCGCCACCAGGACGTAGGTGGCAGCGGCCCACGCCGCGGTATGGATGGCTGGCAGCAATGCGGCGATCTGGCCGCGGACGGTGATGCCGAGAAGATGGCGGCGGACGAGCCAATCGACCGGGAGGAGCAAGGCGGTTGCGACGCTGTAACCGATGGCCACCTCAAGTGGACCGAATGGCAGACCTGCCACTATGCCGGCTGTCGAGACTATTGTAGTGAGCCAGGCGAGCCGGAGGTTGAGATCGGCCCTGCCGAGCCCGAGGACCAGCGGTGCGTTCGTCGAGTAGTAGATCGCCTGCACCGCTCCGGTGATGGCCAGAACTTGGACGATCGGTATTGCTGGCTGCCACTGCTCGCCGAACAGGAGTAGGACGAGCTGTGGCGCCGCAGCCGCGGTGATTGCCATCGCGGGGATCGAGACAATGGCGAGCACGCGGGTCGCACGAGCGAGGTCATCGCGGACCTGGTCGAGATCGGTGGCGCGCCGGGAGAACGACGGGAACAACACTGCTCCGATCGTCGTGCTGACGAGCTGGACGGGCAGTAACAGCAACCGGTAGGCCAGCCCGTAGAACGCCAGCGGCTCAGCTCCCAGGAATCGCCCGATAAGCAGGTTGTCGATATTCCGCGAGATGGAGTTGATGAGGATCCCGGCGATGAACGCCCGCCCGGAGAACCCCGCCATCTCGCGCAGCCGGTGCAGCCGCAGGTTCGGCCGGTTGCCGGCGCCGAGCAGCAACAGCACGATCACCAGCGCGGCTTCGGTCGTGACATATTGTATGACGAGTGCCCAGTAACTTGCCCCGAGCTCGGCGCTGAGTACGCCCAATGCACCACCGGAAACAGCTGCCACGACGTCGGCAGTTCCGATCTTGCGGTAATCCATCTGCCGCAGGAGCATCGCCCGCGGGGTGATCGACACTGACCTGATGAACAGGCTGACCGCCAGCACCGTCAGGACGAGCGTCAGCTGCGGGGTGGACATGAAGCCGGCCCACAGCGGTGCCACCGCTACCGTGAGGAGGGCCAGTGCTCCGCCGACAACGAGGTTGACCGTGACGACCGCTCCCGGAGCATCCTGTTCCAGGTTCGGACGCTGGATCAGCGCGCTGGAGAACCCCTGGTCCAGGAGCAGGCTGGTGATCCCGATGTAGACCAGTGCCTGCGCCACGATGCCGAAGGCCTCGGGACCCACGGCTCGGGCGAGCACGATGGTGAACCCCAGGCGGGCCAGCTCGCGGCACACGACCGAGATCCCGCTCCAGCGCAGCCCCGACGACACATCGCCGCTCGTCACGCTGGCCATGGCGCGCCATGGGCGGCGACCGGCGCGAGCCGTGGCAGCGGGTCGAGCAGCACCCAGCGGCCCCCCTCGTCCTCGATCTCGGGCCACGCCCGGCGCGCCTCGGCGAGGAGATCTGGCACGAACAGCACGATGCGATCAGGACGCTCGACGATCAGTGAGTCCGGGGCCAGCACCGGTATCCCCGTGCCGGGCATCCGGCGTCCCTGCTTGGCGGGCGAGGCGTCGACCACGCCCGGGAGTAGCTCGGGGGTGAGACCGGCGCGGTTGAGCAGCACCACCGCCCGGGAGGCTGCGCCGTACCCGAGCACCCGCCGGCCGGCGATGCGGGTATCGCGCAGGAACTCCACGATCGCATCGGCGCTGGTCGACGCGTCTACCTGCAGCTGCCGGACGCGGCCCGGGTCACCAGCGCCGGCGCTCATCTCGGCCTGGGCCAGCTCACGCACCGCGTGGTCCGCCTGCGCCGCACGATGGGCGGCGAGCAGAACCGTGCCACCGTAGAGGTCGAACCGCCACGCGGTGGCAACGCCCAGGCCGAACGAGTCCAGCATCCGGCACAGAGCGGAGGTCGAGTAGTAGGCGAAATGACCATGGCGCACCACGTTCCACTGGGCGCCGGTCACGATCGAGGCCAACGAGTGGAACTGGAGCAGCAGGGTACCGCCGGGGGCCAGCCGAGCGACTCGCTCCGCGAGCGCGGCACGCTGATCAGGGGCATGCATCAGGCCGAAGCAGTCGATCACCACGTCGGCCTGCTCCGTCCCGGCGGCCGCGCGCAGCCCGCTGCCGATGAGCTCCTCGAGCCACGAGCCACCGTGCGGACTGCCGTACTCGGCCACCGATGCACCTGGCGGGAGCAGGCCGGCCTCGGCCACCTGCCGCACCGCCTGACGAGCCTGCTCGACCAGCGCGGCCGGTTCCACGCCCCGGGGCTCCTCCGGGATGGTGCCGTCCTCCGCGAGCTGCGCGAGTCCGCACTTTGCGCACAGCCATAGCCGCAGCGGGTACACCGGATCCGGCGACTGGTGAGTAGCGGGCGGGAAGTGGTCACATGCGGGTTGCCGGCCGAGGTCCAGCACGATCTCACCACTGCCCGAGCGGCAGAACCGGCACTGCGGAGCGTTCACCGGCCCTCCTCCATCAGAATGAGCGAATGCAAATACTTCCCACCGAGCTGCCCGGGGTGCTGCTGCTGCGGCCCGAGCCCCACCGCGACGAGCGCGGCCTGTTCACCCGGACCTTCGATGCCGCGGTGGCCCGCCGGGCCGGTCTCGACCCGAGTGCGTTCGTGCAGGACTCGCAGTCCCGGTCGCGTCTGGGTGTGCTTCGCGGGTTGCACGGCCGGGCCGGCGCGGGCGAGGCGAAGCTGGTGCGTTGCGCGCACGGCGCGGTGCACGATGTGCTGGTCGACGCGCGTCCGGACTCGCCGACCTTCGGGCAGCACCGGGCGTTCCGGCTCGACGACGTCGACTTCGCCCACCTTTACGTGCCGACCGGGCTGCTGCACGGCTTCCAGGTGCTCACCGAGACCGCTGACGTGTGCTACCGGATCGACCGGCAGCACGACCCCGCCGAGGACCTGGCGGTCCGCTACGACGACCCCGATCTCGCCATCGCCTGGCCGCTGCCCGTCAGCATGATCTCGGCGCGTGACGGCGCCGCGGGCTCCTGGGCAGCGCTGCGGACCAGGCTGGGCTGACCGGGGCCGGGCCGGCGAGATCATGCCGGCACCGTCGCCGCCGGGCGCAGGTCCTCGGTGAGATCGCCCGCATCCTTGCGGTCGCAGAGCCGTGCCAGCCGGGTGAAGCGCCGGTCGAACGCCTCCTGGGAGAGCCGGTGGCTGGTGTAGGCATGGTGCAGTTCCCGCGCGCCGGCCTCGATCGTCCACTGTGGCGCGAAGCCGGGCAGGGCGCAGCGCGCGGCCGAGAAGTCGACCCGGTAGGAGCGGGGGTCGGACCCGGTCTCGCCGGTGATCAACAGGGTGGAGCCGGGCACGGCGGCCACCACCGCGTCGGCGATCTGCGCCACGGTGAGGTTGTTCGCCTCGCATCCGATGTTGAACGCCCTGGTGTGCACGGCCTCGCGCGGCGCGGCCAGCGCGGCGGCGAACGCCGTGGCGATGTCGGCGGCGTGTACCAGCGGGCGCCAGGGGGTGCCGTCGGAGAGCACCTTGACCACGCCGGTGAGCACCGCGTGCCCGACCAGGTTGTTCAGCACGACGTCGGCTCGCAGCCTCGGCGAGAAGCCGAAGGCGGTGGCGTTGCGCAGCGACACCGGGCAGAAGTCGTCGTCGGCCAGCGCGAACAACTTGTCCTCGACCCGCACCTTGGACTCCGCGTACGGCGTCACCGGGCGCAGCGGGGAGTCCTCGGTGACCAGCTCGTCGCCGCCGGCCGCGCCGTAGACCGAGCAGGTGGAGGCGTAGAGAAAGCGACGGACACCGGCGTCCTTGGCAAGCGCGGCCAGCCGGGTGGAGGCGTGCAGGTTGATGTCGTAGGTGATCTGCGGGTTCAGCGCGCCGAGTGGGTCGTTGGACAGCGCCGCCAGGTGCACCACGGCGTCGAAGCCGGCCAGCTGCGCTCCGGTGACGTCGCGCAGGTCAACCGCCAGGCCCGGGGGGTCGGCCGGGTACGGCCCGAGCACGCAGCTCGCGAACAGGCCGGAGTCCAAGCCGACCACCTCGTGACCGGCCGCAGCCAGCACCGGTGCCATCACGGTGCCCAGGTAGCCCTGGTGTCCGGTCAGCAGAACCCGCATCGGGCTATCCCCTTTCCGCGGTGCGGGTGGCACCGAGCACGAGTTTGGTTACGTGGAACGCCTCGGCATAGCGGGCGCGGCACTGCACGCCGCGGATGCGGGCCAGCCCGGTGAAGGCCTCCGGGTCGAACCAACCGCGATCCCGCTGGGAGCCGTAATGTCGCTGGAGCAAGGTCACCTTCTCGGCGAGTGTGCCGGGATCCAGCGGTAGGTATGCCTGCGGCTGGGCCAGGTCGCCGTCCCACTTGGCGATCTCGTAGCCGAGCACCAGGTGGTCGCGGAATGCGGTGGGCACCAGGCGGGCCAGCTCCCGGTGGTCCTGGTGGGCATCGTGGCAGGCTGGGGCGAGCACGAGATCCGGGTCGCACCGGGTACGCAGCTCCTCGATCGCTTGTTTGGCCCGCTCCCAGCAGGCTGGTATCCGCCCGTCGGGAAGGTCCAGCACGGTGATCTCCAGGTCGGCCTTGGGGCAGAATGCCGTCAGGGCCATCCGTTCCTCGACCTCGCGGTCGGTGCCGCCGCCGGTGAGCACCAACACGGTGACCCGCAGCCCCGGGTTGGCGCCGCACAGGGTGAGCACCGTGCCCCCGGCGCCCAGGGCGATGTCGTCACAGTGCGCCCCGAGCAGCAGCAGGTGCTCCAGGTGCTCGGGCACCAGATGCCGCATCATCGGGCCAGGCCTTCGGCGACCAGGGTGTGTTCCGGGTTGCGGTCGGAGCGGCGTTCCCACAGCATCCAAGGGCGATGGCCCGCGTCGTGGTTGGCCTCCAGCGCCACGCGTTCCTTGATCGTGTCAGCGGGGTGCCAGAAACCGCGGTAGGGGTAGGCGAGCATCCGGCCACGCTTGGCCAGCTCGGCGCAGGCGTCGCCGACCAGGTCACCGCCCCGCGGCAGGTGGTCGAAGACCTCCTGGCGCAGCGCGAAGTAGCCGCCGTTCTCCCACAATGGCATGGTGTTCACCCCGATGATCTCGTCGACCCTGGACTGCTCGCCGAGCTGGACACAGTGAAACGCCGACTGCGGCGGCACCGCCAGCAACGAGGCCGCGGCGTCGGACCGCGCGAAGCGCTCGATCATGTCATCGAGCGGCGCATCGGTGAGCACGTCGGCGTAGTTGGCGAGGAAGATCTCCTCACCGGCCACGTGCTCGCGCACCCGGCGCAGCCGTTCCCCGATCGGTGAGTCCAGGCCGGTGTGCACAAAGGTGATCGTCCAGCCGCTGATGTCGGAGGACAGCAGCTCCACCTGGCCGTCGTGCAGCACGAAGTCATTCGACGCGGTCTCGGAGTAGTCGAGGAAGAAGTCCTTGATGTGGTGCGCCCCGTATCCGAGGCAGAGCACGAAGTCGGTGTGCCCGAAGTGCGCGTAGTAACGCATCACGTGCCACAGCAGCGGCCGCGGCCCCACTTTGGCCATCGGTTTGGGCACGTCGGAGACGCCATCGCGCATCCGCATTCCGTACCCGCCGCAGAACAGCACGACCTTCATGGCGAGATTACCTCCAGAGTCGGGATGGGAAAGACGAGCCGGCCGCCCCAGCCGGCGATGTAGGAGAGCTGCTCGGTGAGCTCGGTCCGCAGATTCCAGGGCAGCACCAGCACGTAATCGGGGCGGTCCGCGGCGAGCCGCTCGGTGGGGTGGATCGGGATGCGGGCGCCGGGGGTGAACCGGCCGTGCTTGTAGGGGTTGCGGTCGACGGTGTAAGGCAGTAGGTCGGGGCGCACACCGCAGTAGTTGAGCAGTGTGTTGCCCTTACCCGGGGCGCCGTAGCCGACGACCGTGCGCCCGCCCTCGGCGGCGTCGAGCAGGAAGCGCAGCAACCCGAGCCGCACGTGGGCGACGGCTGCGGCGAAACCGCTGTGGCCCGCCAGGCTGGACAGCCCGGCGGCGCGTTCCTCGGTGAGTGCCGCGGCGACTGCGGGGGTCGGCTCGGCGGCGGTTTCGGCGGGCTGGGCCCACAGCCGGATCGATCCGCCGTGGGTATCCAGGTGCTCCACGTCGACCAGGCGCAGGCCCCCGGTGGCCAGCGCCCGCGCTGCGGTGCCGACCGTGTAGTACTGGAAGTGCTCGTGGTAGATGGTGTCGAACTGGGTGCCGCGGACCAGCGTGAGCAGGTGCTGCACCTCGATGCAGACCCAACCGTCGTCGGCCACCAGCTCCCGCAGCCCCGCGGTGAACCCGATGAGGTCAGGGATGTGCGCGTAGACGTTGTTGGCCACCACCAGTTCGGCCGGCCCGTGCTCGGCCCGCACCGCCTTCCCGATCTGCGGGGACAGGAACGCGGTCAGCGTCGGCACGCCCTTGGCCCGAGCGGCGTCACCGACATTGCGCGCAGGCTCGATGCCCAGGCAGCGAATGCCCCTGGCCACCACGTGCTGGAGCAGGTAGCCGTCATTGCTGGCCACCTCGACGACGAAGTGGTCCGGGCGCAACCCGATGCGCTGGGTGGCGTCCCGCACGAATCGCTCCGCGTGCGCCACCCAGGAGTCGGAGAAGGAGGAGAAATAGGCGTACTCGGTAAAGGTGTCCTCGGGTGTGATCAGCGGTGGCAGCTGCGTGAGCAGGCACTCCGCGCACACTCGGACGTGGAGGGGGTAGCTGGGCTCCGGGTCGTCGAGCTGCTCGGCGGCAAGGAATCGCTCGCAGGGCGGAGTCGCCCCCAGGTCCACGAAGGTCGGTAACCGGGTCGACCCGCACAGCCGGCAGGACAACAGCCGTTCAGTAGGCACCCTTGCCCCCCATCACCGCGCCGATCGTCTTCCAAATGATCAAAATGTCCAGCGCGAGGGACCAGTTCTCCACGTAGCGAAGATCCAGCCGGACCGATTCCTCCCAGGACAGGTCGCTGCGCCCGCTGATCTGCCACAGGCCCGTCAGCCCTGGCATGACCAGGAGCTTGCGTTGCGCATCGCGGCAGTAGAGCTCGACTTCCGCTGCCAGCGGTGGCCGCGGCCCCACCAGGGACATCGACCCCGAGAGGACATTGACGAACTGGGGCAGCTCGTCGAGCGAGTACTTACGCAGGATCCGGCCCACTCTGGTGACTCTGGGGTCCTGCCGCAGCTTGAACAGGGGGCCGGCGCCCTGGTTGCCCTCCGCGAGCTCAGGCCGGCGCTGATCGGCGTTCACCACCATGGACCTGAATTTGATCATTGAGAAGAGCTTGCCGTGCTTGCCCACTCGGGGCTGGCGGTAGAAGATCGGCCCGCCGTCGCTGCCCACCGCGATCGCCAGGGCGATCATCACCGGCGCGATCATGACCAGTAACAGGCCGGCGCCCAGCACGTCGATCACTCGTTTGACCACGCGGGGCGCCCCGGTGAACGCAGGCTCGGTGAGCCGCAGCAGCGGCAGGCCGTCCACTGCGGTGACGTGCAACCTGGGCCCGGCGATCTCCATCAGACCGGGATCCACCAGCAACTCGGCGCCGGTGCACTCCAGATCCCAGGACAGGTGATGCAGCCGCCGCGAACTCCAACCTGGTGCGTGGGCGACCGACACCACGCGATAGCGGCCCTCGGCCGCCACCGCCGGCACCGCGTCCAGGTCACCGAGGACAGGCACGTCCAGGATGCTGGGAGCACCGTCGGTGCCGGTACCGCTGGGTGTGCATGCGCCGGTCACCGTCCACCCGTTGTGGGGGGCACGCTGGGTCCGGACGATGAGCTTGGCCACCGCGTCGGCGCTGCCGACGGCGAGGACCTCGTGCATGCAGGCACCGTTTCGGCGACGCCGGTGCAGCATCTTGCGTAAGACCAGGCGACCGAGCCCGGCCAGCACGAAGGCCACCGGGACGACGCCGAAGGTGTACGGCCGCACTGCGGGCAGCTGAACCGCCAAGCCGACGAGACCGACTAGCACCGCGAGGGTGGCGGCGGCCCGCAGCAACCGGTTGAATTCCTCGGAGCCCTGACCCAGCACGGACGGATCCCAGGCTCGGGCGAGGCCCAGGACGGCGCCGGTCAGTGCGAGCAGGGCCAGGCCGAACACGATTCTCAGATGGCCGTAACCGGGTGTGTCGCCCCACAACCTGTGCAGTCCCAGTGATGCGGCCATCGCCGCGAGGTCGGTGGCGGCGACCATTTGCGCATACCGGGTTTCCCAGCGCGGTCGTGAGACCGCGCTGCGTCCTCGGCGGTCACCGCCGAGCTCAGTGCGGTCAAGCTGTTGGGGGCGGGATTCTAAGGGTTCGGCGGTTGCGGGGGAATGACCATTTTGGGCTAACCCAGCGAGATCGACATGCGCGCTCTGGCCCTCATATCCAAAACCCATGATCAGCCGCTCACAATTCGATCAGTTGTGAGAGCGAGTGACCGTCCGCGACCCCGCCCGTCGATTCGGTTACACCCGTTCGAGTGGTCTATGGGGGAGATCGGGGTTGCAGACCAAAATGTTACGTGCAACCTGGGCAGCGCGAATCGGAACACGTTACGGAATGAACTGGGCGCGTGACGCCTCGGCGCGCTCATCCTGCGCGGTCCGCGCAACGGCGCTATTGTTGGCTATGATCTGGCTCGGGATCCTCGCCACCTGGGTGGTGCTGGCGATCGTGGTCGGACTCGTCCTGGCACGGATGATCATGCTGAGGGATCGTCAACGTCCCGGCAGGACCGAGCCGGGGGCATCATCACTGACGGAGGGCGACTCAGGTCCGGCGAGCGTGGTGCTTCCTACCACCCGCGGCGCTGGACCCTCAAGTGGGATCTAGCGCCGGCCGCAGGCCCGCGGCGCGGGCGAGGCGGACCGCTTCCAGGCGGCTGCGCACCCCCAGCTTGGTGAGGATGCTGCGCACGTGCGTCCGGACGGTGCTGGTGGAGACCACCGACTCGACAGCGATCTGGCTCACCGGCAAGCCGTCCACCATGCGTAATAGCACCTCGCGCTCGCGGTGGCTGAGCACATCGAGGCGTGCGCTGCAGTCGCGGGCGCACTGCACGTCGTCCCGCAACTCGCGCAGCACCGCCCCGAGCTGTCGGGGTGGGTAGAACGCGTGACCCTGAGCTACTCCGCGCAGTACCTGGAGCAGGTGATCCGACGAGCTCTCCTTGGACACCCAGGCCGCGGCGCCGGCCCGCGCCGCGACGACGGCGTGGGTACAGTCGTGGCTGCCGGTGAGGATCACCAGCTGCGCCGCGGGCCAGGCGGCGCGGAGTTTCCGCAGCATCCCGCCGGTCGCCAGGATCGCCGGTCCGATCTCTGTGGTGATCACATCGGGGCGCAGCGTCCGGACGATCTCCATCAGGCGCGGATCGTCCGGCGCGGCGGTGCCGACGACCCACAGATCATCGGCGGTGGAGAGCTGGACGGTCAGCGCATCGGTCAGCATGGCGTGAGGGTCGATGAGCAGGACCCGCAAGAACGTCACGGGATCAACCCTGCCCGGCGGTGTGTCCGGGCGGCAACACCCGATCTCGGTAACGTTGACATCCGGTCCCCTCAGACCACGCTGCGCCGGCCGGCGCGGTCGCCGGAGGGGCCATCGAACAGGTAGGTCGCGTCAAGGACCTGTGGACAGTCGCAGACCCAGCTGTAGTCGGTGTCCGGGTGCACCCCGTGGATGACCGCCAGGTCCCAGCCGGCCCCCTCGGGCGCGGCGGCGTTGCACAGCGCCCGGCCCTGGGGTGTGCGGATGGCCGGCACCAGCGGGTCGTGGTAAGCCACCGCCACGCCGCGCTCGGCGAGCCCGTCGATGATCAGCAGCGCCGGCGATTCCCGGACGTCGCTGACGCCGGCCTTATAGCTGACGCCGACCACTATCACCTTCGTGCCCGCGAGCGAGCGACCGTCGGCGGCGAGGATCCCGGTGGCCCGCTCGACGACGCGGGCTGGGCGCGCATGGATCGACCGCATCGCCTGCTCGATCAGCGGCGTGAGCGCCGTGGTCTCGCGCAGCTGCCACAGCAGGTAATGCGGGTCGCACGGGATGCAGTGCCCGCCCACCCCGGGCCCAGGGAACGCCGCGAGGAAGCTGTGGGGCTTCGTCGCGGCCGCCAGGGTCACCTCGATCGGGTCCAGCCCCAGCGTGACGCACACGTCACCGAACTCGTTCGCCAGCGCGAGGGTGACCGCACGGAAGATGTTCTCGTAGAGTTTGGTCAGCTCGGCGGCCTCCGGGGAGCTCACCAGATACACCGAGTCGGTCAGCTGCCCGATCACCCGGGCGGCGTGCAGGCTGCAACTGGTGGTGCTCCCGCCCACCACCCGGGGAGTCTCCCGCTGGACGTGGTCGGGGTTGCCGGGATCGATGCGCTCCGGGCTGAAGGCGACGTGGACGTCGGTGCCGACCCGCAGGCCACGCTGCTCCAGCGGCTCGACGAGCAGCTGCCGGGTGGTACCGGCGAAGCTGGTCGAGGTGAGGATGATCGTCTGTCCCCGGTGGGCGTGCCGCACGACGGTCTGGCAGGCGCTGCGCAGGGCGGTGAGGTCGGGGACGTGGTGCTCGTCCACCGGGGTGGGCACGCAGATGATCACTGTCTTGGCCTCGGCGAGCGCGACTCCCTCGGTGGTCAGCTGGAAGCTCTCGTCGTCGCGTGCCTTGGCCAGTCGTGCCCGGTCGAGGTCACCGAGATCGACGTCGCCGGACTCGATGTCGCGCAGCCGGTCGGCGCTGATGTCGTAGCCGGTGACCTGTGATGAGCGGCCCAGCAGCGCCAACGCCGTCGGCAGCCCGACATACCCGAGACCCACGACCGCTACTGGCTCCATCTGGGTGTGCCTGTTGCGTCCGGCCCGCTGCCCCTCCGGCAGGACGAAGGGCACCAGCCGCCGCTCCAGTGCTCGCTCACGCCCATTGATCGCAAGCGAAAGTCGTTGTCCAGCCACAATGACCCCCCGACCCGTGGATCTGTCCGCTGTGACAGTCGCATCAGGCGGGCACCGGGTCCTCCGTCAACGGCGGTAACTCACCTACGCTATTCGGTGGAGCGCACCCGATGGGCGTTGGACATGTCTGTCGACACTAGCTCGCACCGTGCTCTACGTTCAGCCCCTATAGTTGAGGAGAATGTGGCAGCGGGGAGCGTGGTGGCTGCGCACGGTCACGGACCATTCGGCGCGGATCCGCGCCGGGGCCGGCCAGCTGTCGACGTGCTGGCCGGGACCCCGCTGTTCCGCGCGCTGAGCCAGGAGTGTGCGTCCGCGGCGGCCCGGGCCGGTCGGTTCAGGAGCTACGCTCCTGGACAGATCATCTTCCACCAGGGTGATCCCGGAGATCATCTCTATGCTGTCATCGAAGGCTTGGTGAAGGTGGTCTTCGCGTCAGAGCGTGGCGACGAGATGGTGCTGAACATCATGGGGCCCGGGGAGATCTTTGGCGAGTTGGCGCTGCTCGATGGGTCACCGCGTTCGGCGTCGATCGTGGTGTTGCAGCTCACCTCGGTATTCGTGTTGCCGAGAGGGCAACTGCTGGAACTGATGAGCAGCAATCCTGCACTGGCCGACGGGTTCCTCAAATTGATCGGCAAGCTGGTGCGAAAACTCACCGAACAAGCAGGTGACCTGGCGTTCCTCGATCTCAAGGGGCGGCTGGCAAAACTCCTTCTCCAGCTTTCCACAACGGACGATAACGTGCACGGCGTTGTTCTCGACGCCGGGCTGACGCAATCCGATCTCGCTGGGATGATCGGTGCCTCTCGCCCAGCGGTGAACCGTGCGCTCCAATCGTTCGCCGCGCGCGGACTCATCGAGATACAAGGGCGCACCATCGTGCTCCGCGATCTGGACAGCCTATTCCGACGGAGCCGGGTACCGGCTCCCCTGACCGGATTCAGCCTGCAGACCGAGCGACCTGACGATCAGTAGCGACCGCGACCGACGCTACGGTCCGACGCTCACGACGGGCTGCTGCGCCGCGACGACGCCGGCTACGTCCCCGAGCGGAGGCCGGGCCAGGCGCAGTGCCCCGCGCGCCACCGCGACCGCTTCGAGCCGGGTGTGCACCCCCAGCTTGGCGAAAATCTTGTTCGTGTGGGTGCGGACCGTGTGCGCCGACACCCCGAGCTCCTCGGCGATCTGCACCGGGCCGCGGCCCTGTGCCAGGCGCATCAGCACGTCGCGCTCCCGGGGGGTCAGGACCGCCAGCGGTTCCTCTCGACGCTGTGCCCGCCCGACGTCGGCCCGTAGTTGCGTCAGGATGCGGCCCAACTGCTCCGGCGGAAAGCTGGCATGCCCGCGAGCAGCGCAGCGCAGCGCGTGGGCGAGGGTGTCGATCGAGGACTCTTTGGACACCCACCCGTCGGCGCCCGCCCGCGCGGCCTCCACCGCCTGATCAGGGTCCCGGCTCGCGGTGAGCACCACGAATCGCGTCGGTGGCCAGGCGGTGCGGAACATGCCGAGCAGCGCGGTCGCGTCGCCCGCCTGCTCGACCTCGATGGTGATCACGTCCGGGCGCGCCACAGTGGCGAGCCGATCGGGCTGCGGATCCCGCGTCGTGCAGTACCCGACGACGACGATGTCGGGTATGCCCGACAACCTCGCGGCGAGCGCCTCGATCAGCATCTGCTGGTCGTCGACCAGCAACACCCGGATAACCGACCCAGGCACGACTACCCCGTCCTCGTGCGGCCCTCCGGGCCGTGCTGATCGTGATCGACGATGTCGTAGCGCACCGCGAAGGTGGCCGCCTCGAGCCGGGAATGCACGCCGAGTTTGGTCAGTAGCGCCTGGACGTGACTCCGTACGGTCGTCGTCGAGACGCCGAGCCGTACGGTCATCGCCGGGGTGTCGAGTCCCTCGACCAGCAGACCGAGGCATTCCCGTTCACGGGCGGTCAGGTGCGCTGCCAGCCGGCGGGCCTCCGAGACCTCCGATCGCGCACTGCTCGCCCGGGGCGCGTCCAGCACCACCGCGCCGCCGATAACCCGCTTGAGCGCGTGCACCAGCTGGCGGACACCGCAGGTCTTGTGGACGTAGCCGGCGGCTCCCAATCGGACGGCCTGGCGCATCGCATCAGGATCACGGTCCGCGGCGAGTACGAGTATCCGGGTCGTCGGGCTCACCGCCGTGATCCGGCCGATCGCGGTGATTCCGTCACCATCGGAGAAACGTCGTGCCAGCAGGCAGACGTCCGGTTTGTGATGGCGGACCGCCTCGATCGTCCCGGCCAGACTCCGGGCCACCGCCGGTACGCGGAATCCATGGCCGGCGAGTACCGAGACCAGCGATTCCACGAACACCGCATGATCGTCGCCGAGTACAATGCTCGTCATGTCGGACCGGCCAGATTGCCCGGATCGGCCCGCCCCCCAGCGGTCACCAATGTTCCCACCCCACCATTTACATTTCGGGTCGAATAACGCGTTGTCAAAGACTAAGAGGCAGATAAGCGATTGACCGTCCTCAGCGTACAACGCGACGTGCCCGGAAATTACCGAGATCGCTGGTCACGGCACCTAACATGCACTTCGAGGACTACCAACCCCCTCGCCGAGGCCGCAAAACACACGACCAACCCTGGGCGATCGGAGGAGGAGGCCGGTCGGTATCATGGCGGGCACGACCCCCGTGCGCCGGTCGCGTCCCGGGCAGGGGTCCGTTCTGGGTCAAAGACGCCCGTGCTCGAAAGGTCCACCACGGTGCCTGTAGCGACCGCGCTACCAACTACGTCCGCTCACCTGTCCGGCCTGCTCGAGGCCGTGTTGCCTGAACCCTCGCTGCGCGAGCTGCTCGCCAGGGCAGCTACCCCCGCGCTGGAGTTGCAGGGGCCGGCCGCCACCCGACCACTGGTGGTGGCCGCGCTGGCCCGCGCAGGCCACCCGGTGCTGGCCGTCACCGCCACCGACCGCGAGGCCGGTGAGCTGAGCGCCGAGCTGGCCGAGGTCCTGGGCGCCGGGGTGGTCGCGGAGCTGCCCTCGTGGGAGACGTTGCCGCATGAGCGGCTGTCCCCCCGGGCCGACACGGTGGGGCGGCGGCTGGCGGTGCTGCGCCGGCTGGCTCACCCCGAAGAGGACACTGAAGGCACTGCGGACGCTGCCCCCTTGCGGATCGTGGTCACCGGGGTGCGATCGCTGATCCAGCCGATGATCGCCGGTCTCGGTGAGATCGCTCCGGTGCGGCTGCACCCCGGGCAGGAGCAGGACTTCGACGGGGTGCTGGCCCGGCTGGCCGATCTTGCCTACACCCGCGTCGACATGGTCGATCGGCGTGGCGAGTTCGCAGTCCGGGGTGGCATCGTCGATGTCTTCCCACCCACCGCCGACCATCCGCTGCGGGTGGAGTTCTGGGGCGACGAGGTCTCCGAGATCCGCTCGTTCGCGGTCGCCGACCAGCGGACGCTGGCACCCGCCGACGAGCTCTACGCCCCGCCGTGCCGGGAGTTGCTGCTCACCGACGGCGTGCGGGCCGCCGCGGCCGCGCTGGTCGGGCAGGCACCCCCCGGGCCGGTGGCGCAGCTGCTGGAGAAGGTCGCCGCGGGAATCCCGGCTGAGGGCATGGAGTCGCTGATCCCGGTCCTGGCCCCCAAGGGAAATGGCGCCGCGGAGCTGGCGTTGCTCACCGATGCGATGCCGCCGGGGACCCATGTGCTGCTCGCCGATCCGGAACGGATCCGGACCCGGGCTGCCGACCTGGTCCGCACCGGTCAGGAGTTCCTGGAGGCGTCCTGGATGGTCGCCGCCGGTGGGGGAGCCGCCCCCGTCGACGTCGCGGCGCTCGGTCTAGCGAAGTTGGATGTCACCGCCTCGGCCTACCGCAGCCTGAGCGAGGTCACCGAGCATGCCCGCGCCAGCGGGCTGGCCTGGTGGACGCTGAGCCCGCTGACCACCGACGCCCACGGCCCGCTGCAGCTGCGGATCAGCCCGGCGCAGGCCTACCACGGCGACGTGACGCGTGCGTTCACCGACCTGCGGGCGCATACCGCCACTGGCGGTGCGGCGGTGCTGGTGGTGCCCGGCACCGGTACCGCCCAGCGTGCCTGCGAGCAGTTGCACGACGCCGATGTGCCGGCGGTGCACGCCGCAGACGGACTCCACGAGCCGCCGGTCGCGGGCAGCGTCACGGTGGTCCGCGGCACCCTGGAGGACGGCTTCCTGGTCCCCGCGCTCGGCCTGGTGGTGCTCACCGAGAGCGACATCACCGGCGCGCGGGGCGGTACCGGCAGCCGGGATATGGCCAAGATGCCGGTCCGCCGGCGCAACGCGGTGGACCCGCTGGCGCTGCGCGGCGGTGATCACGTGGTGCACGAGCAGCACGGCATCGGCCGGTTCCTGGAGATGGTGGAGCGCACCGTCGGCGACTCCACCCGGGAGTACCTGCTGGTGGAGTACGCACCCAGCAGGCGCGGCCACCCGGGGGACCGGCTCTACATCCCCACCGACCAGCTCGACCAGATCACCCGCTACGTCGGCGGCGAGCTGCCGACGCTGAACAAGCTCGGCGGGTCGGATTGGGCCAAGACCAAAGGCCGGGCCCGCAAGGCCGTCAAGGAGATCGCCGCTGAGCTGGTGCAGCTCTACGCGGCCCGGCAGTCCTCCCCGGGGCACGCCTTCGGCCCGGACACCCCGTGGCAGGCCGAGCTGGAGGACGCCTTCGCCTACACCGAGACACCCGACCAGCTCGCTGCGATCAACGAGGTCAAGGCGGACATGCGCCGCGGTGTCCCGATGGACCGGGTGGTCTGCGGCGACGTCGGCTACGGCAAGACCGAGATCGCCGTGCGGGCCGCCTTCAAGGCCGTGCAGGACGGCAAGCAGGTGGCCGTGCTGGTGCCCACCACCCTGCTCGCCCAGCAGCACCTGCAGACCTTCACCGACCGGATGCATTCCTACCCGGTGACCGTGCGTGGGCTGTCCCGGTTCAGCAACCCCGCCGACGCCACGGAGGTGCTGCGCGGCCTGGCCGACGGCTCGGTGGACATCGTGATCGGCACCCACCGGCTGCTGCAGACCGGCGTGCGCTGGAAGGACCTCGGGCTGGTGGTGGTCGATGAGGAGCAGCGCTTCGGCGTCGAGCACAAAGAACACATCAAGGCCCTGCGCACCGCCGTCGACGTGCTCACCATGTCCGCCACCCCGATCCCACGGACCCTGGAGATGTCGCTCGCGGGCATCCGCGAGATGTCGACCATCCTGACCCCGCCGGAGGACCGGCACCCGGTGCTCACCTACGTCGGGGCCTACGACGACAAGCAGGTGGGTGCCGCGATCCGCCGCGAGCTGCTGCGCGACGGGCAGGTCTTCTACGTGCACAACCGGGTGTCCTCGATCGAGAAGGCCGCCCGGCGGATGCGCGAGCTGGTGCCCGAGGCTCGGATCGCGGTGGCGCACGGGCAGATGAACGAGGATCAGCTCGAGCGCACCGTCGCCGGGTTCTGGCACCGCGAGCACGACGTGCTGGTGTGTACCACGATCGTCGAGACCGGGCTGGACATCTCCAACGCCAACACGCTGATCGTGGAGCGTGGGGACCTGCTCGGGCTGGCCCAGCTGCACCAGCTGCGCGGGCGGGTCGGGCGCGGGCGGGAACGCGGTTACGCCTACTTCCTCTACCCGCCCGAGACGCCGCTGACCGAGCCGGCCCACGATCGGCTGTCCACCATCGCCCAGCACACGGAGCTGGGCGCCGGCATGGCTGTGGCCATGAAGGACCTGGAGATCCGCGGCGCGGGCAACATCCTGGGTGGGGAGCAGTCCGGGCACATCGCCGGGGTCGGCTTCGACCTCTACATCCGGCTGGTGGGCGAGGCCGTGGACGCCTTCCGCGGCGCGGCCGGCGCGGCCCCCTCCGATGGTCTGCCCGAGCCCACCCCGGTGCGGGTCGAGCTGCCGGTGGACGCGCACCTGCCGCACGACTACATCCCCGGTGAGCGGCTCCGGCTGGAGGCCTACCGCAAGATCGCCGAGGCGGTCGACGCCGGCGCCCTGACCGCCATCACCGACGAGTTGCGCGACCGCTACGGTGCCCTGCCGCCCCCGGTGGTGACCCTGCTCGACGTCGCCCGGTTCCGCCAGGTGTGCCGGGAGCACGGGGTCTCGGAGGTGACCGTGCAGGGCTCCCGGCTGCGTTTCGCCCCGGTCACGCTGCGGGACTCCCAGCTGGTGCGGCTGGACCGGCTCTACCCGCAAGCGGCGTACAAGTCCACCGTGCGGACCCTGTCCGTGCCCCGGCCCAGCGAGGGCTCCACCGGCATCGGCGCCCCGCCGCTACGCGACCGCGACCTCCTCGACTGGTGCACCCGGCTGGTCACCGCGGTCCTCACCCCGCCGACCCAGCGGTAGTACGGTCACTTCCGGGCTAACGAGGAGGGCAGGCGGTGACGAACGTCCACAAGGTCGTCACGACCATGGCGACTATGGCGGCGGTGCTGCTCGGTGCTGGATGCGGTGCGTCGGGGTCGGGGACTGCTCCGCCCGCGGTGGCTGATTCGAGCCGGGTCGATATGTGCACTATCCTGACCGACCAGGAGCTGAGCCAGCTGGGCATCAGGCCGGACACCCGCGAGCCGGTTGAGCAGCAGGATGCGGTCGGCTGTTACTGGCGGGGCACGCCGTTCGCGCTGGCCCTGGAGCGGGACAAACAGACAGTCGCCTCCTACATTGCCCGCGAGCGCGGCCCAGCGCTGATCACCTTTGCGGAGAACAAGGTGAACGGCCGGGCCGGGGTGCGGTTCGGGGTGGAGAATGAGGGGACCGACTGCGAGCAGCTGATCGATGGAGGATCGGTGTCGCTGGTGGTCAGCGTGGCGCCGCAGCTGGGCGCCACTGGACCCAAGATCGATTCGTGTGCCGAGTCGTTGCGGATCGCGCAGATGATCGAGCCTCGACTGCCCGAGGCGGGCAGCTGAGCTTTCAGCAGCTTCGCAACACGCGCGAGTAGTGATGCACCCGGGTAACTGGAGATCAGACCGCGTAGCGTGAGAGGGTAGCGCCCGTGCGAAGCGTCCTGCGTGTCCTCGGCGCAGTCCGCCGCCGTGCCGCGGTCGGGCTCGCTGGGGCCTTCGCCGCGGGGGTGCTGGTCGGCGGCTGTGGCGTAGGAGCGCCCAGCGGTCTCGACCAGCCCAGCGGGTTTGATCAGCTCCGCGCTGCCGCGTTCGTCGACGGTACCGTGATCCCATTGAGCCAGGTGCATGACCAGCTGATGGCCGTGCTGGCCAAAGAAGGTCAGCAGGCTCGGGCCCAGCTCGCGGCGGACCACCAGCTCGATGACTTGGCGCGCCGGCTCGTCACGGTGCAGATCAGGCACCAGCTGCTCGACATCGCCGCGCGGCGCTCTGGCCTGATCGTCGACCAGGCGCAGGTGAATCGTGTGATCATCGAGGCCGGGGGTGCCGAGGTCGCATCCAAGGGCACCATCTTCGATGTCGATTCCTACCGGGAGCGGGTCCAGGACAAGCAGCTGATGGCGGCGCTGGGCCGCGCCGCCTTGCGCAACAGCGCGGTCACCGTCGACTACACCACCGCCACCACGCGAACCGCGGCGAAACAGCGGGTGGAGGAGCTCGCCCAGGCCGGGTCCAAGCGGGCCCGGCAGCTGATCGACGCGGACGTCCGCGCCGGCAAGGACGCCGAGCTGGGTAAGCGCATCGTCGCCGCGGACGATCCGATCTTCGCCACCACCCCGGCGTTCGGCGTCGCCGAAGGCACGGTAGTCGCGTTCCAGCTCGATGACACCAAGCCTTGGGTGATCATGGTTGTCAAGAATCGCGCCAACCGTGGTGCCGAGGCATCCGAATATGCCCCCCAACTCGATCAGATCCAACCCGTGGTGCTGGAGGCCATCGGGTTGCGCCAGCTGGCCCGGGTGGGTGATGAGGTGGGGGTGCGTCTGAGTCCCCGCTACGGGGTGTGGGATCCGGTGAACCTCCAGGTCGTCTCCGACGAGAACGAGACCGGCGGCTTCGTGGCGCCACTGCGCGCGGCCCCACGCGCGTGAGTCCTCTCGCCGCCCAGCCGGTGGTGGTCGCACTGTCCTACCGGCTGGGTGCGGTGCTACCGGCTGCGGTGGCGCCGCTGCTGCGGGACGGGGCACCTCTGTACGCCGACACCGACGTGCCGGCCGAGTTGACGCAGCTGTGCGGAGCGCATCCCGTCGGTGACGCCGTGCACGGGATGCTGCTCACCATGGATCCCGGCACCGGTGCGGCGGGGCGCTGGGTGGCCGGTGGCGCCGTGGTGCTGGATGTCCCTGAACCGGCGGGGACCGCGTTGCTGGACGCCACGGCGGTGATGGACCGGTTGCGTTCTCCGGGCGGCTGCCCGTGGGACGCCGAGCAGACCCACCGCTCGCTGCTGCCCTACCTCATCGAGGAGGCCTACGAGCTGTACCAGGCAGTGGAGGACGGCGACCCCGACGCGGTCCGCGAGGAGCTCGGTGACGTGCTGCTGCAGGTGCTCTTCCACGCCCGGGTCGCCCAGGAGGGGCCAGGCGGCTTCGACATCGACGTGGTGGCCGGTGACCTGGTGGCCAAGCTCGTCGCCAGGCACCCGCACGTCTTCGCCGGCAGCGAGCAGGTGCGTACCGCCGCCGAGCAGGAGATCCGGTGGGAGCAGCTCAAACGGGTCGAGAAGCGCCGCGAGTCCAGCGTCGACGGGGTCGCGCTGGCTCAGCCTGCCGTGGCGTTGGCGGCCAAGCTGGTGTCCCGGGCGAGCAGGGCGGGGCTACCCAGGGACCTGCTGCCCGGCGCTGACTTCTCCAGGGCCGGTGCCGACGGTGACACTGGCGCGTCGCTGTTTGCCCGCTCCGCCGCAGCAACGCTGGCCGGTGAGGACCCCGAAGCGGCGCTGCGCGCCATCGCCCGACGTTTCGCTGACGACATGCGCGTCGCTGAGAGTGCGGCCAGAGCCGCGGGGTTGGATGTCGGACGGCTCACTGCGGCGCAGTGGCGGGAGTACTGGCCGGCTACTCACGGGTAGTCCACACGCTGGCGTATCTCCGCTGAGTGACGGTCGTTGATCTGTCGTATGAGCGGCGACGAGCGAGCCGGTGCGCGAACCGGGCGATCTGGCTACCAGTGGTTGCGTCGGGGACTGCCCCGAGCGTCGCACTACCTGTTACGTGGAGTGCTTTCCGGCGGCGCAGTGGTCGCGGCTGGTCTGCTGCTCGCCGGTCTTGGCTCGGTCGCCGCTCCGCTACCCGACCGTGATCTGGCTGCTCCTGCCCCGGCTGCGTTGGCTGTGCCCGCTGCGCTGCCGGATGTCGCAGAGCCCGCTGCCCAGCCTGTTGCGAGTAACGAGGTTGCCCGGCCTGCTGGTCAATCGGGCCGCCAGACCGTCACGATTCCGCTGCAGATCACCGAGCCTGAGAAGCCCGTAGGCGGTCCCCAGCTGGCCTTCGCCGATTGGGCTACCCGGATGAGTCGCGTCACGAATATTCCACAGCGCGCTCTGGAGGCCTATGCGAATGCGCACGCAACGATGGCCGCTGCGAAGCCCAACTGCCGCATCACCTGGGTGACTCTGGCGGCGATCTCCGCCGTGGAGTCCAAGCACGGTGGATTCCAGGGTCGCACACTCGAGCCCGACGGTCGCCCATCCGAGCCGATCATCGGAATACCGTTGAACGGCGCTCCCGGAGTCAAGGCCATCGCGGATACCGACAATGGTCTGCTCGATGGTGACAAGGTGTGGGATCACGCTGTCGGTCCCTTCCAGTTCATCCCGTCTACCTGGGCGAAGTGGCGGGCGGACGGGAACCGGGATGGTGTCACCGATCCACAGGGCATCGACGACTCCGCGTTGGCCGCTGCGCAGTACCTGTGCGCGGGCGACCGGAACTTGAGTACCGGTGGCGATTGGCTTGAAGGGATCTTGTCCTACAATGAGTCTCTCGAATACGCACAAGAGGTGTATGGTTTCGCTCAGACTTACGCACGTAACGCCAAAGGTGTCACCTGAGAGTAGTTGTATCACCTGAATAGTTGTATCAACTGAATGACTAGCGACTGGCTATCCGCATCCGCACTTCATTCAGCGCTTCCTGATAGTCCGGAGTGGGGTTCATGGCCACTGCCATCGCGAGTTGCGCGCGAGCCTCCTCCAGGCGACTTTGTCGCTGCAATGTACGGCCCAGCGCGAAGCGCGCGTAGTGGTCGGAAGGGTTCTGGTCGAGTACCCGCAGGAAAGCCTGCTCGGCGCGGTTCAACTGGGCCGACTGCAGGTAGGCTCGGCCAGCCAATAGTTGCACACTCGGCGCGTCCGGCTCAGCATCGAGCACCGGAGCCAGTTCGCGCAGAGCGTCCAGCGGACGCCGTTCGGAGACCAGCGACTCAGCGAGCCGGAACTGCTCGACGACGTCCACGGGGCGGTCGGCGGCTGTCATGGTCACACCAACGGTACGCGGACACGCCCTGTTACACGAGTGCTGATATTCGATCATCTGCGCGCGCCTCCGGACGGGAGTGCCGCACCGTGATTAGGCTAACCCTGCCCGTTGTCGACGAGGAGTGAGTGTTTGTGGCTGTTATCGAGGAGGTTGGCGCCCGCGAGATCCTGGACTCGCGGGGGAACCCGACTGTCGAGGTGGAGATCGCCCTCGATGACGGCACGCTGGCCCGTGCCGCGGTGCCATCCGGGGCGTCCACCGGGCAGCATGAGGCGGTCGAGCTGCGCGACGGTGATCCCGAGCGTTTCCTGGGCAAAGGTGTGGAACGAGCGGTGGCGGCCGTGCTGGATGAGATCGGACCCGAGCTCATCGGTGTAGAGGCGATCGAGCAACGTGTCGTGGATCAGAAACTGCTCGACCTGGACGGCACGCCCGACAAGTCCCGGCTGGGTGTCAACGCGGTCCTCGGGGTCTCGCTCGCGGTGGCCAAGGCGGCTGCCGAGTCCAGCGGCCTGGAGCTGTTCCGCTACGTCGGCGGCGTGAACGCGCACGTCCTGCCGGTGCCGATGCTCAACATCCTCAACGGGGGCGCGCACGCCGACACCGGAGTCGACGTCCAGGAATTCATGATCGCCCCCATCGGCGCGGACTCGTTCCGGGAGGCGCTGCGCTGGGGCGCGGAGGTCTACCACGCGCTGAAGTCGGTGCTCAAGGCCAAGGGGCTACCCACCGGACTCGGCGACGAGGGCGGTTTCGCGCCCGACCTCCCAGCGGCCACCGAGGCATTGGACCTGATCGCCACCGCGGTGGACAAGGCCGGTTACACCCTCGGCCGGGACATCGCGCTCGCGCTGGACGTAGCCGCCACCGAGTTCTTCACCGACGGCGTCTACACCTTCGAGCGCCGGGACCGCAACGCCGAGCAGATGATCGACTACTACGCCGGGCTGCTCGACGCCTATCCGCTGGTGTCCATCGAGGACCCACTGGCCGAGGACGACTGGGACGGCTGGGTCCGGCTGACCGCGGAGCTCGGCGATCGGGTGCAGATCGTCGGTGATGACCTGTTCGTGACCAACCCGGAGCGACTCGAGGAGGGCATCACCCGCCGGGCGGCCAATGCGTTGCTGGTGAAGGTCAACCAGATCGGCACGCTGTCGGAGACCTTGGACGCGGTGGCGCTGGCCCAGTCCCACGGGTACCGCTGCATGATGAGCCACCGCTCCGGTGAGACCGAGGACACCACTATCGCCGATCTCGCGGTGGCGATCGGCTGTGGGCAGATCAAGACCGGCGCGCCGGCGCGGTCGGAACGGGTGGCGAAGTACAACCAGCTGCTGCGCATCGAGGAGACCCTCGGTGATGCCGCCCGCTATGCCGGGGACCTGGCGTTCGCCCGGTTCGCTGCCGAGAGCTAGGCCCGATGGGTGGGGCCGGGCCGACCAGGGGCAGCAGTGTGCCCGGTGGCTCGGCGCCGATCCCGCCGCTGGGGGCACGGATCGGTCACGCGGTGGGCGTCACATCGGGTCGCCGAGCCGCGGTGCTCGCGGTCGTGGTCTGCGTGCTGGTGCTGAGCGTGGCGGTGCCGCTGCGCAACTACGTGGGCCAGCGAGCTGAGCTGGCGGCGGTATACGAACAGCAGCACATCCTGGCCGACAAGATCGGTGAGCTGGAGCGTCGCC
This sequence comes from Pseudonocardiaceae bacterium, assembly GCA_050699515.1. Taxonomy (GTDB): domain Bacteria; phylum Actinomycetota; class Actinomycetes; order Mycobacteriales; family Pseudonocardiaceae. The sequence goes on from JBOHFF010000054.1 coordinate 87,801, forward strand.
GCGGGTTACTGGACGATCCGGAGTACACCGAGGTGCAGGCTCGCGAGCGCTTGCGCTACGTGCACCCCGGGGAGACCCCGTATCTGGTGCAGCTCCCCCCGGGCGGAACCGCCGCCACCGTGGTTCCTGGCGGCGGACCTCCCGCGCAGCTGTGGTACGACCAGCTCTGGAAGTCGATCAACGATGGATGAGGCAGTGGATCGCGCCGACCGGGAAGCCGTCGCGGCGCAGCTCGGTCGCCCGCCGCGGGCGCTACGGTCGGTCGCGCACCGCTGCCCCTGCGGGCTGCCCACCGTGGTGCAAACTTCCCCGCGGCTCGCGGACGGCACCCCGTTCCCCACGTTGTATTACCTGACCTGCAGCAGGCTGGCCGGCCTGGTAGGGCGGATCGAGGCCAGTGGCGCGATGCGGGAGATGACTGATCGGCTCGCGGTGGATCCTGAGCTCGCTGCCGCCTACCAGGCCGCGCACGAGTCCTACCTGGCCGAGCGTGACGCCCTGGAGCCGCTGGGTACCCAGGTCAGCGCCGGTGGCATGCCGGGCCGAGTCAAATGCCTGCATGTCCACGTCGCCCACGCCCTGGCCAGCGGCCCCGGCATCAACCCCTTCGGCGACGAGGTCCTAGCCCAGCTCGCCCCCTGGTGGACCCCCGGCCCCTGCGCCTAGCCACCCCCCTTCCCGGCGTGTCGCGTTCCCATGCCCCGCGTGTCGTGCTCCTGTGTTCTGCGTGTCGTGCTCACCTGTACGGGTGCGGAGTCCAGTTCACGGGTGCAGAGTCCAGTTGAGAAATCAAGCGTGTGATGCGGGCCGAACCGGTCAAACCGCGGGGTCGGCCGGTGAGTGTTGGAGCGCACCGAACGCCCCTACTACGGTAGGCGCCTGAGCAGAACTTCGGAGGTGGGCATGGTGCGGGTGGCCGCGATCGACTGCGGGACCAACTCGATTCGGTTGCTTGTCGCAGACCTGAACGCTGGCAAGCTCGCCGATGTGCATCGGGAGATGCGAATCGTCCGGCTCGGTCAAGATGTCGACGCCACTGGGCGGCTGGCTCCGGGGGCTCTGGAGCGCACCCGGGTGGCGCTGGCCGATTACGCGGCCATCTCACGGCAGGCGGATGCCGAACGGGTCCGGATGGTGGCCACCTCGGCCATCCGGGATGCAGCCAACCGGGAGGACTTCTTCGGGATGGTGCGCAGCACTCTCGATACCGATGCGGAGATGATCACCGGTGATGAGGAGGCGAGGCTGTCGTTCACCGGCGCGGTCGGTGACCTGGATCCCGCTGACGGGCCGTTCGTGGTCGTCGATGTGGGCGGTGGGTCCACCGAGGTGGTGCTTGGCGATTGGGATGGGACCAGGGCGGAGGTCACGGCGGCGCGGTCGGTGAACGTCGGGTGCGTTCGGGTCACCGAGCGGCACTTGCGCTCAGACCCTGCGGCACCGGAGGAGGTCAGCGCCGCTGAGCAGTTCGCGGCGCAGACCCTGCGGGAGGCCTTCGCCGATGTTCCGGTGGACAAGGCCCGCACGTGGGTCGGGGTGGCAGGCACCATCACCACGCTCTCCGCGGTGGCCCAGCGGCTGCCTGCCTACGATTCCGACCGCACCCACTTGTCTCGTTTGTCGCTGGAGCAGTTGCGTGGCACCGCTGCGGATCTGCTGGCCTCCACGCATCAGCAGCGCGCCGGCAATCCCGTGATCCATCCCGGACGGGTGGACGTCATCGCCGGCGGCGCGCTCATCGTGCGGGTGCTCGCCGAGGCGCTGCACACCCGTGCCGGGATCGCCGAGCTCGTGGTCAGCGAGCACGACATCCTCGACGGCATCGCGCTCGGCCTCGGCTGATGTCCAGCGTGCACGAGAGCGCGACACGCGGGGAGCTGGCGGGACTGGATGAGGAGATCGCTCAGTGCCGGGTATGTCCGCGGTTAGTGGCCTGGCGGGAGGAGGTCGCTCGGGAGAAGCGGGCCGCTTACCGTGACCAGGATTACTGGGGGCGACCGGTGCCGGGGTTCGGCCCGCCGGATGCCGCGCTGGCCATCGTCGGGCTCGCGCCGGCCGCGCACGGTGGCAACCGGACCGGCCGGATGTTCACCGGGGACCGTTCCGGCGACGTGCTCTACGCGGCACTGCACGAGGTCGGCCTGGCGGACCGGCCAGTTGCCACGCACCGGGGTGACGGGCTGACGCTGCACCGCACCCGGATCACCGCCCCGGTGCACTGTGCGCCGCCGGCCAACAAACCCACCCCCGCTGAACGCGACGCCTGCCGGACCTGGCTGATCCGCGAGCTGGCACTGCTGCGCCCCACGTTGCGGGCGGTGGTGGTGCTCGGTGCGTTCGGCTGGCAGGCGCTATTGCCCGCGCTGAGCGCCGCGGGCTGGCCGGTGCCCACCCCGCGGCCCCGCTTCGGGCACGGCACCCAGATCGCCCTGGACGGGTTGCACCTGCTTGGCTGCTACCACGTCAGCCAGCAGAACACCTTCACCGGTCGGCTCACCCCGGCGATGCTGGTCGCCGTGCTGCGCCGCGCGGCTGAGCTGGCTGAGATCGGGCCCGCGTGATCTCAATCATTCGGTAAGCCCGAGCACACCTTGGCGGTGAAGGGGATACTGGTGGCATGGTTCGTGCGCCTGCTCAACCGCCCCGCATCCTCATCGTCGGCGGCGGCTATGTGGGGATGTACACCGCGCTGGGGTTGCAATCCAAGCTCAGCCACGGTGATGCATCCATCACCGTGGTGGATCCGCAGACACAGATGACGTACCAGCCGTTTCTGCCCGAGGCCGCTGCGGGGTCGATCGAGCCGCGCCACGTGGTCGTGCCGCTGCGCCGGGTGCTGCGGCGTTGCCACGTCGTGTGCGGCCGGGTCACCGGAGTCGAGCACGCCCACCGGGTGGCCACCATCGAGAACCTGGCCGGGAGCGTCGAGCAGCTCGGCTATGACGTGCTGGTGATGGCGCCGGGTTCCATCGCGCGCACGCTGCCCATCCCCGGGCTCGCTGAGCACGGCATCGCATTCAAGACCATCGGCGAGGCGATCTACCTGCGCAACCACGTGCTGTCCCGGCTGGAGGCCGCCGACGCCACGATCGACCCGCAGCTGCGCCACAAACTGCTGAGTTTCCTGGTGATCGGTGGGGGATACGCGGGCATCGAGGTGCTCGCCGAGCTCCAGGACATGGCCCGCTACGCCTGCCGGTACTACGAAACCATCGAGCCCAAGGACATGCGCTGGGTGCTGGTCGAGGCCACCGGCCGGATCATGCCCGAGGTCAGCCAGAAACTTGGTCGTTACACCCTGAAGCGGTTGACCCAACGCGGTATCGAGATCTTCCTCAACACCCGGGTCACCACGATGGAGAACGGCCATGTGGTCCTCGATGACGGCACCGAGTTCGACGCCGACACCATCGTCTGGACAGCGGGGGTCAAGGCGAACCCGGTGCTGCAGCAGACCGACCTGCCGCTGGATGACCGCAAACGGCTGCGCTGCCAGGCGAGTTTGCAGGTGGTGGACTGCCCGGATGTCTTCTCCGCCGGGGATTGCGCGGCGGTGCCGGACCTGACCTCCGACGATCCGAATGCAGTCTGTAGCCCGTCAGCGCAGCACGCGGTCCGCCAGGCTGAGGTGCTGGCCGAGAACGTGATCGCCTACCTTCGCGGCCAGGCCTTGCGGCACTACCAGCACCGGTACGCGGGGTCGGTGGCCAGCCTGGGCCTCTACCGCGGGGTGGCGGAGATCTACGGGATCAGGCTCACCGGCATCGTGGCCTGGTTCATGCACCGCACCTACCACCTGAGCCGGATGCCGACGTTCAACCGCAAGGTCCGTATCGTGGCGGACTGGACCGCCGCCCTGCTGTTCCGCCGCGAGGTGGTCTCGCTGGGCCAGATCAACGACCCGAAAGCCGACTTCGTCCGTGCCAACGCCGCCCCGTGACCCGACACTTCGTGATCCGCCGCCTGGTGGCCTTGGCTACGCTAGGCGAGCGCCCCCGTAGCCCAAAGGCAGAGGCAGGCCCCTTAAAAGGGCCGCAGTGTGGGTTCGAATCCCACCGGGGGCACCCAAGTGGTCTTACTCGAACTGTGGCCAGGCAAGATCGCTTAGAGCGACTCGGCGAGCACGGCGAGATCGCGGCGATGCCTGCCCAAGGCCGCGCGGATCTGGCGCCATTCGTCCTGGTCGCGTTCGACATGCGGTTCCGCATCTGTGGGCGCGGTGGCGAACGTGAGCGGCGCGACAATCGCCTCGGCCTGGTCATGCTCTGGTCGCACTGGGCGCGGCTTGCGGAACCCGAGTTCGTCTCCCGCACAGCCGAAGAACTCGGCCAGCAGCTGGCGGTAGAAGGATTGTGGCCATGCGACTTCGCCGCGTTCCCACCGGCCGATCGTCTTGCGGGTGATCTGCGGGTGCTTGCCGTACCTGCTGGCGGCGAGGTTGGTCAGCTCGTCAGCCAGATCCTGCTGGGACAACCCAGCCCGCTCACGCAAGGCGATCAGTACGGTGTTCGGTATGCGGGGCTCGTCGGCTAGCACAGGATCAACGGTAGGGCCTATCGCAACCGCAGATCAGGAATGTCCCCCCAATGTCCCTGATGTGGCCCAACTGTGGGCACTTGCTGTGGTCGTGTTCGTCCCTGCTGGCTGGTGAACTCGTAGACGCCATCACACCAGGTCAACAGGGGGCGAACACCGATGAGTGATCACACTGGCGCCGCTAGCCGACTGCTGATCGCGCCTCTGTTACCGGGGATTCCGGGACTCGCGTGGACGGAGATCCGCGCCGCCGCCGTCGATCTGGCACGGCATGGCTGGCCGGTGCTGCCGGGAACGTACCGACTCGCCGAGCACGGGGCTTGGCTGGGCAAGCGCGGCGCGGCCGGGCTGGAACCGGCCGCGCCGTTGTGGCAACTGGCCACGACGACCGACCCCGAGGTGGCGTTGGAATGGTGGACACGGCGGCCGTACTCGGTACTGCTGGCGTGTGGAACGGGGGTCAACGCGGTGGAGGTGCCCGCCACCCACGGCCAGCGCGCCCTGGCGCGGCTTCTGCCGTCCGAGCGAAGTCCGGTCGCCGCGACGCCGTTCAGTTCGTGGTTGTTCTTCGTCCGTGGCAACGGTGAACCGCTGCGCCCGGAGTTGGCCGCGAACGCACATGGGCAATTGCACGCGGCCGGGGCATGGTTGCCTCTGCCGCCAACGGCCCGCGAGGGCGTGCCCTACCGCTGGAAGGTGCCGCCATCCGGCGTCGGCTGGGTGTTGTCCGCTTCGGCCAATGTTCAACGGGTTCTGGTCGAGTCGCTGGCGCGTCCGGCCAGCGGCACCCGGCCAAACCTCGCCTGAGTAGAGCCGCGCCTGCGCCGAGGATGCCCCGGCCTCCCTCGGCGCAGGCGCACCCACGCGCAAGTCGACCTAAGGGAGGAGCCGACCATGGCTGACAGCGGTGAGTCGACCGCGCAGCAGCCGCACGTGACGCACGTGCGGGAGATCCTGCCCCGGTCCGCCTCGATCATCGAGGCGTTCCGCGACACCACCAGCCGCGACCATCCGGGACAGCATGTCCTGGACACGGCGAACGAGCTGGCAGCTCATCACCAGAGGCAGTGGCAAGCCGAGGATGCCAGCCGCGCTCCGGGCGCGTCCGCCGAGGACATCGCCGCCAGCAAGCGGCTCATCGACGGACTCAACGCCAAACGTGTCGCCTTGGTGGAACACGTCGACGAGTGGGTGGCCAGCCAGATCCACAGCCGCGCGGACGCCTCCCTGCACACCGAAACCCTCGGCTCGGTAGTCGACCGCCTGGCGATCGCGTGGGTGCGCGCGAACAGCCTGATCAACGCCAATGACGCTCGTGATCGAGCCCGCTTGGCGCTGCGGCAGCTCGCCGAGCGGGCCGACGCCTACGACGACCTGATTCGTGACGTCGCCACCGGCCACCGACGGCTCCCGACATGGCGGCCCCTGAAGACCTACCGGAGTGCATCGTGACCGCAGACGAAGACCACCACTTGTCGGTGTCGCTCAACGGCGTGGACAACGTCGGGAAGACCACGCAGCTCGCCTGGCTGCACCGTGGAGTGCCAGACGCCCACCTCGTGGGCACTGTCGACGCCTGGGACGCCCGGTGGCGTGAGGTCGCCGCGGGCGACTTCGCCCACTGGTGGTTCGTCGGCTCGACCACCGCCGAGCACGTCGGGTTGATGCTGGGCAGTCACGTCGCTCGCCGAGCCGCGAGCGGACCGCTTGCCCTGGAGGACCGGGGACAGCCCATGCTCCGGGCCACCTGCGCCGCCACCGCCGTACTCAAGGACGGTCTGTCGCCAACGAAGGCGCTGCGGCTGGTGGACCACCTCGCGGCCGATCTCCCGGCCGCCACCCCTCGCCGCGAAGTGCACGTGCTGTTACGCCGGTCCGACGATCCCGCGGGGGAAGCGGCCGAGGCGCTGCGGCGCGAGCCGAACCCGGCAAGCGAGCGGTACGCCACCTACCAGCGCACGCTAGCGGAGATCCTGGCCGTTCAGGTCGAATGCGGGGAGTACAACGCGGTGCTTGACCTCGGCGACGCCCCGATCCTGGACGTCCAGCGACGGGTCCGGGGCTGTCTGGCCGAGGCGGGTGTCGACGTGCAACCGCTGCCGGACGACGTGCTGGACCGGCTGTGGGTGCTGGGCGGAATGTCCGAGAGCGGCAAAAGCACCGTCGGCGAATTGTTGCGCGACGAGCACGGCGTGACCCGGTTGAAGATCGGGTACATGCTGGAGGTCGCCGCCCTGCGGGCTGGGACCTCCGACCCGTACGAGCGCTGGTCGGAACGGGAACAGGCGGAACGACTCAGCGAGGAGATCCTTCGGTTCGCCGAGACGACCAAGGCGTGCACGATCAGCCTGGAAAGCGCCCACCGGTTCGAGGCGACCGCACACCTCAAGCGGGTCTTGGGCAACCGCTGTCAGGTCGTGTACGTCGATGCGGACGCGACGGTCCGCGCAAGCCGCGCAGCGGAATCCGAGAGCCAGTTGCGCGGCCGTGACGCGACCAAGCGCGCACGCGGCGCGGAACGGATCGCCGAGATCGCCGATCACGTTGTCGACAACTCGGGGCCGCTGAGTGCGCTCAAGCTCACCGTCAACCGAATCGTATCCTCAGCAGACCTGCCGAGGGTGGCGCTTCACGCGAGTGGCCCGGTGACGCAGAGCGAGTGGTTGGGGCAGGCCACCGATCACGTTCTCGACGACCAGGTCGCCCTCGTGCTCGCGACCGGCAGCACGGGGACCGCGAGCTGGCTGGACGGGTGCAGCGATCTCGACCTGCTCGTCGTCCGGGACACCGCGCCTGCGGCGTGGCTGCGCGGCGTGGCCAGCACCCTGCCAGCGCCCGAGGACATCAAAATCGGTCTCAGCATGTTCACCACCGCCGACATCGACGCGCTGCGGGTGCCACCGCGCGTCGTGCAGTCCCTGCGCCGCGCAACCCAGGGCGTCGGCGTGCTCTACAGGCGAGCTGACTACCTCCTGCCGGTGCCGGTCAGCGCCCACGGAGACCGCACCAGTCGCGGCGAGCTGGGCCTGGTGCTGATGACCACCCGGCGCCTGCTCGCCACCGAGCAGCCGGACGTGCGCGCAGTGCACAAGCACCTGGTACTGCTGACCAAGATCCTCCTGCGGGCCGACGGGCACGACTTCCACGACGCCGCCGACGTGCTCACGGCGTTCCGCGAGCTTCACCCGGCCGCCGGATGCGCACCGCCCGATCTGGCCGACCTCATCCGTCGCCCCAGCGATCCGGTTCTCTGCCGGCAACTCGTCGACGCGACGGACCGGCTGCTCACCTACCTCGACCGACTCGACCACACCGTGAGGACCAGCGAATGACCACCATCCCGGAAGACCTCGCCTACCAGGCCCAGCGCGTGGGCCGTCTCGGCGTGCCCTCGCAGACTCGGGATGTCCGGATCATCCACGAACTGGACGGCATCCTCGACCAGGTACACCCGGCCACCCTGCTGCGCACCGGCAGCGCCCTGTGGGAGGCATGGTCACGCCACCCGGAGTTCACGACCCCGGACGTTCTGCTCGGGTTGGACGCAGGCGGCATCCTGCCCACCGTCGCCCTCGCCCTGGCCAGCGACCTGCCATACCGCCTCGCCTGGAAACTCGACCTCGACCTGCCCCACAAGCGATGCTTCACCGAGCCCCACGCCCGCCGCACCGAGGTCTTCACCTACGGCGACCTCGCGGGAGCCCGCGTGCTCATCGTCGATGACGAGATCACCACCGGGAACACGCTGGCCAACCTGATCACGGTGCTCCGGGACTCGACCGTCGAGGTGACCGGTATCGCGTGCTTGATCGAGGACACAACCGGCAACGCGCGAACGTTGCTGGAATCGCTGGGAGTACCGCTGTGCACTCTCACGCAACTGTGAGCCCGTGGACGATCGACCCGGTGATTCGCCGACGCGGCGGACCGGTCATCGTCTCCCGCCAGCACGCACCCCTGGCCCGCGCGCTGCCCTTCCGGCGCGCGGCCGGGGCACTCCCCTCCTACACCAGCGGCGCGGACGTGATCGGCCAACGTGGCTGGTCAGCGGTCCTGGGGGATCGCGGGCTCGGTGATGTTCTGCTCGCGCTCGGACTCGTCCAAGCCCTCGCCGACGGGACCGGACGTGACACCGAGTTGCAATACCAGGGACCGCGCCCACGCCTGATGCAACGCTGCCGACTACCACTGCGCACGAACTTCAGCAACGGGCCGCACGCGGTGCACACCGGACAGGCAACAGGGTTCACCTTCTACGCGGTCCCCGAACGACCCCAGGCGTGGCTCGACATCCTCGACGATGAACTCGTCGAGGTCCACGCCGACCTGCCGATGCGGTACTACCTCGCCGCAGAGCAAACCCTCGGCGTCCGGCTGCCCGCTGACCGTTCGCCACTCCCGACGTTCAGGGCTAGCGAGCGGGCACGACCGTTCCACGTCGTGTTCGTCTCGGCGACCAGTTGGCCGAGCCGGAAGGACTACAGCGCAAGCGGTTTCGCCCGCGTCGCGGCCGTTCTCGCTACGCGGTTCCCCGCGCCGTGGACGTTCACCCTGATCACCAGCACCGACGCAGCGCCGATGACGTTCGACGGCATCGACGTTCTGGTCGGCCTGGATGCCGTGGACTGCCTGGACGTGTTCGCGTCAGCCGAAGTCGTGATCGGCAACGACACGGGACTGACCCACCTGGCCGCGCTCACCGAACGCCCGGACAGAACCGGCCCGCACGTCATCGGCCTCTACGGCCGCCACGCGCACACCAAGTGGACCACCGGAAGCGCGCGTCACCACGCCATCGCCACCCCGTTCTCCCAGATGCTCGCACTCGCCGACCGCTGCCCAGTGCGGGACCACCTCGACGACGACCTGTGGTCGCAGTCGGCGAGCCTTGCCGACATCCCCGCGGAGACCGTCGCCGACTTCGCCAGTGAACTCGCCGGCTGGTGGTGACTGCTCATGCTGGGGATCACCAATCACCGACGCTTCACGGCCAACCACACCTGGCACGTCGACTGGGCCGGACACGCTCTGTTCGTTAAGGCCAACCCACACCATGACGAGGCTCGCGCCGAACGCGCTGGGCACGCCCGGCTCCACACGTTCTACCCGGTGCCGCGGCTGCGTGGCGCACGGCGAGTCGCCCGTTGGACCGTGCTCGTCTACGACCGCTGGCCGTACCTCGGACACGACAACGGCCTTCTCCTCGACGAGATTACCCACGCCGACCTAACCGGCGACACGAGCCGCCTCGACGCCTGCCTGACAGCCGTGTTCGACCACTACCAGAACGCCATCGGCTCGACCCTGCGGCGCACGACCAACCGGGAGACGATCAGCAAGCTCTATGGCGACCGCGCCGCGCCCGACGGCCGCCTCGACCGGTACTACCGGGCAGGCGCCCCATGGCCGATGACAGCCGGCACAGGGAGAGTCCGGCCACAGGACCTGGCGAACCTCCGATTGGTCGTCAATGGTCAGGAACACGCCGTCGACTTCGCCGATCTGATGATCCGGTTACGGGTCCAGTTCGCCCGCCACAGCCCGGTCTGGGCAGCCGTCACCCAGGGCGACCCCACTGACATCAACATCGGCTGGTCGCCCGCAGGTGGACCGGTGTGGTTCGACTACGACGCCGGAGGACTCAACGCGCTGCCCGGCGAGTTCGCCTGCTTCCTGCTCTACCAACGTCTCCACGGCGCGTGGCTCACCCCGTACTACAACCGCGCCGCGTTCCGCGATCACCCCTCAGCCGTCGCCCCGGACAGCCTCGCTGTGCCCGCCGTCCACGTCGAGCACAGCGGGTCATCCCTGGCGATCGACTATCGGCACACGCCCAGCACCGCCCGCCGACATGCCCTGCGCCGATACCTCAACGAGATCGTCCATCCCATCACTCGCCATCTCGGCATCGAAGACCCGATGGCCTGGCTGCGCCCCTACCTGGTGATGCGGATGCTCGCCGTCTACAACCTCGCCGACCTCGAAGCCCGCGACACGGCGCTCTCCCTCGCCCTGTTGGCACAAGCACTGGACCCGGCGACGGCTCTGCCGAACTTCCTCGCCCTCACATCATCCCGAACGGAGGTCAACTGACTCATGGCCCGTCCCGTCGCCATCGTCACCGGAGCCGGTACCGGTACCGGCATCGGCGCGGCCATCGCCGCACGCCTCGCCGACCGCTACGACCTGATCCTCACCCACCTCCACGGCGATCCGGACCTGCACAACGTGCTCGCCACGGTCGAACAACGCGGCGCGGTCACGGTCACGGGTGACCTCACCGAGCCCCTGACGATCGACACGTTCACGCGCGAAGCCGAGCACGCTGCCGACCGACTGGAACTCCTCGTGTCCAACGCCGGCGCTTACCCGCGTATCCCCTGGAACACGCTCGATCTCGACACCTTCCGCCAGCAGATCGATATCAACCTGATCACCCACGCGGCCTGCGCCCAACTCGTCACCCCCGCGCTCATTACACGCGGGCACGGCCGCATCATCACCGTGTCCTCGGTACTCACCCAACTCGGCCGCGTGGACCTCGCCGCCTACATCGCCGCCAAGAGCGGCCTGGAAGGGCTCGTCCGCGCCTTGGCCCGAGAACTCGGACCGCACGGCGTCACCGTCAACTGCGTCCGGGCGGGCTCCATCGAAGTGCCCGCCGAACACGCCGTCATCCCCGACCACGCCGCGATGCTCACCCGGCAGCTCGACCGGCAGTGTATGAAACGCTGAGGCCAACCCGAAGACATCGCCGCCGTCGTCGACTTCCTCGCCTCGCCCGACGCCGGGTTCATCACCGGCCAGTGCCTCACCGTCGACGGGGGCTGGTGCATGACATGAACCCGCCGCGCTCTGGATGCGACACGGCACCTGCGACGACGGGCTCTGCCGACCCGGTGCCCACGCCCGCCCCGGCAGCCCGCTCACCATCGCAGGCATCGTCGAAGCCGAGCTGACCGCCCGCGAGCTGCACAAACACCGCTGGCAACCAGCGCTCATCGCATCCAGCCCTCTGCGTCGCGCCCGGCAGACAGCCGCCATCGCCGCCGACATGCTCGATGCCGCCTCGAGGACCCGATCAGCGCGTTCGCCGAATGGCGAGCCCCGCACTGCGTCCTCGGCCTCGCCCCCAGGCAGTACCCACCCGGCTACAGCGCCTGGCGGAACCAACGTGCCCACAACCCGGACAGCGCCCTTCCCGGAGGAGAAAGCCTCCCCACCCTCGCCGAACGCGCCCTCGAAGCCACAACCACCGCCCATGACCTCGCCACCCAGCACGGCCCGGTGCTGATCGTGTCCCACCGGCTGCTCATCGGCGCCGTCGCCGCCCTGCACCACGGGGACCGCCACCCCGCCGACATCTTCGGCTACGCCAGCGACTTTCCACCTTGCCCCGCCCACCTATGGGCACCACCCAGGGAGATCCTGTGATCAACGAGCCGGCCAACGACCGGATCTTGCCGCGAGAATCGGACCACGAGCGAGCGGTCCGCCACCGCCTCGCCCACCTGCTGGCCAGCACACCCATCCCGCCCGAGGAACTGGTCGACAACCTGGCGCTATACCTGCGCAGGCAACCGCTGACGGACCTGCTCTCACTCGACGCGCTCTACCGGATGATCGTCGATGTTCCTGGTGTGATCATGGAGTTCGGTGTGCACCGCGGACGCCACCTCGCCGCCCTCACCGCGCTGCGCGGCGTCTACGAGCCGTACAACCCGCACCGCCGGATCATCGGCTTCGACACCTTCACCGGCTTCCCCGAGGTGACCGACATCGACACGACCAGCCCGAGCGCAGTCGCGGGCAGGTTCGCGCTCACAGACGGCTACCCGCGCCACCTACGTGACGTTCTGGACGCGCACGAGCAGGGTGAACACCTCGGCCACATCCGGCGCACCCTCATCATCCAAGGCGACGTGCGCGAAACTCTCCCGCGCTACCTGGAAGACAACCCGCACACCGTCGTCGCGCTGGCCTACTTCGACCTCGACCTCTACGAGCCGACCTGCGACACCATCGACGCCATCCGGCCATACCTCACCAAGGGCAGCGTGCTCACCTTCGACGAACTCGCCCACGCCAAGTGGCCAGGAGAAACAGCAGCACTACGCGACACTCTCGGCGTCGATCACGGAGCCCTGCGCACCCTGCCCGGTCGCGCCACCCCCGCCTACCTGCGGTGGGGCAGCTAGATCAGCCGACGGTACCCGCCTCGACCAGAAGCGCTTCCCGGTTGGCCAGGATGAACTCCTTCAACGCGGCAGGCTTCAAGTCGATCGCGGCCAGATCGTCTCCGCGCAGGTCAACACGGTCCAGCTCGTACCCTCCGCGCGATGGGTCATTGAACTCCGGGCCGCTGCGGGCCGACTCGTTCAGGCTGGTCAGCCGCACCACGAAGAAGTGCTGTACCGCGACCCCCGAGTCCGACGGCGAGCTGAACAGGAACACCTGCGAGGCGTCCGTGGCCTTGGCACCCAGTTCCTCCGCCAGTTCGCGATACAGCGCCGCCTGCACCGAGGCGTCGCCGTCCTCAACGCCGCCGCCCGGCGCTGTCCAGTACGGCGCCTGCCCCGGCTTGATCCGTTTGATCAACACCAGCCGACCAAGGTCGTCGATCAAAATCGCCCGTGCCGCGCGTCGTCCCACTACCACCGTCAACTGTTCCGTCACACCCTCAAGTCTACGGTTAGCCAACCAGCTCTGATTGCACGAGCCACGTGATCGACAAGTTACAGGCTCTTCGTCACAAACGGTTGTGGCGTGTCGCTACGGATGCTGAGGCCGCAGTCTGGGATGATTTTGGTGTATCGGATTCCGGGTCGTCGGAGGCGTTGGTCGGGTGGGCCGCCTCGTCTTTTCCGGACAGCTGATTAATTGCTACCTCATGCTGCGGAGTGCCGGTTCAGGTACTCGTCGTAGACCTCTTGTGGGGTCTGGTAGTCGAGTGCCGAGTGGAGACGTTGACTATTGTAGCGGAATTCGATGTACCGGGCAACATCTGTTCGGGCGTGTTCGCGGGTGGGGTAGACGGTGCGGTTGACCCGTTCGACTTTCACGGCAGCGTTGAAGGATTCGGCTAAGGCGTTGGTGTGTCCTGAAGGGAGCCGTGTTGTTCTGATGTAGAAGACAGAATGATCTACAGCGACCATGCTGTTGCAGAGATGAAGGTAGGTCCTTCGGCATCGGCATGCAGGTGCTGGTGTCAAACCGCCACGAGCTGCTGTGGTGAATGAGCCATGGTGGTGAACGTCCGTGGAAAAGCCGTCGTGAGAGGCGGCAGGTATG
>JBOHFF010000055.1:0-9593 GCA_050699515.1 Pseudonocardiaceae bacterium
GTTCCGTGCGGGATGGTGACCCCCGTCCATGCCTGGGTGGCAGGCTTGGCCAATACGCTGCTCAGGGCCGCCGCGTCGGTCGGCTCGTCGGTCTGGATCTGGACCTCACCGTCGGGAGTAAGTGGAAGAATGTGATGGGCGAGTACTGCACGCAGGCCGCGATCCAGCGACGCGTCCTCGGACAGCCGCCCGGCCGAAACGGTTCAGTTTTTTAGGTGGTGGCGGTGAGTGCTTCGGCGAGTGATGCTTCGGTCGTTACCGTTGCTGCTGTGAGCTGGTCCAGGAGCTCTGGGGGCATGGTTCCTTTCCCCAGCCCGGAGGCGTCCAGGAGCCAGGTCAGCGTGCCGCGTGCCGACGAGGAGACCAGGGATGCGTATCCGTTATGGGCGAGGACATCACGTACGGCGTAGGCGTCCTGTGACCGTAGGAGGTCAGTCTGGATCGCGTGGGCCAGTCGTGGGTCGGGCTGGTCGTCGGTGAGGTCGAGGACTGTCAGACCCAGACGGGTGCGGAAGACCACCTGCGGGGGGATGTCGCCGAGCGCGAGATACCTGTTCACCAGGGCGGCGGTGTTCGGGGTGTCGTACCCGGTGAGGACAGCCAGGCTGGCTGCCGTGGCCACTTCCCATGGGGTGGGGGTAGGGGTTTGTGACAGGAGGCAGGCTGAGGTCTGGTGGTCGCCGGCCGCGTGGTGGGCGATGATCGCGATCTGGCGGCCGTCGAGAAGGCGCTGACCGATGCCGTGGTGGTCCTGGACATGTCGGAGGGCTTGGTCCCATCGGCCTGCCTGGGTGAGGGCTCGGGTTCCGTCGGCCAGGAGCACGGTCCACAGCCATTGGACGATCTCGCGGTGGTCGTCGGGGGTACGGGTTAGGCCGCTGAGGTCGGTGGTCGTGTCGTCGAGGGTGATAGCCGTCTGGTGCCGGACGGCCGCGAACAGTGTTTCGATCAGGTGGTGGGCGGCGGTGCCGTCACCGTCCCGTGCGTGGAGTCGGCCGAGGTTGATGAGGGGTTGGAGCGCGAGTTTCGCTGTCGCGGTGTCGAAGGGCCGGGCGGCGTGGAAGATCTCGAACTGGCTGCGGCACAGGTCGTGGGCGAGTGTGGCCAAGCCGCAGTCGCTGGCGATCAGCGCGGCGAGGTTGTGGGCTTCGGCCGCTGTCTTGAGGGCCTGGGCGGGGTCGCGGGGGGCGGTGTTAGCCAGGTCGGCGACCTGGCGGACACGCACGTCCAGCCGGTGGCAGGACGGTCTGGCGCGGGGCACGAGGGGGAAGCGGCGGGCGATGTCCTCGCGGGGGGCCTGGGTCATCTGGATTACCAGGTGACGGCCAGCACGGTATGAGGTTTGTCGATGACTGTCGCGACGGTGACCTGGGCGGGTTTGAGGTAGGCGTCGATACGCGGGGTGGTGTCGCGGTGCTCGGTGTCCCACCGCCTGATCTGTTTCAGGAGCGAAGCGGTCAGCTGGTCGCGGTGGGGTCCGTGCGCGCGGACACCGAGTTCGAAGGTGGGGCCACCGTCCGCGGGTTCAGCGGGTCGGATGGTGAGGTAGGCGAAGGAGTCGGTCTCGTTGGTCACGGCCGCGCCGCCCCACCGGAAGGCCGGCGTCGCCAGGTCCGCCGCAACGGCCTCCGGTTGGACGACGATCCGGCAGAACCCCGGGCTGGTGGTGGCCAGCCACAGGTCGAGGTCCTGGAAGGGCTGGCCCGAACGAATCGAGATCCCCGACCATGAGCGGGTCGAGGGCTGGGCGAGGGAGCGGGAGAGGGCTTCGGGTGGCGCGGTGCGTCCGTCACCGAGCAGGAGACTAACGGTGTCGGCGAGAACGACGGCCGGTTCACTTCGGGCGCCGATCCCGCGCATGGCGAGGAACCCGTAGGTCGCCATGGATCGACTCACCAGATGATCGTCGCGGCGGTCGAAAGCGATCGAGCGGCTCGTACCGCCGATGATCCGCAGCGGCACGACTAGCCGCCCAGCAGGGGCCAGCTGCTGCCACCAGGCCGGTGGCAGGTCCCACGCCCCGGCCGTGACGATGATCCGGTCGTAGGGCCCGCCGGGCGCGTAGCCCTCGGCGCCGTCGGCGCGCAGCACCTCGACCCGCTCGAACCCGGTTGAGATAAGAGCGCCGCAGGCTCCGTGGACGACGTCCTGGTCGATGTCGACGGTCACGACGTGGCCGGTCGAGCCGGTCAGCTCGGCGAGGAGGGCGGCGTTGTAGCCGGTGCCAGCTCCGATCTCCAGGACACGGTCGCCGGGCTGGACGTCGAGCTGTTCCAGCATCGTCGCGACGACTGCGGGCGCGGACGCCGAGCTGAGCGCCACGCCGGCGACATCTCGTCTGGTAACAACGGCGTCATCGGGAGCGTAGGCCGTCTCCAGCGGGACGTCGGGGAGGAAGGGGTGCCGGGGCACCGACCGCAACGCGGCCTCGACCCGGCTGGACCTGATGCTTCCGCGGGTCAGCAGGAGGTCGATGAGGCCGCTGTGCAGCTGGTCTGCGGTCGCGAGGGTGTCGGTGTTCATCAAGGGAGCCCACCTTCGGTCGTGACTGTGGCCGAGGATTGACACGGCATAGCCAGCAGAAGGGCCGCGGTCCACGCGGTGGGCGCCCAGTAAGTGGCCAGTTCGCTGCGGTCGGCCAGAGTCAAGGCGATTCCGGCCGCGCCGACCAGCAGCCCCGGCTCGTTGGTCGCCTGGCCGTGGTCGCGGTGCTGGAAGAAGAACGGGAGCCGCGGGTCGTACTGTGCGGTCAGCTCCTTGAGGGCGGCGTCCGCGGTGGTGGTGCTGCCGGTCGCGTCGGCGCACAGCAGCACTCCCGCGCTTCCGTGGCAGAGGGTGGGGCCTTCGGTATCCCATGTGCCGGGGCGGGCGGCGAGCGCGTCGACCGAAGTCCGCCCCGCGCCGATCAGGTCGGGGTAGTTGAGCGCGTGGCCGGCGGCCAGAAGCGCGACGCCGATACCCGGTGCGCCGTAGCACCAGGCGTCGCGGCGACCTCGGGTGCTAGGAGCGGTGGCGGTTCCGGCGAGGTCGTCTGCGGTGATCTGCGGCGGCCAGCCGTCGCCGGTCCGCCACCGAAGCAGCCATCGGGCGGCGGCACGGATCGCCTCAGCCTGTCGGGCGGAGCCCCGTCCGGCCAGGTGGCAGGCCGCGAGGAAGGCCAGAGGGCCGGCGATCCCGTGGGCGAGCCCGGTGTTCGCGGCGTCGCAGTTGTGCGGGTCGGCGAGCGCGGCGGGGTGGTGCGGGGTCGGTCTCCACCAGCCGGGCCTGTCCCCGTCAGAGGTATTGATCATAGTGGTGAGGGAGCTGCTGGCGGCGAGGAGGCCGGGTTCGGCGTCTGTGTGTCCGGCCTCGGCGGCGGCCAGAAGGATTCGACCGATACCCGACAGACCGTTGATGAGGTCGTAGGTCTGCCAGGGTGTTCCGGCGTGGCCGGTGTCGCGCCGGTCCTGCTGCCAGGCCGCCACAGCGGTGGCCCGGCTGGCCATCCAGCTGACGCAGCGGCGGATGGAGTCCTGGTGCCGCCGGGGGTCGGGCAGGGCGATGGTCATCGTGATCCCTCGGTGAGGTGGACGCGGCGGGCGATCAGGTCAGCGGCCAGAGCCCGGACGAGATGTTCTCGGCCGGGGACCAGCCGGTTGCAGTGAAGGTGGATCAGGTCGGAGGCGATGCCCTCGCCGGGCGGGGAGGCGAGCGCGGCGGCGTAGGTGTCCAGCGCCGCTTCCCAATAGGGTGGGAACGGGCGGGCGGCTGCGTCTCGTGCACGGGCACTCAGTGCGTTCACGCGGCGGTGGGAGACGCGATCGAGCCGCCCGCGGAGGGAAACCGTTCCGTTGCCGATGCGTCCCGCGATGACGGCGGTCGCGTTCGCGGCGATGGCCAGCCGCTCCTCCTCCTGCCGGGTGGCCGACAGCACGGTGAGGGCGAGTCTGCTGTCAGCGTCGAAGAATCGTTCCGCAGCGGTGATGGCGGCCGGGCCGCCGTACCGTTCGATCTCCTGGTCGTAGGGCTCGACGCAGAAACCGGAGATCAGGCGCTGCAGCTGAAGATCGGCCGCCAACCGCGACAGGGACGGCAGGACGACGCCGCAAACCTCGGCGGGGTCGGCGTGGAACCGGACGCGGATCTGCTCGCCGTGATGGGAGTCGTGGTAGCGGAGCCAGAACCACCGGTCCCAGCGGTCGGGAATCTCCTGCACCCACACCTCCAGCGACCGCAGGATCTGCTCATGGCAGGCGGCCGGAGCCTGGACGGCGAGTGACAGCCAGTGCCCGCCGGGAAGATACCGGCCCTCTCCTGGACGGCGAACCGGCGGCACGGCCGCCACGGCGGCGGTCGCTGGGGCGGTGCGGTGACGGCGGCCAGACCTCGCCGCACGTAGCGGCGCAGGAGTTCGCGGTCGTCGACCTGCCTCAGATCCAGCGACAACTGCCGGTCCACGTCGTCGGTGACCACCACGTCGGGAGGCCTCGGGCAGACGGCTGAGCGCCACGAGCGCAGCGCGGGCTCCCACCGGTCTGAACTCGTCGCGGCACAGATCAGGTGCGGGGGCAGAAGCCATCGGGCGGGCGCAAGCCAGGTACCGCGGTAGCGGACGGTGGGGGTGAACGGCGCGGTGACGCCCATCCACGACCAGCAGTGCCACGGCCGTTCCCCCGAATGACCGGCCATGGCCAGGAACTGGGCGACCGGCGGCAGGAGCGGCAGCGCCGTCCGCGCGTACAAGACGGGACGCACCTGCTGGTCGTGGACCTGCGACCACACTATGAGCCGACGGCCGTCGGAGAACACCGTCAGGTCCGTGAGGTCGAGGTCGCCAGGTCGAGGCACAACGCCGACCGGGATGCGGTGGGCGGTAAGCCCTGTCTCGACGGTGACGGATGTGAGGGCGACAACGCGGGGGCGCACCACGAGTTCGGCGACCAGTGTTCCGTCCTGCCTCTCGTGGGGCTGCAGGGGTCGGCCGAGCAGCGGAGCGAACCGGCCGCCGGTCGACAGCGCGTCCTGCGAGCCTCCCGACACCGCCACCTGGAACCTGCGGCCAGCCGTGGTGTCCGTGGCGAGGACCCGGACGTAGATCTCGGCGCTGCGGGGAGCAGAGGCCGGGCTGCGGTTCGTCAGCCGGTCCACGGTCGCCTCGTCCAGGGCGATCTCGGTCCTGCCTTGGGCGATGGCGTCGGATAGCAGCCGTGCTAGCACCGCTTGACGGCCGGCGTCTTCGGCCCCGACTCCGATCGCCGTGGCGTCGTCGACCGGGCCCAAGCCGACAACGGGGTCGAGGACATCCAGGAGCGGCACCGCCCGCGAGACTCCGTAGCGGGTGAGGAACCTCTGGTGGTAGGGGGCAAGCGGGTCGGTTCCCCAGCCGATCCGCCACAGGACGTCAGCGGCCTCGGCGGCCTTCTGCGCGACCTGAACGGGTAGCGTCACGGTGGCATCCGCCGCCGTGTCGGTGCGCAGGAGCCGACTCGCGGGGAGGATCTCCCGGGCAGCAGCAAGGGCGTCTGCAAGCAGTGCCAGCCTCTCCGGGCTACCCACCCGGTGATGGTCAGCCTCGGTGAGCCACTCGCGGAGCTGTTCCAGGAGACGGCGATGCGGTGAGCCGGTTGGCAGCCCGTCCAGCAGGTGCCCCAGCGGATCGCATCGCGGATCCTCGGGAAGAAGGTCGTGCAGCAGAAAACCCCTGTCTATCAGTTCGCGGAGGAGACGCGACCGCGGAGCTGAAGCCCCTCGCGGCCATCGCCTGGCAATCTTGGCCAGAACCGCCTCGGCAGGTGCGCCGTTCCGGCAGGTCCGCAGGACGAACGCGGTCACCTCGGTGTTGCGGACGCTGGTCGTCACCAGCCGCGAGCTGACGCCGTCCATCGGACGTTCGATCTCGCAGCGGTCGCCTCGCACCACGGCGAGATTGCTGGTGGTCAACGTAACCTTCGTCAGGCCTGCGGCTCCGTCGATGATGACGTGCGCCAGTCTGCTCAGCCATCCCGGGTCGGGGTAGGTGGCCGTCTGATGGTCCGCGCCCAGGCGCAGCTCCGGTGTCGGTGAGAACGTGGCGGTGGCGACGCCGGCGAAAACTCCTTGCGGGGTGGTGCGTGTGCGTGACCGCGTCGCGTAGGCGTGCCAGGTCAACGCACCGGCGCCAGTACGCTCAGCCGCATTCCGCGCCGACCCGTTGGCCACGGTGACAGCTTCGTCCAGAAGAAGGTCCGTGGCACCGGCGTCCCAGCTCGGGCCCCGCACGGGGCGAAGGGGGATACGCGCGAGCACGTCGGTTCGGGCGGTGAAGATCCGACGGGCCACAGCGCGCTCTCCTTCAGTGAGGGTCGTGGCCCGTCGCATCGTGAGGCCGGTGTCAGTGCTGCGGGTCGGGGTAGCTGCAGGCGGGCAGCGTGCCGCAGCCGTTGTCGGTGATGGTGTCGACGGCCAGGAGGCCGCCGTCCACCGTCCTGGCGTCGAGGTCGAACAGATCCGCCGTGAGGTCGTCCAGGACCTCGCTGTTGGTCGCCATGTGGTCACTCCTCTCCTGCGGCGCAAGGACGTGCTGTTCCGGCCCCTGGCGCGCCGCTGGCCAGAGAACCGAAGTCCTTCGGTTCCGTGTTCACTGCTCGCCGCCCGGAGCGCCCGGTCGTATGCTTGCCGCTCGACGTGACACGAGCCTGGCAGGGCAATCGGGTCGCCGACAGATCGCGGATGATGCGCGGCCGGGTGCGCGGAAGGTGCGTCCCGGCAAGAGGATCGACGTCCAGTCACGTACTCTGCGGTCGCAGACCATCACATCCCATGATGGGGTGCGGTAGGGGATCCATGAAGCTGCCAACACGTGTCGCCAACCCGGTGCTGGCCGTTCTGATCCAGCACAGTGGCTACAACTCGCTCGATAAGTTCGCTGCGGCGGTGAACGATCTGGGTGCGAAGCGGCACGGCCTGAAGCTGTACTACGACCACATCGCGGTGAAGCGGTGGCTCAGCGGGGGTACCTGCCAGCATGCGGAGGTCGTTGCCGAGGTCCTTGGCCGTGCCTGGAATGTGCCGATCCCGGCCACGGTGATCTGGCCGCAGCTGCGCCATGGTGCTCGCGCTCCTGCGGCGCACCTGTATCCCTGTGTTGCGGTCCTTACTCTTGATGAGTTGGCCGCCTACATCTCCGCTGGTCGGCCCTCTTCTGCGGTGGCTCAACGCCCCCGCTGCCGGTCTGCCCGCACACGACCTACCCGGGTCGAGTCGACTCACGATGGCAACAGTCACTGGCATTGAGGCCGCCACCACCCAGTTCGGTCTCCAGGACGCCGCCATCGGCGGTGGCCTCAGCCGCGAGGCCGCTGTGGGACAGTTGAAACACGCCGTCGACCTGCTACGCGACACGACTTACACCGAGGCCGTCGGCAACCGGATGCTGGCGGCCGTCGCCGAACTCGCCGGAATGGTCGGCTGGATGAGTCACGATGTCCGGATGGACGGCCCAGCCCAGCGGTACTTCACCCTCGGTCTGCAGGCGGCGCGTGAATCTGGCGACCCACGGGCGGTCCTGCTGCGGGTAAGACTGCTTGCGTGCATGGCCCGCCAGATGTGCGCTCTCGATCAGCCCGCTACCGGGTTACAGCTGGTGCAGGCCGGTCTCGACATCGTGCCCCACGGTCGCCATCCGGCCGCCGCAGCGATGCTGTGGAACCTCAAGGCACGGATGCTCGGCGCCCTCGGCAGCGACACGGTGCCCGAGATCCGCCACGCTGCCGCGCTCGCCGTGGACCTGCTCGCCGAGGCCGAACAATGCTCAGACAGGGAGGCCATCGCCTACGTCGGACCTGCGGAGCTGGCTGGCAATGCCGCTCTGGCCTGGCAGGGCGCGGCCATACACAACCCGGCCCTGGCACGACGAGCCGAAGAGCAGGCCCTGTTCGCCCTGGCCCACCGGCCCGATGGCTTCAACCGCTCCCGGGTCTTCGACCAGATCAGTCTGGCCGCAGCCCGGTTCACCCTCACCGAGGCCGACCAGGCAGCCGCCGACGGCCACATCGCGCTGGATGTCGCTGCGGAGGTGACCACATCCGGCAGAGTGTTCAATCGGCTGCGCACACTGCTCGATTACTCCGCCCCGTACGCCACGCGAACCCCCGTCCGGGATTTCCGCGACCGCCTCACCCTGACGCTCGCCGCCGCGAGCGGGTAACGGTTCACCAGTCAGCCGACCGGATACCAGCGGACCCCTCGGTCACCGCTGCGTAGCGATGCGATCCGCCGCGCCGCCTCCACCGCATGCGGCACCGACACCGGAGCCCGCCGGATGTGCGCGGCCACCGAACGCAACTCGTAGATGTCACACAGCACCGCCCAGCCCTCCGCCCTGATCGGATCCGCGTCGTACGCCGTCACGAGCTCGCCCACTAGCTCAGGGGACCCGCCGAACCGTTCCTCCAAGGCCATCGGCACCAGGTCCCATTCGCGCGGTGCGATCGCCACTCCATCCCAGTCAGCCAGTACGACGCTACCGCCGGCCGCCCGTATGACGTTGCCCAACTGCCCATCACCGTGCACCAGGCCCGAAGGCCCCAGCCCGAACGTCGCCGTGGCGAGGGCTAGTTGCAGCTCGGCTACCCGGCCGGTCAGCCACCGCCGATCGGACTCACCCAGCCAGGGACTCGACTGCGTGACCTCCACCAACCGGTCAAGCGGGCGAAACATCGGCAGCTCTAACGAGGGCCGGGAGAGATCGTGCAACCGCCGCAGCAGGATCCCGAGATCACCGGGGGAGACCGGACCGGGCTCGATGTCGATCTCATGCCAGAACGTCACCGCGCTCGCCGCGCCGTCGGAGTCGGTGAGCACCACCGGCTGCGTGAGCTCGGTCACCGGCACCACGGTCGGATAGCCGAGGCCAGCAAGCCATCGAGTGACCGCGACAGCTCTGCCCGCCCGCCCCGCCGCGTCTGCGCCGCCGCTCACCCGCACGACGACGTGCTGCCGCGGAAGGCGAAACACACCACTGCTGTGCAACCGCATCGGCTGCAGGTCATCGCACCGCAGACCCACCCGAGCGCACGCCTCTCGGGCCAGCGCCGCGCCCATCTCCAACAGCCGGTCATCGACGGGCGGCGAAGAAAAGCCATCGGCAGCGCTGATACTTCCTCCCCAGAGCAGCTCAATCATCATCTATACAGTACGGCTTCCACCAGCTGTGCACGTACCGTCCCGTCACGCCTGCGGACGCCGGTCTGGGACCCGCTTACCTGCCACCCGGTCCCACCGACCCCACCTGGCTCGGCCTGGGCACCGATATCGTGGCGAGACTGGTCGACCTGGCGAGGGCAGACATGGACCCAACGCGGCGGGCACTGCTGGGACTGGGCCTGTACTCGGCCGCGCTGGTCATCCCCGGCTGGCCGGAGGTGTCCCAGCGGTTCCAGCGGCTACGCCGCGACCCGCACACCCACATCGGCCAGCAAGAAGTCAACAGCGTCCGCGTGATGACCGAGCACCTGTCGAGCCTGGACGACCAGTTCGGCGGCCGGGCCGTGCGTCCGCTGGCCGCCGCGTTCATGGTGAACACCATCGCCCCGTACCTGCGGGCCGAGGCGCGTGAGGACATCGGGATCCAGATG